>PAAY01000068.1 GCA_002698985.1 Saprospirales bacterium | reverse complement strand
TGCTTGAGCGAAAGTGAGCAAATTTTATTCTGAACGAGGCAAATTTTGCAGGCGGATACGGGTAATCCGACGAAAAATTTAACGAAGTGCAGGATGAAATTGGCCGCTTGCAGCCAAGTAATGGGAATTTAAACAGGCTCTTAATCCTCGTCAAGCTTCTTTCCCAGCGAATCCAGCACCATGCCCGCCCGCTGATACACCCTCACCAACCGGTCAGGGTCCATCTGAATGAGGGCCAACGTGGAATCATACTCCGCTCTGTCCACACCGTGGATTTGCATGATCCTTTTGTAATAAAGCTGTTCCAGAGAATCCTTGTCGGTGCCGGTCGCGTTTCTGATGGCGGCTTCAGCCGTATGGACATCGGCGAGAATGTGAGCCATTTTTTCTTCGCTCAATGGCAGGGCTACCTCCTCCTTGCCGCAGGCGATGAAAAACAAAAAAAGGACAGAAAAAATTCCAATACGCATTTTACAATACTTCTTTCGGAAAATAATGGGCAACGACTTTCACCGAGCCTGGACCGAACTCGCCCCAATGGCTGATGTCTGCCTGGTAATGCACGATGCCGCAAGTGGGTACGTTCATGAAATCACCGCCGGGAAAGTGGTTGGCAAACATGGTGAAACCTGGATTGTGACCGAAAATCACCGGCCGTTCAACACCCTCCGGCAACAACTGGATCAGCTGCAACAAGGTGCTGGCAGACCCTTCGTAAATTTGATCACGCACCCAGAAGTCCTCCCCCTCGATATCGAGCTCAACTTTAAAAAAGGCAGCCGTCGTAAGTGCCCTGACCGCAGGACTGCTGATGATGATGTCGGGATGCAAACCCAGGTCAGCGAAGTATTTGGCCATGCGGGGAGCATCGCGCAAGCCCCGGTCGTTCAGCGGCCTTTCAATGTCTCTCAAATGGGGGTAGTCCCAGTTGGATTTGGCGTGTCTCACTAAAAATACATCCCTGATCATAAGCCTTTTTTTCGGGTAAGTGCCCGGTTGAAAATCGTCTGAATTGACAATCCCAAAAGTAGGTATTGCCGGAGCAATCCTCCTGCTATTTACCACTTTTTATGTCCTTCGGTAAAAGCTGTGACCGGGAATAATTTCAGAAGACCAGCTTCGCCGGGTTTAAAAAAATTGCAGGAAAAAACGGGGTGACTCAGGATTGATCCCTGAGCCACAGACGTTCTCATTCAGATTCGTTTATATTTGATGTTTTGTTTTTCACAATGTAAAACTCAACCGAAAAGAGCAGGAATTTGCGCCGGAATGAAATTCCCAATCCAAAATATCGAGGCAAATATTGACGAGAACGCGCTGCTGGTCGGAGAGCGGATTTTCGAAAGGAATGACTTTGAACTGGTCAAAGTGGATCGCAACCTCTGGATTGCAAACATCGATCAGTTCGAAATCGAAATTCAGCTGAGCGGCCAGAACGTCAAGGCTTATTCCTGCGAATGCCCCGCATTTGAAGAGACCGGTATTTGCGGTCACATCGTTGCAGTACTGTTTGCCTTGAGAAGGAAGTTGACCGAAGGGGAAAAAGGAGAAAAACAGGTAAAGAAGCAGCGTGCACAAAACCTGTCGATCAACCAACTCCTCAGTTCCATTCCACCGGAAGACCTCCAGGCCTATGTGCGGCAGTACGCTAGAAAAAACAGGCTTTTCGGACTTGCACTCAAAGTGCGGTTTGCCACCGCAATCCCTTACGACGACAACAAGGCCAAGTACAATGAACTGCTTGACACGGTGTTCAAATACATCATCAGCAGGCAGGGCACTATCAGCCCGCAAGGCATGAAGCACCTGGCTGGATTCATCGACATGCTGAACAACCAGGCCGATGATGCCATTGCACTGGAGCACTACACCGAGGCTTTTGACTTGTTGAGCGTCGTCATCAGCCGTTTGCTGAACATGGGCAAGAAACGGGGGCAAAATGCGGAGGAGCTCCAGAAATCAATGCAAAAGACTTGTGACAAACTCAGCCTTTTGGCAGGGAAGGCGGTTTCTCCGGACCTGAGAGCTGAAATCTGGCAATTCACCAGGACACATTTCGTCAAGGGCACGGCCAGACAACTGGGCGTTTCCGGTCATTTACTCAGCATCAGCCTTGAACTTTCCGACGAAAAGCAAAGGCGGGAAGAAATCATTTCGAAGGTTTCGGAACAGCTCAAAATCCAGGGCACCATAGATCACAAACTGGATCTGGTCAACAGGCTGATCCCCATTCTCATCCGCCACAAAGATGCCCTGACCCGTTTTCGCAAGGCACTTGCAGAGCAGCAGGATTACCTGCTCTTATTGCGGACTGCGGAGCAACTCATGCTGGCCGGTTTGCCGAAGGAAAGCCTGCTGGCTGCCAGGCATGCTTTGGCTGTCGGTCTTCCCGTCGACCTTCATTTCTTGCTTCGCAAAACCATGCTGACAGCGGCCGAACATTCCGGAACAGCGGACGAAATTTTCGAGCATGCCATCTGGCTCTACCATGAGACCAATGAGTCCGGGTATTTCCTGACCTGCCAGTCGGTTATTGAACAGGTCTCCGAGCAACGCATCGAGGACATAAAAAATCAGATTCAGTTCTTTTCGAATGACTTTCTGGAACTGGCATTGTATGCCCTTCGTGAACAATGGCAGGAGTTGATAGCGGCCATCGCCCAAAAAGGCAACATCGAAGTATTGATGAGATTTGCCGGCCCCCTGTACGAAATCCGGCCGGATGAAACCTTAAAACTCTTCGAATCGCATTTTGACCATTACCTGAAAACCCATTTCGGACCGGTGCCGGCCAGGCAAGTGTCAAAATGGCTCAGAGAAATTGAACTCAACTGCTCCAAAAGCCTGGGCAACAAACTGAGAAGTTTCCTGCAGAGGAACTACCCGGGCAAACTGAATTATGAGACTTCAGATTTCTAACAAACACTTTTTCCGCAATGAGTAACAAAACGAAAGTTGTAGTGCTGACCGGTGCCGGTGTCAGCGCTGAAAGCGGCATAAAAACCTTCAGGGATTCCGGGGGGCTGTGGGAGGAACACGATGTAATGGATGTGGCTTCCATTGAAGGCTGGTACCGGAACAAAGAACTGGTGCTGGAATTTTACAACGCCCGCAGGAGGCAGTTGAAAGAAGTGAGCCCCAATGCCGCACATGAAGCCATCAAGCGATTGGAATCCCGCTTCGACACCGTCGTCGTCACCCAAAATGTTGACGACCTCCATGAACGTGCCGGTAGTTCAAAGGTTATCCACCTCCACGGTGAACTAAAAAAAGTGCGCAGCACCCTGGATCCGGAGCTTGTTTACGAGTGGGATAAAGACCTGCACCTGGGCGACCGGTGTGAAAAAGGCGCCCAGCTCAGGCCCCACATCGTCTGGTTCGGCGAGAGCGTTCCGATGCTGGAAGTGGCGGCCAGAGAGGTTGCAAATGCTGACGTGGTGCTGGTCATCGGAACCAGCATGCAGGTGTATCCCGCTGCCGGGCTGATTGGTTATGCCCCCTCTGACATCCAGGTGTATTACATAGACCCAAATCCTGCGATGAGCTTTGAATTGCAACGATTCCGCCGGCTCGAGGTTGTGCCGGAAGTGGCAACCATCGGGGTGCCTATGGTCGTCGATAAATTGCTCAATGAAAAAGGGTGAGCCTGATGCGGCCCACCCTTTCGTAACTACAAGTATGATAGACTTTCAATTTTAAACCTCCCAATCAGCCACATTCGGAGTGGCCACAGCTCTTGCAGATCAGGCAGCCTTCCTTGTAGATCACTCCGTCGTGATCGCCACACTCGGGACAAACGTGCTTGACGGCCTGTGTACCATCGGGAATGAACTTCTTCAGGGCACGGACAACGCCATTCTTCCAGGAGTTGATGTGCTCCTGCTCTACGTTCAGGCTGTTCACCATGTTGACGACGTACTGAAGTGGCATACCGTGGCGCAGTGCACCGGAGATCAGTTTAGCATAGTTCCAGTACTCTTTGTCGAATGAGCGAGAAAGCCCTTCCATGGTTACCTTGTAGCCATCCTTGTCCAGGTATTGGAAGTCGTAGCGGTTGTTACCGAACTCATCTTTTTGCTTCAACACCCACCCACGACTTACATAAGACGGGATCATGAAAGTGTCTTCGGCCCGGCCCGTGAATATCTCGTAGGGCCGCTCTTCCAGCAAACCTACCACGGCAATCCAGCGCTCGTTGTTGTTTTTGAAGCGGATGATTTCCGCATCGAGGCGCTTGGGACGCTTGGGAGCATAGGTGATCTGGAAAGCACTGCCTGGGTCATCGGTAGCTGATGCTTCCTTTTTATCCTTGTCAGAAACCAATACCCCGGAGCGGGAACCTTCGCGGTATATGGTGCAGCCCTTGCAGCCCACTTCCCAGGCCGTTTTGTATATCTCACGGACCTTCTCTTCAGGTGTATTTTCCGGAATGTTTACGGTCACGCTGATACTGTGATCGACCCACTTCTGGATGGCACCCTGCATCTTGACTTTCTGCACCCAGTCAACATCGTTTGCCGTGGCCTTGTGGTAAGGTGATTTCCGGATGAGTTCATCGAGCTCTTTGGAATCCATGCTTTCAACAGCTTTCGTATCGTAGCCGTTGGCTTCCAGCCAGGTGAGAAACTTGTGGTGGAAGACATTGTACTCCTCCCATGCATCTCCTACTTCGTCAACGAAAGAAACCTTGGCTTTCTGGTCATTTGGATTCACCTTGCGACGACGCTTGTAGGTGATGAGGAAAGCAGGCTCGATGCCAGAAGTAGTCTGGGTCATCAAGCTGACAGTGCCGGTGGGTGCAATGGTGAGCAGCGCAATGTTGCGACGACCATATTTCACCATGTCTTCGTACAATTTGGGATCGGCCTCCTTCAGGCGGTTGATGAACGGGTTGCCGGCTTCACGGGCTGCATCATAAATTTTGAATGCACCGCGCTCTTTGGCCAGGTTTACCGATGACTTGTAAGCATTGACGGCCAAAGTCTTGTGTACTTCCGTTGAGAATTCAATGGCTTCGTCGCTTCCGTATTGCAGGCCCAGAGCTGCCAGCATATCGCCTTCGGCAGTGATGCCAACGCCGGTTCTGCGGCCTTCTTCGCAAGTTTTCCGTATCTTCTTCCAAAGGTTGTATTCCGTACCCTTGATCTCCATGCCCTCGGGGTCATTTTCGATCTTGGCAAGGATGCGGTCAATTTTTTCCAGCTCGATATCAATGATATCATCCATGATGCGCTGAGCCATCTGTACATGCTCGCTGAATTTTTTGAAATTGAATTTCGCCTTCGGCGTAAATGGATGATCTACATAACTGTACAGATTGATTGCCAGCAGGCGGCAGCTGTCATAGGGGCAGAGTGGAATTTCCCCGCATGGGTTTGTCGAAATGGTTTTGTAGCCCAAATCGGCATAGCAATCAGGCACCGATTCTCTGATAACCGTATCCCAGAACAAAACTCCTGGCTCAGCTGACTTCCAGGCGTTGTGAATGATCTTGTTCCACAAAGCCTGGGCATCCACCTCTTTGGTGAAGACCGGCTTGTCAGAATCAATGGGGTATTGCTGAGTAAACTTCTCGCCATTCAATACCGCTTTCATAAAATCATCGGTAACGCGGACACTCACATTGGCTCCAGTTACCTTTCCGGCTTCCAGCTTGGCATCGATGAAGTCCTCTGCATCCGGGTGCTTGATGGAAACGGTCAGCATCAGGGCGCCGCGACGGCCATCCTGTGCAACCTCACGGGTAGAGTTGGAATAGCGCTCCATGAATGGCACAAGACCTGTGGACGTAAGAGCACTGTTGAGGACGGGACTCCCCTTTGGGCGGATGTGTGAAAGGTCGTGTCCTACCCCACCCCGGCGCTTCATCAGCTGAACCTGTTCTTCATCGGTCCGGATGATGCCGCCGTAGGAATCGGCATTGTTGCCAATCACAAAGCAGTTGGAAAGGGAAGATACCTGATAGTTGTTGCCGATCCCTGACATGGGGCTACCCTGGGGTACGATGTACTTGAAATTCTTCAACAACTTATAGAGTGTCTCGAATTTAACCGGATTGGGGTACCTGGCCTCGATCCGGGCCAGCTCGGTTGCGATGCGCTTGTGCATATCGTCGGGAGTACGCTCATACAGGTTCCCGTCAGAATCCTTGAGTGCATACTTGTTGATCCAGACGTTTGCAGCTAGCTCATCACCGTTGAAATATCGGGTAGTAGCTTTCAACGCATCTTTAAAAGTGTATGTCCGTGTGCTGCCTTTTGTCCCATTGCCTGAGGATGAGTGAGTCAAAGCCAATGTCTCCATAATCTGTTGCTTGTGTGAGTTTGGTTGAAGTTGATGTCATTCATGATTTCACAAGGCCACCCGGCTGCCCAGACACAAAAACGCCCCGCCCTTTTGTAAAAGGCAGAGACGAGGCATTGCAATTCATAGTATCAGTAAGCCCCGAAGTTGTATTAAATGGGAACGAAAACTAGTCTGGTGAGACGGATATGTTCCCTCCTGTGTTTAGACCGCAAGACGGCTTGTGAACTTGTGCACTTTTCTCTGTATGTGGTTTGTAAGCACTAAAGTAATGCACCTCTTCAGTATGCTATCAATGAGTTTTCCACAAAATGTGGATAACTGGCACAATGAGCTGCAAATCAACGTCTTGAATTTTTCCACACCTTATTCACATTGTGGAAAACCCAAAAATCAATTCAAGCCACTTTGTAACCAAATTAGTGAATCCAGTAGAATAACCAAACTTAATGGGTTGAAAATCAAACCAAAATTGCTGACAAAAAGAAGAGGCGCTTAGAAGAGGTTTTTTCTCTGAAAATACCAGCCCAGCACAACACTACTGAGGATGGAAATGACGATGATGAGCCAGAAAGTGTGGCTGGCCTCTGCATCCACCGGCAAAGTCACGTTCATGCCTAAAAAGCTGGCCACGAGGGTAGGAACCATGAGAATGATGGTGATGGTGGTGAGTCGCTTTATCGTCAGGTTCAGGTTGTTGGAAATGATGGAACCATAAGCATCCATGGTTCCGTTGAGGATGTTGGTGTACATATTGGCCATTTGCAAGGCCTGGCTGTTGTCGATAATCACATCCTCGAACAATTCAATTTTGTCTTCATCATCCCGGAGACCAAGGAAGTCTGTGCGCTTCATTTTCATCTTCAGCAATTCGTTGTCACTGAGCGAAGAAGCGAAATACACCAAACTTTTTTCGATACTGAGCAGGTATTTCAACTCCTGGTTACGGCTTGAAAAGTAAAGTTCCTTTTCTATGAGGTTGCGACGCTGGTTGAGTTGCTTCAGGCAATTGAGGAACCTGTAAACGTTCTGTTCAAAAAGTTGAAGCACGAAAAGCTGCTCATCCTCCGGATCAAAGATTTTGACTTTGTTCTCTAGAAAAAGGCTGAGAACAGGGTTTTCATAGGCACTGATGGTGATCAGGTGATCCGGAGTCAGTACGATACCCATTGGAATGGTGATAAAGATGGCATCGATGTCCTCTTCCAATGGATTCAGAATTGGGGTGCTAAGAATGATGAGTTTCATGTCCTCATCCTTCTCATAACGCGAACGCTCATCGATGTCAAGCGGGTCCGTGAGAAAGTCAAGTGGGATATCGAACTGCTGGGCTACCTCTTCGAGTTCTTCAGGGGTGAAAGGTGGCGATATGTTGATCCATGAGCCGGCCTCCGGCTCCAGCAACTCCTTAACCCTGCCTTGCTCTCTGGTGTAATACTTAATCATGGATACAACATTTCACAATAAGTGGCAAACTTACAACTTCAGCCCAGCTATGATACTTTCCGCCCCGGAAATTCATTTTGGGATTCGGGGCTTCTCACTTGCGAAGCGAAATATTCAAGTTCTGAAACGTGGTCTTCCATTGTGGGTTTCCTGCTGGAAGAAGTATGCATCAATTCAGCATAGTAATCTGCCAGGATCTCGGCTTGCTGCTCCAGGTTGAATGAAGCCAGGCCGAAGCCTGCGGATTTTGCATTTATCAGTGCTGCCGTCCCTCCATAGTCGTACCCTTCCTTGCTCTTTTGAGCCAATAAGGCCAAAGGGATATATGCCAGTCCAAGTCGCTGGTATTGCCATACGTGCACCAATTCATGGATCAAAGTCCGGCTGCTGAGGGCTCCCCAACTGTTAATCGTAAACAAACTGACGTACGCAATGCCACGGGGCTTGCAAACCAGCTTCGCCTTCTCGTCCAACCTGATAAGTTGATAGCGCAATGCATCTCCAAAGAGCCTCTTCGCAATTTTTTCTTCTGTGGCTGTTAGCTCACGAGGCGCTTTGATCGCGTTGGACAGCATCTCATAGAGGTCGCCTATCAGTATCAGGTCAAGCAACAGAAAGAGCAGTCCCAGCCACCACCCCCCTATTTGATGCAACAGGTTTTCTTCATTGGTTGAACCATGGAAGGCCAGCTTTCTGGCACCTGTGTAAGGCCATCTGATCAGTCTTAAACAACGCAAATGGTAGGTTGAAAAGACATAGTTTAATCTTTGTCGAATGTAATTACCGGACATGTTTACACATTAATTATGATACACATACCGGAGAGCGGTGTTGGATATTTCAAAGGATGGAGGTACTGCGCCCTCCCCACCATAGCAGCTCTCCGCTCCCCCTTTCAACGAATAGGATTCCATTGAACTGAGGCTTCATTCATCATTGTTAAAAAATGCCTTGCTCTACATTTGCCTATTCCTTGAGTGGTTTCTACTTTTGCCGCCACAAAATCAGAACGAAATGAATGCTGAAGCTACAAACTCTACAACGAAGGATTGGATTCTTTTTGCTGTGTCAACCATTCTGATGATCTGGATGCTGATTGCAATGCCTCAGTGGTTTTGGTTGGTACTTCCATTTTCATTGACATACCTCGTAAAAGCAATGCGGCTGATGTAATCGCAGTTGCTTGCGATAAACTTCTTTCTAATTTCTGTGTTCAATGCCTGACAATCAATGGCATGCACACAACCATGAAGGTTAGACAACCCAACTTGTCTAACCTTCATTATTTAAGATCAATGGGAATCTGCAACCGGATAACAAACATGTTAAACTGCGGGGCCTTCAAGGTGCTTATCACGCTGATCGCGATAATCGCACTGCCCTCCCTTGTATCCGCCCAAAACCTCATTGTCGAAGGTTTTTCCGGAATCAACACAACCAAATACGGTTCTCCTTATACCAGCAATACCCGCTACCTGAATTTTGGAGGTCGCCTGGCCGGAGGCATGCACAAACTTCAACTTGGCGTTGAATACTCGCAAGACCTCATTTCACCACAACTCGACCTCGAATTTAATGGAGCTCCATTTGGGACTGATGAAATTACATCTACCTACATGGGCATATTCCTTCGGTCGAAACTGTGCCGTTACCCGGCAGCGAGATTTGGCCTTGTACTGAGAGCCGGTGCAGGCATTTACGACAGTAAACTAACTTTCACAGACGCCGTGGCCGGCCAGCAACTCAATTACAACTATGACCAGTATTATGGTGCCAACGGTGGTATAGGCTTCTCCTTTCCCTTCGGAAAATTTGCGATGATAGAGACCTCTTACAACGTTTACTATTCGAAAAGGCCTGAAATTCCCAATCTTCGTCAATCCTACACTTCAACCTACCACTCCCTGCAGGTTGGGATCTCCTACAACTTCATCTTTGGAAAGATAAAAAGCAAATACGAGGATATCATCAAGATAAGATACGGAGGCTGAGTTGCCCCTCCCGATTCTGCTAAGGCAAATTGATTTAGTACATTTGCCGAGCATCTACCAACTGGTCAACACCATTCCCTGCAATTAGAACAAGGACATTTGAACGATTCAATGAATCCCATCGGATTTATTGCATTGGCACCTACTCTATCAAACCGATTTGAGAGGGGTGCTCAGTACACGATGCAAACCCCGTTTAAGAAAAACAAGCATGAACAAACTTTACCTCCCGGCCTTGTTGACATTTTTTCTGTCGTTTGCAATCCAACCGACGGCCATGACACAGATCACTATCACCTTGAATGGTAACCCGCCCCTGTGCGGTGGATTTGCAACCGGTTCCATATTGGCTTCAGTAAGTGGAGGGCAGTCACCCTATCAGTTTGATTGGAGCAATGGCCAAACGGGCAATCCCATTACCGGTCTGCCAGCTGGCCCTTACTCCCTGACGGTAACCGACCAGGATGGCAACCAGGCTGTTGACTCCATTGTACTCATTGCACCTCCGCCACTGGAGGTTCCCATCACTGTAACAGCCTGCTCACCTCCCGGGGCAATTACAGCCTTGCCATCAGGCGGTACACCACCCTATTCGCTCTCGTGGAATACTGGTGATACCACTGCCAGTATTTCCGGATTGCCCCTCGGGCAATATTGCATCACCGCCCAGGATGCCAACAACTGCGCATTCATCAACTGTCAGTACATCGGAGAACCGATGACGGCAAGTATTGAAACAACCAGTGCAGCCTGCAACAACCCTTTTGGCGGTGGCACCGCACAGGCGATGGTGAGCGGCGGAGTGGCACCCTTTGATTATGACTGGGACAATGGAATGACCGGGCCGCTGATTGACAGTTTGCCGGCCGGGCCTGTTACCGTGACCATTACCGCTTACAACGGTTGCAGCATCACCGTGACCGATACGGTAGGCCTGGAAGAGAACCCCTTGGGGGTGCAAGTGCAGACAGAAGAACCTGGATGTGCGGGTGACAGTACTGGATGGGCCACCGCAAATGCTCCCGGGGCCTTCCCCCCTGTGACCTATTTGTGGAACACAGGTGACACCACCCAATCAGTGTACAACCTCCCAGCCGGAACATACACCGTAACAGTGCAGGATTTCATGGGTTGCGAGGGAATCAAGACTTTTCAACTGGACAATGCGAGCAACCTCAAGTTGGAACTGGAAGTGGAAAACCCCACCTGCAACGGTGTGAACAATGGCAGAATCAAGGTGAATCCGCTCGACGGAGTGCCACCCTTCATTTACAAATGGAATACTGGAGACAGCACTCAAAGCCTGGAAAACCTGTCACCGGGCCTGTATATCGTCACCGTATCCGATGATGTCGGATGCTTCAAAGTCGATTCCGTCTCACTGGTCTATCCTCCTCCCCTCCAGGTTTCATTTACGGTGAAAAACACCAGCCATTGCGCAGCGAAAGACGGAAGCATTACCCCGTCTGTCAGTGGGGGTAGCTGGCCTTTTACTTTCGCCTGGTCCAACGGAACCACGGACAGCATTCTTCACAATGCAGGTGCCGGCACTTATTCGGTGACGATAACATCTGCAGAAGGCTGCCAACTGATAGACTCAGCCACTGTTGCCCAGCCAAACAACCTGATGGTCAGTGTCTCGGGAACATCACTGGTTTGCGGAAATGAAAACACCGGAATGCTGAATGCCTCAGTTCAGTACGGGTCGCCCCCTTACCAGTTTGTCTGGAACAATGGTGAAACTACACCAGCTATCGACAGCCTCGGGCCAGGTATGTATTCGGTCACAGTGACCAGTGCAGAAGGCTGCATTGGACAAGGTTCCAAAACGATATTCAACAGCCCGGCAGTGACTTTCACTTCGGAACTGGATTCCATCTCCTGCAACGGGGCCGCCGACGGCCATATCGGTATCGAAATTCAATCGGGCCTTGCTCCATTTGCCATTCTGTGGAACACCGGTGAGACAACTCCCCAATTGAACGGATTGTCCGGCGGTGTTTACCAGGTGACAGTGACGGATATAGCAGGATGTGAGGCAACTGAAAGCTACCAAATTCAGGAACCGGCACCATTGCAAACAACCATAAATTCCGATGCGGGCACTTGCGACGCTGATGCTCAGATAGAGGCCATCGCCATTGGCGGAACGCCACCCTACAACTACCAGTGGTCGACGGGAGAAAACGGCCCAGTCATCACCAGCTCGGTTGGCGGAGACTTTACCGTTACCGTGACAGACGCTCACGGTTGTAGTGTCACCCAATCAACCTACTTGCCAGATATTCCTGGAATTCAACTGGACATTTTTGGAACAGGCACCAGTTGCTTCGGAAAAAACGACGGAACGATTGTGGCACTGGCTTCAGCAGGAACACCTCCCTTTCAGTATAGCTGGAGTACCGGAGCCAGCGGCAATGGCATAGGCAACCTCCCAGCCGGAGATTTCTCTGTAACCGTCACAGATCTGCTTGGCTGCACCCAGAGCGCTACTTACACCATTACCGAAGGGCCGGCCCTCGCCATTACTTTGGTTGCCCCTGAATACAGTTGTGTTGGCGATCCCGTCAATGCAACGGTTATAGCGCCTGCCAACGCCGTGCATCCGCTTATCTTTCAATGGTCTGATGGCCAGATCACACAAATGGCCACGGGACTGGATGCGGGTGCTTACAGCGTAACCATGACTGACGCATTGGGTTGCAAGGCTATTGATTCTGTACTCATACAACAGGGCGGAGATTTTGCAGTATCGTTGAACCAGACGGATATAAGTTGCTTTGGCGAAGCTGACGGATCAATCAGTCTTAGTACTTCCGGTGGGATATCGCCCTTCCAGGTTGAGTGGAGCAACGGAGAAACGGGTAATTCAATTTCACAGCTTGGCGCGGGTGTTTACGAAGCAACAATCACGGAGATTGCCACCGGTTGCACAAAAGTGGTTGGCGGCAACATCGATGAACCTGCACAGCTGACAACTGATGTGGAGACAGAGGATGGGTTTTGCGGAGAGCCTGCCCATGCGGAACTTGTCATTTCAGGAGGCACACAGCCCTGGTCGGTAATGTGGAGCAACGGAGAAACGATCACCAACCTGGAGACGAGTGCATCCGGTCAGTATTTCGTTCAGGTAACCGATGCAAGGGGCTGCATAGCTTCAGATACCATTGAACTAAACGTGGCCCCTGAACCCCTGGCCGAAATAACATTGCTCAATTACCCGGATTCGCCACAACTGCCAGATGGTGCACTGGCAGTGTCCTATTCTAACATGGAACTGCCGGTTCAAATCAATTGGAATAATAATGCTTCCGGTGACACAATTCAAGGTTTATCCCCCGGCATTTATTCGGTAACTGTTTCGGATGCCCACAACTGTGAAATCATCCGGCAATTTGAGATTCCTCAGTTTGCGGAAGCAGGTGATTTCGTCTGGTTCGATCAGAACGGAAATGGCATTCAAGATGCCGGTGAGAGCGGGATCGACAGTATAACCGTGCAAATCAGCGGGCTCAATTTTATCGGAGACAACCTGGACAGGACAACTGCCACGGACAGCTCAGGGCATTACAAATTCGTGTTACCTCCAGGTGAGTATGTGCTGCAATTTCACCTGACTTCTGGTTATGAATTCACCATCCCCAACGCAGGTGGAGATGACAACTTCGACAGTGATGCAGACCCCCAAACGGGCCTCACGCAGTCCTTTCAACTCAATTCCGGTGAAATCCGTGCGGGCCTCGATGCTGGCTTTATCCCATTGGATACCTGCCACAATGTGACGGAGGCTGGCTCCATTTGTTGCGACACAATGATTTGCTTGCCCGGTGGCTCGTCTGTTTTGCTCAACGAAACCGAAGCAGCCACAGGTGGCTCAGGAGACCTGATTTTTCAGTGGTACGAAAACTCCGCAGACCAGCCGTTTGATCCAATGCTGTGGCAGGCCATCCCTGCTTCGAACACCGCATCGCTTGAAGTGGAGCCTGCGGAAACTACCTATTTCATCAGGACGGTCAGGAGGGCGGGCTGCTCAGCGCTGTTGCCCACAGCCCCCGTCAGGATTTCGATTCAGAAGGTTCCGCAAGTTGAAGTTCAAGGTCCGAAATCCATTTGCGAAGAAACAGCCTATTCATTTGAAGTGATAGACCCGGCCACTGATGCGATTTACTCCTGGGAGTTTTCTGAAACAGCTTCCACCGCTGCGGCTCAGGGGGAGATAGTGCCCTATGTATCCTGGGCATACACAGCGGATGCCTGGCTTGCAATCAACACCTCCATCGGTGCCTGCCTGCGCACCGATACGCTGTCACTGGGTGAAACGGAAGCCTGTACGGATGAACAGATCTTACTCCACGGAAAAGTCGTCGGTACGGACGCTCTGCTTGACTGGAAGTGGCCAACCGATTCACTTTCAAGCCTGCAATTCGAACTGGAATGGGCTACGCCCGCAACGGCTTTTATACCAATTTCGACTACTGACAGTACTGCCGCTGGACAGGACAGCACTCATTTCTTTCACCTCCATTTTTCTCCCCCATCGGGTAAAAACTATTACCGGCTCAGGCTTAACCGGAGCAATGGGGATGTCGAGCTGTCAAACGTCGTGCAGTTGATTTTGGGTACTGAGGGCAACCTCGTGCATGCGTATCCCAATCCCTTTGGTGATGCATTGACTTTGGAACTGATAAATGACTATAACTCTTCGGTAAGTTACCAGGTGGTGGATGCCATCGGTCGGAAATGGCTGGAAGGAAGTTTTGATGAAAATGAGGTGCAGAAGTCCATTGCAACTGATGACCTTGCGTCCGGGTTGTATTTTGTCTTAATCAGGTACGACGGAGCCCTGGTCAAAGTGATCAAGCTGGTTCGCAGGTAATGGATTGATCAAAACAGCAGATCAACAATCGTCAGCCCTCCAAAAACAAGGCTAGCAACACCATTCGTGGTGAAGAATGCGAGGTTCACCTTGCTGAGGTCATTGGGTTTTACGAGCAAGTGCTGGTACACCAGCGACCCTGTAAAAAACAGTGCAGCCCCCCAGGCCAACCAGTTGACTTGCGGGTACGAGCCTTGAGCCACCCATGTTGCGACGAGGATACAGACTGCACACAGAAGGTGCAAGACTTCTGAAAGCCGCAGTGCTTTTTCCCGCCCGAATACTGACGGAATTGAATGCAACTGCATGGAACGATCAAAGTCATCATCCTGCAGTGCATAGATTATGTCGAATCCAGAAACCCAGAAAAGGACTGCAAAGCCATATAAAACGGGCAGCGTTGCAAAACTGCCGGTAACAGCGATGTAAGCCCCAACGGGTGCCAGGGCGAGCCCCATGCCGAGCACCAGGTGGCAAAGTGCAGAAAAACGCTTGGTAAAACTGTAACCCAGGATAACCAGCAAAGCCACCGGAGAAAGCAGGAAGCAAAGAGAATTGATAAACCAGGTGGTTGCTATGAATCCTGCTGCGTTTAGGATGACGAACCAAAGTGCGGATTGCGGACTGATGACTCCTGCCGGTATTTCCCTGGTAGCCGTACGGGGGTTGGCTTTATCGATATTCCGGTCGAGGTACCTGTTGAAAGCCATCGCCGCATTTCTGGCAAAAACCATACATAGCACCACCAATAACAACAACTTCCAATCGAAGTGCCTGTCCGGAAGTTGTACGCCCAAAAAATACCCCAGCAAGGCAAAAGGCATTGCAAAAACCGTATGGGCAAACTTTACAAGGGAAAGGTATTTCTTCATCGAGTCAGAAAAATTGGAAAAGCCTGCACAAGGTAAATCATGCAGGCTTTTCGATGTCGGTAGCAAGAAGCTGCTTATTGACCCTCTGCTTTCTCAACCTCACCTTTGATGTAGATGATGGTGTTTGGTGGGTCAGTATTGGCAGTAATGGTCACAGTCTTAGTCTGTGGGCCGGTCTTCCCTTTACTGTCAAAAACAACTTTGATCTTGCCGGTTCCACCAGGAGGAATTGGTTCTTTCGGCCAATCCGGAACGGTACAACCGCAACTACCTTTAGCATTTGAAATAACAAGTGGTTCAGAACCAGTGTTTTTGAAAGTGTACTCGTGTTCTGCCTTGTCTCCTGATTTGATTTTGCCAAAGTTGTACTCCTGCTCGTCAAATTGGATAGTTGTAGTGGGTCCTGTAGGAGGAGCCGGAGTGGTAGCATTGGCTGCAGGTTGAACCTGACCAGGCTTTTGAGGAGTGTTGGCAGCATTGGTAACACTGCCTGCGGCAGCATTGGTTGCCTCTTCACGGGCTTGCTGATCGTTCTGGCAGCTAGCCAGGAAGCCAATCAGGGCAAAAGCGAGAAATCCAAGTTTAATTTGCTTGAACATCTTGATTTGAGTTTTGATGATGAGTTGAGATTAAATTCTTCGGAATGACACCTTGTTGTGTCGCAATTTGAGTCCGGCAAATTTATGCCATTCGTTGTGAATAGGTGTCAAGCACATTCGCCCCCTTGTTAATGAGGTGTTAAACAAAAGTGGTGGCCCCAAATTCAGGAGCCACCACTTCTCATATTTACAAATCAAGATCAGTACTTGATCGAGACCTCGTAATGGTCGGTATTATCACCTAAAACAGTTGTTTCAACAACAACATCCACTTTTACGAGATAGTACTTCTCACCTTTTTTGACGACAAAAATGTCACCCTCAGCCACTTCGTGGCTAACCTTGAATGATCCCCAGTTTGGGAGCGTTTCACTTAAAGGGGCAGCTGCTTCAAAAGCACTTAGAATGGCTTCCTTCGTAGTGATATTGTCAAAGTTGAAATCGGGCAGGCTGTTTCCGAGGAAGCGAACTTCTGAGCCGTTGATCCCGGCAACCCTGCGGCGCCAGTTGTCGCCACTGCCTGCCAATGAATCAATACCCATATCACGCATTTCAGCGCGGAGGTAGGAAGTGTCAACTGCAGGGTCTCCGGTAGAGCTCAGCTTACTGCCCGTTGAGCTACCATCATCCAGGTCGATGCCACCTTTTCCGGCAGGGCCACCCTGGTTCCACAATACCCCGGTGAGAGTTTTTTCGATGGGCTCCACAATTGTGATGTCAAATGACACCTCATCCGACAAGCCCGCTTCATCTTCCACCTTAATGGTGTAAGTACGGGTATCGTAGGCGTCCTGCGCCTGGATTCTGATTTCCTGAGTGAAACCATCTTTGTTGGCACCTGACAGGAGGAGTGGGTTGGCACTGCCACTCACGCCGACGTATTCAATCCGGCTCAGGTCCAGTTTGGTTCCATTTTCCTGAATGGTGACAGTGTTGAGGGGGCTGGTGCCTTTTGTGACGTCAATGGTGACAGAAATGGTACCGTTCAATTCGGTGATCACATCACCTGGATTCGGACCGTCAACAATTTGAACCAGGGGTCCAATGTCATTGCCACCGCCACCGGTGCCTTCGTCCTGGCAGCCAACGGTAAAGAGCAATGCGAATGAGAAAAAAATCGGGATGATCTTAAAGAGGTTTTTCATAGAGAAAAATGGTTTGATTAAGAGTTTAAGTAACTGGTTTTCAATCGAATTTCGACAGACCAAGCGCATCAAAAGGCGAAGACCTGTCTGCTATAGACTTCACAATTTTCAAAAGTCACTGCAAGAATATGGAGGTGAACAAAATCACATTCGTTCATCCAAGTTTTTAATTTTTCTTTAATTGGCTGCCAGATTGCTTAACCAGACAAACCACAACAATGACTTACAAACACACCTTCCTGGACAGGTTTCTTCGCTATGTGCAAATAGACACCCAATCCGACCCCAATTCGAGCACGATTCCATCCACCGAGAAGCAGAAGGCTCTCGGGAAATTACTCGTAGAAGAATTGCAGGAAATGGGTATTAGTGATGCCCACATGGATGAATATGGGTATGTGTACGCAACCATCCCTTCCAACACTGATAAGGAGGTTCCGGTTATCTGCTTCTGCTCCCACATGGACACCTCACCCGATTCGAGTGGAACCGGAGTCAAGCCAATCATCCACAGGAATTACGACGGGAGTGACCTCGTTTTGCCTGACGATCCCAACGTGGTCATTAGACTTTCTGAACACCCCGATCTTGCAGAACAGATAGGCAATGACATCATCACGGCCAGCGGAACAACCCTCCTGGGGGCTGACAATAAAGCTGGCCTGGCGGAAATCATGGACGCTGCCAATTACTTCATGACCCACCCAGAAGTAAAGCACGGAACAATCAGGATCCTGTTCACTCCAGACGAGGAAATTGGCCGGGGTGTTGACAAGGTTGACATGGAAAAGCTGGGGGCTGATTTCGGTTATACGGTGGATGGTGAAAAGGCCGGTTCCTTGGAGGATGAGACATTCTCTGCCGATGCTGCCATTATTGAAATTCAAGGGATCAGTGCTCACCCGGGTTTTGCCAAAGGCAAGCTCGTAAGTGCTTTGAAAATAGCGTCTGAAATCGTCGCGAAACTTCCCAAGGATACTTTATCGCCTGAGACAACCGAAGGCAGAGAGGGTTTCGTTCATCCGGTTTCGATGGACGGGACAGTGGAGAATGCCAAAATCGTATTTATCGTCAGAGACTTTACCGACGAGAAACTTCAGGATCACGAAGCTGTGCTGCAAAAAATCATGGATGAAGTTTTGGAAAATTATCCTGGTGCAAGCGGTAAATTGACCGTAACGGAACAGTACCGGAACATGAAAAAGGTACTGGACAATCACCCTCAGGTAGTAGACTATGCGGTGGAGGCCATTAAGCGAGCTGGACTGAAACCCATCCGGTCGAGCATCAGGGGAGGGACGGACGGCAGCAGACTTTCATTCATGGGCCTACCCTGCCCTAACATCTTTGCCGGCGAACACGCTTTCCACTCTAAACAGGAATGGGTTTCCGTACAGGACATGGAAAAGGCCACGCTTACCATCATTCACCTTGCAAGAATTTGGGAAGAAAATTCCTGAGAGAATCTTCCGCCCTAAATTTCACATCTCTTTTGAAAACTTAACCAGGATGCCCGCCAAGAGGCATCCTTTAACTTTTAATTGCCTATTCTTAACCTTCTCATATCTTGAGCGGCCAATGCCAGGGCAATACCTTGCCCACATCATTATGGAACATTAAAACCGTGGGCTTATGAAACTCCAACTGAATTCAATCGCACAATTCACCATCTTCTTTCTCACCATCCTTTTGGTTTCTTGCGGCAATCCTATGAAAATGCTGGAAAAGGGCCAGTATGATCCGGCCATTTATGCCAGTGTGAAAAAGCTTGCCGGGAAGAAAAAGAAGAAAGCCAAGTATGTAAAAGCCCTGGAACAAGCTTTTGAAAGGGCAACAATGAAGGATATGCGTGAGATCGAAATGCTGAAAAGAGAAGGACGTGAGGAGAACTGGGTGGAGATCAACAACATCGTAAAGCGAATTAAGAAAAGGCAAAGGGCCATCGAGCCCTTACTGCCCCTGATCGATCAGCATGGCTACAAAGCTTCTTTCAAATTTGTGAAGGTAGAAGAGCTTGAAATAGAGGCAAAAGCAAAAGCTGCTGACTATTACTATAATGAAGGCAGAAGGCTGCTCGCCCTTGGGGAACGAGGAGATAAAAACGCAGCACGCGAGGCCTACAAAATGTTTCAAAAACTCGATTACTATTACGACAGGTACAAAGACGAGGACAAACTCATGCAGCGCGCACTGGACCTGGGCACAACTTATGTTTTGTTTGATGTACAAAATCACTCTAACGTATTGATGCCCCGGGAATTCGACAGGGAGTTGCGACGAATCAACTTGTCAGATTTACAAAGAAAATGGAGGCAAGTACATAGCAAGCCTGTTAAGGGCATTGACTATGATTACACTGCTACTTTGTACATCACCCAAATCGACGTCAGTCCTGAAACCTTCAAAGAGCGGGAGTATATCGATGATAAAACCATTGAAGAAGGTTGGGAATATGTGCTGGATGAAAACGGTAATGTCCGCAAGGATTCAGCCGGCAACGACATCAAGATTCCGAAAAAGGTCCTTATCAAGGCCAGGGTTTTTGAAACATACCAGCACAAGGCTGCCGTCGTTTCGGGCATTCTCGAGTTAACCGATAACAGGCTGAATGAATTGATAAGAAGTGAACCAGTTACAGTTGAGGTGAACTTTGAGAATTATGCTGCCACTTTCAAGGGAGATGAAAGGGCCCTGACCGAAGAGTCAAAAAAGAAACTGGGCAACAAACCCATGCCTTTTCCTTCCGACGAAATGCTGATCCTCGATGCTGCAGAAAAACTAAAGCCTATCATCAAAGAAAAATTGAGGAGAGCCACGTTAGACTGATCTTTGAAATCGCCTTAATGATGAAAGGGCTTCCGGATTGCGATCCGGAAGCCCTTTCTTATTTGCAGCTTGAATTTCAGTCTAGTACCCGAAACATGGGGATGGATGAATTCAAACTGGTGAGTCCAAATTTCATCCTCGAGCTCTCGCGGATAGAAGAAGTGGACTTTTGATTGGCGGGTCTTTTCTTGCGAGCCTTGTTGGCAGCTTTTGTCAACTTGGCAATGACCCGGTTCAACTTGGATGTTTTACTCGAACCCATAGCGCACGGTTTGTGGTTTAAGAAAAGGCAATTACACGTCGCTAAGGATACATCATGGGTGCTAAGACTGGCTAAGTTAGAAAAAAGCTGCAAAATCGCAAACAGGCAGGTAGAAACAGGGACCTGGAAGAGAAAAGCCCTGCCGGAAATGAAATTCCAGCAGGGCTATGTCGGGGTGAGAGGATTCGAACCTCCGACCTCGTCGTCCCGAACGACGCGCGCTAACCGGGCTGCGCTACACCCCGAGAGATGTGCAATGAGCCACCCAGGAGACTCGAACTCCCGACCCACGCATTACGAATGCGTTGCTCTACCAGCTGAGCTAGGGTGGCCTGGGCTTAGAGCCTGTTTAAATTCCCATCACTTGGCTGCAAGCGGCCAATTTTATCCTGCACTTCGTTAAATTTTTCGCCGGATTA
>PAAY01000067.1 GCA_002698985.1 Saprospirales bacterium | reverse complement strand
TGCGGTTGTTGAGAGTAGGGAGTAGAGAGTAGGGAGTAGAGGTGGGGCACTAGCCCTTTCTTCTCCGTGGATCTCCGTGTCAAAACTCTGCGGTTAAAAAGTTTAGGGTGTAGGGTGTAGGGTGTAGGGTTTGGGGGCGCTAGCTCTTTCTTCTCCGTGGATCTCCGTGTCAAAACTCTGTGAAACTCCGTGAAATAACTCTGTGAAACTCTGCGGTTGTTGAGAGTAGGGAGTAGAGTTGGGAGAGGCTAGCTCCTTCATCCCTCCCCCGATGCCGATCATCCCTCATCCCTCATCCCTCATCCCTGGATTAGGGCGTTTTTTGGAAAGCACGGTAAGAGTGGTTGATGACTTCTAATATTCCAGAATGAATTTGGAGAGGTTTTCACCTTGTTCGAGCCTTAGTTTTTTTCGGAGGCGGTAGCGGGCCACCTCCACGCCACGCAGGGAAATGCCCATCAGGTTGGCGATGTCTTTGGTGTTCAGGTTCAGCCGGAGGAAGGCACAGAGCTTTTGTTCGTTGGGGGTAAGGTCCGGGAATTCGGCCCTGAGCCTTGACAGGAAATCACCGTGAACCTGATCGAAGTGGTATTCGAACTGCTCCCAGTCCTCCTGCAGTCGGAGGGTGGTATCAATTTCCTTGACCAGTTGCTGGAGGGCTTTTCTGGTGTCTCTGGTGCTGCCGTTTTTATTGACCTCATTCAGTTTTTCCCTGATGGTTTCAATGAACTCGTTTTTGACCACGAGGTTCATGGTCGAGGCGGCCAGCAAATTGTTCAGGTGCCTCAGCTCGCTCTTTATTTTCTCCTCTTCCATCTCTTTCATGGCCTGCAGGCGTTGCCGCTCTATTTCTTTCAGTTCCCGGTCTTTTTTTTCCAGTTCCTGCCGGCGGGCCTCTTCTGCTGCCCTGGCTTTCAGGCTGTATTTGCGCTGCAACCGGGCCGAGATCAGCAGCAAAACCGCTGCCGCCAGCAGCACATAGAGCACCCTGGCAAAAAGGCTCCGGTGGAAAGGCGGCTCCACCTGAATCGCAACGGGTTTGCTCGTAACGATTTCGCCGAGGCTGTTCCGGGTCTGTACGAGGAGCTCGTAATCACCCTCGGTGAGGTTTGTGTATTCTTTGGAAGGCGCGTTGGTCCACTCGCCAAAATCCTCGTCAAAACCTTTCAGGAAATAACGGAATTGTTTGTCGCTGAAACTGTTGAACTGAAAGTACTCCACATCGAAGCGCAAAACCCTGGCACGGGCAGGCACCGCTATCAAACCAATGCTATCCGGCAATGCGGAAAAGGGTTTCCGGGCATACAGCTCTTTGCCTTCGGTAACATAGACAACCCTGCTGATGAGCAGCGGCCGGTCCTTGCCCACATGGCTTTCCAGCTCCGGCAAATAATGGATGAAACCCTCATTGGCATTGAACATGACCCCCTGCCGGGTATTCACCGAAACGTACAGCAGGTCGTTGTTGAAGGAATACCTCAACTGGTACAGCGACGAGGGGATGAATGCGTAATTGTTCGGGCTTATTTGTTTGTAAAACCCAATGCTGTTCTCGGCATAGACGTGGATGTTCTGCTCCCGGTCCTGCGCCAACAGGTAAACGATCTGCTCACCAATTTCACCGGCGAAAATCTCAGCTTCGGCAATCTTGCCCGACTGAGGATCAATTTTGAAAATGCCGGCCCGGGTGGACAGGTAGAGATCGTTGTCAATTTTCGACAGGATGAGCTGTTCATCGAGCGGAGGGGGGTAACTGGCAGAGACTTCTTCCGCCCTTGCGCTTTTCAGGTCTTCTGACAAAGTCAGCCGGTACAGGCCTTTGTAAAACTGCCCCACCCAAAGATGGCCCTGCCGGTCTTCTTCGAAAAAACGGCTCGACTCTTCAAAACCTGCGATTTTTCCCGAAGGGATCAGCTCCATTTTGGGTCCTATCCTGAAAAGAAACAAACCGGAATAGGTGCCTCCGATGGCATACTGGGGTTGAGAAGCCAGCTGCTTCACCTGCCACATGCCATCGGTTTCGGCCACCCGCCGGGCTTTCCCCCTCTCCAGCAAAAAAAGCCCGGTATGGTGGCCGGCGTACAGTTTGCCGGCAATGCGCTGGATGCCGTAAGCCGGCCCCTCGGTTCCTTTCAGAAAAGTGCAACTGGAGCCACTGCGGGGCAGGAAGTATATGCCGTTGGAGGTGGTGAAATAGGTGCCCTCTTCGGCTTCAAAGGCTTCATATCCGCTGCCGTGCAAATCAATTGCCTTGTTCACGAAACGCATGGGCGAATTGATGTCAACCACCGCAATGCCATTCTGCATGCCCACCCAGAGGTTGCCGCTGTAATCCTGGAAAGTGCGGAGGCAGGCATTGGTCAGCAGGCCATCCTCTTTGGTAATGATCTCAAAAGTTTGGTTCCGCAAATCGAACAGGAAAATGCCGGCGGTTTGGGTGGCAATGGCAAGGCGGGTATCCGAAAGCTTCAAAACGTGATTTACATATTTTCCCCGAAGGGCATCGGCAAGCTGTCCGAAGGCCGGCTTTGCCCCGAAAGAAGAAGTGTGTTCAATTTCACCGGAATTGTAAAAGAGCAGGTAGCCCTGTTCAAAAGGAACCACGCCGCTGATGATTCGATTCGACAGATTTTGCGGATAGGCATCGGCAATGGTGCGGCCTCTGACTTCGAGCAGCCGCCCTTTGTCCGTCTGGGTAAAGAGCTTGCCGTTGGCGAGGAAAGAGCGGTTGAACCGGAGGCTGGTTTCAACGGGCTGGACGGTCTTTCCGTCGTAAACGAAGATTTGCTGAAAGGTGCAGAAATAGATGTTTGAATCCAGAACAAACACATCCCAGACCTCGTCGAAATCGCGGAATGCAGGGGGCAGGCTGTCTTCCAAAGCGACGTACCGCCAGTCATCTTCGACGTAGCCAAAGGTGCCCTGCGAACCGACATAGAGGCGGTTGGTATTCTCGTCAAAAGCCAGTGAACGCTGCTTCTTACCCTGCCGCAGGCTGTGCACCTCCCATCCCGTACCATTGTAGGAAAGCACACCGAGGTTGTTGGCCACGAAGAGGGTCATGTCCCTGTTCTGGGCAAAATCGATGTTCTGGATGCCGGCTTTGTAATCTCCCGGGGAAAAACTTTGAACGGGATAGCCGCTCGAAGCGAAGGCGGCCATGCTGAAAAGGCCCAGGGCAAGTATGCAAACAACTCTGACCATGTGCTGTCCGAAAAAATGCTTTGTATAGTTTTGAGATTCACAATGATAGCTAAAAATCAACAACTTACACTCGATACAGCAACCATTTGTAGTAGTAAGTCTTGAGAGAAGTGAAATAAATGTTGAGGTGCATTTCTAATCTTGTAAGTTTGAGCAGGCTACATTTGTTACATCCGGCCCGCCTGCAATCAGCGCAGCCAAAAGTCTGTTGGTTCTCATTCGGAGCATTCCGGTATTCCACTCGACGGGCGCACAGATGCTGCCCCTACAGCCACGGGGAGCTTCAAACATGGTGTACATGAAAAACTTAACGCTTGCCTTTCTATCGTTGTGGTTCTCCCTGTGCGGCCATTGTCAGCACGACAAAATCAGCCTCGTCGAAAAAAACGGCGAGTACAAGCTGGTGGTCAACGGCCTTGACTTTATGGTCAAGGGCATGAACTGGGACTACTACCCCATCGGCACCAACTACACCTACAGTTTGTGGAACCAGCCAGAAGAAATCATCCGTGCTGCGCTCGATTGTGAAATGACCCTGCTGAAGGACATGGGAGTGAACGCCATCCGGCAATACACCGGCGTGCCCGCCAAATGGATCAGCTACATCCACGAGAAATACGGCATATACACCATGCTGAACCACGCCTTTGGCCGCTACGGGCTGATGCTGGACGGAACCTGGGTAGCCAACACCGACTACGCCGATCCACGCGTCAGGGAACTGCTTTTGAAGGAAGTTGAAGAGCTGGCCCGGACCTACCAAAACACCCCCGGACTGCTGCTGTACCTGCTCGGCAACGAAAATAACTACGGGCTTTTCTGGGAAGGAGCGGAGACGGAAGACATCCCCGTTGAAGACCGGAATTCTACCGCCCGTGCAAGGGCCATGTACCGCCTGTTCAACGAAGCCGCTGCCCTCATGAAAAAAACGGATCCGGAGCACCTGGTAGCCATCTGCAACGGCGACCTGATGTTCCTGGACCTCATCGCTGAGACCTGCCCGGATGTGGACATTCTCGGAACCAACATGTACCGCGGCGTTTCCTTCGGCGATGCTTTTCAAAAGGTGCGGGACGAACTGGGGAAACCCCTCCTGTTCACGGAATTTGGCGCTGATGCCTGGAATGCCGTTCTCGACCAGGAAGACCAGAAAGCACAGGCCTGGTACCTCGCAGGCAACTGGAAAGAGATCTACGAAAACGCTGCCGGCCTCGGCAAAGCCGGCAATTCCCTCGGAGGCTTCACCTTTCAGTTCAGCGATGGCTGGTGGAAGTCAGGACAAACCATCAACCTGGATGTGCATGACACCCACGCATCCTGGAGCAACGGCGGCTACAGCTTCGACTTCGTGGACGGACAGAATAACATGAACGAAGAATGGTTCGGCGTCTGCGCCAAAGGACCGGCCGACGAAAAAGGCCTGTACCCCCTTTATCCGAGATTGGCCTGGCACCTACTCCGGGAAGTCCATGCCATCGATCCGTTTTCCGAAGGAATGACAGCGGATGACATTGAGGAGTATTTTGAAAAAATTACGGAGGAGAAGGTTGATCCCGAATCCCGAAAGCCTTCGGGTTCGGGAGGTTGAGAGAAGTTGAGAGGGGTTGAGAGGGGTTTGAGGAACACATTTTTGACGATATAAAATTGCTAAACCACAGTGCATGAGCTTTGAGAATACTGCTAAAAAGACCGATCTGAAACGCGTCCGGATTGCCGGCGATGATTATTTCAAAATGTCGAACAGCGATGCTTTGCGCCCTTTTTTCATGAGCATCGTCAGCGATTCCGACCATTGGATGTTTGTCTCCAGCAATGGCGGATTGACCGCAGGCCGGAGAAATGCCGAGTACGCCCTTTTTCCCTATTACACCGATGACAAGATCACCGAGCTGGCGGAGGTCACCGGCAGCAAATCCATATTCCGGATAAAACAGGGAGATGAAACGAAGCTCTGGGAACCCTTCTCCTGCCGGCAGGAAGGCCTCTACCGGATCACCCGCAACTTGTACAAGGGCATTTACGGAAACAAGCTGATTTTCGAAGAAGAAAACCACGACCTGAACCTGACCTTCCGTTACGAGTGGAATTCGAGCGATCAGTTCGGGTTTGTTAGAAAGGCCACACTGGTCAACAACGTAGAGCAGGATGTGCACCTGGAATTGCTGGATGGCATCCAGAACATCATGCCGCACGGTGTTCCCAGCGACCTGCAAAACAGCGCCAGCAACCTGGTGGATGCCTACAAGCGCAGCGAACTGCACCCTGAAACCGGCATGGGGGTGTATGCACTCAGCGCCATCATCGTGGACAGGGCTGAGCCCAGCGAAGCGCTCAAGGCCAACACGGTCTGGTCGCAGGGGCTGGAGCGCCCCACCCATTTGCTGTCATCACTGCAGCTGGATGCTTTCAGGAAAGGAGCCGGCGTAAAAGAGGAAATGGACGTGAAAGCCGAAAAAGGCGCCTACTTCCTCGTAAAAGAACTGGACCTGCCTGCCGGCAAAACGCAGAGCTGGATGCTGGTGGCCAATGTCAACCAGAATCATGCGGCCGTTGCCCGGCTTGCCCACCAGATCAAAAACGACCCGGAACTGGCGAAAAAGGTGGAGGCCGATGTGGAGGCTGGCACGCAGCGCCTCGTCGGCCTCGTGGCGGCTGCCGATGGTTTGCAGTTCACCGAAGACAGCAGGAGGGATGCCCGCCATTTCTCCAACGTGATGTTCAACATCATGCGGGGGGGCATTTTTGACAACAACTACCAGATCGAAAAATGGGATTTTGCCAAATACCTGGCTAAGGCGAACAAAGACCTGTACGAACAACACCGCCAGCTCATAGATCAGCTGCCGGAAATGTTCCCTATGCAGAAGCTAAAGGCGCTGGCGCTGGAATCCGGCGACCCGCACTTCATACGGCTCAGCTTTGAATACCTGCCCTTGAAATTCAGCCGCAGACACGGCGACCCCAGCCGCCCCTGGAACAAATTTTCCATCAATACCCGCAATGAACTGGACGGCTCAAAGGTGCTGGATTACCAGGGCAACTGGCGGGACATTTTTCAGAACTGGGAGGCGCTGGCACACTCCTACCCTGCCTTTATCGAGGGCATGATCTTCAAATTCCTGAACGCCACCACTTTCGATGGCTACAATCCTTACCGGGTGACCAAAGACGGCTTCGACTGGGAAACCATAGAACCGGACAATCCCTGGTCATACATCGGTTACTGGGGCGATCACCAAATCATTTACCTTTTGAAATTCCTGGAGTTCATC
Organism: Saprospirales bacterium; assembly: GCA_002698985.1. Lineage (GTDB taxonomy): Bacteria > Bacteroidota > Bacteroidia > Chitinophagales > Saprospiraceae > UBA6168. The sequence continues at coordinate 6,600 of PAAY01000067.1, read as the reverse complement.
GAGGACTACGAACCCGGAAAACTCGACAAGTTCCTCGGTCAGGAGCTTTTCGTTTATGCCAATGTGCCGTACAAAATCAAACCCTACCGGGACATTCTGAAGAACCCGAAGGACACCATCGAATTCGACCACGAACTGGACGCCCTCATCCGGAAGGAAAGGGAGAAAACCGGCGCCGATGCAGCCCTGCTGAAAGCTGCCGGCGGAGCCATCTACACGGTTTCTTTTCTGGAGAAAATCCTGGCAACGACCCTGGCCAAGCTCTCCAATTTCATTCCCGAAGGCGGCATCTGGATGAACACCCAAAGGCCGGAGTGGAACGATGCCAACAATGCCCTGGTGGGCAATGGCGTCTCCATGGTGACCCTCTACTACCTGCGCCGTTTTCTGAACTTCTTCAAAAAACTCCTGGCAAACTCACAGGTGAACGAGGTGCAGGTCTCGCAGGAGATGATGACCTTCTTCAGAACCGTTGTGCAGACCCTGGAAGCCCACCAGAACCTCCTTTCAGGAAAATTCTCCGACAGCGACAGGAAGCGGGTGCTGGATGGCCTGGGACAGGCAGGCAGCGATTACCGGGAAGGCATTTACCGGAACGGATTCAAAGGCAGCAAAGACAAGCTGTCCATCGCTGAATTCAGGCAGTTCGTTGACCTGGGCCTGCAATACCTGGAACACTCCATCCAAGCCAACAAAAGGACCGACGGACTCTACCACGCCTACAACCTGATGACGCTGGAGAACGAAAACGAGATCTCCATCTCTTACCTCGACGAGATGCTGGAAGGTCAGGTGGCGGTGCTCAGCTCGGGCTACCTCAGCCCCGAGGAAGTGCTCGGCGTGCTGGACGCCATGAAAAAAAGCAGGCTGTTCAGACACGACCAGTACAGCTACATTCTGTACCCCAACAAACAGCTTCCCGGCTTTTTTGAGAAGAACCGCATTCCGGAAAAGTCCGTTCAGAAATCCGCCTTGCTGACCAAAATGGTTCAGGACGGGCACCCGGGCATCGTCGAAAAAGACATCGATGGCATTTACCATTTCAACGGCAATTTCAAAAATGCCGATGACCTCCGGACCGCCCTCGATGCCCTGGCGGATACGGAGTATGCAGCACTGGCCGAAATGGACCGCCAACTGGTGCTGGATATTTTCGAAGAGGTATTCAATCACAAAGCCTTTACCGGTCGTTCGGGCACATTCTTCGGCTACGAAGGCCTGGGCTCCATCTACTGGCACATGGTGTCAAAGCACCTGCTGGCCGTTGAGGAGTGTTGCCTTCGGGCAATTGAAAATGCCTCGGATGCGCAGCTAAGCGGAAGGCTGTTGGAACACTTCTATGAAATAATGGAAGGCATTGGAGTGCACAAATCACCGGCACTGTACGGCGCCTTCCCGACGGATCCCTATTCGCACACGCCCGCCGGCAGGGGAGCCCAGCAACCCGGCATGACCGGCCAGGTGAAAGAGGACATACTGAGCCGCTTTGGCGAACTGGGCCTGTCGGTGAAAAACGGCCGCCTGCGGTTCAACCCCTGCCTGCTGAGAAAGGCAGAGTTCCTGAAAAACGACAAAGTCTTCGAATATTTTGATGTCAATGCCCGCCCTCAAAAACTGACTATTGAAAAAGGCGGGCTGGGCTTTACCTGTTGCCAGGTGCCGGTGGTGTACCGGATGGCACCGAAAAACAGCCTCACCGTCCGCTTTGCCGACGGTACAGCAACCAGTTTCGAATCCCTGACCCTGGATGAAGCTACCAGCCGGAAGATCTTCGAAAGAACCGGCGAAGTAACGCTCATACAGGCAGGCATAAAAGAATCTATCCTGCGCTGATCATGAATTATTTCCTTCGGCAAATACTGACCCTGCTCGTCATCGTGGCCCTTGGTCATGCATGTCAGTCAGAACATCCGTCCGCTGACGCTGCCCTGAGCGCCAGGGACATCCTCGGGAAGCCCGGCTACCTGGCCATTTCTTACGGGGGCTACCGCGACCGCAGCCGGGATGTTCAGCCCACCCTCGGGCAGCTGAAGGGAGACCTCCGGATTCTGCATGCCATGCGGGTGCGCATCCTGAGAACCTACAACACCAAGCTGGCAGAGGCTTCCAATTTGCTGAAGGCCATCCGGGAACTGAAAGCAGAGAACCCCGGCTTTGAAATGTATGTGATGCTGGGCGCCTGGATTGACTGCAAGGACGCCTGGACGGACCATCCCGACCACAGCGCAGAGGACGCCGAAGCCAATGCGGCTGAAATCTGGCGCGCCGTAGAACTGACCCGGCAATATCCCGACATCGTCAAAATTATTGCCGTAGGCAATGAAGCCATGGTAAAGTGGGCCAGTGCTTATTACGTGCAACCCGGCGTGATTCTCAAATACGTCAACCAGCTTCAGGAACTGAAACAGCAGGGACAATTGCCCGCAGACCTCTGGGTGACCAGCTCCGACAACTTCGCCTCGTGGGGCGGCGGCGGGCCCGAATACCATGTGGAAGACCTGACCAGCCTGATGAAGGCCGTGGATTACATCTCCGTGCACACCTACCCCATGCACGACACCCACTACAACCCTGATTTCTGGGGCATTTCGCCAGCGGAGGCAACACTTTCCAAAACCGAAAAGATCCACGCTGCCATGCGCCGTGCAAGGGATTACGCCATCGCACAGTACCAAAGTGTTGTGGACTACATGCACAGCCTGGGCATCGACAAGCCCGTACACATTGGTGAAACCGGCTGGGCCAGCGCCTCGAACGGCTTTTACGGGATCGACGGCTCCAAAGCTTGCGACGAATACAAACAGGGCCTGTACTACGACATGATGCGGGAGTGGACCAACAGCGAAGGAATCGCCTGTTTCTATTTCGAAGCTTTTGACGAGATATGGAAAGACGCCGCCAACCCCGGTGGTTCCGAAAACCATTTCGGCTTGTTCACCATCGACGGCAAAGCCAAATACGCCCTCTGGAACCTGGTGGATGAGGGCACTTTCGAGGGCCTAGGAAGAAACGGAAAGCCCGTTGAAAAAACTTACGACGGCAACGAACAGCTTCTGCTGGAAGAAGTGGCAGAACCGCCGATAAATGGTTGAGAGGGGTTTGAGGAAGGCGACGGTACGATACGAATTGAGGGTATGCTTACCCACATACAACTATATTGAAATGAAAAACAAACCGCTGTTCGCCATGGCAATTTTCATGGCCTCGATGATGCTAAGCGCATGCAATACGAATGAAGAAAAGCCCGTCGTGGAGGTCTTTGAGACCTCTGCCGGCGGCAACAAGCTCACCCGGCTGGAAATCCCCGCAGGTGTGGAGGCCACCGCTGTTTTGAAGCTGGAACCGGCGGAAAAGTTCCAGACGATCACCGGCTTTGGCGGGGCTTTTACCGAGTCCTCCGCCTGGCTGCTGAACCAGCTCGGCAAGGACAACCGCAGAAAAATCCTGGAAGCATACTTCGGCGATGAAGGTGCCCGCTATTCCCTTACCCGCACGCACATCAACTCCTGCGACTTCTCGCTTCGCAACTATTCTTATGCCCCCGTGGAGGGTGATACGGCCCTGGAGCATTTCTCCATTGCCGAAGACAAGGACGACCTCATTCCGATGATCAAAGAGGCCATTGCCATCTCCAAAGACGGCTTCAGGATTGTGGCCTCACCCTGGACCGCCCCGCCCTGGATGAAAGACAACAAGAAGTACGTCGGCGGCAAACTGCTTCCGGAATACTACGACACCTGGGCATTGTTTTTTTCGAAGTACATTGACGCCTACAAAGCCGAAGGCATTGACATCTGGGGAATTACTGTCGAAAACGAGCCCCTCGGCAACGGCAACAACTGGGAAAGCATGCACTACACGCCGGCTGAGATGACCGCCTTCGTGCAACACCACCTCGGCCCCCGCCTGGAAGCTGACGGCAAAGGCCAGGTCAAGATTCTTGGCTACGACCAGAACCGGGAACACCTGAAAGAATGGGTGGACACCATGTACCGCGACGAGGCTGCCGCCAGGTATTTTGCCGGAACGGCCATCCACTGGTATGCCAGCACCTACGAGGTCTTTCCCGAAGAGCTGCAATACGCCCACCGCAAAGCTCCCGGCAAGTACCTCATGCAAACCGAAGCCTGTGTCGATTCGGAGGTGCCCCACTGGCAGGACGACGCCTGGTACTGGAGCAAAGAGGCCACCGACTGGGGCTGGGACTGGGCGCCGGAACCCGACAAACCCCTGCACCCGAAATACGTGCCGGTGTACCGCTACGCCCGCGACATCATCGGTTGCCTCAACAACTGGGTGGATGGCTGGATCGACTGGAACATGGTGCTGGACCGGCAGGGCGGCCCCAATTGGTTCAAAAACTGGTGTGTAGCCCCGGTCATCGTCGACCCCGAAAAAGATGAGGTCTATTTTACGCCGCTGTATTACACCCTAGCCCACTTCAGCCGGTTCATCCGGCCGGGTGCCAGGCGGATAGGCTGGAACTTGACCGGCTCCGAACTGCAGGCAACGGCCGCCCAAAACCCCGACGGAAGCATCGCCGTGGTGGTTTTCAACCCCACAGAAAATGAAACGACCTACGCCCTGGCCCTCGACGAAGAAACGACACCCCTGAAAATCAGCGCCAAAGCGATACAAACTATTTTGATTCATCAACGAAACGCCAACAATGAGTAGCACAAAGACAAAAAACAGGGTTCCCTTCGGGCAAAAAGTGGCCTTCGGGCTGGGCATGCTTGCCAACCAGATGTTTCCGGCAGCGCTGGGTATCTTCATGGTCGTCCTCGTTCAGGACCTCGGCTTTCCGGGCTGGATGTGGGGCATCCTGTTCTTCCTGCCCAGGGTTTTCGACTCCATCACCGACCCCATCATGGGGTTCATTTCCGACAACACCCGCTCTGTGTGGGGCCGGCGCAGGCAGTATGTTTTCACCGGTGCCATCATACTTGGTATTGCTTTCGTCGCAATGTGGCAACTGTACCGGGAGAACGGTGTGGAGTACAATTTTTACTACTTTCTCCTGTGGTCATTTGTCTTCTACCTGGGGCTCACCATTTTCAGCGTACCCTATGTGGCCATGGGCTATGAAATGAGCGACGACTTCCACGAGCGCACCGACATCATGGCTGTGGCGCAGTGGATCGGCCAGTGGGCCTGGGTCATTGCCCCCTGGTTCTGGGTGGTGATGTACGACCCCGACTGGTTCCCCAATGCAGACACTGCCACCAGGACCCTGGCGGTATGGGTGGGAATCGGCTGTGCGTTGCTCGCAATGGTTCCGGCCATTTTCATCAAAAGCAAATCCACCAAAGACGACGAGAGCCTCGTACCCTTGACATTCAAAAACATCGGAAGCAGCCTCAGGGAAATCGCCAATGGTTTTGTGGAAGCTTTCAAGCTGGTGCCTTTCAGGAAAATGTGCATCGCCACCTTCCTGATCTTCAACGCCTTCAACACGGTGGCTGCTTTTTCTTTCTTCATCATCGTTTACCACCTGTTCAACGGTGATGCAGCGGCAGCCGGCGTTTGGCCCACCCTATTTGGCAGTGTAGGTGCCCTCATCACCACTTTTGCCGTCATTCCAACGGTTACCTGGATGTCAAAGAAAATGGGGAAAAAGAACGCATTCATGGTATCCCAGGGCATTTCCATTTTCGGTTACATCCTGTTGTGGTTCCTGTTCGTGCCGGGCAAGCCGTACATGTTCATTTTTGCACTTCCCTTCTTTTCCTTCGGAATCGGCAGCCTCTTCACCCTGATGATGTCAATGACCGCAGATGTCTGCGACCTGGACGAAATGCACTCCGGCAAAAGGCGGGAAGGAATTTTCGGCGCCATCTACTGGTGGATGGTGAAGTTTGGATTTGCCATCGCCGGGCTACTCAGCGGAGCCATTATGACCCTGGTGGGTTTCAACCCCGACGCTGGCGCACAGTCCGAAGCAGCCATCACCGGCCTGCGACTCTTCTATTCCGGAATACCCATTCTCGGCACCACCATCGCCATGCTGGTCATGAGCACCTATGACCTCACCGAACAAAAAGCCAACGAAATAAGGGCAGTGATAGAAGCAAGGAAAGCAGAGCAGGAGGTCTGAAGCTGATGCCTCAATTCCCGAGCGCACATTTTGCAGTGCGTTCAGGAGTTGAGAGGAGTTGAGAGGGCTATCGATTACCCACAAATCCTAATCTCATCGAATAGTGTCTCTGCAACTCGGCTTCATTGAATGTGAAAAAATCATTTTTTACTCCTGGTTCCTGGCTGTGAAAAAAAAATCCCCGATAACATCAGCCATCTTGTAACCCGCTGTTTCCTGCCTCGTCGGCAGACAGGCAACGGCGGGAATTTTGCCAGTCCCCCCACCCACATCAAACTTCTATTCAGAACATCACATCAGGAACGATCGATCAACATTGTAGCTGGAAATGTTGATGCTGATGTTTTGTAAAGATGTTTGATGTGATTGAGGGTAACCTTGACTCCCCTCGCTAAAGCAAGGGGTTTCAATATGTTTGATGGAGTGGAAGGTTATTAGCTCACAAGAATTTAACCTGCAACTTCAGTATCAAATTGCTCATGGAATACCCTCAAAGGCGGAAT
>PAAY01000066.1 GCA_002698985.1 Saprospirales bacterium | reverse complement strand
TCGATTTTGAGGTCGGTTTCGTTCTTGCTACGTACCAGTGATGGTGGGATGATCTTTTTGAGGACTTTCCAGGCGATGTCCTTCGCCATGCGGTAGGTGGGAGCGCAGTAGAAGAAGGTTTCGCCGGGTGCGTTGGCGGCCTTTTGTAGTAGTTCGATGCAGGCGAGGTAGCTTTTGCCGAAGCGGCGGCCTGCGACGAGAACGCGAAAGCGTTTGGGGCTGGTGAATACCTCGAATTGCGCTGGTCTTAGGTCGATATCAATCGGTTTCGACATCTTCGGTCTCGGTTACGTCGATTGGCGGTAGTTGGGCGGCCTCCGAACCAGGCATTTGCGCTGGTGGTTGGACGCGAACGCGGATTTCGGGCAGCGATTCGGTGGCGGTGGGTTCGTCGCAGCCGATTTGACGTGCCAGGGAGTCGAGAACTTGGGCGGCGGTGTTCATTTGGCCGCGTTTTAAGGCGGCGTTAAGGACTTTTTGCCGCATGGAGAAGATGCGGGCTGCGTAGGTCTCGCGCTCGGCCGCAAAATCTTGGTCGTTAAGTTTTGTGACTTCACGCCAGTCGCGCCAGGCCGTTTCTTCGCTGATCTGTTCTTTGCTGGCGTGGTCGAGGACGAGCTGTTTGGCTGGGAGTCCTTCGAGTTGGCGCAAGTACAGGCGCTTGACTCGCTCGTTTTTGCGAAACGCTGTACGAGTGATCTTTGGCGCGTGTTTGTTCTCTTTGGGTTCTTCGTTAGGCCCCACAGAGGCGTCTTTTTCTTGCACGAGATTCACAGAATCTTACTTAAAGAATAACAACGTTCCAGCCAACATAACGGGTGCTTGTATTTTTCGCCACAGCGGCTGTGCTACAGAGGAAACTTGACCCCTGCCCCCTATTACAGTAGAATTTTTGTGTGATGTTCGTGGAGGTTCCCTGGAGGCTGCCCGCAGCTGCGGCGAGCCGAACCCTACCCCCAGTGTGTTGGGTGATACATAAGCAATCCTGATCAGTCGCCGGTCGCCGATTAGTGACAGTAACGTGTCCTTTTGTGACAGTAGCCTGGCGAACTGGCCAGATCCGCTGCAGCGCAACGGACCCGGCCGGTAGCTATTTGGTCGGCTGTCAGCAGAGAGGCAAGGCGCAGGGATTAGCGACCGTGAACCGTGAGCATACAGTGCTCAGGAGACGCGCCAGCCGTGAGGCATCGGCGCATCGCTTCGGTGTTCTCAACGTGGAAAATGGTGGAGACTGCTGTGATCGAGAACAGGAACCCCGAGAGACAGGCAGCGAGCCGCCATGCGTCAAACGTGCTGGATTGTACAGTGCGAACAGTCATGGGATTGGAAAGGATTGTGCGGTCTGGGTTGCCGCTCGTCTGTATTGTAGCAGCTCAACCGGCCGTTTCTAGCCTTGCGCTGATTTTCTTTCTTTTTGCGCCGTGAGCACGAAAAACTACGACCGCGCCACGGTTCGCTTTACTGCAAAGGCGACACCGATCGCACGTCATCTCATCTCGTGTCTGAGCCGGACAGGTGACAAACTTTGTGCCGTGCTCATCGCGCCAGCCTGTTCTGGTGTCATCAGCAGGAACAACGCACACCGACGGGAACCCTCGTCGGTGCATCATGGAAGCCCGTTCCTCAGAATCACACGACAGATTAACAGTAAAGCCCGCGCGGTTCTGCCGATCTACCACCGAAAGGTTGTGTTCGGTCTGCCGGTGGTGAGTGTAAGTAAACGGAACGACTTCGTTAGCCTCAAAAATAGCCCGCAGGAGATCGACTACATTCCCAAGGATCTCGCCAGTGTTAGGCAAATGCGGAAGATCTCCAGCAGTGTTAACTCTTAGGAGAGTGCCGGGCGTTAACTTCGCTTCACGGAATTGATCAGACAATCCGAGCCAGCCAGTGTGCTCAGGTTTTTCTGATTCATCCAGACGCTTCCACCAAATAGCTTCGGGCCCACTGGCTGCATAACATCCTCCGCCGTTGTTAAATGGGCAGTCTGCCGGGCAAGTATTGGAGGAACTGCGGACCGTAGCGATCGGTCCGGTCTTTCTATTGCTGGACTTCTTGGTGAGTTGAAATTTAGTGATCATGGCTTTGGGTGTGGATGACCTGTGCAAAGCATTGCCGCAATAGCGCAAAACGTCAACCGATCCAGCCATAAGAAAATCCAATGGCTGATATCAGCAAAATTGATGAGTTCTTGGGCGAATCTGTGCTAAGTGTTCAGTCCGTCCTCCCCAAAACAAAAAAGGTATCCACTGCCCTGTTCAACCGATCCAAGAACTGTTAAGTTCTCCCACATGTCCGAACATTCGCGTTTGATTAGTGCGACGGCGGCCACATAGTGTGCGCCTTGTCGTGAATGCTCGTAACTGTAGGCAACCTGAATGCAAGCGTCGATCGCTTTGCAGCTGGCAACAATGAATGCGCCATCGGTGTCTGTTGCCGGTACATAGTGGGTTTGAATGGCCCAAGTGAATGGCACACGTTCCAGTGTGTCTCTTATTTCTTGGTATGAATCGCCATCGGTGATGTAAGGGCGACCAATGAATGCTTTGTCAGTAAGTTTCATGATCAATTGATGCGGTTTTTAATGAGGTTGATGCTGCAGGTTTTCTCCAGCCGTTTGCCGTAGCGCACCAAGACGCAGGCCAAACCGCTGGCGGCCGCATCCTGCTGATTGACGTAACGGCCACTATTAGGACCGATGCCGGTGATCTGAAAATCCTTGTCAGCGGTCCAGTCAGACCAGATCGCCGCTTTGCTGTTGTAGACCCTGCCGTAAGCCGGGACGACTGATAGCTCAAACATTTAGGGTGCCATGTGTGGTGGACTCCTAGAGTATGAACCACATTTCGGCAAACCGTCAAGCGATCCAGTCATAAAATCTGAGAATTCTCACCGATTCTCGCGGATTCTTGCCAGCTGTCTCGTTTGGATGTACTGTACTGCAGTACATGTCCCAACCTCTCACCCATGGAGAAGACAGAGGCGCTGGAGTTCATCCGCGCCAGGCTCGACGACGGTTGCCTCAGATCTGAGGTGATTGCCGAATTGCTGGAGAATGACGTCAGTCGTGCCACGGCCTACCGGTGGTTCAACATGCTGGCCAAACCAGAGGCCGAACCACAGCACACTGATCTGGTTTTGAATGCGCTGCGCGACCAGCTGTATCAAGCGCAGGCAGTTGACGATCCAGCTCAGATCCTAAAAGTGGCGAACGCCTACGCCGCTGCCCTTGCAAAATTCAAACGCGTTTGAGGCTGAGACACATGAGACTCAAAACTAAAGAAGGTGTTCTGCTCCAGGTCTCCGTTGGCTGGGATGAGAACTACCCACAGGAACCGGTCATCTGGTTTCGTTTCGACAATCAGCAGTTGTGCAGTAGCTATTTCATCAGCACGTTCCAGGAAATCCCTGATGGACAGGGGCTTTGCCTTGATGGTGGACGGTACGACTACAAGTCAATCTCCGCTGATTTAGTAAGAGGCTGCAAACGCTTGATCGATCAAGCTGCGAAGTAACGCTCGCAACGATCCAGGAACCTAGCCTCGGCGCCCCGTAATTCGAGTTCACTAAGTTCTCGGATCTGCGGGGCTCCGGTGCGTCGTGCCACCACCACTAACGCTCCAGCTGCTTTGATGCCGGTGAGACGCATGAGACCCAAACTGTATGCGCCTAGTTGGTCGATGTAGTTGGTGAGCATGTCTTCGCTGCGTTCGCGTTGGCTAGTTTTCCAATCAACGACGACTGGTCCCTTGCCTTGAATGTCCAGCAAGGCATCGCACGTACCAGCAAAACCGGCTGGATGATGAATGGAAAATTCAACTGCATGAATGGCGGTTACGTTCTTGCCGATCCAGCCGCGTAAACCGCGAGCGTAGCCAGCAGCGCTCCAGGGGACTCTAGGAGCGCCTTGAATGGCTCTTTCGATACCCCAAGAGGTGATGCTGCCGGGGCAACGTTCCAGGCCGTCTGAATGGCTTTTCCAGACGTTGCGTTTGTTGGCGGCTTTGCGGGCTAGTTGGGCGCCGGTTTTGAGGATGTATTCGGCGTGGTTGTGCGCCAACGTACCACGTGTTGCAGCCGTGTCTCGGTCTTGCTCAGAACCTGGTCGAGCCAGCCACCGTTCCAGGGCTTTTTGTTGCCATTCGGGTGCTGTTTCTTTGAGGATGTGCGTAACACTGTGAAAAGTGCTGCCAGCGTCATCCCGATAAACGCGGAAAGGGCCAGAGTCATCACGTACCAGGCAACTCTTCCGCAGAGTACTCAGCTTTTGTTGTGCTTCAATAGCCATGTTTGGATAAGCTGATCAACCTTGGGTTGAACCAAGTGGTATGAGCTTACCCAGCCTTTTTCGTCTCCGACAGTAATACGTACCATCCCGTCTTCTGTACTGGTGATGACAGGTTCAGGTACTTGTGGGTTTTTCATAGTCTTTCCCACGTTCACTATAGCTAATAAAAACCCGCTGTGGTTAGCGGGTTCTAACTGTGATGGCTTGAGCAGCTTTAAGAGCGAGCTTCTTCTGCTGCTTGCGCTGGATCAGGTGCAGGACGTTCATGGCGTTTGTAGCAACAGCTACTAAATAACTTAGAAGTTATTAAGTTGACGCGATGTTCGTACCAGCACAGTGCTCAAATATTTGAATTTAGGTGGTTTGCGGCTACGCAACCTTGAATTTCTTAGTCACAAACTGGACTAGCTCTTTTACGGTTGCATCCTTCAGCCACAAAAGTTGGGGAACCCAAGCCTCCCGACTGTGTATGTCAGGTCTGGTTTCCTCCCTAGAAAACTTTGACCCTTCCTCTGTCGGGATGTAGCTTGCTTGGTCACGGCGTTTGCCGCCTTTAAACTGCAAACCAGCTTCTGTAAGTAGCACATTAACCAGATTCCTTGGATTTGCGGCCTTCATCAACCCTTCTTCTTTTGCTGCTGTTGTAAGCAGTTTTATGTTTTGCTCGCCAATAGCTTGTTTTAGTTCCTCAGTCAAGGTGGTTACGTTGACGAACTCCTCGATTGCAGGGCACAGCAACCTTTGTGACTCGTAGCAAAGTTCTTTTTGTTCTGGGTGCGCCTTTGCAAGAGCTGTAAGCGAACGCGCCATGGAGGTCTTTGCGTCTCCTCCTACGTATCCCACTGCATCGGCTAAAAGTTTTGCTGCCTCCAAGCCGGTTGAAAAAGCTGGTGCAAGAACAGGTTGAGTGTCCCGCACTTGGGACATTCGCTCCAGGAATGCAGCGTCCATCCAGACGGCGAACGGTGCGCTGATCCAGCGGGACAGGTCAAGCGCCGCCTGGCGATGAACCCAAGTTCCGCGTTCCTCGTTAGGGCCGGTGGTGATTGACTCGGCAAGAAGGTCGACGGGAATTCCCGTTGACCTTGCAAGAGCTTGTAAGTATTGCTGTGCGCGTTCCGTGCGGAAATAATCGTTCCACTGCTTGCCGTTTGCTTTGCACATGGCCGTGGCGTTAAAGTAGCCGTCAGTTGTGCGGCGACTGATCGGTGCGCCCTGCCAAGAGCGGGTTTCCAGTTGTGCGAGTTGCGGAATGTGTAACAACAGAGTTGTGTAGCGACGCTGTTAAATACTAGAGCAAAAAGAAAACCCCAGCCGTAGCCAGGGTTTCCAATGCGGCGGGCGTCACTACAACCGCACAGACAGTGTAACACAAATAATACTTAGAAGACCAATAAAGTTCTTCTAAGTTTCACATTTAGTCGGCCTTAAATGGGTGGCCGCCGGTCAGCAGGCGCGTGATGTCGAAACCGTTGGTCACAGCTTCGTTCCAGGCAGCATCGATTGCGGCTTGGCTGTCTTTCTTGCGAGGTACTGGACGCAGGCCATACATGTCAGGTGAGACGGTGGCGGCTTTCGTCATGATGAAGTCCCACTCGGTCATGTCGCCGTATTCCTCGACTTGTGAAATCTCGTCGAGTTCCTTTTGCAGACCTTTTTGGGTCATGCTCAGCACTTGAATGCGCTTGACGTCGAAGTTGTAGATCGGCATTGCCAATGCGAACTTCTGAGGCTCTTCAGTGCCGTCGTCTTTGCAGCGGCGCGTGTAGTTAGCACCCATCTCTTGCTCGATATCGTCGGCAGTAGCTTCTTCTGCAAAGCGAAAGGGCTTGCCTTTACCGGTCTCGTCTTCGCCCCAGACTTCGAAGTAGCAAAGAGGCTCGTTTGCCAGAATGGCAAAACGTACTTGGCCGTCGGCCTTGACCTTGCTTGGGCTGAGGTAGTCGTTGCGGCTGCCGCCAGCTTTTAGGGCGTCGCTGTGTTGTTTCGGGATGAAGCTCATGGTGAAAGTGCGGTGGGCTATGCCCGGTGCTCGCTCATCCTACTACATCTACGCGGTTTGACAATCGTCGTAGAATGAAAAAAGTCCCCAGTGCCTGGCAGGGCGCTGGAGACATCTGGCGAGTCTCAACTGGGACTCGTCGTGTACTTCTCTAGGAGTTTAACAAATGACGAAGCTTCCTGCCTTCGTTCGCTCGTTACCGAGCACATGGGCCACATGTCCCATCTACGCCAAAGGCGTCAAACTTCCCTCTGGTAAAGAAGCTTGCGGTAAATCGCCGCTCGGCAAGACGCACCACGAAGATTGGTCGCCCGCTGAGACTGCGCTGCACATTGAGCGCAATGCTGACACCTTCAAGGCTGTTGGTGTCTTTACCGGACCACGCAGTCAAGGCTTGGTGATCCTTGATATTGATGCCAACCTCACGCAGCTGAAGAAGAAGTGGGGTCAGGATCTTGTTGATGTGCCGGTTGTTAAGTCAACCAAGAAAAACGCTGCTAAGTACCTCTTTTACGTTCCACGCGAGCTTTGGGGTGAGGTGGATGGCCTCAGCTTGAGTGCCACCAAAGAAGGCTGGGAAGTGCTGTGGGGCCGCCAGGGGCTTGTAGGCGGCGCTTACAAAGCAGATGGTGTCTACACACAGGAAGGTGATTTCAACGCCGTTCCAGAGGCTCCTGAGTGGCTTCTGGCGTACATGAAGGATTCCTATCGCGGTAAACAAAAAACTGATGAGGGTAAAAAGGATCCGCGTTATGGAATGCGGTCCACTGAAGAGCTTCAACTCATTGTTAAAAACTGCCTGTCGGTTATTCAGCCGCAAGGTCGCGGTAGTGAGGACCAGTGGTGGCGCATTGGCGCAATGATCCACTCTGAGCTGCCAGGTGAAGAAGGTCTCAATCTGTGGCGTGACTGGTCACAACGTGATGATGAGTATTCCGATGATTGGGTAAATGACGACCCATGCCTTGATCGCTGGGAATGTGGGTTCAAATCAGGTGGTGGCCTGGGTTTAGGCAGCTTGATTCAGCTGGCTGATCACTACGACCCAGACAGGAATCGTTTCGTGAATGACCCTGCTGCTCGTGCGGTGATTGACGACATCAACCAGATGGCGGTTTCGTTCCGTCAGGCTGTGTTGCCGTTTGAGCAGGTTATTGAGAAAGCCAAGAAATATCTGGAGCTGGATAATCCGGCTGAGATGAATTACAACCTCAATAACTTGGCGCTCCAAGCCGGTTATCGAGATCAGTTAGCGCTGGAGAAACTGATTGTTGATCAGATTCAATTTGAGGGTGCGAAAGGTCTGATGGGTGCTCAGGACTTGATGGATAGCGACCAAGAGCGTGACTACCTCATCCCTGATGTGCTGCCGCATCCGTCAGTGGTGCTGATCTACGGCGCTGGTGGTGACGGTAAGTCCATGTCGGCTTGGACTCTTGCGAAACACATTGCGACTGGTGCGCCCTTCATCGTCAGGGGTAAGCCCGTTCCAGTGCAGAAGGGTCCGGTGTTGCTGCTGAATGGTGATCAGCCGCTGGTGCAGCTCAAAGAGCAGCTTGAGGAGGTTGATTACCCAGCAGACAGCGAGACCTTCATCCAGACCGACTGGGCGCTCCAGCGCTACGCGCAGTTTGTGAAGCTGATGCACAACATCAAACCAAAGCTGGTCGTCATTGACTCGCTCATCGGCTGTAGCGGTGGTCGTGCCTTTGACGAGAACAAGAGCGACTTCGCTACGCCGCTGTACTGGCTGACCCGCAACAACGGCGTGCTGTTTCCGGCGACAACAATGCTCATCGTTCATCACGCCAATAAGCAGGGTGGGTTTAGAGGCACCTCAGCCATCCGTGATGCGGTGGATGAGACATGGGCGCTTAAAAAGCCCACCAAGGAGCAGGTGGAGAAAGGGACCGCTCCAGGGCACTCACGCATCATCACCATCGAGAAAAGCCGCTCTGGGCGCTCTGGGACGTCTCTGATGATGCAGATGGAGGCTGACCTCAGCTTCTCCATCAGCGACTTCACCCCGGAGATTGACGCAAGTAACACCGCTCCAAGCGGAATTACCGACCGGGTGCTGCAGCGGTTGCGGGTGATTCACCCTCGAACCGTTACCCGTGCCGACCTCAATGCTGACCCTGTGGTTGGCGGCAAGGTTGCGGCAATTCGTAAGTCGCTCCAGCGCCTTGAGAAGCGTGGGTTGATTGAGGTGGTTGGTTCCGTTCCAGCTGGTGATGGGAAAAACACTTCTGACCTCTATAGAGCAGTTCTCGCGTGCGGGGCCTTGCGAGAGAGTGTCCCACCTTCAGAAAACCCTGTTGCTGGAACGGATTTAAGGTGGGACAGCTCAGACAAAAATGAGGAAGTGTCCCACCTTGCTGAAGCGCAGGAATCCCCTGGAGCGGACGAACCAGATCAAGATGGGACACTTTCTGAAAAACAAGGTGAGTGTCCCACCTTAAAATCCAGTGCTGAAGCGGAAAGTGCCAAGATGGGACAGCCTGAGCAATATCCCCGCGCGAGAGACGACGAGCGTACTCAAGATGAGTTGAATGCGTCTCGGGACCAAGCGTGGAAAATGTGGGACGTTTGAGAAACCTTGCTACCTTTATGGGGCCTAAATGGCCCCTTTACTACAACAGACACTTATGGCCTACGACATTAGAATTCCCGACAGCGTTCTTGACGCTGCCGCACGGCTCTCACTTAAAGACTTATTGGACTCACCCGCGTTCCAGTCCTTTTTGGTCAGTGCTATTGGCAATGGCCTGCAGAACTCGCACAAGTTTGCGGACGTCACTGACGAACGCGATGAGTTTCTGATGTTCCGATTGGATCAGATCTTCAAGAGCATCCCTTACGACACTCGCAGGGCTTGCTTCGATGAGGTGGCACGTATGTACCGCGAACGCCGTGAGGAGCGCGAGCAGCGCAACTAGGTGTTTGCCTCGTCTGGTAGCCAGCCTTTCTTGACCAGCTGGTTCACCGTGTCCTGTTGACGTAAATAGAGCTGCATCAGTTTTACTGACATGTTCTGCAGCTCTTTTACATCAGTACATGTTTCAATGTCACGGCGGAAGCGCTGCAGTGCGAAGTTGCGGTGCATTTCCATCGTTCCACTGCATCAGCTACTACATTATGACATTTCTTGAAAAATACAGGCAGACTGGTGGTAGGCCGAAGCGTCCCATGGAGCTTACGACCATCACCTACTACAAAGTTTCTGGCGTCGCAAGCAAGCTTGCGGTAGTTCGTTATACCGCTTACAACCCTGACGGATTACCTGAAGCGATCTGTGAAGATTCGTATCAAGATACGCCTGAGGATTTCTGCAGGCTTGAGGCCGACATAGAGACAGCACTAAACGGCGGCATCGATACATCGATAATGAGTGCTTATGAGGCGGACTTTTCCCCCGTCATCCTCCGCTACTTGGCTATCTAAGCTGCTACATTACACAAGTCCACTGCCCTACTAGGCAATGACCTTCATCCTCGAAATCCAACACCGCGAGATCGTCCACCATCCATCAGGCTGGTTCGTCGAGTTTCAGGCCGTCATCGATGATGTTGTACAGACTTCCTGTGCAACTTTCTACGATCCACCGCAGTACAGCAGTGCTGTGTGTGAAGGCAGCATCATGCTTGCCGATGACGATCCACTGCCCATGACTGACGCTGAGTTTGCTGAGCTAGCTGAAGACGTCAGTACCTGGACTCCTCTCAATGCAGACCTCATCTGAAACCAACCATGAAAACTACCGACATCAATCAAATGTCCATGCTTCAACTTCTCGATGC
>PAAY01000065.1 GCA_002698985.1 Saprospirales bacterium | reverse complement strand
GCCGCCTGAATTCAGCCGGGGGCTGAACACTCTGATGCATCGCTCTATGAGCTTTGCTCCGGAACATCGCCCGGAGGCCTCCGAAATCCGCGACAGCGCCCATCAATACCTCCAAACCGGCCATTGGCGGGTTAAAAACTCAGGCACAGCACAAAAACCACCGGATTCCTCCACCACCAAAGCGGCCGGCCAAGCCACACGGCGCACGGAGCTGAAAGTGGAAGAGGAAATCGATGAAAATGGGGCTGAAGGCGCCAGAGCTGTTCCCTTGTCCCAGAAGGCCAGCACAGCCAAGCGAGGTCCCTTCCATAACTGGAAAGTTTGGGCACTTGTCACCACGGTGCTGGGTATTTTGTGGTGGGTGGCAGCCGAAAACGGCTGCCCCCGCTGCGCCTACTGCCCCGAAATGGTCTTCGTACAAGGTGGCACCTTTCAAATGGGAAGTACTGATGGAGACAGCGACGAGGAGCCGGTGCATACGGTGCGGGTGGATGATTTCTACATCGGCAAATACGAGGTGACACAAGCACAGTGGTGGGCGGTGATGGGCGACAATCCGAGCTATTTTTCCGATTGCGACAACTGCCCGGTAGAGAACGTGAGTTGGAATGACGTACAAACGTTTATCCGAAAGCTGAATGAAAAGACGGGCAAGCACTACCGGCTACCGACGGAAGCGGAGTGGGAATACGCCGCCCGTGTCGGTAAAAATGGCTATAAATACGCCGGCAGCAATGATCCGGATGAAGTGGCTTGGTATAAGAGCAATTCAGGCTCCAAGACGCACCCTGTAGGTCTGAAAAAACCCAACGTACTCGGCCTTTACGACATGAGCGGCAACGTATGGGAATGGTGCCAGGACTGGTACGATGCGGCTTATTATAAAAATTATAAAAACGGCCCAGGTAATAATCCACAGGGGCCTTCTTCAGGGAGCTACCGTGTGTTGCGGGGCGGTTCGTGGTTCAACTTACCACGGTACTGCCGGGTCGCTGGCCGTGGCAGGAGCGACCCGTCGTACCGATACAGCGGCGGCGGATTCCGTCTCGCCCAGGATTAACCCTCTGTGCTTTTAGGCTATTACCCTTTTTGTACTTTTATTTTTATAAAACCGGCGCAGCCGGGCACCTACCGCCGAAGGCGGTCGAAAATTTTTTAAAAAAGGACTTCTATGGCAGAAAGCGGGGATGTCAACTTAGGGCGCAGTTTTAAGTTAGGTCCGGAGTTGAGCACTTGCCAGAATACATGAACTCCTTTTTCCAACCCCCAGACCACATATAGTACCGGTGTGTGATATTGAAAATAAGTGTGGAGGATGTGAAGAACTGAGGATTTGAAGAACTGAGGAACATCCGTCACGCCCGTAACGTTTGTCACGTTTGTCACGCCCGTCACGCCTTAAAAACAATTTTTCATTGAGCCGAGGCAGCTCTGTTGGGGTTCGTTTTTTAGGGGGCAAAACCATCTCTTCCTGACGCTGTGGATTTTCTTCAAATATAGCCTTTCAATTGGATCCCGATCCCCTCCTCCATGCACGGCCGTCTGGTGGGAGAAGGCTGCCTCTACCACCTCATCCATCACAAATGGCCCGGGATTCCGTACAACCAGTTGAACAAATTTGACAAGGTACTTGCTGCAGTGAACTGAAAAAGGTTTGCTGTTCTTGAAACGAAAAAGGAGCATGGCTGAACAACCATGCTCCCTTGCCTTTTTGGGGTCGAATGCAGCTTCATTCAAAAACATTTGTTAGCACATCACAAAAATGCTGATTCACAGATGACAAAAGGTGCAGAAATGTTCCAAATGCTTGCATTTATGTTCCATTTGATCATTTTGGGAAAGTATTAGCAGTTTTTCTTGCTGATTTGAGTAAACCATTTTCGTTTCCCGGATGGTTCACTGACATGGTATTTCGGTTCCGCCTAAAACTGTGTTATCCTCTCCACAATCCCGATACACAATGCTGTTTGAAGGATTCACGACAAAATTGTTGGAAGCTGGCAAAGCAGGTGCTCCATTAATTATTAGGGGAGGAGCTAGGAAAACATCCTGCAACCCGGCATTTGAAGCCTTATTATTAACTAAGAAATTATGATTTGCTCCATCAATAAGAAAGTAATTAAAACCAGCATTGTCATGAGAATCGTTATTCACCAATTTCCATTTTGAACAGCTATTTGCTTTCTCAAGCGCTTTCCCATTTGGCAACTTGATATCTCCTTGGAAAGTACACAAAATAACTCCAGTATCTGGGTTGTCATCAAATTCATTATTCATCAAAACACCACGTGAATCGCTTGCAAAAACACCAAACCTAAAGCCTGAAAAATAGTTCCCTTTAATTTTTGTGGACCTTCCATCTATATTCACTAAACCCATTCCACTCTCAAACACCCCAAAATCATTGATCAAAGTGTTATCATATACACCTGAATTATTGCTGTTTTCGTTTATGACAATTCCGAAGTAATGATTCATAATGGTATTATCCTTTATTCTTGCATATTGGGCTCTTTCAAGGTATATCCCCACACTCCCGGCCGACTTTTTTGGCACTATTTCTAGCCCTTGAACCCAGACAAAATTTGCATTCTTGATGTAAATTGCTGGATCCATTTCATAGTAATTAAAGAGTACAAATCCTTTGTCAGAAGTATTGAAATACACCTTTGCCCCATCCTGACCGATGATGCGCACGGTATGATCGATGACGACTGTTTCCGACTCCCAGTGTTCACCGCTCTCAACTATTACTTTACCGCCCCAGCCAGCTTCGTCTATGGCATCTTGCAAGGCATCAACGGAGCCGGCAGGTACGTAAACTACGGCCCGGTTGCCCACCACGCCATCTGAAGGTGGATTGTTATAGTCGTTTTCAATTTCCAAAATGGCCTGATCGATTTCTGCCTGAACATCAGCAGGAAGCATTTGGCTTTGGAGTTCAGCAGATTCGGTCAATGACTGTGTAAGGTCTTTCTTGCAGCCAATAGCTGCTACCAGAATGATTGCAAAAAATGCGTGAATAATGGATGTTTTCATTGTTCCAAAATTTGTGAAACGAGAAGTAAGCGGGTTTTAGAGGTCCCCTTGGATTTGTACATGGCAAATCAGCTCACCTTGTTTCTGATGAAATGATGTAGGTTACAAAAGTTGCCAGGCAACTGCCGTGAAATTGGATAAGGCAGGCAGGAAGAAATTGGAATTTTGTTCCAAAGAATGGTAAAAATGTTTCAGGGGCCGTATTGGCGGTATTGTTTGGGGGTTTTACCGGTTTCAGCTTTGAATACCTTCGTAAAATACCCTGGTGAACTGAAACCTGTCTGGTAGGCTATTTCTGATATGCTGTAACTGGTTTTCTCCAAAAGGTCCTGGGCATTTTTTATTCTGATTGCCCGTATAAATTGATTGGCTGATAAGCCAGTCAGGCTGGTCAGTTTCCGGTGAAGCTGGGTCCTGCTCATGCCCAGTTCTTTGCACATAAAGCTGACATCGAAAAGAGGATCTGCAAGGTGAGTGTGGACCAGGTCTCTTGCGTTTTCAACAAACTTGTTTTCCCTGATCAAGGCTTCCCCTTTCTCATTGGGAGTATCGGTATCCACTCCTGCAACATGCAAATAGTGGTATTGGAGCTTTTTACGAAGTTCCAGCAGTTTCCTGACCCGTAATTGCAATTCTTTCGGATCAAATGGTTTGACCAGATAAGCATCAGCCCCTTCTCCAATTCCGGCTAGGCGAGAATCTGAATCGGCCCGGGCTGTCAACAGAATGATGGGTATATGGCTGGTTCGCACATCATTCTTCAATCGTTTGCAAACTTCATATCCATTGAGCTCAGGCATCATCACATCACTGACGATGAGGTCCGGAACGATTTGCAATGCTTTTTCAATACCCACCTTGCCATCCAGTGCCTTTTCAATACTGTACCGGCCTTGCAGGCAGGAAGTCACATAGTTCAAAACATCTACATTGTCTTCAATCAATAGGATTTTCGGGAGCTCTTCCACGGAAGCTTCTTTGAACATCACTGGAACAGTGCCAGCCGCTTTCCCGGGAAGATCATAACCAGTGGCCGGCCTGATTGAATTATCGCTTTTTGCCGTATTGGTAATTGGGAGCAGCACAAAGAATTTTGATCCGACCCCCATCTCACTTTCCACCCATATTTTTCCTTTCATGGCTTTAACCAATTCCCTGGTCATGGCAAGACCAATACCACTGCCTGTCGGTCCCGTTCTTGCGCCCCTCTCCTGATCAACCTGATAGTACCGGGAAAATATCTTCTTATGATGTTCAGTGGATATGCCAATTCCTGAATCCTCAACAGTTAATTTGAGAAAATCACCTTCCTTTTGCGCAGCGAGCCGAACCGCTCCACCCGAAGAAGTGAATTTGATTGCATTAGACAGTAAGTTCCCTATTATTTGCTGCAGCCGCTCAGGATCAAAATCCATAACCAGCCGTTCCGTATCTGAAGAAAAGGTAAGCTCTATTCCCTTTTGTTTGGCCAATGAGCTGAAAGATTCCAACAGGTATTTCAGGTAGCCTATCACATCGGCCTGGACATAATTCAATTCCAAAACACCAGCTTCAATTTTCGAAATGTCGAGAATCTGATTCACCAGCGTAAGCAACTGCCATCCATTCCGCTTGACTATTTCAAGGGTAGACTTCATCCCCTCGGTTGCATTGCTTTTCAATTGCTCTGTCAATCCCAAAATAATGGTCAGCGGAGTCCTGAATTCATGGGTAATGTTCGTATAAAATTCAGATTTTAACTCATCCAGTTCCGCCAGTCTTCTGGCCTCTTCCTTTGCAGCTCTTTGCCTCAACTCATATTTCCGGATAAAATAAAGAAGGAAAAACAACGCAACAGCGTATAATAAGAACGCCCACCAGGTGGTCCACCAAGCCCTTTTGATGATTATATTCAGAACTTTTTCTTCACTCCAAACACCGTCGGAATTGGCTGCCTTGACCCGCAAATTGTAATTGCCCGGAGGCAAATTGTTGTACTCGGCATGGTTCACCCTCGATGGCTTACTCCAACGTTCATCGAATGGATCCAGCCTGAAGCTGATCAAGTTTTCCGAAGGCATTTTGAAATGGAGTGCTGCAAAGTGAAAGGTCAGGTCATTTTGCCAATACCGGAGGTTTAACTGCTTCGTCAAAGCAATTTCTTTTTCCAATGGGGAACCCGATCCCGGCAACACCTTATCATGCAGGATTTCCAACCCATCAATAACAACCATCGGAGCTTGCTGGTCAATATTTATGCTGTCAGGATGGAAATAGAGCACACCATCCGGGCTGTTAAAGAACAACTCTCCATCCGGAGCTTTTACACTGCCTCCGCCATACCATTGCTCGCCCTCCTTTTGCCAGAGGCTTCGCTGAAAGGTAGAGACAACTTCTTTTGTCTGCGGATCAAATTTGGCAATTCCGGAAGGTGTCTTCATCCACAAAAGACCGTTTCTATCTGATTGCAAGCCACTTACAATTCCCAGTTGTTCTGAAACCGCAGGGCTCAGCGACACAATTGCACTGTCAGCTTCATTGAACAGTTTCAAACCTGCACTGTGGGTGGCAAGCCAAACCTGCCCCATATCGTCAAAAAGGAATTCACGCACGCCGAATTCCGGAAAATAATGCTTTATTGCGTTTGATTTTTCATCGAAAATGTGAAACCCTTCCTGATTGATCCCTAGCCAGATTCTCCCCTCAGGCCCTTCACTCATTTTGACGATGGATGAATAAAAATCTTCATTGCCGATCATATTTATCAGACAATCAAATGATCCGCGTTTTTCATCCTGAAGCTTACACAGATAAGGGTGCTCCCAGGAAGACACCCACAACTCATTGTCCTTGACAATGGTTGCCCGAATATCGCCGGTGCCGAAGGGTCGTAAAGAAGCGATTATTTTAAATTTTGAATCTAATTTATACAAGCTGGATCCGGAAGTGACCCAATAATTTCCCAATGAGTCCTGCCCAACTATTCTCGGGTTTTTACAGGGTACATCGGCATTTACCGAAGGGCAGGCAAATGGCTTTTCAACTGTACGCCTTGTTTTGTCCCATCTGATCAAGCCACTTCTGAGAGTTCCAAACCAGACCAAACCTCCTGGCTCCATGTATTGGGCCACAATTTGCTCATCTTTTTCAAGCCCCAGATCAGATGGCCTGACGAAACCAAATTGGCCTATGTCAGGATTGTATTTGTAAACACCCTTTTGCCAGGTGGCTATCCATATATTTCCATCTTTGTCCTCAATCATGGAATTGTTCCAATGAAAATGCGGTTCCCAATCGGGATGGGATTCGTCTTTGATGTGGGTAAACTTACGCGTGACCGGATCCATCAGGTCAATTCGCCCGTTCACACCCAGCCAATATTTGCCATCATGGGTTTTGATAATCTTCCAAACGGCATCCGGTGAAATGCTCCAGGGGTCATCTGGGTCGTGCTTGTATTGATCTGTGAACGATTCCGTTTCCGTATCGAACACGAGCAGGCCGTGCAAGATGGTGCCAACCCAAAGCCTTGAGGGTGGCTCAAACATGGTGACGGTAAACTCATTCGCAAAGGCAACCGTATCAGAAGTAAAAATGAATGATTCGAACCTGTTTTCCGAAGGGATAAACTTGGTGAGGCATTCATCGGTAGGCATCCAGATGTTTCCGTTTTGGTCCGTTGCCCACCCTTTCCCAATGGCATCGTTGCACAAGGAATTCGGATCATTGGGATTGTGAACAAAATGTTGAAAAGGCAGGTCTGATCTGGCCACCCCCTCTGCCTCCTTGTAAATCTCCACTGCGTAAAGGCCATCACCCCAGGTGCCCACCAGCAGCCTTCCAAGCTTGTCTTCTTTCAAAAAGGAAATACCCCTTTTGATGGGTGCCGTCGCAGTATCCCCCTTGAAAAGATAGGGTTCAAAGCGGTCCGTTGCCGGTTCGTACCGGTACAGCTTTGGCCAGATATGGCTGTATTGAAAGCCAGCCCAAATGTTGCCGGCTTTGTCCAGATACAGGTTTGGAATGTTCCGGGAAGGAAGGCTGTCAATGGTGGTCGCCTCCGGCAAATAGGTCTTCATGGCAATGCCGTCATACCTGACAATTCCAGAAAGCGTGCTGATCCAGATGAAACCCAGGCTGTCCTGAAGGATATCCATTGCAGACGGATTGGGCAATCCATCCTCGATGGTGATCCGATCGAAACGCAGGGACTTGAATTGGGCTGAAACCTGCTGTGCGAAAAGCAGGAGGATAAACAAGAAGACGCTTTGTTTCGATTTGGTCAACATGACATTTACAACAATCATTAACCCTTCAGCCCCGGATTTACTAAAATTTCATGTTGCAACATACGAAAAAAGAATTTTATTATATTGCAGTCATTCCTTGAGGTGTCACAGAAAGTATGCTACTGCATGACTACCATTTCAAGACACCTCGGACACTATCAATCCAAAAATTCTCGAGCCATGGCTCGGAACCTCTTGACCATTGCCCTTCTCTACCTTTCATGCATCTCAACTGCACAGGATGTTTTGTTATATGGTTCAGTAACAGACCCTGAGGGGCAGCCCATCCCGGGTGTGACCATCAGGGTTCAGGAACTGAACCGGGGCACTGCCACTGACAAGGAAGGGAATTTCGAACTGATGCTGAACGAGCTTCCTACCACCGTACTGCTCAGCTGCATAGGATTTGAAAACCAACAAATTATGGTTGACAGCTCAGCTTTCTATCACATCGTTCTAAAAGAAAGTGCCAACCGGCTCAATGAGGTGGTGGTAATCGGCTTTGGGAGCTCGAAAAAGAGCACGATCAACAATTCAATTTCATCCATTGATGCTGCCGCTTTCAGCAATGTCTCAGTTCCAAATTTTCAAAGGGTATTGCAAGGGCGTATGCCCGGAGTGGTGGTAACGAATTCGTCGGGCGGGCTGAATGCTGAGGCCATCATCAGAATCCGTGGAACGGGCAGTATCAGTGCCAGGAATCAACCACTGATAGTTATCGACGGCTTGATATTAACTGCCCGACCCGGGGATGGTTTTGGTTACAGCACCAATCCGCTCATCGGCATTGATCCGAACGACATAGCTTCGGTGGAGGTCTTGAAAGATGCCGCTGCGGCAGCAATTTACGGTTCCCGGGGCTCGAATGGAGTCATTCTGATCACCACGAAAAAGGGCCGGTTCAATGCTGCTCCAAGGGTTGAACTGGGCTATTACGCCGGGGTGAACACCATCAGCAAAAAGCGGGATTTATTGACCGGGCCTGAATACGCAAGGCTTTGGAACACCGCCGCTCAAAACGTCGGAGAATCCGTCCTGTACAGTAACCCCTCAGCAGAACCGACTACCAACTGGCAGGATTTGCTTTTGCGAAGAGGATTTGTCCATCAAATGAACGCCAGTGTATCAGGGGGAAGTGACGATCTCAGTTATTACATTGGTGGTTCCGCAAGGGAAGAAGACTTTTACCTGAGAACAATCGGACTGAAACGGTACAGTTTCAGGGCAAACCTGGAACATAAAATCGGCAGCAAATGGAAAGCAAAGTTCTCAGTCAGTCCATCCCGAGTCGTTGATCAAAGAACGGGCAATCAATGGGCAGGTTCTCCATGGGGTGCCGCCGGCTGGTTTCAGCCCAACCTCACAGGAACCAACGAAGACGGCAGTTGCATCGAGGACGACCTGTATTCCAGCCTTGGATGGGTCAGCTATACCAATCCCTGCAAAGAATTGGAAAACAGGTGGACTGAAGCCACAAGAACACAAGTTCTGGTACATACCGGTTTGGAATGGAGTCCTTTCAATACACTTCAGATAAGCACCACGTTCGGAACAGAATTCAACCACGAACAACAGAACCTGAAATATGGGAAAAAAACCTTTTTTGGTGGCGCATCCGGCTGGGCCTGGGCATACCGGCAGGAAGCTTTTAGTTACAATTGGAACACGCTGATAAACTGGTCCCCTCAACTCACCGATGAGCATGCTCTAACCATTACCGCCGGAACACAGCTCACGAAAGAACACCACGATTACCTAACCGTGGATGGATCAGGTTTCAATTTTGACAACCTGAAATTTATCGGAGCTGCCGCATTGATTGAATATGTGAACACGGACCTGTCTGGGGCTGCATTCGCAGGCTATCTGGCCCGGGTCCGGTATTCGTACAGAAACAAGTACCAGCTCTCCCTTGCCGGCAGGTACGATGGTTCTTCCAGATTCGGCAGGGAAAATCGCTGGGGCTTTTTCCCGTCCATTTCCGCCGGATGGGTCATTTCAGAAGAAGATTTTTTCTCAAAAAATATCGTTGATTTTTTGAAAATAAAGGCCTCTTATGGCCTCACAGGCAATGCAGCCATAGCAAACTTTACTTCACGAGGCCTGGCCAATGCCAATGTGAACTACCTGGGTCAGCCCGGATATATTTTCAGCTCACTTGAAAACGGCAACCTTTCCTGGGAAAAGAACCTGCAATGGGATGCTGGCATTACCTTCAGTTTATGGAACGGAAAATTCTTTGGTTCAGCGAGCTATTTTGTAAAAACCACCAGCGATCTGCTGTTGGACAAGCCTGTACCCGCCAGCAATGGTTTCAGCACCATCACTTCCAATGTTGGAAAGGTAAGAAACCAGGGAATTGAATTTGACCTGTCCCTTGCTCTGCACAATGGCCCCATTAAGTGGAACATGGGTCTGAACGGAGCCACTCTTAAGAACGAAGTGCTGAAGCTGGTTGATCAAAACGGCGACGGCATTGACGATGACATCATTGAATCGGTGGTCATGTTGCACCGCCCGGGCCAAGCCATCGGCAGTTATTTTTTGGCGGAATATGCCGGCGTAGACCCTGACAACGGAGATGCCCTATTTTTTGACGAAGAAGGAAATAAAGTCCCAAATTATGTGGCGGACTCAAACCGGAAAATTGCCGGAAAATCACAGCCCTCATTTACCGGAGGAATGTCTCATTTTATTTCGTTCCGCAATTTTGATCTAAGGGCGGATTTCGTTTTCAAAACCGGTTTTCAGATTTATATGTGGGATCAAAACTTGGAACAAAACGGGACCTGGGGCAGCAACCAGAACCGAAATCAGCTGAATTATTGGTCTGAAGAAAACCGCCACACCGATGTTCCTCAACCCAGGTTGTACCAGACGAACGGCACCCAGCGATCCACCCGCTACCTCAGTGATGGTGATTATATCCGCCTGCAACATTTGGAGCTGGGCTACAATATTCCTTCTGAAAAACTGAGCATGTCAAAACTCAGAATATTCTTCGCTTCGCAAAATTTGTGGACACTCACCAAGTTCAGGGGGCTGGATCCCGACAGTGAGTTTTTGTCCCCTGAGGCAGCTGCTACCGGAATGGTCCACTTTAATCTGCCTGCAGTTACATCCTTTACCTTCGGAATAAACATCCATTGGTAACATCAAGCAACTTTAGCCATGAAAAAGATTCCCCTCCTCATTTTAATACTATCGGTTTATTCCTGCAATGGTTTTCTTGAAAGTGTCCAACCGGAAAATGACCTGCTCATTGAAGACCTGTTTCAAACCGGCGAAGACCTCGAGGCTGGACTCACCGGACTTTATGACCTCATGCAAAATGGGGCCGCATTGGCGGGAAATATTCCTGCATTGGCCGATGTAATGGCCGGCAATGCAGAAGGCTGGTTTGTGGAAGTTTCCAGTCTTCAAATGGAGCCATCCCATTGGATGACCGAAGAAATCTGGTCAACTGCCTACAGGGCCATCAACCAGGCCAACGCCATCATAGCTGCTTTGCCATTTGTTATAAATAATGATCCTGACTTCAGTCTTGCCCAGGCCAACCAAATTGAAGGCGAAGCCCGCTTCATTAGAGGCCTGCTGTATTTCGAAATGGTGAGACTTTATGCCCTGCCTTGGTCCAATGACAACCTGAATGAACCTGGGGTTCCCCTCGTTTTGGAACCGGTTTTTGACCAATCTTCTATCACCTTTCCGACAAGGGCAAGCGTAGGGCAGGTTTATGAGCAAGTTGAAATTGACCTGGCAAAGGCCATGGAACTATTGGCTGAAACCAACACCGATGGAAAAGCATCCGGAATGGCTGCCGCTGCCGGCCTTGCAGAAGTAGCTTTTCAGAAAAATGACTACCTATCGGTTGTTGATCTCACCGGGCAAATTTTGGCATCAGGCCATTTCCAGTTGACGGAGTTGCCTCAGATTTTTTTTAGAGAAGAAGGTTCATCAGAAGAAATATGGGTAATAAAAGGTTCGACCAACAACGACCCTATAAATGACGGACTGGCAACCGTTTACAACGACGCCCCCACAACAGCCACCATTTCCAATGACCTGAAAGCCAACGGATACAAGACATTGCTCACCGACGCAATGGCACAGCAAATCGCCTCCCAAAATCTCACCTTCGTTGACTTGCGTTGCGACCCTGATGACATCTTCAGCAAAGGGGATTTAATCGTCACCGGCGACACTGCCCGCTGTAACAAATATGAAAATTCATGGACTTCCGGCGAAGACGACACCCCGGTTTACCGTCTGGCAGAAATCCTCCTGATGCGATCGGAAGCTTTGGCCCGTATCAATGGCATCAATCAGGAAAGCATCGATCTGCTCAACCAAATCCGCCAACGCTCCATGCGGGTGTTGGACCAGGCTGGATTTCTGGTTCCTGAAAGCAATGAATTGGTAAGTTACAGCATGGAAGATTTTCAAAACAGCGACGAACTCGTCGAAGCCATTGTTAAAGAACGCCGGGTGGAACTGGCTTTCGAAGGCAACTATCTCCACGACCTGAAACGCCTTCGGAGAGCTGTATTAAATTATGGCACAATATACCCCTTCGATTCCCCCGACCTCGTTCTTCCCCTACCCCAGCGGGAGATTGACGCCAATCCTGCTTTGGAGCAAAACCCCTGAATTCCGGCCCTCATTTTGTTCTCATTAGAGCCTGTTTAGATTTTCATGCTTGAGCGAAAGTGAGCAAATTTTATTCTGAACGAGGCAAATTTTGCAGGCGTATACAAGTTATCCGGCGAAAAATTTAACGACGTGCAGGATAAAATTGGCCGCTTGCAGCCAAGTAATGGGAATTTAAACAGGCTCTTAAACCCTGATCGGTTCATCTGGTCGTGTTGCTCCATTTTTTAAACAATAAAAAAAGCAACTATGAGAACTCCGCTGATCGCGCTACTCTTCCTCTTCGCTTCGCAACTGCAATCCCAGACACATGGTGTAGGTCCTGATTGGGGGCTTGAAGTAGCCCTGCCGCTTGCAGATACTTCCGCTTCCCAAAGAGGTGTTCTTTTCAACAACATGGCCGTCAGCTCGGGCGGTCGCATATTTATTTCAACGGCAGAAATAAATGCGGTAACCGGCAATTTCCTGGGTCATTACCTCACCTGGTCTGATGATGATGGTCTTAATTGGGCAGCTCCCGTTCCGATTGCCGGCATGGAGAAAGTCATTGGTGCCTCAGGGCCGAAACTCGCAATGGATCCGGATGACAATTTGTACGTTTTGTTTGAGGCAAAGGCCCCATCCGGGCTGTTTTTGACGAAATACAGTTCTGCCGACCTGTCCATCCTCATTGATACTGTCAGGGTTGGACACAAAGTGGTGCACAACAGCTGGGCCACCCACCTCACTTGCGATGCTCAGGGTACGCTCCATGCCGTTTGGCACGAAGGAGACCCAAACTCCGGTAAAACCTCAGAGGTATATTACAGCCATTCGACGGATGGGGGTCAGAGCTGGTCGCCACAGGTCATGCTCAGTGACGACGACGGTCGCAGTTCCGCATTTCCACGGGCACAGATGGAAGCTGCCAACGGAGATCTGATAGCCATTGCCTGGAGGGATTCCATCAGCCCAATCTTTCGCTGGAATGTCCTCATGGCCGTAAGTGAAGACGGTGGGCAGACCTGGTCAGCACCTTTCCCGGTAGTTGCGAGTCCCGACATGAACTCCGATCCTGATGTGGTCATAGACGACCAGAACCGCATCCACCTGTTTTTTCACAGGTACCCTGTTGGAAATATGTTTGACGGAGCACTGGTCGGATACGGCTGGTCAGATGATGCGGGCAATACCTGGCAACCTGCCAACTGGATGCAACTTTCGGAACCAGGTATCAGGAGCCACCTGGTAGAAGGAAACCGCTATGATCCAGTGAACGACATTCTATGGTCGGTCTGGAAAGACGAAAGGGATGTGTCCTCGGGCGGAGGGCCTGACATCGTGGTCAGCTACAGCACGGACAGGGGCAATACCTGGTCAGAGCCGGAATTTGCCACTGAGTGGGGCAGCCAGGCCATTGGATTCAAGGCAGGAGCGCTGCTGCCAAACGGTGGATTGGCACTCAATTACGAAGTTGCAGGTGCTGACGGCAAACTCAGGGTATATTTCAGAAAAAGAAATTTGAGCCTTACGCCTGTTTATGAAGAAGAAAATCAACTGAATATAGCGCTGTGGCCACAACCGGCGAACGGTTCCATATTTCTTAAAAATTCAGGCGACGATACGGTGATGATGGTCATTACGGATATGTTGGGCCGCCAGGTTGGAGAAGTTACTGCCGCTCCCGGGCTCAATGAAATCGATGTCAGCGGCCTGCCAGCCGGTCAGTACCTCTTGTATTCCATTGACAATGCTCTCCCGTACATTGAAAAATTGATCATCACCCGTTGATGCCCAAGTCTGTGTAATTTGGTGGCCATTGTTTCATCCAAATATTAACAAAGCAATGGCTACCAAATACACCGACAATCTCCGCAAGCTCTTCCGCAATTACAAATCCCTTTCAGAGCGAGCCATGGCCCAGCTCGACAACAGCCAGATGCACTGGCGCCGGGATGAACACTCCAACAATGTGGCCACCATCGCCAAACACATGGCCGGCAACATGATTTCCCGTTTCACCAATTTTCTGACAGAAGACGGTGAAAAACCCTGGCGCAACCGGGAATCGGAATTTGACGACGATTTCAGCAGCCGGGAACAACTGATGGATTACTGGGAAAAAGGATGGCAATGCCTGTTCGATGCCATCGAACCGTTGACCGATGAAGGCCTCGACCGAACAGTCAAAATCAGGAACGAACCCCACACGGTGCTAGAGGCCCTCAACCGCCAACTCACCCACTACGCCTACCACGCCGGACAGATCGTCTTGCTGGCCAAAATGCAAAAGGGCGCCGAGTTTGAATCGCTGAGCATTCCGAGGGGAAAATCAGAGGAGTTCAATGCCAGGATGTTTTCTTGAATGAGGGTTCAACGCAGGCAGGGTTCACCCCCCCTGCCTGCGTTTGTACGCACAACCAAACTAACTGCCATGCCCAAAACACTTTCGGATATATTGTTGCTCGGTGATGAGCGCCTTTACCAGGTTTGTGAACCGGTATTGCGAAGCGAGCTGCCAAAAGTGAAAGAATGGGTTGCTGACCTTCACGAGGTCATGGAAGAAGTGCGGGCCAGGTACGGCTTCGGAAGGGGTATTGCAGCGCCGCAACTAGGCATTATGAAACGCCTTTTCTACCTCAACCTGGACCGGCAAATGGTCATCATCAACCCCGAGATTGTGGAACCCAGCCAGGAAATGTTTGAACTTTGGGACGACTGCATGAGCTTCCCCAACCTGCTGGTCAGGGTCCGCAGGCACCGCAGCCTGACCCTGAAATACCTGGATGAAAACTGGCACGCGCAGGAGTGGTTCGTACAGGACGCTGTTTCCGAATTGGTGCAACACGAATACGACCACCTCGACGGAGTGCTGTGCACCATGCGGGCCATCGATGAAAAAGCTTTCAAATGGAGGCCGTAAATGCCTCATAAATCAGGGGCCTTTCAACGATAATATTTCAGAAAATTCAACACCATTACCAGCGGTCACCCTAATTTGGCTGCTGTAATTGCCCTGCCAGGTACAGCCACCAAGTCTCAACATCAAAAACACACGACATGCACAAACACTTCCTCTTTTTCATCGTCGCAATTATGGCCGCCTGCCAGCCCAATACGGAATTGACAACTTCTGTTGCTTCGCCTGGCGGCAATGTGGCAATCGAAACCGGTTTGACAGAAAGCGGCCAGCCCTGGTACAGTGTAAGTTTCAATGGCAATCAGGTCGTCGGAAAATCGCTGCTCGGGCTAGACATTCAGAATCAGAATTTCAAAGATGGATTTGAACTGACCGGCAGCGACACCCGCAGCTACAAGGGCTCGTGGAAACCTCCTTACGGCGAATACGCCGAAATCCAGGAAAACTTCAACGAGCTGACCCTCCATTTGGCGAATGCCGAAGGAAAAAAGCTGAACCTCTATTTCAAGGCTTTTGACGATGGCATCGGCTTCCGCTATGAAATTCCGGAACAGGAAGGGCTGGACAGCCTGGTGGTGATGGACGAGTTCAGCCAGTTCCAGATGACTGCCGACAACAAATCCTGGTGGATTCCCGGCGACTGGGACAGCAACTAGCACGTGTACTCCACCTCCAAAATCAGCGAGATTGACGGCACGCCCTACAACGAAGCAGAAACCCCCATCCACACACAGCACATCGTGGATGTTCATTCCGTCAAAACGCCCTTCATTCAGATGATGGACGATGGCACGCACATACTCATTCACGAAGCGGCACTTTGGGACTATCCGGCCATGCACCTGCACATCGACAGAGAGAAGCTGCTTTTCAACTCACAGCTCATTCCTTCGGCAAATGCGCCGGTGAAAAGCGTAAACACGGTGCCTTTCAAAACGCCCTGGCGCTCCATCACCCTGGCCAAAAACGCTGCCGGTATCATCACTTCAAACCTGGTTTACAACCTCAACGACCCCTGCGTCCTGGACGACGTTTCCTGGATCAAACCACAGAAATACGTGGGCATCTGGTGGGAAATGCACGTGGGTATCAGCACCTGGGACATGTACGGTTCACAAGACATGAGCTCGGCTACCAACAGGGTGCCTTCGGGCAAACACGGCGCCACCACCGAAAACACCAAACGCTACATCGACTTCGCCGCGGAACACGGCTTTGACGGCGTGCTGGTGGAGGGCTGGAACATCGGCTGGGAGGACTGGTTCGGCAAATGGATCGACTCCGTTTTCAGCTTCACCACCCCCTACCCCGATTACGACATCGACTTCCTGTCGAAATACGCCGCCGACAAAGGCGTGAAGATCATTATGCACCATGAAACTTCCTCGGCGGTGCCCAATTACGAGAGCCAGATGGAAGACGCTTACCAGTTCATGAAAGACCACGGCATGGACGCCGTTAAGACGGGCTACGTCGGCAAGATCATACCCCGTGGTGAGATGCACGACGGGCAGTGGATGGTGAATCATTTCCGGAGAGTGGCGGAAACCACTGCCAAATACAAAATTGCGGTCAACTCACACGAGTCTGTTCGCCCCTTCGGGCAAATGCGCACCTACCCCAACTGGTGGACCGCCGAGGCGGCCAGGGGAAACGAGTTCAATGCCTGGAGCATGGGCAATCCACCGGAACACGAAACCATCCTGCCCTTCACCCGCATCAAAGGGGGCGGCATGGATTATACGCCCGGCATTTTTGAAGTACGGATGAGTGCCTACGATCCGAACAAGACGGAAGTGGTGCACACCACCGTAGCCAAGCAACTGGCGCTGTACGTCACCATGTACAGCCCGCTGCAGATGGCCGCCGACTTGCCGCAGAATTACGAGAAGCGGCTGGATGTCTTCCAGTTCATCAAAGACGTGCCGGTGGACTGGCAGGACACCAAAGTGCTGCACGCCGCCGTAGGTGACCACCTGGGCATTGCAAGGAAAGAGAAAAACTCCGACAACTGGTGGATCGGCTCCATCACCGACGAGGAAGCCAGGTCATTTGACCTGAAACTGGACTTCCTGGACGATGGAAAAACCTACACCGCCACCATTTACGAAGACGGCGAAGGGGCACATTGGAAGGACAACCCCTATCCGGTGAACATCAGAAGCATGGAAGTGAAAAAAGGCGATGTGATAAAAGTAAACCTGGCTGCCGGCGGTGGAGCTGCCATTGGCGTGGTTGCAAAGTGACCACAAACCATTTAAATTTCTCGTTCCGGTGTGTGATCCGCCGGCTGGCGGATGAGGAATCGAGGAATCGAGGAATCGACGAACTGAGCACACTGAATCAGAAAGTGTTCATTCAAAGTGAATCACCGGACCTATAAAAGCAAAATGCCCTTTGTTCTGAAAAAGAACAAGGGGCATTCCTTTTACGAAGAATACAGGTCAGTGCTGTTTCACTTCCCTCCAAAGCGGTAGCCAACGTGCAGTTTGCCAAAAGGCAACACTTCGATATCACCGGTGAAATCCCGGCCGATACCAAGTGCAATTTCGAGCAGCACATTTTTCGAAGAAACCGCTTTGTAGCCGGCAAAGAATCCCAGGCCAAAACCGGAATCCCCATCACCACCTAAGCCACCCACAAAGGTGCCAAGGTTAAAGCCGTCAGCACCTTTGGTGGGGCTGAAGTAATGTTTCCCGGAGAGGTAAAGTGCTCCCCCACCAGATGCCACAAAGGCATCCAGTTCCATCCCCCAGGAATCGTTGATGAGATACTCAACCGAAACCGGCAAGGCTTCAAACAAGATGGCGACAGGGTTGGTCTTGATTTCAACTTGTGCATTGGCCATTTGGAAAGAGGCCAGGAAAACGCCGAGTGCGACTAATTTTTTCATCGGATGGAAATTTGGATTAAAAAGTTGATGGTTTATGAGTTGGGAAACACAGTTAGAACGAATTTAGCTCAGGTTCCCCTATTTGGGCTTGTTCCAGTGAATTGGTGACACCAAAGGTGAAAAATAATTTCGTATCAGCAATAGAATAGGAAAGTATCAATGGAAACGATAACCAAGCATGAGCTTGGCATAAGGCAATACAGGATAGCGGGCGGCAAAATCGGCGCCGGCGCCCAGCGCAGCTTCCGCCAGAAAGTTCTTACTGAACAAATGTTTATAGCCCGTAAGCAGTCCTATTCCAAATCCATCGTCCTCGCCATAGCTTCCCCAACCTTTCAGGTATCCCGTGAAAGCGCCAAAGTACAAGCCATCCAATCCGTATTTGGGATTCCGGTAGTACTTAGCGGTGAAATAGAGGATGGGGCCATACTTGTAAACCAGACCATCCAGTTCCAGCCCCAACTGATCGTTGAAGGCCTTTTCCAGGGAGATGGGAATGGCGTTAAAAGCTACCAGTACGGGATTGGTTTTGAATTCAATTTGACCGAAGGCCATTGAAAAGGAACTGACAAACACCGCAACCAGGGCCAATTTTTTCATGCGATGAGCGGCTTTTTCAGGAGCGTGACAAATCCATTTCCAGTCGCTGGCGCAAATCGTCGGCGGAAATGTCCATGTGAGATGTGTGGTATATGCAATCACCATTGTGGATGAGCAGCAACTGCGGAGATTCGTGCTGAACGCCAAAGCGTTGTGCTACGAGGTTGGAAATATCACGGTTCCGAATCACATCGAGGTGGAAAGTCCTGATTTCATCAGGGCTCCAGTTCCATTCGCCTTTGAGGCGGTGCTGGGCAATGGTACTGATGGAACAGCGGGTACTGTGTTTGAAGATGACGCAGGGAAGCTGATGGGAAAGTTGGATGATCTCGTCAATCTGCTCGGGAGCTGTAAGTGGTGTCCATTCCATGCCGAAAAGAAAGTGTTGTAAAATGCAAAACCCAGGCACTTAGAAGTAAGAGCTCATGGGAATATAAAACCGGGCAAAACTATGCCCACCGTAATGATTTAACCAGTTGGATTACTTGACAAGTTCAACAGCGGCTTTGACGGCTTTGAAGTTGGTAGGACAGCCGTAGCCTTTGTTGCAGGAAGTCATTGCGGAAGCAAGGGCTGCAAAAACGATTACGACGAAGATCTGTTTCAGGATGCTCTTTTTCATTGCGTTGAGTTTAAGGATATGAGAGAAAGAGATTTTCTAACGAACGCAGGCCAAACGAGTTTCAAATGAAGATTATTTCCCCGCACTGGCTTTCTTTGCGGCAAAGATATGCTTTTTGCCATGGGGCTGCCACATGAACTCATGAGCCACGCCCCACAAACAACGAATGGCAGGCTTCGTTCAAATTCACAACCAGGAAAGAGCCATGCGGATACATTTGATAGCCATAGGAGGAGCGGTGATGCACAACCTTGCCATGGCGCTTCAGCAAAACGGCCACCAGGTGAGTGGTTCTGACGATGAAATTTACGACCCGGCCAGGTCACGCCTGAAGGCCCGTGGCCTGCTGCCATCGTCAGCCGGATGGTTTCCTGAAAAAATCACACCAGAACTGGACCTCGTAATTCTGGGTATGCACGCCCGGCCCGGAAACCCGGAACTGGAAAAGGCCCTGGAGCTGGGTTTACCGGTCATGTCCTTTCCGGAATTCATCGGCAGGCATGCTGAAAACAAAACCCGGATCGTGGTGGCAGGCAGCCACGGCAAAACCACCACCACTTCCATGATCATGCACCTGCTCCAAAAGGCAGGGATGGATTTCGACTACCTGGTGGGAGCCCAGCTGGAGGGCTTCGACACCATGGTGCGCTTGTCTGACGCACCCTACATGATCATCGAAGGGGATGAATACCTCAGCTCGCCGATTGACCGGCGGCCAAAGTTCATCCACTATCAACCACAAATCCTGGTGCTGACCGGCATCGCCTGGGACCACATCAACGTCTTCCCTACTTTTGAAGAATACCTTTTGCAATTCCAAAAACTCCTGGACACGTTGCCCGAAGCGGCCAGTGTTTTTTACGACGAAAGAGATGAGCAACTTCGGGCCCTGCTTTCCGATGCACGGGCTGACCTGAATGTTCATCCCTACCGCCCTTTGCCACACAATGTTGAAGCCGGCAAAACCCACCTGCTGACCGGGGATGGAAACACCATACCGCTGGAAATTTTCGGAGAACACAACCTGGCCAATCTTCAGGCAGCTTTTCTGGTAGCAATGAAACTGGGCCTTGCGGAGGGCAAAATCCACGAAGCTGCAGCCAGCTTCAAAGGGGCTGCCAAACGCCTTCAAACGCTGGCCGAAAACAGCAGTTTCAAAGCCTGGCTGGATTTTGCGCATGCACCGTCCAAAGTGGCGGCCACCGTGAAGGCCGTCGGCAATTTGTATCCGGAACGCAAGCTGACGGCCTGTGTGGAACTGCACACATTCAGCAGCCTCAACAAGGCCTTTCTTCCGCAATACCGGAACACGTTGAACGCTGCCGACCAGGCGGTGGTGTTTTACAGCCCCCACACCCTGGAAATGAAAAAGATGCCGCCCATTTCCCCCGGTGAGATCAAAACGGCTTTCGACCACCCCAACCTGCACCTTTGCACCAAAACTGAGGACCTGGAGGCTTTCCTTCGGCAAAACGAATGGAACGGGCACAATCTGCTGCTGATGAGCTCGGGGACTTTTGGAGGGCTGAAAGCCGGAGAGTTGGCTGAAGAACTGATGAAGAAAATTTGAATCGGCCCCGGGACGCGGCACAAAAGCCGCACACCCATTGCGAAGCGAACAAAATGGCGATCTAACGGGCGCCAATTATTAGTTTTGCACGCTTTCTTCGGAAAAGCATATTTTGGAAAACTGTAAATCCTCATCAATTACCCATTCAAACTGACACCCATGAAGCACCTCATTTTTTCTGTCGTCGCAATGTTTGCCATCGTTCTCGTTCAGTCCTGCGCCAATGAACCTTCCTGCAAGCTGGAAGGCCAGTGGAAAGTGGAAAATTGCGACATCCAGTCGGCGAAACTCTCCCCGACCATCGTGAACATGGCCAAAGACGAATACCTGAGCAACACCTACGAATTCCAACCGGAAGGCAAGTTTGTCATCCACCAGGAGGCAGATACCAAAATCACCATCAACGGGTCTTACACCTTTGACGATGCCACCCAGACCTTGAGCTGGGAAACCCAGAATGACAACGGATCAACCGGCCACGAAGAGTTTCAGGTGACCTCCTGCACTGGCAGCGCCATCACCCTGAACCAACGCCTGCCCAATGATCCTCAGAAAGAAGAAATAGCGACGGTTACCCTCACGCTCAGCAAGGTACAATAGTTGGTTACTGCATCAGAAATCGCAGGCAGCAGAGGTTGTTGCCTGCGATTTTTCATTTCAGAATGTCCCGAACATGAAAGAGATACACTTTGACAATGAACACCGGCGGAAACATTTCGAATTCTTCCGGCAGATGAACCACCCGCATTTTTCGGTGACGGCCAATGTGAACATCACCCGGCTGCTGCACGAGTTGAAGGCCAAAGGCAGGCCTTTCATGCCCACCGTGGTATGGCTCGTTTCGGATGCGGCCAATTCAATTCCGCAATTCCGGCAGCGCATCCGGGAGGAAAAGGTGGTGGAACACGAAGCTGTGCACCCCTCTTTTGCCATCGATACGGAAGTGTCGGATGTGTTCAGTTTTTGCGAAGTGAAATTTCAAAAAGATTATCAGGCCTTTTTGCAGGAGGCCATTGCGACGATAGAAAAAACCAGAAAAGACCCCGTGTTTGAAGACCAACCCGGTAGGGATGACTACCTGTTCCTTTCTTCCCTGCCCTGGGTTTCATTTACCGCCATCACGCATGCCATGCGCTATCACCCGCACGACAGCGTGCCCCGCATCACCTGGGGCAAATATTTCCGGCAAAACAATGAAGTAATGATGCCACTGTCTGTGCAGGCACACCACGCCCTGGTTGACGGGCGGCAGGTAGGGCAGTTTTTTGAAAAGGTGGAGAAATTGTGTGCTGCACCTGATAATTGGCTTTGAGCAGTTTCTTCTAAAATTGACTTGCCGGCTGCACATCAACCCAGGTGTTGATGAAGCTCATGCCTTCCTTTATTCTCGATTGCTATCTTTGGCCCTTTCCGGTCAAAGTCCTTCTGACCGCCAACGAAACAATCAATTTAAAACCCGGCCCTGCCGGTACAAACCGAATAAGTACCATGCAAAAAGTACAGGATTACATCCAACAGAACAAGGACCGCTTTCTGGAAGAGCTGTTCGACCTGCTCAGAATACCTTCCATCAGTGCCAAACCCGAACACAAAGACGACGTGCTGCGCTGCGCCGAAGCCGTGGCGGAAAGCCTGCGCAAGGCTGGCGCAGACAAGGTGGAAGTTTGCCCTACGAGCTATGTGAAAAACGGTGAGAAGAAAGAGGGCTACCCCATCGTTTATGGAGAGAAAATCGTGGATCCCTCCCTGCCGACGGTGCTCGTTTACGGCCACTACGATGTGCAGCCGGCTGAGCCGCTGGAGCTCTGGGAAACACCCCCTTTTGAGCCCACCATCAGAAAAACCGACATCCACCCCGACGGCGCCATCTTTGCCCGTGGTTCTTGCGACGACAAAGGTCAGACATACATGCATGTGAAAGCCTTTGAAGCCATGGTGGCCAATAATTACCTGCCTTGCAACATCAAATTTTGCGTGGAAGGTGAAGAGGAAGTTGGCTCACCAAGTTTCCGCCCCTGGGTGGAAGCCAACAAGGAACGCCTGGCTTGCGATGTGGTGCTCTGCTCTGACACCTCCATCATCGCCAATGACGTGCCCAGCATCACCTCAGGTGTGCGAGGCCTGGCCTACCTGGAAGTGAAAGTGACCGGCCCCAACCGCGACCTGCACTCCGGCGTTTACGGTGGCGGCGTGGCCAACCCCATCA
Source organism: Saprospirales bacterium (assembly GCA_002698985.1). Classification (GTDB taxonomy): domain Bacteria; phylum Bacteroidota; class Bacteroidia; order Chitinophagales; family Saprospiraceae; genus UBA6168. Next base: position 4,128 of record PAAY01000065.1, on the reverse strand, counting down.
ACGTGCTGGCCACCATGATCAGCAAGCTGATTGACGAAAAAGGCAAAATCACCATCCCCGGTTTTTACGACGACGTGCTGGAGGCCACACCCGAAGAGCGGGCAGCCATGGCCAAAGCCCCCTTCGACCTGGAGGCCTGGAAGAAGGACCTCGGGATTGAGGAAGTGCAGGGCGAGGAAGGCTACACCACCATGGAACGCGTCTCCATCCGCCCCTCTCTCGACTGCAACGGCATCTGGGGTGGTTACATCGGCGAGGGCTCCAAAACAGTGCTTCCGTCTTGGGCAAAGGCCAAGATCAGCATGCGCCTGGTACCGCACCAGCGCAGCGAAAAGGTGTACGACCAGTTTGAGAATTATTTCCGCTCACTGGCCCCCAAGTCCGTCAAAGTGGACGTGACCCGCATGCACGGCGGTGAACCCGGTGTCACTCCCATCGACACACCTGAATACAAGGCAGCCCACAAGGCCATGGCCACCACCTTCGGCAAAGAACCCATCCCGAAGCGGGAAGGCGGCTACATCCCCATCGTTTCACTCTTTAAAGATGTGCTCGATGTGGACAGCATCCTGATGGGTTTCGGACTCAATTCCGACGACATCCACTCCCCCAATGAACACTACGGACTGTTCAACTTCTACAAAGGCATCGAGACGATCCCTTATTACTACCAGTATTATGCGGAGTTGAAAAAATGAGGATTTGAGGATTTGAAGAAATGAGGATTTGAGGAACTGAGCCCCGAAGCCGATATCCCGAATCCCGAAATCCTTCGGGATCGGGATCGGCTTTCGGGGGAGGAACTGAGCTGCATTGTCGGCCTCATTTTGTGTGCGACAGATGTTCAAAAAACAGTGAACAGGCTTCCTCGATTCTTCAATTCCTCGATTCTTCAATTCTTCAGTTCCTCCAAAAAATACATCTCCACTTCCCCGGCATTTTTGATGCTGATTTTGCCGCGTGGTTCAAAGCGGAAATCATCTTTCAGGAGCTGATGAGTTTTCGTTGAGATGTTGATTTTACCAGCTTTACCAGCGCTTTCCATGCGCGCAGCCACATTGACGGTATCGCCCCAGATGTCGTAGGCAAACTTCCTTTTACCCACCACTCCAGCCACCACCGGGCCGGTGTGAATGCCGATGCGGGCATGAAATTCAGGCCGGCCGCTGCTTTTTCTTTTGGCGTTCCAATTATTCAGAAAAGACTGTATTTCTTTCGCTGCCGCAATGATCTTCCGGGTGGCGGCTTTGGGGTCATCGCCCAGGCCGGCGGCGCACATGTAGGCATCGCCGATTGTCTTGATTTTTTCTACCCCGTGCTTTGCGACGATCTCATCAAAAGCGCTGAAGGCCTCGTGCAGGTCGGCCACCAGTTCCTCCGGGCTCATTTTCTTCGCAATGGCGGTGAAGCCTTTGAAATCCAAAAACATCACGGAGGCATCCTCAAACCGGCGGGCTTTGGCGGTGCCGTGGGTTTTGAGTTCGTTGGCAACGTTCTCCGGAAGGATGTTCAAGAGGAGCGATTCCGAGCGCTGTTTTTCTTCATCGATGATCCTGTTTTTTTCTTCCAGAATGGCATTGTAGCGCTTCATGGCCCTGTTGCGAAGAAAAAGGCCGATGGACAGCAAAAAGACCACGCCTGCCAGGGCCAGGTAAAAATTTCGCTGGCTGTTGCGCAGGGCCAGCTCGGCATCCAGTTTTTCAAGTGCTACAGCCTTTTCCCGCAGTTCGATGTTTTTGTTGGCCAGTTCCAGCGAATCCAGCAAAGCGGTGAAGGCCAGCGAATCCAGCAAGCGGGCTTGTTCGGAGAGGAGAAGTTCCTTTCGCATCTGGTCGGCGGTCAATTTTTCCAGCACCTCCTCCCGGGCGTCGAGTTGGGCTTTCAATTGCTGCTGCTCATCGGTGAGCGACTCCAGTTCCTGAGCCAATTGATCTTTCTCCGCCTCCAACGCTTTGCGCCGGCTTCTGAAAAGACCACCGATTCGTTTGGTACCTCCTCCCTGCAATTCTTGCAACTGCTGCTCGATCTGCGCCACCTTTTTATCCGCAGACAGGCCGACTGCCAAAACCCTTTGTGCTTCCAGAATTTTGCGTTTCAGGTCGTTCTCTTCGGCATATTTGAAACCTTCCTCCAGGAGCTCCAGGGCCTTTTCTTTATTGGCCTTCCGTGGCAACCTGGCCGTTGACCGTGCCTGTTTGAAACGGGCATCTGCCATGGCGCTCTTCCAGTCAATTTTCTTTGCTTCGTCAAAAGCTTGCGCAGCGAGGGCAGCCGATTTTTTGTATAGCTTTTCTTTGTAAAGGTCATCCACCAGTTCCAGGGCCATGCTGACGTATTCGGCTCCATGTTTTTGGTTGAGTTCCTGGTGTTTCTTGATGAGTGAGGAGGACTGGCCCATCAAGAGTAGAACAGGAATGAAGAATACCAAGGTCAGCAGATATTTCATGGCAACAGGGAATTGGTCCGGGTTTAGGTAAGGGCATCAAAGATCGCTTTTACCATTTAAAAAAGCACCGTAGGTTCATTGTGAAGAAACAAGGTTGCTGGAAGAAAAACCAAGCCTGGCCTTCCCTGCCCCAAAAAAACTCTAAAAACCTCGCAAAAACCATCAAAAGCCTCTCACTTCACCCTCCGTCCATGTTTGATCACCATGTCCACCCTTTGGAGCAAGGCGATGTAGCGCAGCACATCCCCTTTTACGGCGATGATGTCTGCATACTTTCCGGGTTCGATGGTTCCGTAATCCTTTTCAACACCCTGAGCTACGGCCGGCCAGTAGGTAGCGGCTTTGATAGCCAGCATGGGATCGTAGCCCAGTTCATTCACCCATACGTCCAGTTCGTGCCAGGTGCTCTGGCTGTGGAATTTCATCGGAATGCCGCTGTCGGTACCGATGAGCAGCACCGCCCCTGAGCTGGCCAGTTGCTCGAATTTGCGACGCAAAGTAGGCTTCCGATAAGGAGTGATCTGAAAATAGGACAGCCGCTGCGGATAGCGGATGCTGTTGCGGATGTCTTCAATGATGCTATCGGGCAGACCCAGGTGCCAGCTGTCGTTGTCGAGGGCTTCGGGATTGTCTCTGACGTACTCGTAGTTCCACAAGCCTTCGATGGTGGGCGTCCAGAACAGTTTTTTACCGCTGGCTGTGCGCTCTTTGATCATCGTCATGATGTCCGGGGCGTATTCGGGAGCGGTGGCCTGGCCGGTATGTTCGAAACAATCCACTCCCGCCAGCAGGCCCCGGCGGATTTCCTCAGGGCGGTGGCTATGTGCCACCACCGGCAGTCCGTGCTTGTGGGCCTCATCCACCACTGCATAGACCTCCTCCATGGTCATCTGGTCCTGGTCGATGAGCTTGATGCAATCCACCCCGGCATCGGCCAGGCGGCGCACCTTTGCCCGGGCATCTTCCTCCCCGCTCACGCCCCAACGGAATGCTTCAGTGCCTGGGTACGGCTCGTGCTGAATGAAGGGTCCTGAAACATAGAGCGTCGGCCCTTCCAACTCACCCCGGTTGATGGCATCCCGGACGTAAAGGATATCATCGAGCGGGGCACCCAGGTCCCGGGCGCTGGTTACACCTGCATGCAACAGCTGCTTTGCCGATGCCGGCATGATCACATCCCGCAACAGGGGAGGATACTTCCGGTCCCAATAGGCATAGTCGCTGTGGCCATTGATCATGAGATGGACGTGCATGTCCCACAGCCCAGGCAACACCGTCATTCCTTCGGTTGAAATGACCTCGGCACCTTCGGGCACCTCCAGATTGCCCTGGTGCCCCACCGCCACAATCCGTTCCCCCTCGATGAGTATCACGCTGTTCTGAATGGGTGTGCCTCCATAACCGTCCAGCAAAGTGCCACCCACCAGGGCCTTCACCTGCGCATTTGCGACAGCGAGGAAAAAAACAAAAAGGAAGAATGCTATAGACTTTTTCATACCAATCAGGATTTGGAGCCAAATGTAATAATCTGGAGGGTTTAGGGTGTAGAGTTTAGAGTGTAGGGATGAAAGAGCTAGCGCCCTCAAACCTTATACTTTCAAAACCGCAGAGTTGAACAGAGTTATTTCACGGAGTTTCACAGAGTTTTGACACGGAGTTCCACGGAGATTGAAGAGCTAGCG
>PAAY01000064.1 GCA_002698985.1 Saprospirales bacterium | reverse complement strand
TGTAAGAGCCTGTTTAAATTCCCATCACTTGGCTGCAAGCGGCCAATTTTATCCTGCACTTCGTTAAATTTTTCGCCGGATTACCCGTATCCGACTGTAAAATTTGCCTCGTTCAGAATAAAATTTGCTCACTTTCGCACAAGCATGAAAATCTAAACAGGCTCTCATACCACTTTCTTTCTTCGCAAAATGAACTGTTTGAGGAACCGGTAAGTCGCTTCCGACATGCTTTTGTAAGGTTTTTTTCTCAAAATTCTGAATCCTGCCCAGGCCACCCAGAGAGCCATCGTTGCAAAGACGATTTCGCCACTTCGTGTAAATCCCCGGAAATCGTGCATGTTCAGGCGCAGCAGTTCGTACATGATGAAATCGGTCAGAATATAGGCGCTGTTGAACAGGAACAGCACGAACAGCACCCTTATCAGCCGTCGCAGCTGAAGGGTCTGATGCCGCTCCCAGTCGGGAGGTTTGTTGTGGTCACGAGCCAGCCTGAATCGGATGAACCGGTAGGCAGCAGCCATGTAAAAATTGAAGGTGATGATGAAAAGGGCCATTTCGAGCCCACCGTAAAAGGGGGAGTAGAATTTCCTGCCGAGCTCAGCCCTGAACTCCGGGGTAGTGAAGAAGAAAAGGATGGCAAAATAGCAGAATTGACCGAAGGGCAGGAAAAAGTGCTTTGCATCCGAGGGTACGAACTTGTAAGCTGGAAACAAGCGCAGCTTTATTGCGAAGAAAAGGAAAGGACCAAGCGCCAGGGTGTGGTACACCGGCAGAAAAAGTAAAGCTTCGTTTCTCTCGTAAACGCCCTGTACAATCAAGATCAAATGCAGGCAGGTGAGCGCAAAAGCGAGGTGTAGCCCGGACTGAAAGAAATCGGCCCTCTTGTTATCTGATTTGCGAAGCAGAAAAATGACAGCTGCTGCCACGTTGGCCAGCAGGCCAATGGCCAGCAATAGAAAAGAAACAGTTGCAAGAGGTCCCAGGTAAAATTTCATCGAGACAAAGATAAAAGAACCCTTGATTGGCAATTCGTCCCTGCAAAATGGACGTCAGTCTCAGATATGCTATGACCACAATGAAGCCAATGTTAAGAGAAAAATGGCGTCATTTGCATTCTGACCAAAAAACGGACACATGAAAAAGGCATCCATCAAGGTGAGGCTGATCCTTTACAACAAGGGTAAAATTCTATTGCTGAAGCAAAGAAAGCGGCAAGGTGGGAACTACACCCTGGTGGGCGGTACGGTGGATGCCAATGAATTCGCCCTGGATGCCCTGATCCGGGAGTCTGAAGAAGAAGCCGGTATCATTCTGAAAGAAGAGGATATGCAGTTGGTGCATGTGCTCCACAAACACACCAAATTCGGGGCCCACAGGGTGACGCTTTATTTCAAGGCATCAAAGTGGAAAGGTGATCTTCGAACCGGTGAACCGTCCAAGTTCAAAGGGGTTTCCTGGTTCTCGCTCGATAACCTGCCCAACAATCTTTCGGCCACTGTAAGGCATGTGTTGATACAGTATCGCGAAGGCCATCTCTACTCGGAGTTTACAAATCCAAAGCCAGTGAAAGTGAGGTAAACAAAAAAGGCAGCCAGAAATGGCTGCCTTTTTTTGATGGATTGGCTGGGTCCATTATTTGTTGGTTCCCTCACCCTGGTTGGTCAGCTTTGCCTTGGCAGCAGAGGAGGTTTTGGAAACTTTTGCCTTTTTGCCACCTGCGCAGCAGGCTTTTTTCTCTTCACCGCTGCAGCAAGCTTTGGCTGATTCTTTGGAAGAAACCTTGGTAGCTTTTGCTTCGCCGTCTTTGGTGCAGGAAACTTTCTCACCTGCGGAGGGTGATGCGTTGATGAATTTTTTTGACTTGGTGCAGTACTCAACGCTGGTGTAGTTCACCTGGCCGGTTTTCTCGTCTACCACTTTGCGGGCATAAGAAACTTCACCATTGTCAGAAACCTGCTTCACGATGCTGGCATCGGCGCTTGCGGCTTTCTCCAGTGTGGCCTGGTCAACGGAGGTGCATGATTCAGTTTTTGCAGCGGCTTTTTTTCCTGCGCAACAGGCTTTCTGCTGAGCATTGGCGGCCAGTGCAAAGGCGCCAAAAAGGGCGAAGATCAAAAGAACTCTTTTCATGTCTTGATAAATTTTTCGTGATTGATTTAAAGGGCCAGTTTACCCCGTGTAGCTTGAGCAGCCAAAAATAGTGCAAGTCTTTGTGGTTTTGCAAACATTCAATGATCTTAGCACCATCTTAACCCTTTCGGGGCTTGTACTTTTTCAATAACCCAACTTGCCGTACATGAAAAGCTTTCTTCTTGCCTGTTTTTTTGCTGTCCTTGCCGTTTCAAGTTGCAAGGTGGTCAAGTACACCCCGGAAAAATTCCCTTCCAAACAAATCATTTGGGAGCAAGGCGGAGGATTCACAGGCGTGGAGGTTTCCTATACGCTGTTGCCCAACGGCCAGCTATTCAAGCGGACAGGCGTGGACGGCCCCTACATTGAGCTGAAGCCCCTGAAGAAGAAAAAGGCAACACCTTTTTTTGAAAAAATGGCCTCTCTGCAATTGTATAAACAAGACATTGAAAAACCCGGCAACCTTTACTACTTCCTGCAAGAAGTAACCGAAGCGACTGACAGCAGGGTGGTGTGGGGCGCCGGTGACTTCATACCCCCGGCCGGTTTTGTGAAACTCTACAAAGAGCTGAACGCCCTTGCTGAACGCCCGGCCCTGGAAAAACAAAGAAAGACCACTACAAACGATGACGGCACAAAAGAACAGCCGGCCGATCCGTCGAAGTGGTAGATCAAGACCCTTCCCTGTGTATTGGTAAAGTTCATGGCGCAATGACCTTGAGGGGACAATGATTCACCCGGGGTTTAAGCTATCGTGGAACTTCCTTGCCTGTTATTTCTTCATTAAATTCAATTCCTTGCAATGAGACAGCTTACATTTATTTGGATGCTCATACTGGCAGTGTTTTCATTGCCTGCCAATGCACAGTTCAAAAAGCCCGTCGGAAAACAAGCGCTTCCGGCTACGGGCAGTCATTTTCAACCAGCACCCTTGCCACCCCTCCGCCCATCCGTGCCGGCAGGTTCATCCTTTGGGACTTCATTTAGGGGAAACCATTCACTGGGAGCCCTTCCCAAACCGGTAGCTGGGGCACCGGCGCTATTCGCTTATGTGGATGCTGCCACAGGAACGCCTTATGCCGTCAGCGGTAAATTCATTGCGACGAAAAATACCGACCGGGAGAAGGTGGCTGAATACCTCGAAGCCGCAGCACCCGTGCTGAAGCTGAACGATCCGGCACAGGAGTTTCAGATCTCCAGAATACAGGAAGAGGCCAATGGCTACCGGCATTATTTTCTGAAGCAGGTATGGAAAGGAGTGGAAGTTTACGGAGCGGAAGCGGTGCTCCATGAAAAAGACGGTGAGTTTTACCTCTTCAACGGTCGCTATTTCCCAAGTCCGCTTCTTCCTTCGGTAACCCCTGCAATCAGCGCAGCCGAAGCACTCGAGTTGGTCAAAGCCGACCTCAGAAATACAGAACCCGTCAAAGAACTTACGGAATGGGAGCAAAAGCTGGCCAATTACGAAGGTCCGTTGACCAAACAGGTCATCTGGATTGAAAGCGGTGAGCCAGGTAATGCCCGCCTGGCCTGGGAGGTGGAAATAGTTCCGCACCTTGCTGCCCGCTACCACTATGTGGTGGATGCGAAAACCGGCCAGGTGCTTTCAGCTTACAACAGCATCTGCAAATTCGAGGGCCTTCACAACCATGGTGAAGACCGCGGGGAGACCAATGTATCACCACCGCCACCACCCGACGGTCCGGCCATCGCCAATGCTACGGACCTGTTCGGCGTCAGCCGCACCATCAACACCTATGAAAAATCGAATGTGTTTTACCTCATCGATGCATCCAGGACCATGTTCAAGCCCGCCCAATCGAGCATTCCGGACGATCCGGCAGGGGTTATCCTCACCCTCGATGCATTGAACACTTCACCTGCCTCCAACAATTTTCAGGCAGTGCATATCACTTCTTCCAACAATGCCTGGAACAATGCAAAGGCCGTTTCAGCCCATTACAACGGTGGCAAAGCTTATGAGTACTTCAAAATCACCTTCGGAAGGGAAAGCATCAATGGTGAAGGAGGAAACATCATTTCTTTGATTAACACAGTGGATGAAAACGGGGAGCAGATGGACAATGCCTTTTGGAGCGGGGCTGCCATGTTTTACGGCAATGGAAACCAGGGATTTGTGGCTCCTCTTTGCAAGTCGCTGGATGTGGCAGGTCATGAAATGTCACATGGTGTAATACAGTCAACCGCCAACCTGTTGTACCAGGATGAAAGCGGGGCTCTCAACGAGAGTTTTGCAGATGTTTTTGGGGTGATGATTGACAGAGACGATTGGTTGCTCGGGGACGATGTGGTAAATACTTCGGTATTTCCTTCCGGGGCTCTTCGAAACATGGGCGATCCGCACAACGGAGGCAGCAGCCTTGCTGACAACGGCTGGCAACCTGCCCATTACAGCGAGCGCTATTCCGGAAGCCAGGACAACGGTGGCGTACACATCAACAGTGGCATCGTCAACAAGGCCTTTTACCTGTTTGCTACCGATCCGGCAGTGGGCAAGGACAAAGCAGAACAAGTCTATTACCGGGCGCTGACGCAGTACCTGTTCAAATCCGCGAAGTTCGTTGACTGCCGGATTGCCGTCATTCAGGCAGCTACCGATCTGTACGGGGCCGCCGTGGCCAACGTTGCTGCCAACGCCTTCACCGCTGTCGGAATAGGAAGTGGGGGTGGTTCCGATCCTCAGACGGACATTGACCCGAACCCGGGTGAGGATTTCGTCATGATGACCGACGACAACTTTTCGCAACTGTACATTTTTGCCCCGGATGGAACCCTTGTTGCCAACCCATTGACCACGACAAGCCCATTGAGCCGCCCTTCCATTACCGATGACGGAACGGTTGCGGTCTTCGTTGCAAGTGACCAGAGCATGAGGGCCATCACCATTGACTGGAACACCGGTCAAACCAATGAGCAGATCCTGAGCAGTGATCCCGTTTGGCGGAACGTGGCTGTGTCAAGGGATGGCAGCCGCCTGGTGGCACTCACTGACGATTACGACAACCTGCTTTGGATATACGACTTTGGCCTTCAGCAATGGCAGGCTTTTGAACTGTACAACCCCACAACCGGACAGGGAGGTCCTGTCTCCGGTGATGTTCAGTATGCTGACGTCATCGAGTGGGATTATACAGGAGAGTGGGTGATGTACGATGCGCTGAATGCCATTCCGACAACCGGGGTTTCTGACATCGAGTATTGGGATATCAGCTTCGTAAATGTATGGGACAATTCCACCGGCTTTTTTGCCGACGGCTTCACGGATAAGCTGTTCAGTTTGTTGCCGGAAGACGTCAGCGTGGGTAATCCTACTTTTTCCAAAAACTCGGATTACATCATCGCCTTTGACTACCTCGATGAATTCAACAATGAATATTTCCTTCTCGGCGCCAACATTGAAACGGGGGATGTGGGTACCATCTTCGAAAACAGCGATTTGAGCTGGCCCAATTATTCCGTCGATGACCAGTTCATGGTCTTCGATGCCTTTGACAATGCCGGCACACCGGTCCTGGCCTTCGTCCAACTGGCAGCGAACAAGATCACGCCTGCCGGCTCGCCGTTCATCTTCATCTCCAATGGCCGCAGAGGGGTGTGGTTCGCCAACGGCCAGCGCATTCTGGTGGGAGCGGAAGAAACAGTCAATGCGCCGGAGATCGGGCTTTCGCCCAATCCTGTTTCCGATTTTCTGAACGTCTTGTTGCCTTCGGAAAATGGGGAGGCTGTACTGTCGGTTTTCGATCTTTCCGGCAGGCTGTTTTTGCAGGAGAAGGTGAATGCACCAACTGCAAGCATTCCTGTCAGCAGTCTTCCTGCCGGTATGTATTTCCTTTCTGTCGAGTCTGAGCGGGGAAGCAGCCGGGTAAGGTTTGTGAAGCAATAAAAGAGCGATTACAGCGGCAGCCACCATAAAGCAGGGTGGCTGCCGCTGTGCTGTTCCCTTAGCCGTTTTCCGAAGGAAAGACAACAACTCAACCTGACCTGCTGCCGGAGCCAGCGATGAACCGGCCATCTACCCGAACAACCGTCGGGCCTTATTCATTGGAACCTTAAACCCTTTTCAAAAATCAGGAAACATGAAAATCCTCATCCTCCCTCTTGCTGCATTCACCTTGCTATCACTTGGAATGCTTGCCTGCAAATCGGGTGAGAGCAGTGAGCTTTCATTGGCCGAAGGAACTTATTTGCTCGAAAGCGAAGAACAAGCCCGCACCGGAGAATTGCAAATCAGCCTTCTTCCCGGTGGCAAAATAACCTACTCGCTGACGATCGTGGGCGCTGCGCCTGCCTACAACCAGGGTTTTCTGCAAGGTGAAAGCACCTTGAAAGACGGCAAAGCAATGCTTGGCACCAGCGAGTTCGGTGGCCCTTGCAAAATAGAACTGGTGGCACTTGATTCGGCAACCCTCAAGCTCACAACCAGGGAAGGCGATCCTGCCACCTGTGGATTCGGAAACGGAGTGGTACCCGATGGCACTTACCGGCTGGGCAATCAGGCCACCGGTGATGCCGCAGCCGAGACGATCGACCCTGCTCAACTGACCGGTTTGTGGCGCAGCACCGACGATCCGACCTATGAACTGGCCATTGACGAAGCCAATTACAAGGAATACAACCGCGGCGAGGAAGTCAGTGCTCAGCATTACAAGTTCTTCGAAAAATGCCCCTCTGGTTGCGGTGACATGGACCTGGCAAACTGCCTCCAAACATGGAGCGACCAGGACACTTTCTGCTTCGTGGTGCTGCAGGCAGATTTGCAGTTCCTGGAGCTTTCGCTCATTGGCGGCACAGGTCAGTCCATCCGGTTCGAGCGAATGAAGTAAAACAGGCTCTAAAGTTTACGGACAGTAAAAAGCCACCAGCGGGACGGAACCTGGCTGGTGGCTTTTCATCAAAGTCTCCGCAGGTGTGGAGCTTCGGCCAACAAATTATCTTTTTTCATTATCGTAAAAACTGGAAGCCATTCCATACATTTACCGATCGATGAGCCGGCAGCTTGACTTTCCCGTCGCCTCCCCATGCAGTTGCCCCGCTTTCATCACCTGACGTGCTGTCAATAGGGGGCACCCCAAAAAAAGACTATGGGAATAACGGGCTTTGCGTGAAATGCAAGGTGTTGTAATTTTTTACCGTACTTACTGATGTCCTATAAAAGCTTAAAACACGGTTTGAATACCATTGAACAACTGGAGCGGGAGTTGCACCTGAAGCAGTTGCAGATCAACCGTTTGCTCAACATCACACAGGCCATCAACAGCAATGTGAAGGTTGGGGAGCTTTTTGAGATGTACAGCTCATTTTTGAGCTGGGAGATGGGTGTGCGCAAGATGGCCCTCTTTTTCCGGAAGGATGATCAATGGCATTGTGCTGCCGCCCTGGGCTTCGACAAAACCGAGGTGGATGCGATGGAGCTGAGCAAGGAGCTGACCTCCTACACCCGCCCGAACAACCTTTCCGATTCTTCTCATCCCTTCGTAAAACAGTTTGACGTAGTTATTCCGGTGCTGCACAAAGACGTGCCCCTGGCCTATGTATTTTTAGGTGGGTTTGGCGAAGATGAGGACATGTACAGCAAGGTTCAGTTCATCACCACCATCACCAACATCATAACGGTAGCCATCGAGAACAAGCGCCTCTTCAAACAGCAACTGGAACAGCAACTGCTGCGACAAGAGATGAAGCTGGCCAGCGAAATGCAGCAACTACTGATTCCTGATGCCCTTCCCAGTAATGACTTTTACGAACTGGCGGGTATCTATCAGCCCCACTTGAATGTGGGGGGCGACTATTACGACTACATTCAGCACGAAGATGGGCGCCTGACATTTTGCATAGCCGATATAGCCGGGAAGGGAGTGGCGGCAGCCTTGCTTATGTCCAACTTCCAGGCAAATTTTCACAGCCTCCTGCCTTTGTTCGATGACTTGCGGGCTTTTGTAGCGGCCTTGAACCAGGCTGTCCTGAGAATCACAAAAGGAGAGCGTTTTCTCACATTCTTCGTCGCTCAGTACAACCCGGCCACCCGGATGCTGGAGTATGTAAATGCAGGCCATACACAACCGGCCCTGGCAATGTCAGGCAAAGTATTCCGGTTGAAAGAAGGCACTACGGTACTCGGAGCCATGGATGAATTGCCTTTTGTTGAAAAAGGAGCAGTGAAAATTGAAGGCCCGGCCCTGATCCTTTTGTCAACCGATGGTTTGTCAGAGCTTCGGAATGAATCCGATGAGTTCATCGATCAGGACTTTGGAGATGGATTTATTCTGGAAAACGCCGGTTTGTCAGCAGCGGAATTTAACAGCCGGTTGTTGAAGGCACTTGACAGTTTTAAAGGAGGAGCCAAATTTCAGGATGACTTTACTGTACTGACCTGTAAGATCTTTTGATGCTTGTTTGGTTTCTAACCGGGCTTTTGTCGAAAAAGGGCACACAGTAAAAGGATATTTTCCTGAATGTTGTGCTTCTCGGACAGTGGACAAAGGAACGCAAGCTGATGAAAGATAAAAATGTAGCAGGTATTCTTGCCCTTTTTCTTGGGTGGTTGGGTGTTCACAGGTTTTACCTGGGGCAGATCGGTCGGGGTATCGTTTACCTGATTTTCTCCTGGTTTCCACTCATCTGGCTGATTGCACTTATCGATGCAATCGTTCTACTGACGATGGATCAGCAACGCTTTGATGACAAGTACAACACCACCTATTCCGAAGCGTACCGGAGAGCCAGGCAGCCGGATTATGAGAGAACCAGGCGACACAGAAGGGTTGAATCCAGAAGGGTGGATTACCGCAGAACAGAAAGGAAGCCAGCCCGGAAAAAGGCTGCTGCAAAGACTTCAAAAGCCAACCCCCACAAACTCGCTGGCCTTCAAAAGTTTAAAGACTACGATTACGAAGGTGCCATCGAGGAGTTTAAAAAATCACTCGAAATTGCTCCCACCGATGTGGCCACTCACTTTAACTTGGCCTGTGCGTATTCATTGACAGAAAACGCCGACATGGCTTTCAGGCATCTGGAACTGGCCGTGGCACACGGGTTCAAGGATTTCAAAAAGATTGAACAGCACCCGGCACTGGCGTTTTTGAGAATCCAGGAACAATACGAGGATTTCGTTGAAAATGGCTACCGCACACGTGCAGAACTGCCCCCCGCTGAAGAAGATAACCTGCTTGATTCATCACCCGATTTGCTCGATCAGCTGAAAAAGTTGGGTGATCTGAAAGAAAAGGGACTTCTTACCCAGCAAGAGTTTGAGGAGCAAAAACGCAAGCTTTTGGGATGACCTCCCCAAATTCGATTACACTTCTTTTGGCTGGAATTTTGTCTTGAAATCAATAATCTCAACCATGAATAACAGCTATTTAACAGTAGCGAATAATACCAGACTTGTCTTTATTCGTTTTGAGAACAAGAACTAAACACAAGCCCTATGGTTGCTGAAAACTTGATCACCACTGCCGTACTCCCCCTCCGGACTTCTGACTCTGGAAAAATTGCGCTGGCTGCAATGGAGGACTTCAACGTGCGCCATCTTCCCATCGTTAATGATCAGCAACTCCTGGGCGTCATTTCCGAAGACGATATTCTCATCCACAATATCAAGGAGCCTGTCGGTTCTTATGAATTATCGCTCACCAAAGCTTCTGTCAGAACCACTGACCACCTTTACGAGGTGATGCGCCTGCTGGCTGAGCACCAGCTCACTGTCATCCCGGTTGTTGATGCAGAAGGCAATTACAGGGGGATGATCTCACTGGAAGATGTCTTGAATTTCTTCGCAAAAACGGCCGCATTCAGTGACAGCGGAAGCATCGTGGTTCTCGAATTCCAGCGCCACTCCTATTCGCTGGCGGAAATTGCCAGATTGGTGGAGGCCGAGAATGCAAGCATTTTAAGCACTTTTGTCACCTCCGATCCTGAGGCGTCGACCGTTGAGGTGACGCTGAAAATCAACCGGCAAGACATCCATAACATCCTCAATGCCTTCCAGCGTTTTGGTTACGAGATCAAAGCTGCATTTAACGAAGAAGAGTACCTCGAATCCTTACAGGACCGGTACCAGGCTTTGATGAATTACCTGAATGTGTAAGCGCCCACCTTGTTTAAGCTTGGCAGTAACTGGCCTGTGTTTTACAGTTGAGGCTGGTTCGGCTATTTTTGCCCGTCGGCAATACCAGTTCAGGCCCGGCGTTTTGTCGCTGTTTACCTCTTAGCCAATGGATATTTACAAGCGTAAAGCTCGGTGGAAACTCTACCTCGCCCTGGCGGGTGTAGTCATCGTGATCATCTCTGTGCTTTACACCAAGTACCTGACCGACAAGTTGGCGGAGGAAGAGGTAAAGAAGGTGGAGCAGTTGAAAACGGCCTACGATCAGCTTTCTTACGCCTTTGAAGACCTGAACGCTCAGTGCGATTTTACCTTCCAGAGCACATTTTTTGAGTCCAATACTTCTGTCCCCATCCTGCTGGTCGGCCCTGACGGTTACCTGGAAGGAAAAAACTATGGCCCGGAGAAAGACACCAACCAGGTTTTCCTTTCAAAAAAACTTGAGGACTTGCAAGCGGCCGGGCAGGTGCCAAAAATTATTTCATCTCCCGTCGGTGAAATTCAGCTGTACTTTGAACATTCCCGAATACTTAAGCTGCTCACCTACTATCCATTCATCCAATTGGTACTGATAGGGGCCTTTATTTTGTTTGGTTACCTGGCCTTCAGTTCGGCCAGGCGTGCCGAGCAAAACCGCGTGTGGGTGGGCATGGCAAAAGAAACAGCCCACCAATTGGGTACACCCATCTCCGGCATTATCGCCTGGCTGGAGCACCTTAGGAGCATCAAGGAGGAAGACGAAGAACTGCTGGAGGTTGTTGATGAAATGAAAAAGGATGTGATCAGGCTCGAGCTGATCTCTGACCGCTTTTCGAAGATCGGCTCAGCCCCTGAACTGGAGGCCGTCAACGTTTACGACGAGTTGGAAAAATGCCGCAACTACATGGAACCCCGCTCACCGCGGAAGGTGAAGTTTGAATTTCCGGAAGCAGGTGCTGGCGATGTAACCGTTTTTGTGAATCCGCACCTCTTCGAGTGGGTCATCGAAAACCTTTTGCGCAACTCCCTGGATGCCATGGAAGGCAAAGGTGTGATTTCGGCCAGTGTTTACGAAGATGAAAATTTCGTTTACATAGACATATCTGATACGGGCAAGGGCATCCCTCATTCAAAATTCAAAACCGTATTCCAGCCTGGCTATACCACCAAAAAACGGGGTTGGGGATTGGGGCTGTCGCTCACCAAACGGATCATCGAGGACTATCACAAAGGGAAGATCTTCGTCAAAGCTTCGGAACCCGGACAGGGCACCACTTTTACCATTCAGTTGCCCAAAAAGAACCCACAAGCCCAAAACAAGAAAAGGGATTAAGTGCCCGAGAGCTCTTAATCCCTTGTTCTTGCAGCTGCCCAAAATGCCGGGGCATTCTGGCGGGCTGTTTTGCCCGTTACAGGGGTTTGCTTCACAGCGGATTGCTCCACCGGGAAACAAAACCTGCACCGGACGGTTCGGAACTCGGTGTTCAGACTTGGCGCTGCCTCAGCAATATTGATATGATCGCCATCGCCTTACTGACAGCTCCCTGTTCAGGGTTTCCCTCCCTGCCGGAACAAGTCCCGGCAGCAAAACACCTCATTCCCCTGTCTTGGAGAAGCCTCCCATAACCAGGTTACGGGAAACTTCTGAAGACAGGTTTGACCTCTTTGTTCTTTCGCTGCTGTTGTGCTCTTCCGAAGAAGAGTTTCAGCGTCAGGGATCAATGCTTCGAAGTTGCTTTAGCCGGAGCCATTGCAGCTTCTGCCATTGCCCTGCCGAAGGCCGGTCAACGCTCATGGCCCGGAGGCTGGTTCACGTTGACTGTCTGCCGCACGATCAACTACCGGGGACGGCGCTGTTGATCTGAATAGAATAGGCTAACCTTCTGGCGAAAGCAGTTAGGCGCTTTGTCCTCCATCAACTTCTCATGAAGAAATCAACTTCCGGAATCCGGGGATCCCGGGCAGAGGGCAGGTTGCCTGGTTTTCCTGACTGCTCAGGATTGCGATCGCCATTTGCACATACCATTTTCCGGCACAAGGCCGGGAGCGGCAGAGTCGGCTTTTTCGAACGCTGAGGTCGATTGCAATGCTCCAGACAAGTACAGCCGGCCGAAGCCTACTGATCACCGTTTGGTGTGCGGACACATTGGCGGCCATGTACTGTTGCATTGCATTTTGCAATCCGGTTTTCAAAGGCTTACTGAACCCGGTCGTATTCCGGTCGGGGAAATGGCGTTGGTACATCTTGAGCCTCCGAAGAAGCTCCGGATGACTCCGTGGCCATCATAGCTTGCGCTAAACCCATCCTGAACAGGCCGATTGGCTCAGGGCTTTTGATATGCGGACTGCTTATGACATAGCACATTTCAGGTTGTTTGAAGTCTCAAACCCACTTGTCAAATCAGAGATCTGGCAATTGGATTCATCACTTCTCCCAACTTTGAAATGTTAGTCAAGTTGCAAATTTTCAAAATCATGTTTCGCCTTTGCGAATCACGCCCAAATCATCTTCTGTAAAATTGGGATAGCGAAGATAGTCCTGTATGCAGCCCGTGTCAAGGTTTTGGGCTTAGAAGTTCTCAACAAACTTTCCACTTGCGTTTTCCACAAATGTTAATTGCTTGTTGCGTAGTCGGTTACTTATTCACAACAAATGCATGTGAAAATTTTAGCTGAATTTTTTTTGAAAAAACTGAATTTTTTATCCCTGACTGATGGTGTTTATGCCGGTTTTTATCAGCTCCAGAATCTTTTGGAAGTTATTTTTCGAAGGCTCACAATAAGGCTATTTGCTTCATAGTTAAGCATGTGTCAATCAACCTGTTTCTAAAACCTTTGCACATGAAGCAAAAATTTACACCATCTGATCTACTCTTATTCATTTACCGAGAAACTTCGTTGGCAGAAACAATCGCTATAGCTGAGGCACTCAAAGAAGATCCATGCCTTTACGAGCAATACCAGGAACTTTTGGAAGGCTACCTGGCTCTGCCAAAGGCTAAGTTCAGCCCCCGCCCAGATACTTTGCAGCGCATTTTGAGTTATTCCGAAAGCACTGCCCCCCATCCAACGATTTGATTTGCCTAGGGCTGAAAAGGAAAAAGCGACAACTGGTTCATCCAGTTGTCGCTTTTTCATTTACCGAAGGAGGGTGCTCACTCTCCGAACAATTCGGCAAGTTTCTGCTCCAGCGCAGCCCCCCGCAAGTTGCGTGCGATGATCTTACCGTCTTTATCCAGCAGCACTGTGTGAGGGATTGATCTCACACCGTACAGCTGAGCGGCGGCATTGGCCCAGCCTTTCAGGTCAGAGACGTGGTGCCAGATGAGTCCGTCTTTTTCAATGGCATCCAGCCAGCGCTTTTTATCCTTGTCCAGGCTGACGCCCAATACATCGAAGCCTTTGTCGTGGTATTTTTTGTAGGCTTTTACCACGTTGGGATTTTCCCTTCTGCAGGGGCCGCACCAGCTTGCCCAGAAATCGATCAGCAAGACTTTTCCTCTCAGGTCCTTCAGGCTCAGTGGTTGTCCATCCGGTGTGTTCATGGTGAAATCAGGGGCCTCAGCGCCTGGCATCATGCTGCTGGTAGCTTTCACCGCATTCTTAAGCTGGGCTGCTGCTTCGGGGTATTTTGCCCCGTACATTTCAATGTACTTTTTGGCATAAGTGGCCATGAGCGGGCTTTTACCAGACTGGAGTCCGGCGATCATGCCTCCCAGGGCCAGCATATAGGTGCGCTTTTCCTGCGGTATTTTGCTCAGTTGGAGATCGATGAAATTCTTTTGCTGGTCAACGGGTAGTTTGATGTTGGCCAGGGTTTGGGCGTAATCTTTTGTAGCTTCAAAGACCCAGGCGTTGTATTCGTAGTCCGGATCGTTCCAGTCAACCAACTGGAAATACTTCGTGCCGAAATAGTCGAGTTCCGTTTCACCGGAAGTGCCGTGGTTGTGGTAGCTGAGGTAGGTGTTGATGGCGGCAACTTTCGCCAAAAAGGGGCTTTCCTTTTTCAGGGTTTCAATGTAATGGAGCCTTTCCTCATCCAGCTCTTTCATCTTCAGAATGATCTGATTGGCTGTTTCTACATTGTTTTGCTGATTGGCTATTTGCAATTGCCGAAGGTAGGTGGTGAGCTGGTTTTTGTGCTGGTTGATTTGCTGCTTAACCGCTTCGTATTTCTGGTTGAGGTCGGAATCAGGCAACTGTGCATTCTGGAATTTGCTGCAACTGCCTTTCAGGGAAATGCTTTTTTCGGTTCCCAAAATGAGCGGCTTCAGGTTGTTGGCATCGATTCCCACATAATAGAAACGAGGCCTCGATGCCGGAATTTGAAACTTGTAGTTCTGCCAGTCGGTGGTGGGGGCAGAACCAATCTTCGTGAAATTAACGCCATTGAATTCAAATAGGTGGAGTTGGTCCACCTTCTCACAGGCGTTCAGTTGGCAGTTGAGTTCCACAACTTCTTTGTCGGTAGGCGTGCTGACAAAGGACACCAGTAGCAGTGCAAAAACGGGGTACAACAGGTACTTCATAAAAAAAATGATTTTGAGAAAAACACCGGCCAATGAGTTTGCCGGTTTGTTGATGCCTGCAATGGCCAGGCCAGTATATGGTAAGGACCTATTAAACAGTGGTCTGATTTGCAGAATGACAAAGTTAACTGTCCTGCGCCGAAAGCCAAAGCTTACTGCACCACACGTCCGCCACGCAACTTCAGGATCCGGTTCGTTTTGCGGGCCAGTTCAAGGTCGTGAGTGACCAGCACCAGCGTGGTGCCGGCCTCGCGGTTCAGTTCGAACAGGAGGTTTTCCACCACGTCGTGGGTTTCTGCATCCAGGTTGCCGGTAGGCTCATCGGCAAAGAGGATTTTTGGGCTGTTGCTGAATGCCCGTGCCAGTGCCACGCGCTGTTGTTCACCCCCTGAGAGCTGTGCGGGGTAGTGGTCGTGGCGGTTGGCAAGGCCGACCCTGTCGAGGAGTTCCATGGCGGTTTTGGCGGCGCCTTTTTCGCCTCTGAGCTCCAGGGGTACCATCACGTTTTCAAGTGCTGTAAGCGTAGGGATCAACTGGAAATTCTGAAACACAAATCCCACGTACTCACTCCTGATCTGTGCTCTTTGGTCTTCATCGAGGTCGTCGAGTTTGACCCCATTCAGAATGACAGAACCTTCAGAGGCCCTGTCAAGTCCTGCACAAAGTCCCAGCAGGGTGGTTTTTCCGCTTCCTGAAGGACCCACTATGGCAAAAGAATCGCCAGGTTGAAGTTCAAAGCTGACATCCTCCAGCACGGTGAGTGATCTGCCGCCGGAGGTGTAGGTTTTTGTGAGATTTTGTACTTGTAGCATTGGTGTGTCAGATGAATTGAGAAGATGAGAACGTGAAAGAACCACCATGGTTCAATACCAGGTTATTTCCTTCGACGAACCCACGATTTTGTTCCCCAATTCATCGGTTACCGTGACCGTGAAGATGTGTTTGGTGATGGCCGGCTTTTCCCTGAAGACGAAATATTCTCTGTGGTGTGCGAAGGATAATTCTGTTCCGGAATGGTGCACGAATGGAGGCCTATCGGCTACACTCGATGACAATTGCCAGTAAAATAGTTTCGAATTCAATGGCTCACCTGCTTTAATTTCATTGAAGTCATTGTTGCTCGTAATTGTGAAGTCAACGGTAGCATGCTGCAAAAGAGGTTCCGGGCATGTAAAAGCAAGCGCTTCATTCCCAAGCCAATTTTTGACGGAGGCGAAAGTTTCTACCTCAGGCGTGACGATCAGGATGATGCTGTCGGCATTGGTCACTCCCAGGTCAAAGGTGCCGTGAATGTCATCCTGGAATTTTACATTGAAGCCTTTCATTATCCAGGTGCTTGGAACATCACAGCAGGAAGGAATGCCGGACCACAGTACAATGGCAATAGCGAGTTTCAGGATTGTTTTCATAACAACGATTTTTTGACGAAAAAAAAAGAGGAACAAGCACCGGCTTGCTCCCCTCACTGTTATTCATGTTTTTCTTCGCAAAATCAGAATTCTGCGCTGCCGGCAGCTCGTGGGAATGGGATCACATCCCTGATGTTGCCCATGCCCGTGATGAACTGAACCATCCTTTCGAAGCCAAGCCCAAAACCCGAGTGCGGACAACCGCCAAATTTTCTCAGGTCGAGGTACCACCAGAGCTCCTCTTCCGGAATACCCTGGGCTTTTACTCGCTCCAGCAATTTGTCGTAGCGCTCTTCCCGTTGTGAACCACCAATGACCTCGCCGATGTAAGGGAAGAGGATGTCCATTGCAGCAACGGTTTCCCTGCCCGGTTCGCTGCCATCGTTTTCGCGCATGTAGAATGCTTTGATGGCCTTCGGATAATCCCGGACGATGACCGGTTTTTTGAAGTGTTTTTCCACCAGGTAGCGTTCGTGCTCGGCCTGCAGGTCACGGCCCCATTCAACCGGGAACTGGAACTTGCCTTTTTTGTAAGGCTTGGAGCGGAGCAGGATGTCCACAGCCTCCGTGTAGGTGATGCGTTCAAAATCGTTTTCAATAACGAAGCGCAACATCTCGATGAGGCCCATGGGGCGACGTTGTTCCTGTTTCATGTTTTTTTCCGCTTGTTTGATGCGGTTATCCAGAAACTCCAGCTCATCGGAATAATTCTCGAGGGCAAATTTGATGAGGTATTTCACGTAATCCTCGGCCAGGTCCATGTTGTCGTGGATGTCGTAAAAGGCCATTTCGGGTTCTATCATCCAAAACTCGGCGAGGTGCCGTGGCGTGAAAGACTTCTCCGCTCTGAAAGTTGGACCGAAGGTGTAGATCTTCCCGAGGGCCAGTGCGGCTATTTCACCCTGGAGCTGACCCGATACGGTCAGGTTGGTGCTTTTTTCGAAGAAGTCTTCCTTCCAGTTGATGGAGCCATCTTCGGTGCGGGGCGGGTTGCCCACATCCAATGTGGTCACTTTGAACATTTCGCCGGCGCCCTCTGCGTCACTGCCGGTGATGATGGGCGTGTGGATGTAGTAAAAGCCATTGTCGTTGAAATACTTGTGGGTGGCGAATGCAATGCCGTGGCGCACGCGGAACACCGCACTGAATGTCTGTGTGCGCATCCGGAAGTGTGCTTTTTCCCGGAGGTACTCCATGGTCATGTGCTTGGGCTGCAAGACATATTCTTCGGGGTTGTTCTCGCCGAGTATTTCAATTTCTTCGGCCAAAACTTCCACGGCCTGACCTGCACCCTGTGATTCCACCAGTTTTCCTTTTACGGCAATGCAGGAGTGGAAGGTGATCTTCTTCAGAAGCTCTTCAGGAAATTTTTCAAAATCTACCACTATCTGCAAGGTGCCAAAGCAGGAGCCATCGTGCAAGACGATAAACCGGTTTGCTCTGAAAGAGCGAACCCAGCCTTTGACCAGCACTTCCTGGTTGAGCTTTGGACTTTTGAGTATTTCAACGATTTCAGTTCTCTTCATGATCCGTTCTTTTTTAAAATGAGCGGCGAAATTACGGGATCGCAGTCTTTTTCGGGCTGCAATGGGCGTAATCATACCGGCACTTTGAGAAGTGTGTTAAAAGGTCTGGGGCGGATGAGCGCAGGTAAGCGAAGTTTCTGAGGCTTGAAACGGTACCACCGCAGCAGCTTCTTCAACTTCCTTCGGCCAACAAAAATTCTACGCAACCCGGCTTTCACAAGAGCTTCGTGCTGTGAAGCCTTGCCAGCCGATGGGGCTTTCACTGTTGTCTGTCAACTTTCTTTACTTTGCCCTCCAAAGCACATCTCAGTTTGATGGAACACATTTCTTTCCTCGGTAAAAAAGTAGCCTTCCGGGTCATTGGAGAAGGGGATGCCGCGCCTGTGGTTTTGCTTCACGGATTTTGCGAAGACAGTCGCATCTGGGACGAATGGCTGACGCTGTTGCCCAACAACCGCAAATACCTGCTCATCGATCTGCCGGGTTTCGGGCAGTCGGAGGTGTTGCCGGATGTCACCATTGAAAGCATGGCGGAAGCTGTGATGGCAGTGGTGGATCATACGGGATTCGACCGATTTGTGCTGGTGGGGCACTCGATGGGCGGTTATGTCAGCCTCGCCATTGCCGAAGGAAATGAAGACCGCCTTACAGCGCTCTGCCTGTTCCATTCTCATCCCTTTGCCGATTCTGAAGAAAAGAAGAATGCCCGTCTGAAATCAGCGGAGTTCATCCGGAACAACGGCCACATACTGTATGTGCGGCAAATGATACCGGGCTTGTTCGCCTATGATTTTTCCAAAGGGTACCAGTCTGAAGTCAACGCCATGATACACCATGCGGCGGCCTACGATGAAGCCGGCATACTGGCTGCTTTGGAAGCCATGCGCAGCCGGAAGGACCGTTCGGAAGTGCTTTCCAGGCTGAAAATTCCTGTGCAGTTCATCGTCGGAAAACTGGATGAAGCGGTCCCTTTTGAGCTCAGCATGAGGCAAGTACATTTACCACAGACCGCCGACATTCAGGTGCTGTCCACCGTCGGGCACATGGGCATGTTTGAAGCTGCCCAGGCCACTGCCCGCGCTTTCCGCAACTTCCTTCAATTCGTTGAGCAACTAGCCGTCAGCACCAACAATCCGGATTGACCATGAGAGCAATGCTTTTCGCTGCCGGATTGGGTACCCGTTTACGGCCATTGACTGACCGCCGGCCCAAAGCGCTCGTTGAAGTTGCCGGCAGGCCGTTGCTGGAGTGGGCCCTGCTGAAACTGAAGGCCAGCGGCGTTGAGCAGGTGGTGGTCAACGTGCACCATTTTTCCGGGATGATCCGGGAGTTTTTGCGAAGCGAAAAAAACTTCGGGATGGAAGTTTTCATTTCCGATGAATCAGACCTGCTGCTCGATACGGGTGGAGGCCTGAAAAAGGCGCAGGCTTTTTTTGAAAAAACGGACCAGCCTTTCATCGCCATGAACGTGGATGTACTTTCTACCATTGACCTTCCGTCGCTTTATGACTCCCATCTTCAATCCGGTGCCATGGCCACCCTTGCCGTCAGAAAGCGGGAGAGTTCACGCTACCTGCTTTTTGATGAGGCAATGAACTTGCAGGGCTGGCAAAACGTCAGAACAGGTGAGCAGAAGTTTTGCGGCGCAGAGCTGCAATTGTCGCAGCTCACTCCTCTGGCATTTAGTGGAATCCACATCATCAGCCCGGCGCTGTTTCCCTTCATGCCTTCGGCACAACAACCCTTCTCCATCATCGACACCTACCTGGTAGCGGGCAGCCAAGCTGTGATAAAGGGGTTTCAGCACGATGCTGATTTCTGGCTGGATGTTGGCAAGCCGGGTGCCGTTGAAGAAGCTCTTCAACGAAGGGACGAATGGGAAAACGGAATTCGGTAGATTTGTGACGAAACAACAAGAAATCATGCCTTACAAACCCATACCTGTCGGCAAGCCCATCCGAATCGCCATGCTTGGCTGTGGCTTTGCCGCCCGGATCCACAGCAAGACCCTGGCAAGCCACAAAGATGTCAGGATCTATTATGCCAGCCGCTCTCTGGAGAAAGCCAACAAGTACAACCGCAAATACAAAGGAGCCGGTGCTTTCGAGGGTTACGAAGCTGCCATCCAATCGCCGGATGTGGATGTGGTGATGGTGCTTACACCGCCGGTGCAGCACCTGAAGCTTACCCTCGATGCGATTAAGGCCGGAAAACACGTCATCGTAGAAAAACCCCCGTTTCTGAATTCGAGTGACTTTGCGTTGATCAGGGAGGCGCAGGAAGAACACAAGGTGCAGGTCATGGTGGCTGAAAATTATTTTTACAAGCCTTCGCTCAAACACCTGCAGGATCTGCTGGGAAGCGGCATCATTGGCGATGTGAAGTTTGTGGTGATCAATGCCCTGAAAAAACAAAAGACGGAAAACTGGCGGGATGACATCTCCCAGGCCGGCGGTGGCGCCTTGTTTGAAGGGGGGATACACTGGGTGAACTACCTTTCGAATCTTGGTTACCACATACAGACGGTGCAGGGTTTCATTCCCGGAGAGCAAACGGGCATGGAGCGCAGCGTGCAGGTGGTGGCAAAATTTGCCGAAGGGGCCGTTGGCACATTGCTTTATTCCTGGGAAGTGGACTCCCTGTTCAAAGGTCTGCGCCTGTCAAAAGCTTATGGAACAAAAGGGTCCATCACTTTCGAGTCCAACGGGCTTTTCATTTTTGTAAGGGGGAAAAGGTGGAAACTCATTTTTCCCGGCCTGCGGGATATCTCCGGCTACAAAGCCATGTTCGAGGATTTCAAAAAGGCCTTGAGATCCGGCAAGGAACCTCGTTTCAACCTGTCGTTGGCAGAACGGGACCTGCAAATCATCGAGCTGATCAACGAGGATGTTTCCGAAGACATCAGCGGATACTGAAAAAGCCACCGACATGGTGGCGGTGGCTTTTTCTTGAGGCAGAAAAAACAAGGCTTAGCCCTGCTCCTTCCTCCTTTTCATTTCATCCCGGATTTTGGCGGCTTGTTCGTAATCTTCGTTGGCGATCACTTCTTCCAGAAGTTGGTTGAGTTCTTCCAGAGAATACGAGGTCAATGAAGCCGGCTTTTCCCTTTTGGCTGCGCGGCTGCGCTTGGGTCTCTCCTTTTTGGCAGTGGCCTGCTCCGGTTCCTCCAATACCACCCCGGCGGCATCCAGGATGAATTCATAGGTGTAGATGGGGCAGTTGAAACGGACCGCCATGGCCAATGCATCGGAAGTGCGGGAGTCTATTTCATAGGTCTCACCGTCTTTTTCACATACCAGCACTGCGTAGAAAATGCCGTCCAGGAGGTTGTTGATGATGACTTCCTTCAATTCAATCTTGAAGGTTTCCATTGCGTTTTTGAACAGGTCGTGTGTCAGCGGTCTGTTGGGAGTCATGTGCTCCATGGCCACTGCAATGGCTTGAGCTTCAAAACCTCCGATAACGATGGGCAACCTTCTGGAACCGTTTTGCTCACCCAGAACGACGGCGTAGTTGTGTGATTGTGATACCGAATGGGAAAGCGCAACAATATCCAGTTCAATCTTCTTCATGTCCATGATTTCAGCAGTGATGTCGTATTGCCGGTTTAGAGCTTTGTGAGTCAGAATGCCCTCCCGGCTGATGTTTCAATTTGGCTGCAAGAGCCTTGCGAAATTCAATTTCAAAATTCAAAAATACAATTGCTGGGCTTCATGCGATAACACTTTTGGCCTTTCGGTGAATCTCGTTGCAGGCCAAAACCTGTGATGCCCCGGCAATCCATATCAGATATCGCCCAACTGTGGCCGGAGCAAAATTTCTTCCACCACGGTTTGCTCACTCATTTGATAAGCGTTCCAGATGGCCATGGCAATGTCTGATGGTTTCATCATTCGCTCGGGTGCCTGCCCTGAGCCTGCCCAGGAGTCGGTCCAGGTGGCCCCGGGGAGGATGGAAGTTACCCGCACCCGTTTATGTTTCAGCTCTTCTCTCAAAACCTTTGAAAAACCCAGCAGTGCAAATTTTGAAATGCTGTAGGAGCCGCCATTTGGATAGGCGAAGAGGCTGGCTACAGAACACATATTGAAAATGTGTGGTTTTTCCGACGAAAACATTTGCGGCAGCACCGCCCGTGTCAGGTAGTAAGCACTGTAAAGGTTGGTTTGCATCATTTGTTCCAGCGCACCGTCAGCTTCATTGTGGATTTCACCGGGGATAAAAATTCCTGCATTGTTGATCAATACATCCACCATGCCCCAGGTTGAATTGACAAGTTTTGCAAATGCAAGGACTTCCTCCTTTTTACTCACGTCCGTGGCCTGGAAAATGACCTCGATGCCGGGGTATAAAGCCCTGAGTTCGTTGGCTAGTTCCTCCAGGTGCGAGTGGGTCCGTGAGCACAAGGCCAGGTTGAAGCCTTCGGATGCAAATTTGTAGGCGATGGCTTTTCCGATTCCGCGTGAGGCCCCTGTAATGATTGCGTTCATGAATGGATAGGTGAACCATGGTTTGCCGGGTCCCTAAAAAGTGCCCGGTGATTGAAAGGATGGCAAATTTAAGATAAGCAGGTCAACCTGTTACACTGATTGTAATTAGGAGCCCTGGAAGACTCAGCTCTGGTGTTCATTAATTCTTGAATGTTCCTGTTCCATTTCTGCCAGGTGCTCCCCCTGATTCAAGCGCTTGGGTATAAAAGGCTGGATTCCATAATCTTTATAGGCCTCAGGTAGCCGAAATACCTAGGGCTTCATTTAGTTTTGCCTTGCTTTTTTGAGAGAAACAGTTTTTCTCAAAATGGTCATTCACTTAAACATACTGTGAAAATTTCCTCCACATGAAAAAAATCGGGATCCTCTTCGGTAAAGAACGCACCTTTCCCAAAGCCTTCGTCGAGCGCATCAATTCAAAACACATCGATGGCATTGTTGCCGAACCGGTAACGGTTGATGAAGTTTACATGAACAAGCCGTGCGGCTATGCCGTCATCGTGGACCGCATATCTCAGGATGTGCCTTTTTACAGGGCTTACCTGAAAAATGCTGCTGCCACGGGCACCGCAGTCATCAACAACCCATTCTGGTGGAGTGCTGATGAGAAGTTCTTCAACAATGTGTTGGCAGACCAGATCGGCGTTCCGGTTCCCAAAACGGTGCTCTTACCCAGTAAGGAGCACCCGGACGATACTTCTTCGGAAAGTTTCACCAACTTGAAATTTCCCTTGGAGTGGGAGGAGATGATCGAATACCTCGGCGGTTTTCCTGCATTCATGAAGCCACATGCCGGCGGCGGATGGAAGAGTGTTTACAAAGTGAACAACTGGGCGGAAGTGTTCAACGCTTACAACGAGACCGGCCAACTGGTGATGATGTTTCAGGAAGCGGTTGAATTTGATGCCTACTTCCGCTGTTATTGCATCGGAAGAAAGTATGTGCGCATCATGCCCTACGAGCCCCGCAACCCCCACCATTTGAGGTATGTGGCAGATTTTGAAGTGTCTGATGAGTTGATGGCTACCATGGAAGAATACGTCATCCGCCTTTGCGAAGCACTTGGTTACGATTTCAATACCGTGGAATTTGCGGTGAGGGATGGTGTGCCATTGGCCATTGACTTTTGCAATCCGGCACCGGACGCTGATGTCAATTCCGTTGGGAAAGAGAACTTCGAGTGGGTGGTGGAGAATGCTGCCAATTACGCCATTGAACGGGCGCAGCAGCACGAGGAAGGAAAGATGAACCTCACCTGGGGCAGCTTTGTAAAAGAGGCTGTAGGTGCCGGTGAGAAGAAAAGCCGCAAAACCACCAAAAAGAAATGACCGTGAGCAAATTTGAAAATACCGGGGATGCAGCGGAAACGCCGCCAGTGAAAGTGGCCCTCATTGACATGTACGAGGGTACACCCAACCTCGGCATGAGAAACCTCCGGCGGATCATTAACCAGTTCAAACCGGAAGTACAGCTCGAAGTCTTTGACGTACGGTCGAAAATTCAGGTGCCGGATCTCAGTCACGATATCTACATCTTCTCCGGCGGCCCCGGCAACCCACTGGTTGGTGACGAAGCCTGGCTGAAACCGTTTCACAACTTGATTGACCAGTTGTGGAACCACAATAAACAGGAGGGCGCAGCCCGGAAATTCGCCTTTTTCATTTGCCATTCTTTCCAGATGGCTTGCCATCATTTCGGTATTGGAAGCATTACCCGAAGGCGTGAAAAATCTTTCGGCATCTTCCCCGTGTACAAGACGGAGGAAGGTAAAAAGGAGTGGCTGTTCGCAGAACTTCCCAACCCTTTTTGGGTAGGTGATTTCAGAGAGTTTCAGGTGGTTGACCCCAACTTCGACCGCATGGCGGAGCTGGGCATCAAGCTGCTTTGCATAGAGAAAGAACGCGATCGTCCGGAGTTGCCCAGAGCCATGATGGCTGTGCGCTTTTCGGAGGAAATGGTGGGCACTCAGTTTCACCCTGAAGCAGATCCGGCGGGTATGCGGGTTTATTTTTTCGAAGAAGACCGCATCAAAGCTGTGATCGATGAATACGGTGCTGAGGCCTATTTCAAAATGGTGGAGAGACTGAAAGATCCCGACAAGTTGGACAGGACTTATAAGCTCGTGCTTCCCTTGTTCCTTTACCGGTCAATCAGGGAGTTGCGCAAGCGGGCTGTAGTACACAACAATTAAACACACACTCATCATTCCTGTGCGTTATGATCCCTCATCTGAGAAAGGATTACAACACCAACTTTTCTGAGGAAAAGTACGAACGCCTGTTGTCACTGATAGAACGAGAGGCTGGTGAGCGCCCCAGTTTTCGCGTTAGTGAAACGCCCATTTTTGTTCCTGAACGACTGACCCGCCAGTTGTTGGAGGCTTGCGAAAGCCTAAGTGATTTAATTTGCCGCCCGGATTTCAAGCAGCTGTCGGAAGGGGCGTTGTTGCCCGAGAACTTTGTGCCCGGAGAAACCGATCACACGGCATTTCTGATGATGGATTTTGGCTTGTGCGAAGGCGAGAATGGAGATCTCGTTCCTCAACTGATAGAGATACAGGGTTTTCCGTCGCTGTTTTTTTACCAGGACTTGCTTGCACGCAGCTACCGGGAGGCCTTCGACATCCCTCAGGAGATGCCGCACCTGTTCGGAGTTTCAGGAGAAGAGGAGTATGTTCAGAAACTGAGAAACACCATCGTTGGTGATGCTGACCCTGAAAATGTAGTCCTGTTGGAAATCTTTCCGGAAACGCAAAACACACGGGTGGATTTCTGGCTGACTGAAAAGGCGCTGGGAGTCAAAGTGGTGAACATCACCGACCTCAAGGTGGAAGGCAAAGTGGCTTATTACCTGAATGAGAAGGGCCGGAAGGTAAAGGTGGAGCGTTTGTACAACCGCACCATTTTTGACGAGCTGTACAAATACCGCGACCTCAAAAGGGAGTTTTACTTCCAGAAAGAATACGACTTCAGGTGGGTAGGACATCCCCACTGGTTCTTCCGGATCAGCAAACACACGTTGCCTTTTCTCAAGAGTCCTTATGTGCCCGAAAGCTGGTTCCTCCATGAATGGGAGGGAGGCTACGATTCCTTGCAGAATTATGTGCTGAAACCGCTGTATTCATTCTCTGGCCAGGGGGTTATTCTCAGTCCTACCAAAGCTGATATTGAAAACATTCCGGAAGAGGAGCGCGCAAATTACATCCTTCAAAAAAAGGTAAAATACGTACCCGTCATTCAGACACCCGATGAGCCTGCCAAGGTTGAAATCCGGATGATGCACATCTGGGAACAGGATGCCCCGAGGCCCGAGCTGCTTATCAGTCTGATCAGGCTCAGC
This sequence comes from Saprospirales bacterium, assembly GCA_002698985.1. Lineage (GTDB taxonomy): Bacteria > Bacteroidota > Bacteroidia > Chitinophagales > Saprospiraceae > UBA6168. The sequence continues at coordinate 84,539 of PAAY01000064.1, read as the reverse complement.
AAAGGCGAAATGATAGGCGTGCGCTACAACAAGGACAAAACCTGGGTCGGCAGCAGCGCTGCTTTCTTTGAGATGCCATGAGCATGCCCCTTTTCGATTACTGAAGAATCATAACAAAGGCCCTGAAACAAAAGTCCCCGGCTGCCAATGGCGGCCGGGGCTTGTTACAAACATACTATGAGAAAACAACTTGAAGATTGATGTAAGGGACTATTCAAGCCTCAAGTGCTCTTGATCAAATTACTGAAGATCGTCTTTGTTGGAGATCATGAGGTAATTCTCCAGGGCCATGGTCATAGAGGGTGTTTCAGGAGAGGGTGCGTGGATGTTACAGTACAAGCCCCTTTCCTTCAAAGCTTCCAGGGTTTTCTTCCCAAAAACCGCCAGCCTCGTTTCCTTTTGTTCAAAATCAGGGAAGTTATCGTACAAAGCCTGGATATCAAACGGGCTGAAGAATACGATCACGTCATAATAGATGTCTTTCAGATCGCTGAGGTCACTGCTGACTGTTTTGTACATCATGACCTCTGCCCAGTCGAACTTGTTTTCATCGAGGAAAACCCCCAGGTTTTGAGAACCGAGGTTGGAGCAGGGCAGCAGGAACTTTTCCTTTTTGTGCTTTAGCAGGTAGGGTTTCAGATCCTGAACGGTGCGATGCCCTGAAAAGACCTTGCGCTTGCGGTAAACGATGAACTTTTGCAGGTAGTTGGCCACGGCTTCAGACAGGCAGAAGTACTTGGTGTCCTGCGACATTTTGATGCGCAGCTCTTCGCAAAGTCTGAAAAAGTGATCGATGGCCGTTTTGCTGGTAAAGATGATCGCAGAAAATTCATTGGGGTAAATCCTGTTTTTGCGGTACTCTTTTGCAGAAACAGGCTCTACATGAATGAACGGACGCCAGTCAATGGTCAATCCGAATTTTTCTTCCAGCGTGTAATAGGGGGAGCGTTCTGGCTTGGGTTGAGAGATCAGAATGGTTTTGACCTTTTTGTAAGTCTCAACGTATTGTTTGTCGTTCAAAACATCCATTCGTTTAGGCAAGATTTGTTTTTTCTGTAGTCATTCAGGCTGTCTGGGCAATGTTCTGAAGCAGCTTTATGACCACCAGAACAGGTGCAATTTCAGCGGCGCAAAGATACAACAAAAAGTGAATCTTGTTCTGAGCCAGAAAGCGGCCGGACAGCAGCAGGCCTCTGAGAGAAAGGTATAGGTACACCAGCCCGAAGACTGCTATGCCGGTGTAAATCGCGTAAATTTTGATTGATTCAGGGGCGTATGCGACAAACAGAATTACCGGAACCAGCAGCAATCCTATGACAATATTGAAAACCATGTGGGTGAAGCTGAAGGTGGATAATTCCTTTTGTGCCGGGAGAATGGTGCTCAGCGCTGACCATTCAAAGTGCTTGATCAGCAGGTACAGACCGATACCTCCAGCGACCAGAAGAAGCCCTATCAGGTTACTGTCGTGAAGGTGTTGGTCAAATTCTGAAAGGCTGAGGAAAAGGAACAATCCGGCGTTGTAAACGAAGTAGAGGTAAAACAACAGCATGGCCAGACTGCTGCCCGGCGAGCGTTCACGCATCAGTTGGTTGAGGATGTTCTCATTCAGAAATGCATCCCAGACTTTGACGATGAAAACCCTGAAGATGATGAAAAGCAGCGTCATCCAGACGAGCATGACCAGCACAGCGGCAAATTGAAACCTTCGTAAAATGTTCAGCCGGTCCCGGGCACTTTGTTCTGTATCTTTTTTGGTGACGGAAAAGCCCGGAGCACTGCTGGACGCATTGCTGGACGCAATGGGAGGCACGATGTCAAATGGATTGGATGAAACGGCAATGCTTACGGAATCCGCTTGTTGGTTGAGACGGGGAATCAGGTCGAAAGGGCTGGCTCCTCCCTGGGCTGAAAGACCGGCAGGACAAAGTATTGAGACGAAAAGAGCTATGTGAATGAGGAACCTGTTCAAGAATTTCCGATCTGGTTTGTAAGTAACTCGGGGGGCAAAGGTAATCCTTCCGGTGTCAAATTGATCAAATTTCGATGTTTCTGGAACTGAATGAATTGCAAATGGCGGCGGCAAATGCGAAACCCGGCTTTCTTATCCCGTATAATTGAACCACCGGCAATGACCAATGTTAGTCGAAACAAGTACTTACTGTCTTAATATTGCCATTCAGCCGTTATCCACCTATGAAGAACAGCATCATCATAAGGGTCGTTTTTTTCGGGGCATTTGCCATCATGGGCATCATTGCCATTCAGGTGTATTTGCTCAAGAACACCTGGGATGCAGCAGAGAAAGAATTCAATGAGAACGTGACCATTGCCCTCATGAATGTTGCCAAGGAGTTTGAAAAACTCGGGGGCACCTTGCCGGCTTATGACCTGGTTAAGCAGGTGTCGTCCAACTATTTCGTGGTGGATATCAACAACGTCATCGATGCCAATAACCTGGAGTATTTTCTGCGGAGAGAATTTGAGCGGGTTGGCATCAGAAGCGATTTCGAGTACGGCATTTACAACTGCGACACCCGCAAGATGGCTTATGGCAAGTACATCAGTTACAACGAATCGGAGAAAGGTGAGGCCCTCCATCCAAAAGAGCAACTCCCGGTGTACGACAAGTTCCTGTATTACTTCGGAGTGAGGTTCCCCAACCGGACCACACAGGTGCTGAGTGCCATGCGCCTGTCTATCGTCTTTTCGGTCATTTTGCTGTTCACCATCCTGTTCTTTCTGTATTCCATGTTTATTATTCTTCGTCAAAAACGCCTTTCGGAAATGCAGAAAGATTTCATCAACAACATGACTCATGAGTTCAAAACGCCGATTTCAACCATCAAGGTGAGTTCGGAAGTTTTCATGAATGCCCCGGAAGTGACCGCCAACAAACGGCTGAAACAATACGCACAAATCATCCGCGACCAGAATGACCGCCTGAATGAGCAGGTGGAAAAGGTGTTGCAACTGGCGAGGATCGAGAAAAACACTTTCAGCCTTCAGCTCGAAAAACTGGACATGGCCGATGTGTTGAGGACGGTGCTGGAGGGCACCAGAATTCAAATTGAAAAGAGTGGAGGAACGCTCATCGCCGACATACCTGATACGAAAGTCTGTGTACAAGCTGACAGGTTGCACCTGACCAATATCCTGCACAGCCTGCTGGACAATGCCATGAAGTATTGCAAGGACAGCCCGAAAATGAAAGTCACTTTGAAAGAAGAAGCAGGCAACAAAGCAAGGTTGATCATTGAAGATGAGGGGATAGGAATTGAACCACAACACCTGAAGAAGATCTTCGAAAAATTTTACCGGGTTCCAACGGGCAATGTTCACAATGTGAAGGGGTTCGGACTCGGCTTGTTTTACGTTAAGAACGTTTGCCGGTCGCATGGGTGGAAAATCCACATTGACAGCGAGCCCGGCAAAGGCACTACCGTGGAGATGTTATTTCCAACCCTTCCCGAAAATTCGAAATAGACACATATTTGCCGCATGAAAGCACACTTATTGTATGTTGAGGATGACCAGAGCCTGGCCTTCGTAACTCGGGATAACCTGGAACTGGAAGGTTACGAAGTGACCCATTGCCCCGACGGCAATTCAGCCCTGGAAGCCATACAGAAACAACAGTTTGACCTTTGTATCCTCGATGTAATGTTGCCCGGAGTGGATGGTTTTACCATCGCCACGGAGCTGAGAAAGCGAGACCGCCAGACACCCATTATTTTCCTCACCGCAAAATCACTGAAAGAGGACAAGATCACCGGCCTGAAGCTGGGTGGCGATGACTACATCGTGAAGCCATTCAGCATAGAGGAGCTGATCCTCAAAGTGGATATTTTTCTGCGGAGGAGAATTGTGACGGGACCCTCCAACGGTTCCTTGTATGCCTTCGGAAATTTTGAATTCGACTACGGCAACCTTCAGCTTAAAACCAGGGATGGCGATGAACTCACCCTGACCCAGCGCGAGGCTGATCTTTTGAAGATGTTTCTCGATCATCCGAATCAGGTGCTGAAACGCTCCCACATTCTGGAAAAACTGTGGGGGGAGGACGACTACTTCCTCGGCCGCAGCCTCGATGTATTTGTATCACGCCTGCGTAAGTATTTGCGAAGCGACGAACACATCAAAATAGAGAATATCCATGGGGTGGGCTTCAAGCTCAAGTGTTGAGGTGCCGATTTCGGGCAGCCCTCGATTATCAGAGCTCCCTGCACTGTCTAATGGTTCCGCCTTTTGCAATGCAATCAGTAAATATTCAAGCATCCGGCTGAAATTGCCATTGCAACCTGAAAATGATATGCTGCAATTTTCTCGCAGGTGAACCGGACTACCATTCAAGTGGTAATGAATAGATGAAAAAAATTATAAGATTTCGTTTCTTCTTTCAAAAGAGCATTTAACTTTGTCGTCTCAATGATGCAATTATCAGGCAAGCTGTAGTTCACCCACTTCCCGAAGACTTCCCACACTTTTTAGGCTAATACTTGGAACTTATCATGCTTGCCGCCCTGTTTGTCCATACCTGAGATATTGCTGCACACTACACACTGCCAATAACTATCCTGAGAACCCCGCAGAACATTCAATTTATTTCAGCAAGAGGCTGAAAAAATGCTGATTCAGTTAGTATCAACTACGTGCGTTTACACCTTGAATAGAACACCTTAAGATAACTTATTAGTCGGTTTCAAATTCGGTGCAGGCAATCCAAAACAGGAATTAGCCTGCACTTTTTTTATCCGGCAAAATGCAGGGCACATTTTGGAGGTCCCAATCGATAACCAGCCCTTTGGCCAGTCTTCGGGCCACTTCAGCCCCGTATAGGTATTCACACAGGTACAATGCCGCTTCGAATGATTTGGCACCGCCAGCGGAGGTGATGTACTTACCGTCATGGACAAACAATACATTTTCGTAAACATCCAGATTGGGAAATAGCTCCCTGAATTTTTCAATGTCAGCGGGGAAGGTGGTGCATTTTACACCGTCCAACAGGCCTGCCTTTGCAAGGACAAAAGCACCGTCGCAATGGGAGGTGACAAACATTGCCTCGGCTGCGGCCTGTTTTACGAAGGCAATCATTTTTTCATCCTCCAGGTCTGAGTCGAGGTGGTGTTCTGCGCTGGGAACCACCAGGATGTCAATTTTCGGAAGGCTGTCGGTCAGGTAATTGAAATCCGGGAGCAGCCGGATACCTTCAAAAGTGGTAACGGGCCGGTGCGTATTGGCAACCAGAAAGACGTTCATGGGCTTGATCCCTTCCCGGAAAATGGTGTGCTGAAAAATGTCAAAGGGTGCAGTCAACTCCGTGTTGTAGGTGCCGTCCATGATCAGAAAGGCCACATTGTAACGGTTGGGTTTCACAATGGGCTTTTGAAGTGGCACTTCCAGGCTGTTTTGCGAAGCCTCGTCAGGCCGGGAGCATGCTGCTGTGATTAAAATGAATAAAATTGCGGCCAGTTTCTTCATGTTTGTGCTGTGTTGATGATGGGCAAATGTGTTGAAAATAATCGGACTTCCACAGGAAAACGGGCAGCCATGATTGTACACCTCGAGAAAGCACACAAAACGATAAACGGTGCCATCCATCTGGACGGCAGCAAGAGCATCAGCAACCGCGTGCTCGTCATCAGGGCCCTTTGTCCCGATGATTTTCCCATTGACCACCTCTCCGGTTCTGACGATACCAGAACACTGCAACAGTTGCTCAGCAGCGAGGAGGAAACCCTCGATGCCGGTGCGGCGGGCACCACTTTTCGCTTTATGACGGCCTACCTGGCCCTGACCACCAGCCGCCGCCGGATTCTGACCGGTTCCGAAAGGATGCTGCAGCGACCGATAGGCCCACTGGTTGAGGCATTGCGGAAGCTGGGGGGCAGGATTAAATACCTTGGCGAAGAAGGGTACCCGCCGCTGCAGATTGAACCGCCTGATTTGAGCGCAGCACCCGATTGCCTGGAAATAGATGCCGGTATGAGCAGCCAGTTCATCAGCGCTTTGCTCTTGGCAGGGCCGGTCATACCCGGTGGATTACAGCTCCGGCTCACCGGCCAGGTGGTCTCCCGGCCCTACATCGATATGACGCTGAACATCATGCGCCATTTTGGCGTAGAGGCTTCGTTTGACGACAACCTTATTTCGGTTCCTGAAAAACAGTACCAACCCAAAGCCTTTAAAGTGGAAGCCGACTGGTCGGCAGCCTCTTACTATTATTCCATGATGGCCCTGGCAGAAGGCGGAAAACTCAGCTTGGAAGGCCTGTTTCGGGAAAGTCTTCAGGGCGATTCGGTGGTCGCAGACCTGATGAGCCGGCTGGGCGTTGAGACTGAATTTACCGAAGGTGGGGTGCAACTCACCAAAAGTAAAACCCCACCAAAACCATTTTTTGAACAGGACTTTTTATCATGCCCTGACCTCGCTCAGACACTGGCGGTGACCTGTGCAGGCTTGGGGGTGCATGGCCTGTTTACCGGGCTGGAAACCTTGCGGATCAAAGAAACCGACCGCATCACTGCCCTGAAAAACGAGCTGGCAAAAGTTGGCGTCATGGTAGTCAATATTCCGTCCAGGTTTTCGAAGAAGGCTCCGAAAGAATTCTTTTCCATAGAGGGCAAAGCGCAGCTCGATGGTCTGCCCTGTTTCCGGACTTACGAAGACCACCGCATGGCCATGGCCTTTGCACCACTGGCCTTACTGGGGCCGATTGAAATCGAGGCCCCGGATGTGGTCAGCAAATCTTACCCAGGGTTTTGGAAGGATATTGAGCGCCTCGGCTTTAAACTGGAGTATCGTTAATCAAGGAAGGAATACCGTGCCGCCAATGGCATCTTTTGAGGCCCCTGTCACCGAGGCAATGCAGTTGGGAATGCCCTCCAGCCTGTAGGCACCCATCAGGGCCATCAGCAGGGCTTCTTTGAAATTGACGATGTTTTTCTCCGGAACGTGAACCTCAACCCCGTGTGTCTGCCCTGTGTATTGCTTGATGGTTTCCACGAGGTACTTATTGAAGGCTCCGCCGCCAGTGATGAACAGCCGCTGACCGCTAAAGTCTGCTCCGGTGGCGGTTTTGATCTGGCCAATTGCGCGGGCTACTTCGTAACCAATGTGATGGCAAACGGCCTGCAGTTTTGCCGGGACTGGAGCAGGTGAAGCCAGTGCCGGTTCTACCATGTTCTTCTGGACCCATTGATTGCTCAGCGATTTAGGGAAAGGGGCGGTGTAAAAGGACAATTTTCCGAAGGCAGTGGAAAGACCGGAGTCGAAACCATCCGCTGAAGCCGCCAACTTGCCGTCTTTATCGAAGGCCTTGCCGGCCTGCGCTGCCAGTGCATCGAGCACCTGGTTGGCACCTGTCACATCAAATGCGACGATTTTGTCTGGCAGGACGGCGCTGATGTTTGCAATGCCGCCAATATTCAGGAACAAACGGAATTCAGGATAGAAGAGTCGGTCAACCAGCGGGGCCAGTGGGGCTCCCTGCCCACCCAGTGCAACATCGGAAGCGCGGAAATCACAGATCGTTGTCAGTCCGGTTTGGGCAGCAATGGCTGCACCATGCCCCAGCTGAAACGTAAAGCCCTTTTTCGGTTCGTGAAAAAGGGTGTGGCCGTGAGAGGCCACCGCAGTTACGTCAGAGATTTTGATCTTGTTTTTCTTCAGAAAACGTATGCAAAGCTGACCCAGCAAAGCCCCATAACTGTAGTCCAGGTCCACCAGGTCCTTGCCATCGAGTGATGCGGCAGTTCTGAGTTTTTTACTCCACCTCTCCGTATAAGGCAGGGTAGCAGCCTGCTCGATTTCCCATTTTACGACCGATTCGTTGTCGAGATGAAAATGGCAAAGCGCCAGGTCGAGCCCGTCGAGGGAACTGCCTGACATGAGTCCGAGCAGGCGGTAAGTTGTCATTTGTCGGTACGGAGAGTTTCGATGTATTCTGCAACGGCTTTGATTTTTTCCTCGCTCAGCAATTCCTTGAAGGGCGTCATCAGGTTTCTTCCTTCGGAAATAACTTTGATGCGTTCCTCCAGCGTGAGCTGGGATATGGTCAGATCAAAAGCACCGCTGCTACCCATGTCTCCATAGATGCCGTGGCAGGTAACGCAATAGGTTTTGTAAATTTTTTCGCCATCCTCTGCTTTTTTTGACGCGGAGGCCGAAGCGCTGTTTTCAGCATTTGAAGAGCTGCAAGCATAGATCAGCGTTGCGAAGATCAGGAAAGAGAAAATGTACTTCATGACTGTCTTTTATGATTGGTGTATCGAGGGTAAAAGTAGGGAAAAGAGAATGTGAGTGCCAGCTATACTCATAACGAAGTTTTTAAGTGGCGTCCCGTTCCGGTTCGAATCCGGAAGCTCCGGGATCCAAACACCCCCTCTTTATCGGACGGTGATTTTTTACATACCAATTCTAATGAGGCTCAATTACATTCAGGTCGCTATTTTTGAAACGTCGTTCACAGAATTTGCGAGTTCATGAAATCTAAAGACATACAAAAGGGTACCACCCCGGAACAAGCCCACGAGCTGCTGTACAAGTACCACGAATTTATTCGCCCACCCGAAGAAATCCGCAACAAGCTCGACATCGGTTATTCCTTTGACGGACGTTATATTGAGTTTTTCGAAATCAGACCGGACTGGACTGATAAGACCATCATACGGCATCACCCTTATGCGAAGATCCGATATGTGAAAGCCCATGGTGTCTGGAGGCTCTTCTGGCGGAGAGCCAGCGGTAAGTGGGAAACCTACAAGCCTTTTCCTGAATCGAGCGATCTGGGTGATTTGCTGGAGGTCATCGATGAGGACAGCTATGGATGCTTTAAAGGGTAGTTGTTCAGTGGTCGGCAAAAAAGCAAAGTCATGTGCCGGATGCACCGCCCGTCGGCCGGGGGGGGCGACTGAATCCTCCCGTGGCGGGCGCAAAGGGCAGACAGGCTCGATTCAATTCACTGCCCCAACGAAGGCATGGTAATTTTCTTTGGTGATGACTTCCGTTGAACTGTTCGGATAGGCATCCAGGAAGGTCTTGGGAAATCTTGGCTTCCGGGGTGATTTCCATTTGAACTCGTAGGCAAAGAGTTTACCGTCGTATTCTTCGATGTAATCTATTTCTTGCTGACCTGTAGTTCGCCAAAAATAGGGGCTGTAAAAGTGTCTCCTGTATGCATTGTGCTTGAGGCGTTCGGCCAAGAGGAAGTTTTCCCAAAGCGCGCCTTTGTCCTGGCGGAGCTCCAAAGGATTGAAATTATTGATAATGGAATTGCGGATGCCATTGTCGAAGAAATATACCTTTTTCCCCTTCTTGATTTCGTTTCTGGCGTTGCGACTCAAAGATGGAAGGCGGTAAATAACATAAGCCTGTTCCAGCAGGTCAATGTAACGCTCCACAGTCTGCGGATCAGCACCAATCAGTTGAGCCACTTCGTTATAGCTCACTTCACTTCCGAGCTGTAAAGCGAGAGCTTGTAATAGTTTTACGAGCAAGGAGGGCTTTTTTAATTGATCGAGCGCCAACAAGTCTTTATACATCAATCCATCTGTCAACTCCTTCAAAATCTCCTTCGCCCGCTGAGTTTCGCTTCCAATGACCTCTGGATAATATCCGTAAACCAGCCGGTGCTCTAATTGCGAGTGTTCGGTAAGCAGGCCGTGATGAGCGGCCATTTCGGCATAGGAGACAGGATAGAGTTGGTATTCGATTTTACGCCCCACAAGGCTCTCCTTGTTTTCTGCCATCAGGTCCAACGATGAAGACCCGGTCACCAGCAATTGTACATCTGGAAGGTGGTCTGTGATAAGTTTGAGGGTTAAGCCGGCATTGTGTAGCCTCTGAGCTTCGTCCACCACTATTGTCTTGTGCTCTCCAATGATTGACTTCATCATGGCCAGAGAGACATCTTTCAGTAAAGCGCGTACTGCTGGGTCGTCTCCCGTCAACCAAAGCGTGCTTGCAGTGTGTTCTTGCGTGAGTTGCTTCATCAGGGTTGTTTTGCCAACCTGTATGGGTCCGGTAAGGATGATGGCCTTTCCCTTGTTGAGTCTTTGGCGGATCTTGTCTTCTAAAATTCTGTGAATCATAACCTAAGGTAAGCGTGATTTCGGATTCAAATCGAAAATTATCATGTTTTTTTCGGATTCAAATCGAAAATTATCATGTTTTTTTTGGATTTGGTGCAGCTGTCCGCTGGCAGAAGGAAATGAATCACTTGCAGACTGGCCAGGTTCCATCATGTAGGTGGGAGATTGTTTTCAGCTTTCATCCAAACATTCCAACAGCACATTGCAGGCAAATTCAATTTCCTCATCCGCAATGGTAAGTGGCGGTGCAATGCGCAGGCTCTGGTCGTTGAAAAGAAACCAGTCGGTAATTACGCCTTTGCCAAGTGCTGCCATTTGCACTTTTCGCAGCTGCTCAAAACCCCCAACCTCGATGGCCATGAGCAGACCTGCACTTCGCACTTCTTTGATTTTGGGATGGATCAGCTTACTCCGGAGCAAATCTTCTTTTGCTTTCACATTGGCAATGGTGTCGCTGCCTTTGAGGAAGCGCAGGGTGGCCAATGAGGCAACACAGCTCACCGGATGTCCTCCAAAAGTGGTGATGTGTCCGAGGGGTGGATCATAACCCAGCACTTTCATGATTTCCCGGGGTGCGGCAAAAGCACCGATGGGCATGCCACCACCCATGGCCTTGGCCATCAGAATGATATCCGGTACCACGTCCAATTGCTCAAAAGCCCAGAAGCTGCCGGTTCGCCCAAAGCCTGTTTGAATTTCGTCGAAAACGAGCAGGGTACCCGTTTCGTCACAGCGTTCGCGAAGCGAAGAAAGGAATTGCAGGTTGGGTGGCAGTACACCGGCCTCGGCTTGTACCGGTTCCACAATCACACAGGCCGTTTTCTCTGAGATTAGTTCCAGGCTTTCTACGTCGTTGAAGTCAATGTGGCGAATGCCTGGCAGCAGCGGGTGATAGGCCTGGGTGAAATCTTTTGGCCACATGAGGCTGGCAGCACCCTGGGTGCTGCCGTGGTAAGCACGGCGGCAGGCGATGATCTCGTAACGGCCGGTGAAGCGTTTGGCCAGCTTCATGGCCCCTTCGGTGGCCTCACTGCCGCTGTTGGTGAAAAAAATGCTGTCGAGCGCAGGGCGGGAAGCAAGCTCACCTTCGGTAAACAGGGCTTGTGGATCGAGGCTTTTTGCCAGCTCGGTTGCCAGCTCAACTTGCGGACTCATTGCATACTCTCCGTAAACCAGCGTGTGCAGGTATTTGTCTGTCTGTGCTTTGATGGCTTCGACAACTGCCGGATGCCTGTGGCCAATGGAACTCACGCTGATGCCCCCGATGAAATCGAGGTATTTCTTCCCGTTGGTGTCATACAGCCAGCTGCCTTCGGCATGCTCGATTTCAAGTCCCAACGGAATGTCGCTGGTCTGGGCTACATGGCGTAAAAAGAGTTCTCGTAGGTGCATGATGATGGAAGGTTTGGGCTGTTTTTGGGGTTTTAAAACCTTATGAGGTTTTCGAAACCCCATAAGGTTTGACCAACGGCTTTCAAAAGTTAAATCTGACCAGGAATCTTCAATTCTTCAGTTCCTCCCCCGATCCCGATCCCGAAAACTTTCGGGATCGGGATTCGGGGCTCAGTTCCTCTGTTGCTTCCGCTCCTGATCAATATCCGGTTTGATGGCCCTGGCCTGTTGGAAGTACTTTTCGGCCTCCTCGGGCTGGCCGGCATTGAAGTAGGCGGTGCCCAGGTTGTACAGGGCATCGGGGTCATTGGGCTGCAGGGCCGCTGCCTGTTTGAAATACTCCAGCGCCTCATTTACCCGGCCTCCAATGCCATAGGCCACTCCGAGCAGGCGCAGGGTTTCGTAGGTGTTGGGTTTCATTTCGTTGGCCTTGAGCAGGTACTCGATGGCCTTGTTCAGGTCGCCTTTCTGCTCACCGTAGTACCTGCCTGCATTGGCGTAGGTGATGGCGAGGTTGTTCCTGGCTTCGGCGTAATTCGGGTCGATGGCCAGTGCCTGCTGATAATACTGGATGGACTCCTCATAGCGCTGCAAATAGTTGAACGCATTGCCGAGGAGCAAATAGGCATTTTTATAGGTGGGGTGGATCTTAACTGCTTCCAGCAGGTGAGCCACTCCCTCTTCCAGCATTTGTTGTTTGCGGGCAGTGTTTTCCGGTTTGATGGCATGGGTGACCAGGTCTCCACCGGCAGCGGTTTGCAGTTTGGCACTGCGGGGTTGAATTTTTACATCGTGGGTGAAAAGCGTGAAGTTGTCTTTCCAGACGGTGTTTCTCACCACTGATTTACCGGCCAGCAGCAATAATACCAGCGCCCCAGCCAGGACAAAGCCCCTGCTGTACCAGCGGTCTTTGCCCCATCGCCACAGCAGCACGGCCACCACCAGGGCAAAGCCCAGTGAAGGCATGTATATGAAACGCTCACCCATGTTGGTGCCGATGGGGAAAAAGATGTTTGAGACGATGCTCAGCGTGGCCAGGTAGTACAGGATGCCAAAACTGACCGGGTCTTTTTTCTTCATGCCCAGCAGGGCATAAACGCCCATTCCAACGTAGATAAAAAGACTGAGGATGACCTGCCAGTCCCCGAAACTCATGATATCTACGGCCCGCGGATAGTAATCGTGGCAGAGCGGGTGCGGGAAGACCATCAGTTGCAGGTATTTGCCGAGGGTATAGAAAATCGTCGCAAATCTTTCGCCGGCGCTGAAATCCACCCATTGGCCATCTACAAATTTCAGGAAGGGGTTGTTCATCAATTCCCTGGGCGGGTCGCCTCCAAAATCCCATCCCAGGATGCTGGTTCTGATGGCCAGAAAAATTGCGGCAGCGATGATAAAAGGCAAAGTCTGGATGACGATGGAAGAAGTTTTAGCTTTTGTGAAGAAATAATAAGCCAGCGGCACCACCGCCAGAAAGGTGATGGCGTTCTCCTTGGCCATCAGACCGAGAAAGAAAATCAGGCCTGCGAGCGCGGATAAAAGCGGTTTTTGCTCACGGTAAGCCCGCAGAGAAAAATAAAGTGCAGCTATGCTGCCAAGCATTGTCACAATTTCATCCCGGCCTTTGATGTTGGCCACCACCTCGGTGTGTACCGGGTGCACCATGTACAACAGGCCTGTTGCAGCGGCTATCCACAGGGCAGTTCGTTCGGCGCTGCCCGCTTCCCGGAAAAGCAAATAAATCAGATGTACGAGCAGCCATCCGGTAAGGCCAAACAACAGGACATTGACCAGGTGGCCAACGACTTTCACGGTTGCCGGCCTTCCGTCCTGGTAGGGATCGAAGATGGTATTGCCGGCCTTGTCCCTGACTGTTTTGCCGGAAGCGTCTTTCTTTTCGGGAGCAAAAAGCTGCACTTCCAGTGCGAACATGACTGGGGTGAGAGGGCGGTAGCGGCCACCACTCACCAGCTTTTCTTTACCGGCTTCTTTGAAGAAACCCCGGAAGGTGTCGTATTTGAGCAGCCCGGGAATGCCGGCCAGGCCTTTGGTGGTGAATTCGTTGTCGTAAATGACGATGGCATCATCGAGGGTGTAATCGTGGAAAAAGGTATTGGCGTACACGGCAAAGCCAATGACGAAAGCCAGCCAGGCCAACTTCCCGACCGTGAATGGAGAGGTGGGCGTTTTGACTTCAGAAGGGGCTGCCTTTGTTTTCGTCCGTTTCGATTTCGCCATAGGTCTTTGTGTTTCTTTCTTCGCAATGATTATCACGTTCTTTGCTGCCCAAAGTTGCCAAATTCTGACAGCTCTTTGAAACATCAGCTTTCAGAGCCTTGAGGATTGTAATAACTTCGCCTTTGGCAAACCTGCCAAAACTGTTTTGGGCAAATTTCCGGGAAGCGTCCTTACAGGGTCCTCCTTCATTTTGCCGATTTTCGATTAACGCCTGACAATGAAAGCCATCATCCCTGTTGCCGGTGCCGGCACCCAACTAAGACCGCTCACTTACACCCAGCCAAAACCGCTGATTCCGGTGGCAGGTAAGCCCATCATTTCGTTTATCATCGAAAAATTGCAGCAGATCGGTGTGGATGATTTCGTGTTCGTGATCGGTTACCTGGGTGAAAAGATCAGGGATTACATCGATGAACACTATCCGGATCTGAAAAAGGCCTATGTGCAGCAGGATGTACGCCTGGGCACCGGACATGCCGTGTGGACTGCCCGGGAGCTGATAAAAGATGCCGAAAACCTGATCATCTTTTTGGGTGATACCATCGTGGAGATGGATTTCAGCAAATTGGTAAAAACCCCCGTTTCCTGCCTGGCGGTTTCAAAAGTGGCAGAACCCCGTGAGTTCGGCATCGTGGAGTTTGACGAAGAAAAGCGCATCAAAAGGCTGGTGGAAAAGCCCCGGATCCCACATTCCAACCTCGCCATGGTTGGCTTGTACAAAATCAGGGAGGTGGATGAGTTGCTCGAGGCACTGGATTACAACATCAAAAACAACCTGAGCAGTGAAGGTGAATTTCCGCTGACGGATGCTTTTCAGCGCATGCTGCAAAAGGGGATACCCTTTGCGACGATAGGCGTGAAAAACTGGTTTGATTGCGGAAAGAAAGAATCCCTCCTGGAAACCAACGCGACCTTGCTGGATCAGGAGGGCTATGCCTCGCTGGACTTGCCGGAATACGACAACTCCATCGTCATTCATCCGGTGAGTATCGGTCCGGGTTGCGAGATCATCAACTCTATCATTGGGCCTCACGTCACCATCGGCAGCAATGTGAAGGTGAACAACTCCATCGTTCAGGATTCCATCATTGGCCATTACACCATGCTGAACCACGTCGTTTTAAAACACTCTGTCATCGGCAACGACAGCAGCGTAACCGGGCTTCAGCAAAGCCTCAACATTGGTGACAATACGGAGATAGATTTTTCCTGAAACCGTTCTTATCCCGCATTTTCATCTACCTGCCAAACCCCGTGGATGTTTTTATCGGGATCCATGAAATAAGCCGACCAGCCCATACCGGGAATGGCCATTTTCTGTACCACAACCGTCCCACCTGCTTTTTCAATATCGGCCAATGTCTGATCGATGTTTTCAACCATGACACTGTTGACGACAGGTTGTCGGGGGTCTTTGCGCTTCATCAGTCCTCCGTTGATGCCCGGCGCGCCCTCTTCACCGGTTATGACAAACCAATAGGGCTGCTCACCAAACTGGCGGAACTGCCAGCCGAATACCTCTTCAAAAAATGACATGCTCTTTTCCGGATCTTCTGAAGGAATCTCAAAGTGTACTACTCGATTGTTTTTCATGAAAAGTGGAATTTGTGAATTTGAAGAATGACCAGTTAGAAAAGAAATAGTTGTACGGTGCTGAAAGATGGAGGGTTCAGGAAGGTATGTACATACTCAAAACGAGTGGATTGGAAAGCTGTGTAGCCTGAACTCAAATGCCAGGTAGCGTTTGGGATTGGGAAACACCTTGGCTCAGTGATATAAGTGGCAGGTCAGGAGCGGCTTTTGGCAGCCAGTGCCTGGGTGCGCAGCCGTTGCAGGAAGGGCGAGGCAAAGATGAAGCTTTTGAGTTCTTCATTTTCGGTTTCCAGAACCTGGTCTTTGTTGCCTCTCCAGGCCAGGCGGCCCTGGTGCAGGAAGGCGATATTATCGCCGATCTCCATGACCGAGTTCATGTCGTGGGTATTGATAATAGTGGTGATGTTGTGCTCGTAGGTGATGTCCTGGATGAGTTCATCGATGAGCAGGGCGGTGCGGGGGTCGAGGCCGGAGTTGGGTTCGTCGCAAAAGAGGTATTTCGGGCTGAGCACGATGGCCCGGGCAATGCCGACCCGCTTCTGCATGCCTCCGCTGATTTCCGAGGGGTATTTGTCGTTGACACCCGGCAGGTTTACGCGCTCGAGGCACCAGTTGACACGGTCCCTTTTTTCGGCCAGGCTCATGTTTGAAAACATATCCAACGGGAAACGGATGTTCTCTTCCACGGTCATAGAGTCAAAAAGAGCAGAACCCTGGAAGAGCATTCCTACCTGCATGCGGATCTCCCGGATTTGCTTTTTATTGAGCGAGAAGAAGTCGATGTCGTCGTAATAGACCTTCCCTGAGGTGGGAATAATGAGCCCAACCAGAATCTTCAAAAAGACGGTTTTTCCGGCGCCGCTCCGTCCAATGATGAGGTTGGTCTTGCCGGGCAAGAACTCCATGCTGATGCCTTTCAGCACTTCGTTGTCGTCAAAAGATTTGAATATGTTTTCAGCTCTGATCAATGTCAGCAGTATTTCTGAAGGCTAAAATTAACTTGTCAACAAAACGGCCAGCAGGTAATCAGCCAGCAGTATGAGGATGTTGCTGAACACCACGGCGTTGGTGCTGGCCTTGCCCAGTTCGATGCTGCCTCCCTGGACGTAATACCCCTGGAAGCAGGAAACCGTGGTGAGGATGAAGGCAAAGACAAAGGCCTTTACATACATCATGGTCACGTTGAACTCAATAAAGAATGCCCGCAATCCCCGGGCGTACTCTTCGGCAGTGATCTGGCCCGTTGGTACGGTGGCCAGGTAGCCACCGCCGATGGCGATGTAAGCCGACAGCGTTACCAGCAATGGGATGACCACCAGGGCTGCCACCACCTTCGGTGTGATGAGGTAATTGGCGGTATTGACACCCATGATCTCCATGGCGTCGATGTGTTCTTTTTGCCGCATGCCTCCCAGCTCTGCGGCCATGTTGGAGCCCACCTTGCCGGCCAGAACCAGGCAGGTAATTGTGGGTGCCGATTCTATGATGGCAAGGTCCCTGACGATGTAGCCGATGTACCAGCGGGGCACCAAGGTGCCATCCAACTGGTAGGCAAACTGCACCGCAGCCACCGCTCCCATAAACACCGATATCAGGGCAACGATAACGATGGACCCGATGCCGATGTCATTCATCTGCCGGAGGGTCTCCTTCCAGTACATGCTCCAGTTTTCAGGCCTCGAAAAAGCCTGCCTGAGCAGCATGATGTAACGGCCAAAATGGTATAAGAGGTTGAAGTTCATTTGGAAAAGACCGGCTGGAAAAGAGGTTTTTGCATAGTATGAACGCTTGCCTATATCAGCATTGCAAGGCGGTGGAATTAAGCACTGAGCGCCATGCGCTGAAAAAGACGTGCAAAAGTAGGGTTATTTGACGAAAGGCGGTCGGCGGTTTATTCGTGTAATTTGCCTTCCTGTATCTTACGTTCCAGCGAAGACGATTGGCCGCCATTTTCCAGGGCTTTTTTCCAGTATTCGAGGGCTTCGGTCTGGTGGCCCAGTTTGAACTGAACGTCGCCAAATCGTTCCAGAATGAAGGGGTCGTTGCTGCCACCGTGTTCCATGGCCATTTCAAGCCATTCGGCGGCCTTGTCGTATTGTGCTTGCTGGTAGTGCACCTCTGCCATGGCAGCCTCAGCATCCGGGTCGCCCTGCACCACACCGATGAGTTCTTCGGCAATTTCCATTGCCTTGTCCAGTTGGTCCTTCCTTTCACTCAGGCAACGGCAGTAGTGCAGCAAGGCAACGGCATTGCGGTTGCTCATTTCGAGCGCTTCGTTGAAGGCGTTGTCCGCCTTGGAGTACTGCTTCAGGGAGCAATAGGCCTTGCCGCTTTGCACCAGGATGTTGAAGCGGAGAGACTGATTCCGGGAAGCCATGATCAGTGCCTGCTGGAAAGCATTGAGGGCTTCTTTTGCATCGCCAAGCTCATTCTTGGCTACGCCATAGTAGTAGTAGGCAGTGGCCTGGTTTGGAAAAATATCCAGCGCATATTCGGCCCTCCGGGCCAACTCCTCGTAAGCTCCTTTTTCGTGCAGCAGGTAGAGCGTTTGTTCCCAAACCTGCCACACCGTATCGTCGATCTCGAGGCACTTCAGGTAGTGCTGAAGGGCTTTGTCCTTTTGTCCAGAATAGTACAATACATCGCCCATGAGGCTTTGAACCTTGGCAGAGCCCGGGTGCACTTCGTCCAGGATGGCGGCCAGGGCCAGCAGTGAATTGCCCAGGTCCTGATCCTGGGTGGTTGACAGTTCCTGAACGTAGGGAATGAGTTCTTTGATCTTGGTGTCCAGGTCGGTGGATGGATTTTCGAATACCGGTTTGAGGGATTGCAGGAAGCGCAGGTCGTCGTTGCCTTTGGCTTCTTCGGCAAGGGCGATTTTCGCCCGTGCATCTTCGGGGTCCAGTTCCAGTATCTGGCGGTAGGTTTCCCGGGCTTTTTCCTTGTCGTTGATCTGTTCGTAAAAGGTGGCCAGCAGGTGCCGGTATTGGGTCTTGTCCGGGAAGCGCTCGATCAGTTTTTCAATTTCTTTGGCGGCTTTCTTGTAGTCCCCCATGCCCATGTAAAGGGTGTGTTTATGGCGGGTGGTTTCCTCATTAACGCCCATCTTTTTTTCCAGCTGGTTATAGACTTTGATGGCATCGGCCGGCTTGCCCGCCCTCACCAGGTGGTAGGCCCACTGGCGGTAGTAGTCCAGGTTGTGAGGCTCCTGTTTAACCAGCTCTTCGTAGAGCGCTGCGGCGTCAATATCCCGGTCATTTTTCTGGTAGAGGTTGGCTAGGTAGATTTTGTACCAGTTATTGTTTTTGTCCAGTTCCACGGCTTTGGCGCCCAGTTCCATGGCTTTGTCAGACTTGCCGAGGGTGTCGTAAACCTGTGAGAGGACATAGGCGGCAGCGGCGTTGTTGGGGTCTTTTTCCAGAAAGTCTTCAAAAATGCCTGCGGCTTTGTCGTAGTTGCCGAGTTGTTTTTCCCGAAGGCCATCTATGAACATGGCCTCCAGGTTGACGGCGGCCTCGGAGGTGGTGCTGTGTTGCGCAGCGAGGGGAAAAGAAAAAAAGAGAAAAAGCGGGAGGTAAATTAGGTAGTGTTTCATTCTGAAAAACTTGAATAATCGCCGATGCTGACATCGGAAAAACGGCCTGTGTAGCGCACGTGGTTTCCGATCATGGCATCTGATAAAATCGCCTTCTGCACGACGGCGTCGTCCTGAATAACGCTGTTGCGGACGATTGTGTTTTCAATCCGGGTGTTGGCGCCCACAGAAACATGTGGCCCTACGACCGAATTGACGATCCGGGCTCCTGAACCAATGTAGCAAGGTTCGATGATGGTGGCATTCTCGAAGACTGCATCCGGAGCGATCAGTTGCTCGGTTGTGGTTTTGATTTCGAGCATGCGCTTGTTGGTGTCAATGATGTTCTGTTTGTTGCCGCAGTCCAGCCATTCTTCGATAGGGGCCGCTTTGAAGCGGGTGCCTTGTGCTTTCATGTTTTCCAGAACGGAAGTGATCTGGTATTCGCCCTTGTCTTTGATGTCTTCGCGGATGAGGCGTTCGATTTCTGAGCGGAGGTACTCCCCGTCTCTGACGTAGTACAGGCCGACGATGGCCTGGTCTGAAACAAATACCGGCGATTTTTCCACAAACGCTGTAATGTACCCCTGGTCGTCGGTTTTTACCATGCCGAAGGAGGAAGGATCTTCCACTTTCTTCACCCAGATGACGCCGTCTTCGTTGAGGTCGAAGTGGAAATCAGCTTTGAAAAGGGTGTCGGAAAAAGCCAGAAAGACATTGCCTTTGAGGCTGGGAGCTGCACAGCCGATGGCGTGGGCCACGCCAAGGGGTTTATCCTGGTAATAAATGCTGGCTTTGGCGCCGAAGCTGGCGGCGATGTCTGTCAATTGTTGCTCGACTTCTTTGCCAAAGTCACCGATGATGTAGGCAATCTCCTCCACTTCTCCGGAGTATCCTGAGGTGAGGTCTTCCACGATGCGCTGAACCATGGGTTTTCCGGCGATGGGGATGAGTGGTTTCGGGAGCGTCAGGGTATGAGGGCGGAGGCGGGTGCCGCGTCCGGCCATGGGGATGATGATTCTCATTGATTATATTGGTTTGGGTTCAAAGGTCAGCCTTTTGAGGTTTCCTTCGGTAAAAATAGTGCTGAATGGAAAATCCCGGCCACTGACCCTGGCTTGCGGAGCCATAAGTTTCCTTCCCGGTCTGCAAAATTCATTCCTCAGCTGCCGGTGCTTCCGAAGCCTCCGGCTCCCCGCTCGGAATCCGAAAGTGTTTCTACCTCATCCCAGTCAACCTGCTCATAGCGGGCAATGACCATCTGTGCGATGCGCTCGCCGGGGGTGATGGTTTGGGCTTCGCCCGACAGGTTGATCATGATTACCTTGATCTCGCCCCTGTAATCGCTGTCGATGGTGCCGGGGGTATTCACCAGCGAAAGCCCTTTTTTGAAAGCCAGGCCGCTGCGTGGCCTTATCTGGGCTTCATAGCCCTGTGGCAATTCGATGAACAGGCCCGTGGGCACCAATTGCCGCTCCAGCGGCGACAAAGTCAATGGTTCTTCTATGTTGGCACGCAGGTCCATGCCGGCACTGCCGCCGGTTTCGTAGCGGGGCAGGTCATGGTTTGATTTGTTGACGATTCTGACTTTCATGGATGTTTGGTTGGGCTGTGAAGCTTATTCCACTTCGGTTATTTTCAGCATGTTGGTTCGCTTGCGGGCCTGGAGGGGCATGGCCCCTACGTTTACGACGTAATCACCTACTTCGACTTTTCCATGCTTCTTCAAAATGTCAACCACGTCGGTAATGGTGTCATCGGTGGTGGTGAACTTGTCGTAGTAAAAACTCTGAACGCCCCAAACCAGGTTAAGGGTGGCCAGCATGTGCATGCGATCTGAGAAAATGAAGATCTTTCGCTTGGGCCGGCAGGATGAAATCTTGAAAGCGGTATAACCCTGGACAGTCAGTCCAATCAGGGCTTTGGCACTTATTTCTTCGGCAACATCAACAGCGGCAAAACAAATGACATCGCTGTGGAAGGTGCTGGCTTTCGGCACGGCACGGGGTGGTTCCACATAAAAGCTCTCGTCATTTTCCACCGCAGCGATGATCTTGTTCATGGTCTGAATGACCTCTACGGGATATTTGCCCACAGCGGTTTCTCCGCTCAGCATCACGGCATCGGTGCCGTCCAGGACGGCATTGGCCACGTCCGTCACCTCCGGCCGGGAGGGCGTCGGGTTGTCGATCATCGATTCCATCATCTGGGTGGCAACGATGACAGGTCTGGCCCGCTGCAGGCACTTTCGGATGATGTTTTTCTGGATGAGGGCCAGGTTTTCGATGGGCACCTCAATACCCAGGTCACCGCGGGCGATCATGATGCCATTGGAGGCTTTGATGATCTTGTCGATATTGGTAAGGGCCTCAGGCTTTTCAATCTTGGCGATGATTTTGGCCGGGTGGCCCCGCTTTTCGATGCGTTGCCGAAGGTCTTTGATGTCTTTTGGCGAACGGACGAAAGAGAGTGCAATCCAGTTGACGGGCTGGGTCAGGATGAAATCCAGGTCATTGAGGTCTTTCTCGGTCAGGGCCGGCAGGCTGACTTTCGTGTTGGGGAGGTTGACGCCTTTTCTGGATTTCAAGGGTCCGCCATTGAGCACTTTTAGCCTGACGGTGTCCTTTTTATTGGTGTCCACCACTTCCAGCCGGATCTTTCCGTCGTCAACGAGGATGACTTCGCCCACATTCACATCTTTGGCAAGCCTTTGATAGCTCATGTAGATGTGTTCTTTGGTTCCCTCGCATTCGTAATTGACGAAGGTGATTTCATCGCCATCTTCCAGCATCAGGGGCTCGTCTTTGATCTGGCCTACGCGGAGCTTGGGTCCCTGCAGGTCAGCAAGGATGCCGACGTGGGTGTCGTAAGTCTCGTTGATATAGGTGATGTGCTGGATGACCTTGCGGTGTGCCTCGTGGTCGCCGTGGGAAAAGTTGAGACGAAAAACATCTACACCGGCTTTGACGAGGCTCAGCAAAACTTCGTAGCTGCTGCTGGCCGGACCGACGGTGGCCACTATTTTGGTATTATTATGAAAAGTGTCATTCATAAACTTGCTGAAAAGCAAATGGGGAGGGCATCAAGCAGGCTGATCTAAGCTTTCTCCTCAGTCCTCCGTTTTGTGAAAGTGTGTAAAATGCTTGGTAGTATCTGGTAATGCGGGCCATGTTGCAAATACCACTTCCTGATCAATCAGCGGTACCTGCCAAAGAAGAGGGCCAAAAGTACGTCTCTGGGCTTTTCTGTCCAACAGAGCCATGAATTTTTACTGCCCCGGGTACCTGCCCGGCAGGCCCCGTTCAACTGCTAAACTACGCTGCTTGCCACTTTGGTGCATCCAAATTGTCTGGGAAATATTTTTTTGAATAGGGGTATAATCTCTTTCTTTGCGGAAAATTTCACAAACACATTCTAAAAGAGTTTCGCTTATGTCTAGCATTGCAGAACGCGTTACCAAGATCATCGTTGACAAGTTGGGCGTTGACGAGTCAGAGATTACTCCGGAGGCTTCATTCACCAATGACCTCGGTGCTGACTCACTTGACACTGTTGAGCTGATCATGGAACTGGAAAAGGAATTTGACATTTCCATCCCGGATGAGCAGGCTGAAAAAATCCAAACAGTAGGCCAGGCCATCGAATATCTGGAAGCCAACACCAAGTAAGCTCCCAGCAATTTTGTCTTTCAATCAAAAACCGGCGGAGTTTCAAACTCTCCGGTTTTTGATTTCTCTTCTGAGAAGTTCTTTCACCGGACAGCTCCTGCTTTTTTTACATTCCGACATTACATTGCTGTCCTTCACAAATTGATTGTATGAGAAGGGTTGTAATTACAGGAATGGGTGCGCTGACGCCCATTGGAAACAATACACAGGCATACCTCGAAGGCTTGCGCAATGGCGTGAGTGGTGCCAACCCCATCACTTACTTCGATACCTCTTCTTACAAAACGCAGTTTGCCTGCGAACTGAAGAACTTTAATCCTGAAGATTTCATCGATCGCAAAGAACTGCGCCGCCAGGATCGCTTTTCGGTCTATGCCATGGTAGCCGCTGACGAGGCGATTCAAATGTCAGGGCTGGACCTGGAAAAGCTGGATATGGATCGCACCGGTGTGATCTTCGCTTCCGGTATCGGAGGAATGAAAACCCTTGAAGAGGAAATAGAGGCCCACGCCCACCGCGAAGGTGTGCCGCGCTTCAATCCCTTCCTCATACCGAAAATGATCATCGACATCGCGCCGGGCCTCATTTCCATGAAGTACGGTTTCCGGGGTATCAACTACAGCACTGTTTCAGCCTGTGCATCCTCTACCCACGCCATCATGGCTGCTTACGATGCCATCCGCATCGGCCGCAACGATGTAGTTGTCACCGGTGGTGCTGAGGCAGCAGTCACGCAGGTCGGCCTTGGTGGCTTCAGTGCCATGAAAGCGCTGTCAACCCGCAATGATGATTACCTGACGGCTTCCCGTCCTTTCGATGCTGAACGCGATGGCTTTGTACTGGGCGAAGGTGCCGGTGCATTTGTACTGGAAGAGTTGGAGCATGCCCTTAAAAGAGGAGCCACCATTTACGGCGAAGTAGTTGGCGCTGCGGCCACTGCCGATGCCTATCACATCACTGCTCCGCACCCTGAAGGACTGGGTGCTGCCAAAGTGATGGAACTGGCCCTGGAAGAGGCTGGCATGAATCCTGAAGATATTGACTACATCAATGTGCACGGAACCTCCACTCCGCTGGGTGATGTTTCTGAGATCAAAGCCATCCAGCAGGTGTTTGGTGAGGCAGCCTACAAGTTGAACATCAGTTCTACCAAGTCCATGACCGGCCATTTGCTGGGGGCTGCAGGTGCCATTGAAGCCATTGCCGGAGTTCTGGCAATAAATAATAACTTTGTTCCGCCGACGATCAATCACTTCACCGATGATCCGGAGATCGATCCGAAGCTCAACCTGACCTTTAACGAAGCCCAGGAAAAAGAAGTGAATGCCATGCTCAGCAACACTTTCGGCTTCGGTGGTCACAACGCATCGGTGATTGTCAGGAAATACAAAGGTTGATAAACGGGATGTGCCGTTGGGCATCGAGTTGAGAACACCAAAATGCCTTGAACCCAACTGCACATCCTGCCTGTTAGCAAATATTTTGGGGCTGCTCTTTACTGTCCTTTTTTGACAGTTGAAAAGCCGGAATACCCACAGTCATGCGAGTTAGGGGTCTTCTTACTGATTGATTTCGACCTGTAACCCGCATCCGTTCCCGGCCTGGCCAGCCTTAATACCAGCAGGCATTTTTGTCAACCCTTTTTATTGAAGGATCTGCCGTGTTATAACTGTTCTGTACGGTAGAGATTTGGCTTTAGAACCGCGCAACTGCCCCGTGCAGGAAAACGGGATTTTTGTGCATTAATGATGCAAAATGTTGGTAAGGCTACTTTTACGTTTGCGCAACAAATTCTTTCACCGGGACAAAGAATTTGCGAAGAAGATCAGACCCATTCTCGGATTCACCCCGGCACGGATCGGGCTTTTCAAACTCGCCTTTTCTCACAAGAGCAACCCTTCTGACAAGGCCTACGCCATGCAAAACAACGAGCGCCTGGAGTACCTGGGCGATGCCGTTTTAGGCACCGTGGTGGCCGAGTACCTGTTCCAGAAATACCCAAACGCCAACGAGGGCTTTCTGACGAAGATGCGCTCCAAAATTGTGAAGCGAAACACCCTCAACAAGATTGGCGACAAGATGGGCTTGGATGTGCTGTTGCAGGAATACAGCCAGACCCGACTGAGCCGCTCCATGCTCGGCAATGCCGTTGAAGCCCTGGTGGGAGCGGTTTACCTGGAGTCCGGTTACAAAGGAACAAAGCGCTTCGTCATCAACAAGATTCTGAGAAACTATGTGGATGTGCACGAGCTGGAGAGCTATGATGACAACTACAAGAGCCAGCTTTTGGAACATTGCCAGAAGAATGGTCAGACGGTAGCCTACAAGCTGGTGGCACGCTACAAATTCGAGAAACGGGATCGTTTCAAAGTTGCCGTGCTTGTTGATGGTAAAAAATTGGCCACCGCCGATGACTTCAACAAAAAGAGCGCCGAGCAAACTGCTTCAGAAAAAGCGCTGGAAATGCTTGGACTGCTGGGTGACAAGACCAACGAAAACGGCAAAGAGCGCAAGGCCCGGAAGGACGGCAAAAATGGCAGACCGGACCAACCTAGTGCAAATGGAAAATCCAATCGTTGATTCTACGATGGGGAGGATCAATCTTCCTGGCCGAATCCTCCACCACCGGGTGTCTCTATGACGATTCTGTCGCCAGGCTCTGCCCGGCAACTGTCCACACCAGCCAGCTTTTCCTCTGCTCCTGATTTTCTGATCAGGTACTGTTTTCCGGCCATGCCCGGGCTGCCTCCCGACAGGCCGTATGGTTGTTCTTTGCGGTGTTGGCTGAGGATGGTCAGTTCCACTTCTTCCAGAAATTCCAGCTCCCTCACAATTCCATCCCCTCCTTTCCATTTTCCATTGCCTCCTGAATTTTTTCGAAGCGCAAAACGCAGCAGCCGGACCGGGTAGCGCAATTCCAGGTCTTCCGGGTCGGTGATGCGGGTATTGGTCATGTGCTGGTGCACGGCACTGCGCCCGTGAAAGCCATTGCCTGCACCTGCCCCGCCACCGATGGTTTCGTAATAGCCGAAATGCTCGTTTCCGAAGAGGAGGTTGTTCATGGTGCCCTGGCTGCAGGCCGTTTTGGTCAGCGGTGCCAGCGCCTTCAGCAGGGTGTCGGTGATGCGCTGGCTCACTTCCGTGTTGCCGCCCACCACGGCCGGGCATTTTTCCGCATCGTCGTCAAAATCGGGGTGGAGGAAGCTGCCCTCGGGTAGGATAATCTCCACCCCCTGCATCAGGCCTTCGTTGAGGGGTATCTCCCGCTGGCACAGCAGTCGCAGAACGTAAATGACCACGCTGTGCACGATGGCGATGTTAGCGTTCAGGTTGAAGGGGTGCGTGGCCGATGAACCGGAGAAATCTATGTGCACCTTTTCAGCACCGGTCTCCACCCGCACGGCGATCTTGTGTCCGTCGTCCAGAAATTCTTCGGCATTGAAAGCATTGCCCCGCCAGGGGCGAAGAGCCGACTGAAGGGCCTCCGTGGCCGTGTTCTGCAGGGCTGTCATGTATAGGTTTACCGTTTCAGCACCATGCCTGGCTGCCAGTTCACGAAGCATGGCGGCCCCTTTGCGCAGCGAGGCAAAAGCGGCGTTCAGATCGGCCAGGTTTTCCGAAGGGCTGCGGCTCGGCCAGGGGCCGCTTTTCAGCAGGGCTTCTATTTCGGCCCATCTGACTTTTCCTCCTTCGGCAAACAGCATGGGCGGAAACACCACCCCTTCCTCAGCCAGGTTGCGGGCGTCGGGGGGCATGGAGCCGGGGCGCTTGCCGCCCAGTTCGGCATGGTGGGCCCGGTTGATGACGTAGCCCAGCAGCCTTCCGCCCGTATCGTGTTCATACACCGGCATCAGCAGCGTGATGTCGGGCAGGTGGGAGCCGCCGTATTTCGGGTGGTTGGTGATGAGCACATCGCCGGGGCCGGGTTGGATTTTTTGCAGCATCAACCGGGCACAGATGCCCAGGCTGCCCAGGTGTACCGGAATGTGCGGGGCATTGACCAGCAGCCGGGCATCCGGACTGAGAACGGCGCAGGAGAAATCGAGTCGCTCTTTGATGTTGACCGAAAAGGCCGTGCGCTGCAACAAGACGCCCATCTCCTGCGCTATGGCTGCAAAGCGGTTGGTGAACAACTCCAGGTTGATGGGATCGACACCCTGGGCTTTTGCTGCCCCGACAGCTTCTTTGCGGTCTTTTTTCCGGTGGTGCAGCACCAGGTTTCTGCCGGTACGCACTTCCAACTCCCAGCCTTCCGGCAGCCAGGCAGTGGAGTTGTCGTTGAGCAGGATGGCCGGGCCGCTGAGGGTATCTCCTTCGGTAAACTGGTCCCAGTGCTTTGCCAGCCCTTTTTCAGGAACGGCCACAGGTGCCGGGCCTGCCGGCAACACTTCAGCAGCCTGCACGGCCCTGGCGAACACTTTTATGCTTTCCACCTCGATGGCATGCCCTTCGGGGAAATGGTTGAACAGCTCCCGGTACTTTCGTTCGAAAACTCCGGCCAGGCTGCCGGCATCCCCCTCCCATTTGATCTCGAGGCTTTGCTCCTGGCCTTTGAAGCGGAGGTACAAAAGCACTTCCCCCACCTCGGCCTCTGCTTCGGCAATGCCTTCAACGGTCAGGGCAAGGATGGCCTCACGGCTGGCCTCGTCAATCCATTGCGCCAGCGAGGAGGCACATTCCGAAAGCGGCTGCAAGATCTGTCTGTGTACGAAGCGCTCCACCGCCGCCGAGCCAATTCCGAAAGCACTCAGCAGCCCGCCATCGTAAGGCAGGATGACGGTTTCGATGCCGAGTTGCGCAGCGATGCTGCATCCGTGCAGGCCACCTGCACCGCCGAAAACCAGCAGGGCATATTCCCTCGGGTCAAATCCTTTGGCCACCGATATGCGCCGGATGGCATCGGCCATTTTTTCGTCGGCAATGGCCTCGAAGCCTTTCAGCAACTCCTGTTCGCTGTACTCGATTCCCGACCGGGTAGCTATTTCCGTTGCAACTTTCCGAAGGGCTTTTACTGCGGCCTCCCGGCTCACGGGAATGCCCATTGCCGAGGGGTCCAGTTTGCCGAGGAGCAAATTCACATCCGTGATGGTGAGGGGGCCGCCGGCACCGTAACAGGCCGGCCCGGGACTGGCCCCTGCGCTCTCCGGGCCTACGCACAGCCTGTGCCCGTCGAACCAGCATACGGAGCCGCCTCCCGCCGCCACCGTCTCGATGCTCAGGCAGGGCAAGGTCAGCTCCACACCGCCCACTTTGGTGCTGTAGGCGTAATCGTATTTGCCGTCGAAACGGGCCGTGTCGGTGCTGGTGCCGCCCATGTCGAGGGTGAGCACTTTTTCATAGCCCAGCGTGCGGGCCACGGTTGCCGCGCCGACCACGCCGCCGGCGGGTCCGCTCAGTAGGCTGTCCTTTGCATGAAACTGCCGGGCCTGGTTGAGGCCACCGGCGCTGGTCATCACGTGCAGGTGGCTGCTGCCGGACATGGCCCGCTCTATTTTCCGAAGGTAGTCATCCAAAATGGGCGTGAGGCCGGCATTGACCAGGGTGGTCATCTGCCGGGGATACAGCTTGATGGCCGGCATCAGCTCGTGGCTCAGGGAAGTGTAGGCGATGCCTGCCTTGCGCAGCGATGCGCCAAGTGCCTGCTCGTGTTCCGGGTTTTTCCAGGCATTCAGCAAGGCAATGGCGACAGATGGAATGCTGGCTTCCTTCGCTTGCGCAATGAGGGAATCGAGCGCTTGTTTTTCGAGCGGTTTGAGGGGCCTGCCATCGGCTGCCACCCTTTCGTCCACTTCGATGACCTGGCGGTGCAGTTTTACCGGTTCCGGAATGTCGAGCTGGAAAAGATGTGGCCGCTGCTGGGTGCCGATGTAGGGCAGATCTGCAAAGCCTTTGGTGGTGATGAGCAAGACCGGCGCCGTTTTGCCTTCCAGCAGGGCATTGGTGCCTTTGGTGGTGCCCAGTCGCATTTCCATCTCCGGCAGTGGCTGGCTCAGTGGCGTTCCGGTGACGAGGCGGGCGGCCAGCACGGGTGCTTCCTCGCCGGCGCTGACCTCGAACAGGGCAGACAGTTGGAGGTCTGCCGGCAGGTCTTCATCGAGTTGGAGGAGGCCGTTTTTCAGGTCGGTTTTTTTCACCCTTCGCTGCGCAATGGCAGTGCCGGGCAGCCGCAATTCGTAGCCTTCGAAAATGTCCTGTCCGGTTCCCCAATGCTGATCGATGATCCACTGGCCCTCAGCAGTTCTTCCGGTGATGCGCCCCCTTAGGCAGGCACTGCTGAGCACCTTGCAGCGGTGGATGTTGCCCGAAGGACTAAGGGCAATGCAATCGGTAAAGGTGCCGCCGGTGTCTATCCAGATTTTCCAGGGGGGCATGGCAGGTCAGTTTTTCTTTTTAGAGACAAAAAACAGGATGAACACAGGGACGAGGGTGCCTCCCAATAGCAGGATGAACAGCCAGGTTGGCAGGCCCTGCACTTCATCGGTGGCGGTCTTGATCATGAACCAGGTGATGAGGGCAAAAGAAAGGCAGATGACGGCTTTCAGAAAGCGGATGGCGCGGGTGGCAAGGGTGTATTGCCATTCGGCGTTTTCTTCTGTAATGTGTACCGGATAGTTGAATGTATGTGGCGATTTGTTGAGGAAGGTCATCAGGGCATAAATGCCCAGGCCCAGGACAGGCAAAAACCATAGAAATCCCTTGCCGCCCCAGCCGTCGGGTTCGCCCCGGCCATTGAAATGGATGGGGATGGTATCGGGCAGTTCGGAATAGTAGGAGATGGCAATGAGCGGAGCAGATACAGCCGCCGTAAAGGCTATGGCTTCGAGGGCATAATCGAGGTAGTTCCATTCCAGTTCAAGCCTGGGCCTTTCGCTTTTCTTCATGTGTCGTCGTTTTGGCCTGCCAAGGTAGCCAGTCTGTTGCATTTTGTGGAAGGCCAGCTCGACAAAGCTGATCGGGGAATGCCTGAAACGGCTTGACTTTGGTTCGATCTTCGATGAGAGGGAAAGGTAAGCTGCTCTGCCTATGAAGCCTAAACTCAAATTCCTGCTCGACTACCAATGCTCCTGCCTTTGGGCTGCTGATGAAAACACCCGCAAGCATTTCGGTGACAACATCACTGACCTCAAAGCCCTGGGATTGAGCCCTGATACCATTAAAATATGCGATGAGTTGGTATGGCTTTACAGCAGCCGGCTCAACCCGATTCATCCGCTGTTGCCTTCGCTTTGGTCCGGTGCCATGCATCGCTATTTCAGGAACCTGCTCATCAAAACCTACAAACGGATGATGGATGAATTGGGAGCAGATTATGAGCTTATCAATGAGGAGATTGAAGAAATGCTGGAAACCACGAGCGAAGAAGAATGGGACAACCAACTCCGGCAATTCCTCGATGTGCCCGAAAAATTTTGCCGGGAGGCGGGCATCCATTTCAGCACTGTAAGGGAACTCAGGCAGGAGGTAAAACTGGCTTACGAAAATTGGAAAAAGAAAGAAGACGAAATTTTACGTCGCTGAACTAGCCAAAACTCACAGTTCCCCCTTCAAATACTGCCCCGTAAAACTTTCTTTCACTTTGGCCACCTGCTCCGGAGTGCCCTGGCAGACGATGTTGCCACTTTCCTTATATCCTTATGCTACAGAACCCTTTCTGTTTCAGGATATGGGATATTTAATATTCTGTGTGAAATTATGTGAAAAGGCGTTAAATTTTTTAAAAATACTTGATTCGGAAAGGTGTAGGAATTTTTTTTACAAGTGTTAATGACATTCAAATCAAATTTAAAATGTGATTTGCCATGAAGTTAGTTCTACACAGTTTCATCTTTTCAACATTGATCTTGTTCAATTCTTTCTCGTCGGTTCTTTTGCCTGACCTTCACCTTCATTAAAATCAAAATTTAGATGTAACCTGGTGGTTAGACCTGCGAAATTGTGAGCCAGTGGCAACAGTGTGTTGTTGTGATGATGGCTACAGCTATTCTTGTTTTGTTCCAGGCTCAACATTTGTCTGTTATCCGTGAGGTTCATTTCAATGTACGCCTGAATTAAGGGAATGTGGAGAAAATCCCTCAAACTGTGTCAACGGGTGTTGCCCAGGAAATTTATGCGCTTAATTTTTCTCACTAAATTCACTGTCATGAAAAAGTTTAACTCATTTCAACTGATTGGAACACTTGCTATTTTCATTGCTGTAGTTGTGTTTTTGGCCATGCGGAATACCACTTCGGAGCCAATTTCTTTTGCGAAGGAAATATCTGACTTGAGGTTGTTTGATGCATGGTCGCAGGAAATTGACTTAAGTAAAGGATATAACAATGTTCGGTATTTTGATCTTCCTCTTTGTAGTGGTGAATCTGCATATCGAATTGAAGAGCTTGCCGTATTTGGAGATAAATTATTTTCAGTTGATTTTCAGCAACAATATCCAATCAAATGTTTGAATTTGGACAATTCAGCTCTATTGTTTGAAATTCCCTACAGTATTCTGAATGAGCAGGGCATTGCTCACCCTGCCGGCTTCTCGTACGATGCTAAGAGCAAGCTGATTGTTTTGGGTGACGCACTGGATGGGCGAATTTATTTTCTTGAAGAGAATGGCAACGTAGTCAAGTCTGTTAAAATCGGAATCAACTTCATTGATTTCTCTTATTCCCCGCATGATCACCGATTTATAGTTTATGCTCCTCAAGCTGGTAGCTCGTCCAATTCAGATTTCGCAAATAATTCGATTCATATTTTCAGCGAAGATGGTCAACTAATAAAATCAATGTTTCCTATCAATGAAGCTTGTCAGGTTTTGAATTTTGTAGCTTCTGGTCGCTTTGTTAAAGATGGTAGGCGTGTGTATTTTAATCCTCCTTTTACTGGGAAAATTTATGAGGTTAGTTACGACGGCCAACTCGCGGAAGTCTATGATGCACCTTTCTCCGGAATCGGCGAGGAGGAAATTCAGTCATGGATGGCAAGGGTGGCCAGTGGAGATGACTTGAATCTGGCTTTTGTCAATTCAGTTTTGGGGGAAATGCCGTTTGAGAAATTTTTAATTACGGATGAATTTGTACTGCTTGAAAAAAAGTTCAATTCTTTTCCTCATAGTATCGTTGTTGACAGGGCCTCAGGCAAGTCAGTAGTGGTAGGTCAAAGGATGAGGCTACCCAAAGGTGAAAATGACAATTTTAATTTTTTCTTTAATGAGCCATTGTTCGTGAGCGACGGAAGCTTTCTTTCCTATTTTTCCAAAGAAAATGTGAACAGGATTATTGGCAATAATAATCCTGGTTTCTTAATGGGAGGGAAAGGTTCTGGTATAGAGAGGATGAATGAAGACCTTTTGATGATTTACGACCTAAATTTTGATTTTCTATATCAACATTCCACTTCAGATCTTTCGTCTTTGATTGCGCAACAGCAGGATAATGGTCTAAAAATAATCCGGCAGCCATTGAACTGGTTTAAGGTGTCTCCAAATCCTGCATCAGGTATTGTAAAGGTGGAAACCAGAGGTGCGGCAGATATCTATTTATATTCTCTGGAAGGTCAATTGGAAAATCAAGTATCTGTTCGCTCCCAACCTGGTGTTCTCTCTATTTCCGAAATTGAGCTTAACCGGTTGCAGCCTGGGATTTATGTGGTAAAAGTGGTTTCTCAAGATGAGCATGTCTTTGACAGTAAGACGATAATCGTTACCCGATAGCCTGAGAAAAAAATGAAAAAAAATTAGGCTTACCTGATCAGGTAAGCCTAATTTTTTTTACTGATTACCCATGATCAACTCCCAAGCTCCTTCACAGTTCCCCCTTCAAATACTGCCCCGTAAAGCTTTCCTTCACTTTGGCCACCTGCTCCGGAGTGCCTTGGCAGACGATGTTGCCACCGCGGTTACCACCTTCGGGGCCGAGGTCAATGATCCAGTCGGCCATTTTCACCACGTCGAGGTTGTGTTCGATGACGAGCACGGTGTTGCCCTTGTCCACCAGTTTGTTGAGCACCCGCAGCAGGTGCCGGATGTCCTCGAAGTGGAGACCGGTGGTGGGCTCGTCGAGGATGTAGAGGGTGTTGCCGGTGTCCCGTTTGGAGAGTTCTTCGGAGAGCTTTACCCGCTGTGCTTCCCCACCGGAGAGGGTGGTGGCTCGCTGGCCCAGGGTGATGTAGCCCAGCCCGACATCCTCAAGGGTTTTCAGCCGGCGGTAGATTTTGGGTATTTTTTCGAAGAACTCCACGGCCTCGCTCACCGACATATTCAGCACATCGTTGATGCTTTTCCCTTTGTAAAGGATTTCCAGCGTTTCCCGGTTGTAGCGGCGGCCCAGGCAGCTTTCGCAATCCACGTACACATCTGGCAGGAAGTTCATTTCGATGACCCGCTTGCCGCTGCCCTGGCAAACTTCACAGCGCCCGCCCTTCACGTTGAATGAAAAGCGCCCAGGCTTGTAGCCCCTGATCTTCGCCTCCGGCAATCCGGCGAACAGCTTGCGGATATCGTCAAAAAGCTTGGTGTAGGTAGCCGGGTTGGACCGGGGGGTGCGGCCAATCGGCGACTGATCGATCTCGATGACCTTGTCGAGGTGTTCCAGGCCTTTGATGGACTTGTACGGCAGGGGCTTTTGCAGGCTTTTGTAAAAGTGGCTTCGCAAAATGGGGTAGAGCGTTTCGTTGATGAGGCTGCTCTTGCCGCTGCCGCTCACGCCCGTCACGCAGGTAAATGTTCCAAGCGGTATGCTGAGGGTTACGTTTTTCAGGTTATGGCCGGTGGCACCTTTCAGCACCAGCTTCTTGCCGGTGCCTTTGCGGCGCTTTTTCGGCACCTCAATTTTCCGGCGGCCGTTGAGGTAATCGGCCGTCAGGGTGTGCAATTTTTTGAATTCTTCCGGCTTTCCTTCGGCAACGATCTCCCCACCGTGCAGACCGGCACCCGGGCCCAGGTCGATCAGGTAATCAGCTGCCAGCATGATGTCTTTGTCGTGTTCCACAACGATGACGGTATTGCCTATGTAGGTCAATTCCCGGAGGGCCTCGATGAGGCGGTGGTTGTCGCGCTGGTGCAGGCCGATGCTCGGTTCGTCCAGGATGTAGGTGATGCCGGTGAGCTGCGAACCGATTTGCGTAGCGAGGCGGATGCGCTGGCTTTCACCGCCTGAGAGGGTCCGGGCCGGGCGATTCAGGCTGAGGTAGTCCAACCCGACGTGGAGCAGGAAACCCAGCCGCAGCCGTATTTCCTTGAGCACCTCCTGTCCGATGGTTTTTTGCCGGTCGGTGAGGTGTTGGTCCAGTTCGTCCATCCACTCGGCCAGGGTGCTGAGGTCCATTTCCG
Organism: Saprospirales bacterium; assembly: GCA_002698985.1. Lineage (GTDB taxonomy): Bacteria > Bacteroidota > Bacteroidia > Chitinophagales > Saprospiraceae > UBA6168. The sequence continues at coordinate 50,666 of PAAY01000064.1, read as the reverse complement.
CCAGTTCGGAAATGTTCTTTCCTCCGATCTTGAAATGCAGGCTTTCGATGCGCAGGCGCTGGCCCTTGCAGGTAGGGCACTCCGCCACCGTCATGTACTCTTCGGCCCACTGGCGTATTTTTTCCGAGGTGGTTTCCTCGTACCAGCGTTTGAGCTGGTTGATGAGGCCTTCGTAGCCCAGGCTGTAAACGTATTCCGACTGTGCGAAACTGAGGTTCATCTTGAAGCTCTCATCACCGCCGTGCAGGATGATGTCGAGGGCTTTCTTCGGAATGTCTTTGACCGGCGTTGAAAAGCTGAATTTGTATTTCTTCGCAATGGCCTTCAGTTGTTTGAAGGTAAAGTTGTCGCGCACTTCCCTGAAGGGCGCAATGCCCTGCTCATCGATGCTCTTGTTGGGGTCGGGGATCACCTTGTCCATGTCCACGGTGTTCATCTGACCAAGGCCGTTGCAATCGGGGCAGGCGCCGTAGGGTGAGTTGAAAGAAAAGCTGTTGGGTGAAGGCTCTTCGTAGCTGAGGCCCGTTTCGGGGTCCATGAGCATTTTGCTGAAGGCAATGGGTTCTCCCTCCTTTTCCATCTCCATCACCATGATGAGGCCGTTGCCCATGCGCAGGGCTGTCTGCATGGAAGAGGAGATGCGATCGCGCCGTTTCTCTGCTACCGACAGCCGGTCCACCACCAGCTCGATGTCGTGCACCTTGTAGCGGTCCAGTTGCATGCCGGGTTCCATCTCCAGTACCTCGCCATCAACCCGCACCCGGGTGTAGCCCTGTTTGCGCATCTGGTCGAAGAGCTCCCGGTAATGGCCTTTGCGGCCCCGCACCAGGGGTGCCAGCAGCAGGATCTTTTTCCCGTCGAAGCGCTCCATGATCTGCTGCAACATCTGGTCTTCGTTGTAGCGCACCATCTTTTTGCCGGTGGCAAAGGAGTAGGCCTCGCCAATGCGGGCGTACAGCAAACGCAGGAAGTCGTAAATCTCTGTGATGGTTCCAACGGTGGAGCGGGGGTTGCGGCCGGTGGTCTTTTGCTCGATGGAAATGACCGGACTCAGACCCGAGATCATCTCCACTTCCGGCCGCTCCATGTTGCCCAAAAACTGCCGGGCGTAAGAATTGAAAGTCTCCATGTAGCGGCGCTGCCCTTCGGCGTAAATGGTGTCAAAAGCCAGGGAACTCTTGCCACTACCGCTGATGCCGGTGACCACCACCAGTTGGTTGCGCGGTATGCGCACACTGATGTCTTTCAGGTTGTGCTCTTTGGCACCCACCACTTCAATCACCTCCTCTTCGGCAACGACATCAGGGAGGGGGGCAACGAGTGTTTCTGTGTTTTCTTTTGCGGACTCAGGCATGGATCTTTCAGAAGATTTGAAACCGGCCTGCGAAGTTAGCCATTCGATTGGGTTCGGGGTAGTGCCGACCAGGCACCCGTTTTGGCATTTCACCAACAGGTGAGCCCTGGCTTGGGTTTTCCGAAGGAAGAAGAAGCCGATGACGCTAGCTGAAATTGGAAGCAGATGATCGCCAGGGGCATTCTCAGCTGTGGCAGGATGGGCTGAATTTCCGTTTTGTGACCATCGTCATTCGTCAGCCTTCCCAATTTCTCTTTTTTTTGCCGCCAGTGATTTTCTGAAAAGCATTGAAAATGAAGACATCTACATCTATTCTGAAAACGATGGTTGCTATCATCTTGATAGCAGTACTGAATGTTTCCTCTTCGGCTCAGGACCTTCCATTCGCGATCAGTGTCGAACCAGTCAACTTTCCTGCCTTTCCCGGTATCCAGTCCTTTGTTGCAGGCCATCATGATGGAAAGTGGGTTTTCATAGGCGGAAGAACCGATGGGCTGCACCGCCGCCAGCCTTTTGCGGCATTTCAGCCGGACGGAAACAACACGACAATCACCCTTGCCGATTTTGACGAAAAACAAATCTGGCAGCGCAGTGTGGATGAACTTCCTGTCAATTTGAGGGAGCAGTTGCAAAGTACCAACATGGAATTTGTTCAGCGGGATACGGTATTGTACCTCGTTGGGGGCTATGGTTACAGCGAAGAATTGGACGAATGGATCACCCATCCGTTTTTAACGGCAGTGAACCTTCCCGGCTTGATGGAGGCAATTCAAAACGGTGGGCCTATGGCTCCTCATTTCCGGCAAATGGGTGATGAACGGATGATGGTAACCGGGGGACAGCTGGGGTTACTGAACAACCGCTTTTACCTCGTTGGAGGTCAGCTCTTTGAAGGTCGCTACAATCCAATGGGACCGCAGCACGGGCCAGGTTTTTTACAGGAATATACCAATGCCATCCGGTCATTTGAAGTGCTCGATGATGGCAATGACCTCGCGATTCAGAACTACCAGGAAATCATTGACAGCCTGAACCTGCATCGCCGGGATTACAACATGGCTCCACAGGTATTTCCCGACGGTACACAAGGGTTCACTGTGTTCAGCGGTGTTTTTCAGTTTGATGTGGACTTGCCCTGGCTCAACAGTGTCGATGTTGACGAAGCAGGTTATTCAGTCAATGACAGTTTTCAGCAATTCCTCAGCAATTACCACAGTGCCAAATTGCCGGTTTACAGTGCTGTGCAAAACAGCATGCACACGGTGTTTTTTGGAGGCATCAGCCGCTATTACCTCGATGCTGACGGGAACCTGGTGGATGACCCGGACGTGCCATTTGTGAAAACCATCAGTGTGGTCAGCAGGCTGGCTGATGGTACCATGACAGAATCGAAAATCGGTGAACTGGAGGCCTATCTCGGGGCAGGCGCAGAATTTCTTCCGGTGGAGGACCTGCCCATTTATTCCGGTCAGGGCGTGGTTGATCTCGATAACATTGGGACCGGAAAGCAGCTTGCAGGTTACCTCGTCGGCGGGATTGAAAGTACTCAGCCAAACATCTTTTTTATAAACACAGGCACAGAGAGCCAGGCTTCAACAAAAGTTTTCAAGGTGTTCATTGAAGCTGCACCGACCTCAGTTGAAATCATTGACGGTGAAGAATTCTTCGGACTTGAAGTTGCCCCCAATCCGGTTACGGAGCAATTGACGGTCTCATTCGGGCTGCCGGTGGCAGGGCAGTTGAGCATGTCGGTAGTTGATGTGAATGGAAGAATTCAGCTTTCGGAAAGCCATGATCTTTCGTCAGGGAAATTTGAAATGCACTTACCGGTGCACACACTTTCATCGGGTACCTATTCTTTGGTTTTGACCTCCGGTAAATTTCAGACTGCCCGGCAATTTGTTAAGAACTGACCAAAGGCGGACCGTTTGCGCTGGCTTAAAAATGATTGTCAGGCAAAGTGTGTCTTAATCTGCTAGGCACCCTTGTTATCTTTCCCTTTCCCCTTCCCTTCGGAAAATTTTTTTTTCAAAATTTTTCTTCCCTTCGGTAACGCTGGGCCACTTGCCGGGAATAAGGGTCGTCCGGCTTGCCATTCTCTCCTTCGGCAAACGCCTGACAACCCCAAAAAACCAGTTTTCCCACCTCACACCCAATTTCCGCTGCCGCCTTCGGCAGCACCCGCCTTTGGGCACCAACAGTCATTCAATTTTAATCACTCATTAAAACCATTCTACAATGAACCGAATGAAAACTTTCCCGATCATGGCTCTGTTCCTGAGCCTCTTTTTCGCACAAGACCTCAGCGCACAAATCAGCGGACAGGTCGTTGACCTCTACCTCAACCGCTACAATTCCGCCACCACCGGCGCCAAGCTGCCCGTTGAAGACGGCGAAATCCTCGGCACTATGCACTTCCGGGGCTGGACACCCGGCGACGAATACCAGTCCAGTACCGCCATCAGAACCTATGTGACCGGAACTCCAACCCCCGGATACCTGCCCGGACGGCTGGCATTCTACACCGGCGGCTCCGACCTCTTCAACCACGAGCGCATGACCATCCTCGAAAACGGCAACATCGGAATCGGCCTCGCCAATCCACAGGAACTGCTCGACATCAACGGCAACACCATCGTGCGGGGACAGCGGATTTTCCTCGGCCTTGCCAGTCCTTTTGCCGACGGTGGTGAGGCCTTCACTCACACTGACACGGATGGCTTCACCGGCCTGCCCGGTGATGTGCTGGCCATCAACCACAACGGCGATTTCGAAGGTGGGGTGTACGTTGGATGCCCCGGCCTCAGGGTTTGCGGAACGCTGGAAACCGAGTGCTTCAAAACCACCAAAAACCTCATCGCCGAGCAGGGCAATGTGGTGGCCTTTGGCGGCGCCAGCCCGGCCGTGGACTGTGACACACCCGGTGAAGGAGATTTCATCGCCTACGGCAACAACGGCGACTTCATTGCGAAGCACGGAAATTTCATTGCCGAAGCCGGCGACCTCCAGGCGCTCAGCGGCAATGTACTCGCCGATCAGAACATCACTTCGCAAAATGGAAACATCACTGCCCTCTCAGGTGAAATTTCTGCCGATCAGAACATCACCTCGCAAAACGGCCACCTGCTGGCTCCGAATGGCAACCTGGTTGCCCAAAACGTGACCGCCAGCACCGGCGACGTGGAAGCTTCGCAAAATGTCAAAGCCCTCCTCGGCAATGTGTCCGCCGACTTTGGCGATGTGACCGCCGGACAAAATGTAATCGCAGCTTTCGATGTAAAAGCTGGTGTCAATGTGCAAGCCGTTAACGACGTCACAGCCGGTGTCAATGTCCAAGCTTTCAACGATGTCAGAGCCAGCGTTGATGTGGAGGCCGGCAACGATGTAATAGCCGCAGCCGATGTAGAAGCCGGCAACGACCTCTTTGCCACCGACAACCTTCGGGTAGGCGTCAACAGCGCTTCCATGCCTAGCGGCTACCGGGCAGCCATCGCCGGCAAGCTGATTTGCGAAGAAGTGAGAGTATCCCTCCAGGCTGACTGGCCCGACTACGTTTTTGAAGAGGATTACCAACTGCCCAGCACCACCGAATGGGAGGCTTTCATCAAAGCCAACAAACACCTCCCCGGGGTGCCCTCTGCCAGTGAAGTGGCCGACCAGGGCATCGCCCTCGGCGAAATGCAGGCCATCTTGCTTCAGAAGATCGAAGAGCTTACGCTCATCGTCATCGAGCAGCAGAAGCAGATTGAGTTGTTGAGGAATCGAGGAATTGAAGAATCGAAGAACTGAGGGTGCTGGAAAAAACCTTCAAAAACCTTCAAAAAACCTCAAAAACCTCATCAAAAAACCTCATCAAAAAACCTCATCAAAAAACCTCATCAAAAACCATTTAACAACCTGAAAAATGAAAAAGCATATCATCACCTTAAGCATAGGCTTGTTGGGCTGGATGGGCATTGCCTTCGGGCAAAACGAGGCCCTCCTCCAACTGGCCCGGCCTGGCAGCACCGCCGAGTGGCTGAAAGTGCGACCGGAGCTTTCACTGCCGGCTGCCGACTTTCTGCAGGCGCTGCGCCCGGCCCTTCAACTTCCGGTTGCTGACGAGCTGCGCATCAGCAGCGTCAAAACCGATGAACTGGGCATGACCCACTACCGCCTTCAGCAATTTGCACACGGATTTCCGGTGCGGGGGCTGGAGTACCAACTGCACGAAAAAGACGGCCGGGTGCAGCTGGCCAATGGCAAACTGGTGGCCGGCATCCCGGCTCCCCCTCCCGGCTGGATGAACGAGAGCAAGGCCGTTGTGAAAGCCCTGGATGCAGTGCCCTCCACCAGCTACCTCTGGCTGGACGAAAAGGCCACCGCCCAGTTGCGCCAGCGAACCGAAAACCCCGACACCTCTTTTTACCCGAAGGGAAAAATGGTGTGGGAATGCGCCGACCTGCGCAAAGGCTACAGCCCCGACAACATGCAGCTTTGCTGGGCATTCGACATCTTCACCGACGACGGGCGCTCCGCAACCGTACTGCTCAACGCCTACACCGGCGAGCTGATCCGCAAGATCCCGCTCGACATCCACTGCGATCCCGGTACCGGCAACACCACCTGGAACGGCAACGTGACCGTGAACAGCGACCAGTCCGGCTCCAGCTTCATCCTGCTGGACGACTGTCAGTCACCCAACATCCACGTTTTCAACGGCAACGATTCTGCCTCCACCGCCTTTGCGACGGAATACGTGGACGGCGACAATGTATGGACCAACACCAGCGCCGTGCAGACCTACTTCGGCTTGCGCCAAAGCTGGCAGTACTACCTGACCCAACACGGCCGTGACAGCTACGACGACAGCGCCGCCAATATCAACGGCTACAACGAGGCCGGCTTCATCAGCTCTTCCGGAAATACCTACTGGAGCAACGCCAGTTGGAGCCCCGGCTCGCAGGTGCTTCGCTTCGGCGACAATGCCACCGCCACCGCCACCGACGACTGGAACTCGGTGGACATCGTGGGGCACGAGTTTACGCATGCCGTGACGCAGTTCAGCGCAGGACTGCAATACCTCGGAGAGTCCGGCGCCCTCAACGAGTCGTTCAGCGATATCTTCGGGGAAATGGTGGAGCTGTTTACCGAAGGAACTATGGACTGGCTAGTGGGCGGCGACCGCGGTGCCATCCGTGATCTGTCGGCACCCGGGAACTTCGGTGACCCTGACACCTACCTCGGCACCAACTGGTTCCCCACCACCGCCGACAGCATTGACAACGGCGGGGTGCATACCAACAGCGGCGTGCAGAACTACTGGTTCTACCTGCTCTCGCAGGGCGGCTCCGGCTTCAACGACAACGGTGATTATTTCGAGGTGCAGGGCATCGGCCCGGTGAATGCCGCCCGCATCGCCTACCGCAACCTGACCACCTACCTGGGGCCCACCTCCGACTACGCCGCCGCCAAAGACGGCGCCATCCAGGCAGCTGAGGATTTGTTCGGTTCCTGTTCCAACGAGGTGTTTCAAACCGCACGGGCCTGGGCGGCCGTGGGCCTTTACACCAGCGATGCGCTGGGCTACGACATCGCCATCGACTGTCCCAGCCTGAACGCCATCCACGGCCTTTTGCTGCCTTACAGCGCCGTGGCCCTCAACGACATTTATTCCGACTGCAACATCGCCGCCAACGGCACGCTGGTTTCCTTCCAGGCCGGCCATCACGTCGTGTTGCGCCCCGGCTTCCGCAGCGGCGATGACTTTCACGCATTTATCGCTCCCTGTGGTGCTTCCAGCGCCGGCCTGGGCAGCCGCAGTGCCGTGCTGACCCTTCCCGGAACACATCCAAAACCGACGGCTTCTGTAGCAGCTTCGCTGCAATGCACTGCCTACCCCAACCCCTTCTCTGGCAGCTTCCGCTTGCAATACGACCTGCCGCAGACCACCGAAGTCAGTTTGCTGCTGTACGACCAAACCGGCCGCCTGCAGCGCCGCCTGGCCGACCGTGAACTCCAGGACAGCGGGTTCCATTCCCGCGAATTTGAAACCGGCAACCTCGACGACGGGGTCTATTACCTGGAGCTGATCACCCCTTCGGAGAAACGAACGCTGAAACTGGTTAAACTCCGCAACTGATGCGGCGTCCATCCCGGCGTTGCCAGTTTCTCCAAAGGCAATCTCAAACATTGGGGTAGATGCGAAAGGCCTCCCGCTGAAGAGTGGGGGCCTTTCTTTTTGATGGCTGATTTCTTAGGTGTTAGAAAGTAGATTAAGCGGATTGGCAGACAATAAAATGCAGGTTGAATAATCAATCAAGGCAATCACAAAATCATAAAAATCAAAGCCCCTCACTTCCCAATGGAAACCTCGAGAAGACAGGTTTTCCATGCCGACTTCACCTATGATCTCGCCATTGACAAGCTGGACAATAATCAATCAAGGCAATCACAAAATCAATAGAATCAAAGTCTCTTACTTACCTATACAAAACCTCGAAAAGATGTTCCCCAGCAGGTCTTCCACGCCTACTTCACCGGTGATCTCGCCCAGGTAGGTCAGGGCCCGGCGGATGTCCATGGCGATGAAGTCCGAGGTGATGCCCTCGTCCATCCCTTTGAGCACATCCCGCAGGCTGCCGGCGGCTTTTTCCAGAGCTTCCAGGTGGCGGGTGTTGGTGACGACGGGGCTTTCCAGGCTGCCGCCGGCCATCACCATTTCGTAGAGTTTTTCCCTGAGGTAGGGGATGTTCATGCCGTGGAGGGCGGAGAGAGTGATGATGTGTTCAGGGTTTAGGGTGTAGGGTGTAGAGTTTGGGCGTTTCCCTTCGGTGAAAAAGTACTCCGGTATGGTTGGGTCGGTTGGGTTGGTGAGCCACTCGGGTTTGAAGTAGGGGTCAGTGTCCATTTTGTTGCAGACTACCAGCAGTTGCATTTCTTCGCTGCGCAATTTATCCAGGTCGGAAAGGACCTCATCCAGTTTGGTGTTTCCGACGTCAAAAACATAGACCAGCAGGCTGGCTTGCCGCACTTTCTCCATGGTCTTCTCCACGCCGATGGCTTCGATCTGGTCCTGGGCTTCGCGGATGCCTGCGGTGTCGATGAGGCGGAATTCCACGCCTTTGATGTTGAGCACCTCTTCGATGGTGTCGCGGGTGGTGCCGGGCACCTCACTGACGATGGCCCGCTCTTCTGCCAGCAGGGCGTTGAGCAGGGTGCTCTTGCCGGCATTGGGCCTGCCGGCGATGACGGTGGGCACTCCCCGACGGATGACATTGCCGAGGCGGAAGGAGCGGATGAGGTCTTCGAGCAGGTTCAGGATTTCGAGTACCAGTTTGCGGAGCTGATCGCGGTTGGCGAATTCGACATCTTCTTCGGAAAAATCCAGCTCCAGCTCGATGAGGCTGGCAAAGTCGATCAGTTGTTGCCGCAGTTGCTGGATCTGTTTTCCGAAGCCACCCCGCATCTGCCGCATGGCCACCTTGTGGGCTGCTGCCGAGTTGGCGGCGATGAGGTCGGCCACGGCCTCGGCTTGTGAAAGGTCCATCTTGCCGTTGAGAAAGGCCCGCAGGGTGAACTCTCCGGGCTGGGCCATGCGGGCACCTTTGCTGATGAACAACTCGATGGCTTTTTGCAGAATGAAAGGCGAACCGTGGCAGGACACCTCTGCCGTGTCTTCTCCGGTGTAGCTGTTAGGGGCTTTGAAGATTGTAACCAGCACCTCGTCCAGCACTTCGCCTTCGTCGGTCAGCAGGGCCCCGAAATGGGCGGTGTGGCCGGGTTGTTTAGTGAGGTCTTTGCCTTTGAACACGGACTGCACGATGCTGAGTGCCTGCGGCCCGGAAAGCCGGATAACGCCAATGGCTCCCACCCCCGGCGGTGTTGCCAGTGCGACGATGGTGTCGGAAAGTTGATGCCTGCTGTATTGCATTTTTTATTTTTCCTGCGAAAACTGATTGTATGCCGCAAAGTTCCGAATACTCATGGTCAAACTGATAGGAATACCTTTCGACAAAAAATCCAGCTTCCTGCAAGGGCCGGCGCTGGCACCTGTCCGAATCCGGCAGGTACTGCACAACGGCAGCTCCAATTACTGGACGGAAAAGCTGCAAAACCCCATCGAACACCCGGACTTCAGCGATGGCGGAGACCTCACGGTTGAGCATTACGAAGACATCGAAAAAGAACTCCGGCAGGTGCTGAAACCCGGCGTGAAACTCCTGAGCCTGGGTGGCGATCACTCGGTGACTTATCCGCTGATCAAGGTTTACAAAGAAGTGTACGGCTCTTTCGACATCCTGCACATCGACGCCCACGGAGACCTGTACCAGGCTTTTGAAGGCGATCCGCATTCGCATGCCTGCCCGTTTGCACGCATTATGGAAGAGGGGCTGGTGAACCGCCTGGTGCAGGTAGGTGTGCGCACCCTGAATCCGCACCAGTTGGAGCAGGCTCAGCGTTTCGGGGTGGAGCAGATCACCATGCTCGATTTTGAAGAAAAATGGCGAAGTTTGGAGTTCAACCGACCGCTCTACATTTCAATGGACCTGGATGGATTGGATCCGGCTTTTGCCCCCGGGGTGTCGCACCACGAGCCCGGAGGACTGAGCACCCGGCAGGTACTGGACCTCTTCCACCGCGTGGATGCTGAGCTGATAGGTGCCGATATCGTGGAATACAACCCCCACCGCGATGTATCAGACATGACCGCCGCCGTTGCAGCGAAGCTGCTAAAAGAACTGGCAGCGAAAATGGTGTAAACGTTGTGGCTAGTTTTGAGGCTTCAGCAACCACTAAACCAGCCGAAGGCTTTTAAACACGCCGCAGGCGTGTAAACCGGCCGCAGGCCTTTAAACGCGCCGCAGGCGCATAAACATCCCAAATGGCAAACATCGAAATACGCACCAGTCAAAACGTGGTCATCGAGTACGAACTGGCCTCGTTGATGGACCGTTTTCTGGCCCTGATCATTGATCTGGCGGTATTTTACATTAGTTATATTATCCTTTTTACCGGTTTTAGCTTCGTTTTTGCAAGGTACCTGGACAATTGGGGGCTGGCCTTTTTCTACCTGCTCACCATTTCCGGTTTTTTGATTTACCTGTTGTTGTTTGAGGCACTGAGTGGGGGGCAAACGCTGGGGAAGAAAATGATGAAGCTGCGGGTGGTGCGCCCCGATGGCCGTGAGGCAGCCCTGGGCGATTACCTCATCCGGGCCATCTTCATGCTGATTGATTTCTTTTTGTCGCTGGGCGTGCTGGGGGCCATGCTCATTGGATCCACCACCCGGTCGCAACGCTTTGGCGACCTGGCCGCCGGCACCACGGTGGTGCGCCTCCAGAACAAAACCAACTTCACCCTGGAAGATCTGTCACGCATCGTGACCCTGGATAGCTACCAGCCGCAATACCCTTCGGTGAAACAGCTTACGGAGGAAGATGTGCTGGTACTGAAGCAACTGCTGCGACGCTACAGCAAATGGCCCAATGCCGCACATGCCTCAGCCCTGAACCTGGCGGTTGACAATGTGAGCAAGCGCCTCGGCATCCCACCGCCCAAAAGTGAAAAAACCGAGTTTTTGAAAACCGTAATACGTGATTACATTGTTTTGACGAGGTAAACCCTTTTTGACAGCCCCCGTCGTAAACCCATTGGCTATGAAAAAATCTAGTTTTCACTTCCTGCTTTGCCTCTTTCTGCCGCTGTTTCTTTCGTCGCAAACGGTGACCGTCTCCGACCAGCTCATTCTGAAAGATGAGGCCTATTACGAAGTGATTCCCGACGGGAGGGGCAATGTGCTGCTGTTTCTGGACCAGCAAAACAAGGTGGAGGTGCGGGGCTACGACCACGAGTTGCGCAAGCGATGGGAAAGAGAATTGGAACTGGATAAAAAAAGGCCAAGAGTCATACAGGCCGTGCCCATGGGCAGCGATTTTTGCGTGTTTTATGAGTTTCGCCACAAGTTGCAGCCCGTGCTGAAAGTGCACCGCTACAGCCCCGGTGCCAACCTGGTGGACTCCACCACCATCCACATTTTCGAAAAACTGTTTTACTCGCCCAATTACGAAATCGTCGTTTCCGAAGACAAACAGACGGCCCTCATCTGGTTCATCGAAGACATGGACAAGTTCAACGTCTTCTCTTTCAGCATGAAAAACATGGAATTGCTGTGGGAGACACAATTCACCGTTGACGACTTCCTGTACCAGCGGGATTTCGTGCAGATGCTGACCGACAACGAGGGCAACATGTACCTCGTCCTGGACCGCAAAAACCGGAAGGCCAAAGCCGATGAGCACCATTTCGAAGTCTTCGTGCAGGGGGATCTCACCGATGGGCTGATGCGACGCCACCTCATCAACATGGCCAATTACCTCACCTTTGATGTGCTGTGGTCCTTCGACAACCTGAACAAGAACCTGGTGGCGGCGGGGCTCTATTCCGTCAACAACACCATGAGGGCGGAAGGGTACTTTTTCTTCCACGCCAAAGCCGATGATTTCACCAGCCAGCAATTGAAATTCTACGAGTTTGAAGACGAATTCGTGAGGGTGTTGCTGGAGAGCGACAAAGAGCGGCTGAAACACAAAAGCATTGCTGAAGTGACCGTGCAGGACATCGTGCACCGGCGGGATGGTGGCATCATCATGATTGCAGAGTTGTACAAGCGTTTTCAGCGCGGCGTCACCAGCAACAGTTACTATGCCCGCACCGGCATCCGGCCCATCACGGACTATTATTACGACGACGTTTTTATGATCTCGCTCCACCCCAACGGCGACGAGCACTGGAAGATCATCCTCCACAAAAAGCAATACAGCCAGGACGACGACGGCATCTACTCCTCCTACTTCCTGGCCAAAACCCCTGCGGCCCTGCGCCTGGTGTACAACGATGAGGTCAAAACCGAAAATACCGTCAGCGAGTACATCGTACGCGCCGATGGCAGCTTCGACCACGACTCCGTCATGAACACAGAACGCAAGGACCTCGGCCTGCTCTTCCGCTACGGGGTGCAGGTGTCAGCCGACACCTTCATTGTGCCCAGCGAACGCCGGCACCGGCTCAAACTGGTGAAGGTGGTGCTGTGATATGAGAGGGGATAGAACAGATGACTTAGACTTATCAGCCCATTACAGCTGATTCCCGCTTTTCCTACCTTCGCGCCGTTTTCTGACCAGGTATTCAAATGAAGTGATGACTCGCAGTCATTACCTCATTGAACAAGACGGCATTTATGATCACTTATGTAAAAGGTCAAATCACTTTCAAGGCTCCCACGCACATCGTGGTGGAGGCGGGCGGTATTGGTTATTTCATCAACATCAGCCTGCACACCTATGCCCGGATCGAGCAACTGGAGCAGGTGAAGATTTTGACCTATTACCACGTCAAAGAGGACTCCCAGCAGTTGTACGGCTTTGCCGACGACGACGAGCGGAGCCTGTTTGTGCGTCTGATTTCGGTGTCGGGTGTGGGGCCCTCTACGGCGCAGGTGATGCTGAGTACCCTGCCGCCCGAAGAACTGCGTGCGGCCATTATTGCAGAAAACGAAGCCTCGCTGTGCAAGGTCAAGGGAATCGGCCGCAAAACGGCCAAACAGATCATTTTGGACCTGAAGAATGTATTGTTGAAAGAAGGTGGTTCTGCAGGCATGGAGGCGCATTCCACTTCGCCTGCCGGCAATGCCATGCGTCAGGAGGCCCTGGCGGCGCTGCTGTCTTTGCAGGTGAACAAGATACAGGCCCAAAAGGCATTGAACAAAGTGCTGCAGGACAACCCCGGCCTGAGCAGGGTGGAAGACCTCATCCGGCTGGCTTTGCAGCAACTGTCATGACAAAGGGGCGACGCCGAAACGTTAAAGTCCGAAAGCTTAGAAAATAGCCCTGATGCCAGGCGTTCAGGGCGTGTCAAAAAAATTGCGGGCAACTGCGGGATTCGATAACCAATTTCATTTACTGGAGATAAATTACATTTTCAACCCAACCATTCCGGTAAGCTTGCGTAAAACCCTCATTTCAGGATGGGGGAAGGTTTCTTTCCTGCCTTGCCTATCTGCAAAAACGACTTTGTACTACCCTGAAGAATTCGAAGCTATTGCCCACTACGATTATGATGAAGCGTACAGTTTTACCCGGCGTATTAGTGACAGGACTGGTTTTTTCATTGAGTATCTGGTTGTTGGCCAACCCCAATCTGCCGGCCAACCCCTTCACCCCAGCCAATGTGCTGGCCGCAGCTGATGAGCAGCCGGCAAAGGAAGACCCCACACCTGAACCACAAACCCCGCCACAGGACACCATCCCCATTGAGGAACGTTACGACGATTTTCTTCACACAACTCCCAACCCCTTCGATCTGCAGGATCCCCCTGCTATTGAGAAGAACGTAGAGTACGACCCCGAAACAGGGCAATACATCATCACCGAGAGCGTGGGTGAGTACTATTTCCGCCCGCCCACATACATGACTTTTGAGGAGTACCTGGAATACCGCTCCAAACAGCAGGAAACCCAGTATTTCCGCGACCTGGCAGGGCTCAGCTCCGGCGGCAGCAGCACCGGCAGGCTGGACCCCATTCAGGAAGTCGATGTCAAAAACCAGCTCATCGACCGCCTCTTTGGCGGCACTGAGGTGGACATCCGCCCGCAGGGTAACATCGATCTGACTTTCGGGGTGGAGTTCTCCAACATCAAGAACCCCAGCTTCACCCAGCGCCAGCAGCGTCAGGGTGGATTCGACTTCGACATGGGCATCCAGATGAACGTGCAGGGCTCCATCGGTAAGAAGCTGAAGCTCTCTACCAACTACAATACCCAGGCTACTTTCGACTTCGACAACACCATGAAGCTCGATTACAACACCGATGCTTTTGGCGAAGACGACATCATCAAGAAAATAGAGGCCGGTAATGTGAGCCTCCCGCTGCGCGGAACCCTCATCCAGGGCAGCCAGAGTTTGTTCGGTCTGAAAACAGAAATGCAGTTTGGCCGCTTGCGGCTGACCACCGTCGCTTCGCAACAGAAGTCAGAGCGGGAGGAGATCACCCTGCAGGGTGGCAGCCAGTTCCAGACTTTTGAAGTGTTTGCCGACGAGTACGACGAAAACCGCCACTTCTTCCTCACGCATTACAACCGCAACCACTTTGAGGATGCCCTGAGCGAACTGCCGCAGATCAAAACCCTGTTCACGGTGCAGAACATTCAGGTGTGGGTGACCGACACACGGAACGCCACCGAGAACATCCGTAACATCGTGGCCATTGCCGACCTGGGTGAAACCACCCGCACCACCAATACCAATCCCGACTTGCAGCCGCCGGCCGTGCCCGTTTTCACCGACCTGAACGGCGACCCGCTGCCCGACAACAATGCCAACCCCATCTACGGAAAACTGCTGGCAGACCGCCGCACCCGTACGGTCGAGAAGGTGGTGAACGAATTGCGCGGCCCCGGATTCAACCTGCAACAGGGCCGCGACTTTGAAAAGGTGACCGCCCGCCAGCTTTCTCCGACGGAGTTCACCTACCACCCCAACCTCGGATTCATCTCGCTCAACGTGAACATCCAGCCCGACCAGGTGGTGGGTATCGCATTTGAGTATTCTTACGGCGACAGCGTTTACCAGGTGGGTGAAATTGCCGAAGACATCCCGCAAAACACCGACACCACCACCCAGAACGTGCTCTTCGTGAAAATGCTGAAGGGTACCACCCAGCCGGTAGACCTGCCGACCTGGGACCTGATGATGAAAAACGTGTACTCCATCGGCGCTTTCAACGTGTCGAGGGAGGATTTCAAATTGGACATTTATTACGAAGACCCCGGCGAGGGCAAGAAGCGCTTCCTTCCGGAAACCAACCTGGCGGGCATACCGCTGCTGCGGGTGTTCAACCTGGACCGGCTGAACGTACAGAACGATCCCCAACCCGATGGGGTGTTCGACTTCGTAGAAGGGGTCACCATCAACACCCGCAACGGCCGAATCATCTTCCCGAAGCTGGAGCCTTTTGGCAGCGCCCTGGCAGAGCAATTCGACAACCCTGCTGACTCCGCCAAATTCGTGTACTCCCAGCTCTACGACAATACCCAGTTTGTGGCGAGGGAGTTTGCCGAGTTCAACCGCTTCACCATCGAGGGTAGTTACAAGAGTTCTGTTTCGTCGGAAATTTCGCTCGGAGCCTTCAACATTCCACCCGGCTCCGTTTCCGTAAGTGCCGGCGGGCAGATTTTGCGCGAAGGTGTGGATTACGAAGTGGATTACAACATCGGCCGGGTGAAGATCCTCAACGATGCCATCCTGAATGCCGGGGTGCCCATCAAGGTGTCTTTTGAAGACAACACCCTGTTCGGTTTTCAGACGAAAACCATGCTCGGTTTGCGGGCTGATTACACCCTCAACAAGCACGTGACCCTGGGGGCCACTTACCTGCACCTCTTCGAGCGCCCTTACACCCAAAAGGTGAACATCGGCGACGACCCCATCAACAACCGGATTTTCGGACTCGACGTGAATTACAGCAATGAAGCCCCCTGGCTCACCAGGCTGGTGGACAAGCTGCCGCTGTATTCTACGAAGGAAAAATCAACCATCACCTTTTCTGCCGAAACGGCCGCACTGAAACCCGGCCACTCCAAAGCCATTAACGAAGACACGGCCGACGACAAAGACAAAGGTGGGGTGGTGTACCTCGATGACTTTGAAGGCAGTGTTTCCAGCATAGACTTGCGCAGTCCCTTCATCGGCAACAACGGTTGGGTGCTGGCCAGTGTGCCGCGCAACGACGAGAACAACAACAATCCGATGTTTCCCGAAGCGGAGCGCACCGATACAACCTATCCGGGCGTCAACCGGGCTTATGTGAGCTGGTTCCGGATAGACCCGAGTTTGCGGAACCAGGGCGTTGACCAGGGCAATCCTTACACCTTGCCCATCCGCCAGCAGGAGATCTTCCCCAACTTCACGCCCACCCAGCAGTTTGGTGATACCTATGCACAGATATTCGACATCAACTACGATCCGGCACGGCGCGGTTCGTACAACTTTGATGTGCCGGGTGGTACGCCCTATTCTGCCGGCTTGGATTCCGACGGTAGCCTGCTGGCACCGGAGACCCGCTGGGCAGGTATCATGCGAGCCCTCAACACCAACGACTTTCAGGCGGCCAACATCGAGTTCATCGAGTTCTGGATGATGAGCCCCTACCTGGACACCACCGGTGCCATCGGCGGTAACCCCGAAGCCGCCGACGGAGGCATGGACGGGTACATTTATTTCAACCTCGGAAACGTGTCGGAGGACATCATGCCGGACAGCCGGAAGTTCTTCGAAAACGGTTTGCCGGGCCCGAATACACAAGGGCGCCGCACCACGGAAACCCAGTGGGGGCGGGTGCCGCTGTCGCAGCAGATCACCAACGCCTTCGACATCGATGTTGAGAACCGCCGGGCACAGGACGTGGGCCTCGACGGATTGAATGACGATGGGGAGCGACAAAAATTTGCCAATTACCTGGCGGCCGTGCAGGGCGGGGTGTCGCCGGCGGTTTACGCACAGATAGAAGCCGACCCCTCCAATGACAACTTTGTTCACTACCGTGATTTCCCCGACGATACGCCGGTGCTGGAGCGCTACAGCCGCTTTTTCGGAACGGAGGGCAACACCCCCGAGAACACCGGTAGCACCTTCGTGATGTCGTCCACGCAGTTGCCGGATGCCGAAGACCTGGACGGCGACAGGACCCTGAATGAAACCGAAAGCTATTTCCAATACCGCATCCCCATCAAATACGACGGTGACCGTGGAATCGAGACGGAGGGCAACCCATTCATTACCGAGTCAATCGTTTCTGAAGACGACCGGCGCATCTGGTACCGCTTCCGGGTTCCGCTGAATTTGTTGGAAACCGACCCGAACTTCAAGAAAGTGGGTGGTATTCAGGACTTCCGTTCCATTCGCTTCATGCGGATGTATTTCAAGGGCTTCCGCAAAAAGGTGAACTTTCGCTTCGCAACGCTGGAGCTGGTGCGCAACCAGTGGCGCCGCTACCAGCAGCCCCTCGGTGAAACCTGCCTGGGTGTTGATCCCAGCGATTTCGACCAGACACAATTTGAGGTGAATGCCGTCAACATCGAGGAGAACAGCCAGCGCCAGCCATTTGGTTACGCCCTGCCGCCGGGCATCAGCCGTGAGCAGGCCCTGGGTGTCAACATCAATGCCCTGCAAAACGAGCAAGCGCTGGCCATAGAAATTTGCGACCTGGAAGACGGCGACGCCCGCGGTATTTTCAAAAACCTGAACCTGGACCTGCGTGTCTTATCAAAGCTGAAGATGTTCGTTCATGCCGAGCCCAACGACTGCGGCAGTGGACTGGAGGACATCCAGGATGGTGAATTGAGCGTGTTTATCCGCATCGGTTCCGACTTCAAGAACAACTTTTACGAATACGAGATTCCGCTGAAGATCTCCAACGACTTTACGGTGCCTTACAATGCGCCCGAATACCCGCGGGTGGTTTGGCCGGCTGAAAACGATTTCAACATCAACTTCGAGTTGCTGAAGCAAATCAAGATCAACCGGAACGGCAGCGGTGTTGCCGTAGGCGACCTTTACATTGAAAACGACCCCGACCGGCCCGATGCCAGGGTGAGTATCAAGGGTAACCCGAACCTGGGTCTGGTGAAGTCTATCATGGTGGGTGTGCGGAATCCCATACAGGGCTCCGGTTGTGACCCCGCCGACAAGAAGAGCGTGGAAGTTTGGGTGAACGAGCTGCGCGTTTTCGGCCTCGACGAGCGGGGTGGGGTGGCTGCCACGGCCCGCATTGACCTGCAAATGGCCGACCTGGGAACCTTCACCTTCTCCACCAAGTATTCCAGCATTGGTTATGGTGCGCTGGACCAGCAACTGGCCGAGCGGAGCCGGGAGGAGATCACCCAGTACGACATTGCTACCAGCCTGGAACTGTCCAAGTTCATTCCGGGCAACACGGGCATTCGTCTACCATTTTACTTTCAGTATTCCAAAGAAACCCGCAATCCGCAATTCGACCCCTACGACCTGGACATCGAGCTGAAAGAAAAGTTGGCGGCAGCCGACACACAGGAAGAAAAGGACCAGATAAAGGAGCAGGCACAGACGGTGACCGAGATCAAGAGTTACAACTTTACCAATGTGCGGAAGGAGCGAACGAGGCCGGATAAGAAGCCCATGCCTTGGGACATTGCCAACTTCAGCTTCACCTACGCCTTTGACGAGACCACCCGCCGGGACCCCATCATCGAGAGCGATGTGCTGACCCGCCGGAGAGGGGCCATCGATTACACCTACAGCCGACGGGCTGGTTACATCGAACCGTTCAAGGAAGTGATAGGCAGCGACAATAAGGCCCTGAAGTTTATCCGTGAGATCAACTTCAATCCGCTGCCCAATTCCTTCAGCTTCAGCACGGACCTCGATCGCCGTTTCAATACCACCAAGTACCGCTTTGCCGGCACCAATCCGCTGTTCAATACCTATTACAACAAGCAATTCCTCTGGAACCGGAATTACGACCTGAACTGGGATTTGACGAAGAACCTGAAGTTCCAGTTCAACGCCGACAACCGGGGAGTGATCGACGAACCCGACGAAACCCTGATGCTGCAACGCTCCATGCTGCCTAGCACCGATCCCATGTACATTTCTGACATCGGGCAATACCGCCGGGATTCAGTGTGGCAAAGCATCCGGGATTTTGGCCGTACAAAGAGCTACCAGCACAACATCAATCTGACCTACAATGTACCGCTGAAGAACTTCCCATTCCTCGACTGGGTGAATGTGAAGGCCAGCTACCGGGCCAATTACGGCTGGGATGCTGCCAGCCAGGCACCCAGTGCCCGCAGCCTCGGCAACATCATCCGCAATGGTCAGAACCGCCAAATCAACGGGGATTTCGATTTTGAAAAACTCTACAATTATTCCGACTACCTTAAGAGTATCAACACCAAGCGTCGCGGACGGGTACAAACCCGCAGCCGCAGCCGCCAGGGAGCTCAGGAAGAATCTGACCGCCGCCGGCCCAATACGCAGGGCCGCAACAACCAACGGCAAAAGCAAACCGGACCAAGTTCCATTGAAAAAGCCCTCATCCGCCCGCTGATGCTGGTGCGCAGGGTTCGCCTCAACTACCAGGAAGACTTTGCCACCGTGGTGCCGGGCTATCTGCCCAATACCGATCTACTTGGAATGAACGGTTTCGATTCTCCGGGATGGGGATTCGTGGCCGGCTTGCAGCCCAACATCGACCTGAATGACTACTACGGCCCCAATGACTGGCTCTACAAGAACTGGCAGTGGATCACAGGTGACCAGCTGCTGAATGCACCGGTGACCCAGAACTACAAGCAACAAATGGATGGTAAACTGACCCTGGAGCCCTTCAGCGACTTCCGGGTGGATGTGGAGGCCAGCCGCAGCAAGCAGGAGAACCACAGTGAGTTTTTCCGTCGCAACAAAATACTCGGCAACCCCGACGAGCGCTTCCAGGAAGAGTTTGAACACCTGATTCCGAGCGATTTCGGATCCTTCACGGTTTCATATTCAGCCCTGAAAACCTTGTTCGATGACGACCTGGTAGGCTTGTTCCACCAGTTTGAGAACAACAGGGTCGTCGTGGCCAAGCGCATTGGAACGGGCGTTCATGACAACGACGAAGATGCATCGCTGGGTTATCCGAAGGGCTACGGCCGCTACCAGCAAAACGTGCTGGTGCCGTCCTTCCTGGCTGCCTACACCGGACAGGATGCTGCCACCATGGATGTGAGTACGGACTTCATCAACGACGTGTTGATCAAGACCCTGCCCAAGCCCAACTGGCGCCTTACTTACAACGGGCTGTCGAAGCTGCCTTTCTTTTCCGAGATCTTCTCCAGCTTCAGCCTCAGCCACGGCTACAAGGGAACCCTGACGGTGAACTCTTTCCAGAGCAACCTACAGTACGACTTCAACGACCCCACCAAACAGGACCAGACGAAACTGGATTTTTACACCCGTTTCGAGGTTCCGAACATCATGATCCAGGAGCAGTTCAGCCCGCTGTTGGGTGTGGATATGCGCCTGAAAAATGACATGTCCTTCAAGGTGGATTACAAAAAGAGCCGTACACTGAACATGGGCTTTGTGGACAACCGCCTCCACGAAACCAAAGGCTCTGAACTGACCATCGGATTCGGCTACAAGCTGAAGGAAGTGGATTTCGGATTCCTTTCTTCCAAGAAAAAACGCCGTCGTCCAGGTGCGAACAACAACCAGCCTTCTCAACCATCCCGCCCCGGTGCCTCCCGCGGCCAGGGAGAGGCAGGTGACCTCGACATCACTTTCGATTTCTCGCTGCGCGATGACATCACCAGCATTTACGAGCTTGACACCGACCTTGTGGAGCCCTCACGCGGTAACCGCACCCTGAGCATTCTGCCGCAGGTGACCTACCAGCTCAACAAACAGCTCAGCATGCGCTTCTTCTTTGATTATCGTCGCAATGAACCGAAAACCTCTCAAGGTTATCCCACCACCAACATCCGAAGCGGTGTGACGGTGAGGTTCTCGCTGAATTGATGAGGATAGCAATCCCTCAATGAAAAATGGCAGCCAGATTCGTTTTGGCTGCCATTTTTTCGTTTACCGAAGAATGGGTCAGGCTATTGATTCCAAAGAAGCCAGATTTTTTAAACCACTGCGGGCGCCTTTCCCTTTTTGCACGGGAGTGCTCTTTTCAAGTATTCTAACACATGTCTTGATAGCCTGAATTATGTTTTGGTTCTGTTCCTCAACTTTCAATAGTTCGATCAAAAGCTTCTTGACAAAAGAGTTTCTCCTGTAGATATACTGTTCGACCATGAATTCATCATCGTGGTCCTGATGAAGCTTGACCATTTCCTGCGTGTTCAGGATCTGTTCAACAAGGTCTTCAATTATTATGGTCTGAGTCCTGGTCATGGTTGAAAAATAATCTTGATAAATCCTTTCTGGTGCCTTTTCCCTCTGCTGTCTCTTGCAGTATGTGTGAAAAGATGGTACCAATATAATCTGTCAGACTTTGTGAAAATATGATGTTTGTGGTTTTCGGGGTAAACTTTGACAATGTTTGAGTCTACGGTGTAGTTCAAAAGAGCAGATTCACCCGATAGATTTTTAAATATATTCGGATTTGCGCTCACGATTTTGTAATCAATAAAAGTGACCACATCAATATCTCTGGGCACTAATTTCTTGCTGATAAAACTTCCGTTTACCCATTGCTCAAATGGTGCATTTACCGCCTTCTCAAGATTGTCCAGAAATGATAAATAGCCATTGAATAAATTTCTTCTATGGGCTAGATCTGGGATTCCATCAACAAAGTTGTCTTCGATAAATTCCAGTGTACAATCGATTGGGCGAGGAGGAGTTAAATACCCTCTGCGATCAAACATTGCTTTCATTGGTTCATAGTTTCACCTAAAGGTACCAATTCCTCTAAAAAGAGCCTGACAGAAGACAGAACAATTGTTCCCATCACTTCTTGTCTATTCAGCCAGGTATGCTCGATTCCTGAGTCCACTGCAAAAAGGGCGGGTTCAATAAACCAGGAACGCTGACAGGGTTCCAAACCTCTGCCAGCGTCAGTTCCTCCCCCGAAAGCTTTCGGGGCTTCAGTTCCTCCTCCCTTCCTTCGCCCTTCGGGCAACCTTTTTGCGCTAACTTGCACCAAAGCCAATGACACACCGATCAAACTTTGGGTATTGAGCCGCAACGATGAACATGATCTCGTCAGAAAGTGCCTCAAAGGCGACTCTTCCGCACAGCGGAGCTTGTACGAACAGTACAAGGTGCCCATGTTCAGGTTGTGTTTGCGCTATGCCCGGGATTGGCCGGAGGCCGAAGACATCCTACAGGACGGTTTTGTGAAAGTTTTCAACGATCTGAAAAACTACCGTTTTGAAGGTGCCCTCGGCGGGTGGATACGGAGGGTGATACTGAATGCAGCCCTCATGCACGTGCGCAGGCAGAAGCGCCTGTTTCCGGTTGAAAGCCTCGAAAATGCTGCTGAGCTGGACACGGGCGGCGATGTGCTGGCCGACCTGAATGCCCGGGCGCTCACAAAGCTGCTGCAACAGTTGCCCGCCGGTTACCGGGCCGTGTTCAACCTATATGCGGTGGAAGGGTATTCGCACAAAGAGATTGCAGAGATGTTGGGCATTGACGAGGGCACCTCGAAGTCGCAACTTTTCAAGGCCCGCAAAACCCTGAAGACCATGATTGAAAGCATCATGGCATCAGAGAAGCAAGCCCTCGAGAATCAAAAGACAAAAGGCATCTAAACCTTGCAAATGGAAGAAAAAGACAAACTCGATCAGTTTTTCAAGGCCAGGCTCTCCGGTCAGGATGCAGGCGCATCGCCTGATGGCTGGGATGTGCCTTCTGACCGGGTTTGGGCAGGCATCGAGTCCGAAATTGCTGACCGCAGGCAGCCTGTGGTCTGGTGGCGGGTGTTGCTGATAGCGCTGCTGGCCCTGCTGGCACTTCTCTTTGCAGGCCTTTGGTTCGCTTCGCAACGGCAGGTTGAGCAACTGGAAAAAACCGTGGCCCAGCAACGGCAGGAGATCAGGGAGATCATCGCAGCCAACAAGCCGGTGCAATCAGCCGCTGATGAGGGTGCCGGATTAGCAGAAGCAGATGTGGAAACAGGAAGTGCGGAATCGGAGAAGGCTTTTGCCGAAGGGGGAGCCGCCAATATGGGGACGGCTGATAGATCCAGTCAGGTCATTGCCTCAGACAAAGGGATTAGCCCCCCGGTTGGCTATGAGGACCTTACAGCGCCTTCCAATTTTGCCGAAGGACAAACAAATGCAGTTGCTGAAGAAGGAAAAACTGAGACACCTGAGGGTGTTGTGAAATCCGGGATAAATGAATCAAGGCAAGCCATTGCCACCTCCGTACTCATTCCCGATCTTTGGAACTTTCTCGAAGTTGACCATCCGGACCTGTCCGTCAATTTCGACCTCGAACCCGATGGCAGCCGGCATGTCTCAAAGGCCAGGATGCTGCCGCTGGAGTTCTCTTTCTCGCCGGTGCTTTCCGACCGTCTGCTGACCTACAAAGGCAAAGACATCGACACCAAATTTGAACGAACCGAGACGGCTGGCTTTTCATGGACGGCAAGTGTGCTGACCGGTGTACAGTTCAGTGACAAACTGCGATTGCTGACCGGCTTGGACTACTTCAGCTATTCGCAGGAGTCCACCCACCTGATGGCCCTTCGCTATACCCTTCAGAATTCCCAAACCGATATGTTTGGCAACCGCATCAACACCTACACCACCGATGTGCCCACTTCATTTGGCGATGCCAGCATCGAGATCCGAGTGGCCGATGACGGGGCTGCCAACAACCCCGACCTAAGCGAGGGCAGGCTCTTTCCCGTTGAGATCACCGCCGGAACGAACATCCGGCAATTGGGCGTTCCGCTCCTGCTGGAATACCGCAGCGGCCGGGGCCCTGTGCAATGGATCAGCCGGGCAGGCCTGATTGGTAACTGGATCATTGATGGAGAATTCAGCCTGCAAAGAGCAAGGGGGGTGCACCCCAGGATGCAGGCCCGCTCATTCCGGATAACGAGTGACAAACTGACGCGCAGACTCAAAGATTTTACGCTTGACATGCAGCTTTCCAGCGGGGCACAGTTAAACCTGAATGACCGCATCAACCTGACTCTGTTGCCCACCTTCCGCACCAACCTCACACCCATCTTCGACAACAAGAAGCTGAAGACCAATATCTTTTCCTGGTCCTTGAACGTGGGGCTGGCTTTTCAGCTTTGACATTTTCCGAAGGGCTGTTACCTGAAAACCGCCGGGCGCACTAACTTGCCGCAAAAAGCAGCATGCGGAGAGTTCTTACTTTTCTTTTTTTGGTACTGGTTCCGGCTCTTTCTTTTTCTCAGAAGAACATCCTGAATAAGCTGATCCGGCAAAATGCTGACCGGCTGGGCGAGGTGGCTGCCAAGCCAGAGAAATACGAAGTGCAGGTGATCTACACCCAGATCGACCGGGATCAAAACAACAAGCCAACCTTTACCACTTCAACCTGGCTACTCGATGAAAACAGGTATTTCTACCCGGCCAGTACGGTGAAAATGCCCGTGGCTTTCATGGCGCTGGAAAAACTCAACAAGTTGTCCATTATTGGCCTGGACAAGCATTCCACCATGCTGACAGGTGAGGGGCACCCGCCGCAATCACCCGCGGAAAAGGACAGCACGGCTGCCACCGGTTTGCCCAGTGTGGCGCATTATGTGAAAAAGATCTTCCTGGTCTCCGACAACGACGCCAACAACCGCTTGTACGAGTTCCTCGGCCAGCGAGTGCTCAATGAGGCCCTTCGGCAAAAAGGCTACGACCACAGCCGCATTATCCACAGGTTGGGCATCAGCGGATTTGATGCAGAGGCCAACTGCTACACCAATCCGGTCTCCTTTTTCAACGGCAAGCGGCAACTGTATTTTCAGGGGGAGGTGTACTCAAGGTTCGAGCCCTCATTTTCAGTGAATGGTGAGCGAAAGGGGAAAGGCTATTTCCAGGATGGCAAATTTGTGGAACAGCCGTTTGATTTTTCGAAGAAAAATTTCGTTTCGCTGCGCAACCTCCACGACATGCTGCAGGCAGTGATATTTCCGGATGATGTGCCGCCGGCTCGCCGTTTCGATTTGACGGAGGAGGATTATCGCTTTCTGTATCAAGTCATGTCAGAGCGGCCGCGTGAGAGCCGCTTCCCCAACTATGCCGACAAGCCCGATCACTACGTCAAGTTCTTCATCTACGGCGACCGGCCCGATGCCGAACGAATGCCCGATCATGTGCGCATTTTCAACAAGGTGGGCTGGGCTTACGGTTACCTGACGGATGTGGCCTATGTGGTGGATTTTGAAAACGGCGTGGAGTTCTTTCTGGCAGCTACCATCCATGTCAATGAAGACGGGATTTACAACGATGACAACTACGAGTACACAACCGTGGGTCTGCCCTTTCTGGCGGAACTGGGGCGGGTGGTGT
Organism: Saprospirales bacterium; assembly: GCA_002698985.1. GTDB lineage: Bacteria > Bacteroidota > Bacteroidia > Chitinophagales > Saprospiraceae > UBA6168. The sequence continues at coordinate 25,259 of PAAY01000064.1, read as the reverse complement.
ACGAATATGAATTGAAGCGAAAACGCCGACACAAACCCGATCTGAGCCGCTTCATCGTTGAGAAATACGATTGAGTGCCCTTCCGCCTGAAAGGCCAACAGCTTACTTTTGGTAGCAAAACTCGTAAGTCATGAACACGAAATGGTGGTTGTTCGCTTTGATTGCCCTGGTGGCTTTTGCTCCGGATGCCTTCGGGCAAAAAAGGAAAAAGCGACGGGGTAAAGCTGCTGTCGAAACAGTTGCAAAGTTTGACCTTCACCTGGAGCGAAACCCGGTATTCAAAAAGGCTTTCACCGGTTTTGCACTTTACGATCCCGACAAGGGCAAAATGCTCTACGAGTACAACTCTGACAAGTATTTCACCCCCGCCTCCAACACCAAAATCCTGACCCTGTTCACGGCATTGAGCATCTTGCAGGACTCTGTTCCGGCACTCAAGTGGTCCAGGCAGGGAGACCTTACCATCATCTGGGGCACCGGTGATCCCTCATTTCTGAATCCCCATCTTCAGCAAAATCCGGCGGTGTTTGAGTTCCTGAAAAATGCCCCCGGCTACCTGCTGTTTTGCCCAGCCAATTACCGTGATCAACGCTACGGCTCCGGCTGGATGTGGAGCGATTATCCCTATTATTACCAGGCTGAAAAATCGCCTTTTCCGGTTTACAGCAATGTGGCTCATTTCAGTTTGGATTCCCTCACCGGCGAGATTCAGGTGATGCCGGCCTTTCTGAAGAACAACCTGGCCGAGGGCCTCACTTTTGACGAAGAAGAACCCGTGACGAGGGAGGAGTTCAGCAATGCCTTTGTGTTCAACCCCGATGCCATCAAAGGCGATCAATTTGAGGCGCATGTGCCATTTCATTTCTCACCGGAGTTTTTCGTCAAAATGCTGAGCGACACCCTCCACCGCCCGGTCGGTGTGCTGAACGCCAACATGATGCCCCCGCCCGATGCGGCAACCATTTACAGCCTCCACGTGGACAGCCTCTACCGCCTGATGATGCAGGAAAGCGACAATTTCATTGCAGAGCAAATGTTGCTGCTTTGTTCCAACCAGGTCTTCGGAGAGATGAACACCCGCAAGATGATCCACTATGTAAAAGACAGGCTGTTCCTGGACCTGCCCGATGAGCCTCAGTGGGTTGACGGCTCCGGCTTGTCGAGGTACAACCTGTTTACGCCGCGTTCGGTCGTTGCCGTATTGGATAAAATCAGGAGAATCGTACCACAGGATCGTCTGCTGGGCATCTTCCCGGCCGGTGGTGTATCTGGTACCATCGAGGATTGGTATGGCAATGGCATTCAACCTTACGTCTTCGCAAAAACCGGGACCCTGCGCAACAATCACTGTCTCAGCGGCTACCTCCTGACCCGTAGCGGAAGGCTGCTCATCTTCAGCTTCATGCACAACAATTACACGGGTTCATCCACTGCCTACAAGCGTGAAATGGAAAAAGTGCTTCGGAAAATACGCATAGAGGTGCAATAGGTCATCATTGCAAGAAATTGCCGGCAGGCGAAATAAAGTTTTGAACAGCTCCGAAATGGTGGCCATTGGTGAGGCGCATCTTTTTCTTCGTAAAACAATGTTTTCGGCACCTGTCCGGGTTCACTCAACTACCTGTTAATAAAGCGGTTGAGTGCCTTTCAATTAATGCTGAAAGAAGTTGGCAAAGTGCCCCAATAATGTATCTTTGCGCCGATTTTCGGGGAGGGGGTGCTTTCTCCATTCTGAATGTGCCGCTCCTTAACACAAAAAATCGATACCAAACATGAAGAATACAGGCAAGATCAAGCAGATTATCGGTGCTGTAATTGACGTAAGTTTTGAGAGCGATGGAGCACTTCCGGAGATTTTGAACGCCCTGGAAGTGAAGCGCCCAAATGGCGATGTCCTCGTTCTGGAGGTTCAGCAACACCTCGGTGAAGACAGTGTGCGTACCATCGCCATGGACTCTACCGACGGTCTGACCCGCGGAATGGAAGTTGTTGACACCGGCAAGCCCATCTCGATGCCCGTAGGTGATGAGATTCGTGGCCGACTCTTCAACGTTGTTGGTGAGGCCATCGACGGCATCGGTCCTGTATCTCGTGAAAAATCATACCCCATCCACCGTAAGCCTCCTACTTATGAAGAACTCTCTGTGGAGAAGGAGGTGCTTTACACCGGTATCAAAGTCATTGACTTGATCGAGCCTTACATGAAAGGTGGTAAGATCGGTTTGTTTGGTGGTGCAGGTGTTGGTAAGACTGTGATCATCATGGAGCTTATCAACAACATTGCAAAAGCATACGAAGGTATTTCAGTATTCGCCGGTGTGGGTGAGCGTACCCGTGAGGGTAACGACCTGCTTCGTGAAATGATCGAATCCGGCGTTATCAAATACGGTGATGAGTTCAAGCACAGCATGGAAGAAGGTGGCTGGGACTTGTCAAAAGTTGACAAAAAAGCCCTGGCTGATTCACAGGCAACCCTGGTGTTCGGTCAGATGAACGAACCTCCCGGAGCCCGTGCCCGTGTGGCCTTGTCAGGTTTGACAGTTGCCGAGTACTACCGCGACGGTGACCTCGAAGACCCCATGGGAGGCCGTGACATTCTTTTCTTCATCGACAACATCTTCCGTTTTACCCAGGCCGGTTCCGAGGTGTCTGCCTTGCTGGGCCGTATGCCTTCAGCCGTGGGTTACCAGCCTACGCTGGCAACTGAGATGGGTCTGATGCAAGAGCGTATTACCTCTACCAAGCGTGGATCGATCACTTCAGTGCAGGCCGTTTACGTACCTGCTGACGACTTGACTGACCCCGCTCCGGCAACCACTTTTGCCCACCTCGATGCCACCACGGTATTGAGTCGTAAGATTGCTTCTCTGGGTATTTACCCTGCGGTTGACCCGCTCGATTCTACCAGCCGTATTCTGGATCCACTCATTATTGGTGATGAGCACTACAACTGTGCTCAGCGTGTGAAAAACATCCTGCAGCGCTACAACGAGTTGCTCGACATCATCGCCATCCTCGGTATGGAGGAACTTTCAGAAGATGACAAGCTGGTTGTTCACCGGGCCCGCCGTGTACAGCGTTTCCTCTCTCAGCCATTCCACGTGGCCGAGCAGTTTACCGGTACACCGGGTGTGCTGGTGCCGATCGAGGAGACCATCCGTGGCTTCAACATGATCCTCGATGGTGAGGTGGATGAGTATCCTGAAGCAGCTTTCATGCTGAAAGGTACCATTGACGAAGTGATCGAGGCTGGTAAGAAGATGTTGGCTGAGGCCAAGTAATGAAGCCGCTGGTCACTACTTAATAAAAGCAAATCCTTAATCAATGGATATCACCATTCTGACACCTGACAAAGAGGTTTTCAAAGGGAAAGTGGTTTCAGTGAAAGTGCCCGGTTCTGCCGGTCAGTTCCAGGTATTTAAAAACCACGCACCAATTGTTTCTTCCCTGGAGCACGGTCTTGTGACGCTGGTAACTGCAAAAGGTGAACACAGTTACTACGATATCGAATCAGGAACCATCAAAACCAGCGAAGAAGCCGGTAAGAAAATCAACTTTGAAATTCAGGGTGGATTCATTGAGGTGCTGAACAACAATATCAGCCTGCTTGTAAGGGGCTTGAAGAATAACCTCGAAAACGGTAAGTAATTCTTTTTTTTTATTTCGCTGTTGTTTCAAGGGAGTTGGCTTCGATGTCTACTCCCTTTTTTCGTGCCCTTCGGAAAACGCTTACAATCGGGCATCCACTTCCGCCAGCTGTTCCAGATCCAGCTCGCCGAACCAGTTTTTCAGCTGCTTTCTGGCTTTGATACGAACCTCGTCGTTGATGTAGCAGGCAATGGTAACCAGGCCAAAAGCCATGACCCCCAGATCGTCAGTGTAACCGAAGAGGGGCGTGAAATCAGGCAACCAGTCGATGGGAGAGATCAGGTAGCCCAGCACCCCCAGGATGATGTTCTTGGCGTAAAGCGGAATGTCCCTTCTTTCAAAGGCATGGTACAGCAGCAGTGCAGAGTAGGTGGTTTTGACACCCATGTCCCTGAAGTACTTGTTCACCTTTTTCAAAAACCTGGGCTTTGAAAAGCTGGGGGCGTATTTTCTGAAAGACAATTTCATTTCAAATCAATTGATGAATCAGTCCATTTGTTTGGTTTAGAGGGGTTTAGAGGGGTTTATGGCTGTAGGTCAACTTCTCTCAACTCCTCTCAACGTTTCCATTAAATTCTTCCAACAGCATCTTGTACACTTTCACCCGGTTTTTGTTCAGGCCGTAGGAGCCAGTGGTGAAAATGGTGTAAACGAAGTAAACCATGCCAATGGCAAAAACGCCCATGGTGACAGCTTTTACTCCTTCGGTAAAAAGCAGGTAGCTGTAAATCAGGAACCAGGGCAAGCCAACCCATAGGTCGCGCTTCATTCGCTTTTGACAAAGCTCGATCTGCGATGTCAGCCATTCTTTCGACAGGTCTTTCTGTGCAAGGTCACTTCGTTCCCGCTTTGGCAAGAGCGCAGCAATCTCAGCAACTTTTTCAGGGTTCAGCGTTTTGGGCATAAAGGTGATGATTGGATTTGCCCAAAGATAATCGGAAGAAGTGAATGGAGTGATGAGGAGGGTGTACTCAGGATGACTTTACGACCAGTGCCTCACGGGCCACCCGCATGGGGATGCCGGTACACTTCTTTTCCATGTAAGTCAGCATGCGCTCCACCAGAGAGCGGGAGTTTTCATCGAGGTGTTCCAGCTCTTTGCGGAACACCTCGTTCATTGCTTTTTCACGAACAGCTTTTACTTCCTGTGGGATTTGCCGGAAGGCGAGTTCAATTTCACGGGTGCGGAAGAGGGATTTGAATTCCTGCAGGTGGGCGCTCAGCAGTTCCATGGCCTGCTCAACTTCCTGCTCCCTGAAATGCAGGTTTTGCTTTGCAAGCTTTTTGAGGCCTTCCACCTCGATGAGTTTGACATCGAAGGCAGAGGTGATGGAGGCATCTATGTTGTGAGGTACCGAAAGATCGATGGCAATTTTGCTTCCGGATTCACCATTGAGCAACCTGGCGTACAGGGCTCGGTCAACGATGGCTTTGGTGGCGCCTGTGCATACGATCAGGCAATCAAAGCCTCCGGTGAAATGTTCCAGTTCTGCGATGTCCAGTGCTTTACCGTTGCTGAACTTCTTCGCAATGTTTCGGGCCTTTTCAATGGTGCGGTTGAAAACGGTAACATTGGAAAAGCCGTATTTGACGAGAAATTTGGAAACGAGGACATTGGTCTGGCCGGCGCCCACCATTAAAATCCTGGCGGATTTGGGAAGGTGGTTGTCCATCATTTTACGGATGGCCAGGGAAACGACCGAAACCGACTTTTCACCGAGCCGGGTGTTTGAATAAACATCTTTGGCAGCTACGATGGCCTGGTCCATGAGCAGGCGGATCTTATCGCCGGTGAGTTTCCAGTCGAGGCAACGCTGGTAGGCTTCTCTAAGCTGCCGCAGGATCTCCCGCTCGCCAACTACCAGGCTGTCGATGGAAGCGGCCACCTTGAAAAGGTGCTGCACGGCTTCATCGCCCTGATAGTGAATGACGTGTTTGTTGATCAGGTCTTTGTCCAGGTCAGGATTGACGAAGTTGAAAAATTGCTGAGGAAAGGATGCATCGATGTCCCGGGAGCTGTGCAGGAGGAAAATGACCCGGTTGCAGGTGGCCACATACAGTAGTTCTTCCAGTCCGAAAACTGCTTTCAGTGCTTCAAGTTTCAGCGGCAGTTCATCCTCTGTAACATCGTTGAAGAGAAAGGACCCAATCAACGAGAGAGGTGTATTTCTGTGCGTAACGGTCAGTATGTGATAGCCTTTCAGCATGAAAATTTGTGAAGGTGCATCCGGTTAATGAAAATGATTTACACTCGTCAATAACTGCCTGCAAATGTATTCCGGCCTGTCAGGCGCTGTGTCATGATTCTGTAAGTTGAAACTGACATTCGTCATTTCGAAGTAAAAGAAAGGGCGGCAGTGTTGATGAAAAGAGCGGTGCAAGCTTAATCTACTTCCAACTCTTTGCCCTGCATCATTCCGCTCATCCGGAATAAAAAGCCGCTGAGCAGGCCCATGGCGAAGCCGGCAATGTGAGCCCACCAGGCTACACCGCCAGGTTGCCCATCGGCCAGGGAGGCCGTACCATAGGTCCATTGTTGCCAGATCCAGAAGCCGAGGAAGAGCCAGGCGGAGACCCTGAAAGGAAAGACGAGCAGCAAGACCCGGATTCTGGAAGCGGGGTACATGACCAGGTAGGCGCCCATCACTGCAGAAATGGCGCCGCTGGCCCCCACCATGGGCACCATGCTGTCCATGTTGAAAAAGATGTGACCTAAAACAGCGGCAATCCCCCCGAGAAAATAGAACAGCAGAAAGCGGCTGTTCCCGATGGTGGCCTCGATGTTGTCGGCAAAGACCCACATGAAGAGCATGTTGCCGAGCAGGTGCTTCCAATCGCCGTGGATGAACATGGAAGTGAGGACGGTGAACAGGTCTTCACCGTGAGAGATCTCGTAGGGGATGGAGCCGAACTCATTGAAAAAACCGGCTTGCTGGCCGGGCGAGAAGGAAGACTGGATGAGGAAAATGACGATGTTGATGCCTATGAAACCATAGCTGAAGATTGGCAGGTATCCGCCTTTTACCTGATCATCGCCAATTGGAAAAATCATACGCCTGGTGCAGAATTTACCGAAGGAAAAGAATTATTACAGGTCCCAAAATGAACGGGGCCGGTTGTACACTTTGATGGTGTCCTGAATGGTCTGAATGAAATACCACAGAAAGACACCTGCAACGGGGAAGTAAGCCAAAACGCCCACCAGGTGAATCCAGACCGGAAGGCTGACCACAAGGACGACGGCAGTTTTGATGAAATTCATCCGGTCGATGTGCCGGTAAACCTGCAACAGGTGGATGGCGCTGGCAAATTGCCAGATGCCCAGCACCACCAGCATGGTGTTGGTCCAGGCTTTGCCGCTGGCAAAAAAGCCGAGCAGTACGACGGCAACGATGAGCACCGCCTGTCCCAGCAAATCCACTTTCATTCTGAAGCGTGATATCATTTGTTGTTATTGGTTGAAAGTGAGTTGTTATACGAAGAACAGTGATTTTGCCATGCTGTTTCGGGGGCCTTCCAAATGGTGTCAGAAACCTACCTTTGCTCTGCCCCAGGACAAAAAATCTCTCCGGACACCAAAAGTAACATGCATGAGCCTAACCGCCGAACAACTCAACGAATTGATTAAGCAAAGAAGGGCTGTTTACCCGCAGTTTTACAACGACAAGCCCATTGCGAGGAAAATCATAGAACAAATTCTGGAGAATGCCCGGTGGGCACCGACCCACAAACTGACCCAGCCCTGGCGCTTCAAAGTGGTGACGGGCAAGGCGCTGGAAAGGCTCAGTGAATACCTGGGGGAGTATTACCGCAAAAACACCCCGCCGGAAGAGTTTTCACAAAAGAAGCTCAACAAGGTCATCCAGAAACCATTGAAATCGGCTTGTGTTATCGCCATTGGTATGATGCCCGATCCGCAAAAGCGGGTGCCTGAATGGGAGGAACTGGCGGCAGTAGCTTGCGCCGTTGAAAATATGTGGCTGAGTTGCACCGCTTACGGCATCGGGTGTTATTGGAGCAGCCCCAAATCCATCCTGGAAGCCTCGGAATTCCTGGGTTTGGCCGAAGGCGAAAAATGCCTGGGATTGCTTTACATGGGTTATTACGACACCCCGCTACCGCCCACACCCCGCGATCCCATTGAGACGAAAACAACCTGGATCAGTGAATGAGCACGACTGAAAGCAATCAGAAAATCCTCGTTACCGGAGGCACCGGCTTTATAGGTGCCTACCTGCTGCATTACCTTTTGCAGCAAGGTTATTCTGATATCAGGGCCATCAAACGGCCCGGCAGCCCGATGGATCTGGTCAGCACCATTGCCGATCGGATTGAATGGGTGGAAGCGGATGTGTGTGATGTAGCCGACCTGGCCCTGGCCATGAAAGGCGTGAAGAAAGTGTATCACTCGGCGGCGGTAGTTTCTTTCAACGACGCCGATGCCCGGCGAATGCAGCAGGTGAATGTAGAAGGTACGGCGAATGTGGTGAACCTGGCCCTGGACGAAGGAGTGGAAAAACTCCTCCACGTCAGTTCCATTGCGGCGCTGGGCAGCCCCAAAGATTCCAACACCATTTCAGAAGCGACAAAATGGGAGCCGGGGCACCGGGGCACCAACTACGGCCTGACCAAACACCTGGCTGAAATGGAGGTGTGGCGGGGCAGGGCAGAAGGCTTGCCGGTGGCCGTGGTGAATCCGGCCAATGTATTGGGAAGCGGCTTCTGGCGGGGCAGGACCAGTACGGGCAAGTTGTTTCACACCATCTGGCAGGGCTTGAAATTCTATCCGCCGGGCAGCACGGGTTGGGTGGATGTGCGGGATGTGGTACGCTTCATGGTGAAATTGATGGAAAGCGACATAGAAGGGGAGCGATACATCCTCAGCGCAGAAAACAGGACTTTTAAATGGCTTTTTGACCGGATTGCAGCTGCCCTGGACGTGCCGGCACCTTCCATCAGGGCCAATGCTTTCCTTCGGGAAATGGCCTGGCGGGCCGCATGGCTCCAATCCAAGCTGACCGGCACACCACCGCTCATCACCAAAGAAACGGCCAGGAGCTCGGCCACCACCAAACTGTATGACAATTCAAAATCCCTGAGCGCTTTCGATGGTTTCCAGTACACCCCCATTGAAAGGACCATCGATGAAATGGCTGAGCAGTTTCTGAAAGCAGCTAAAAAAGGTTTTGAGCCAATGCTTCTTTCTTTTCAGTGAGCTTTTACCTTTATTGAGGAGACAAAAATCACCTTTGGCGGTTTTGCTTCCTTTTACTTTTAAGCCCTCTAACTAAAGTTGTATGCCGCCTTTATTCGACAATCACGGGAGAAAGATCAATTACCTGCGCCTGGCGGTGACCGACCGCTGCAACCTGCGCTGCTTCTATTGCATGCCCGAACACGGCATAGAGTACCTGCCCAAGGATCACCTGCTTACATACGAAGAGATTGTGCGCCTGGTGAGCCTGCTGGCCGGAATGGGCATTGAAAAGGTGCGGATCACAGGTGGAGAGCCTTTTGTCAGAAAGGACATCATGGAGCTTTTCCGGGCACTGAGCCGGATCGAGGGCATCAAACAGATCAACCTGACCACCAATGGAACCATCGCCGGTAAGTGGTTGCCGGAATTGAAAGAACTCGGCATCTCTTCGGTAAACCTGAGCCTGGACACTCTGGACCCAAAGCGCTTTCACCAGATCACCCGTCGGGATGATTTCGAGAACGTGATGGCTACCTTTCATCAACTGATCAAGCTGGGCATTCCGACGAAAATTAATTCCGTATTGATGCAGGGGAAGAACGAAGAAGACCTCGAAGGCCTGGTCAACCTGACCCGTGATTACCCCGTCTCCGTGCGCTTCATAGAGGAAATGCCCTTCAACGGCGAAGGTGCCAAATACGCTGATCTGCACTGGAACCACATAAGAATACTGGAAGCCATCAAGGCCATTTATCCGGATCTTCAAAAGGTGCCTGACCCTCCTTTTTCCACTTCGTCAAACTATTTCATTCCGGGCCACCAGGGCAATGTCGGAATCATAGCTGCCTACAGCCGCACCTTTTGCGGAACCTGTAACCGCATCCGGCTGACGGCGCAGGGAACCATCAAAACCTGTCTTTACGACGATGGAGTTTTCAACATCCGTGACCTGATGCGCAACGGCGCTACCGATGAGCAAATCAAACAGGCCTTTTTGGATGCGCTGAACAACCGGGCCCGCAACGGCTTCGAAGCCGAAGCCCGCAGGCTGGGATTGCCTGCCTCAGAATCCATGGCTACCATTGGGGGATGAAAACAGGGATGAGGGATGAGGGATGAGGGATGAATTTACCCGGTAGAATAATACCAGCAACCCCTGAAAAACTTTTTCAAAAACCTCAAAAACCCACCAAAAACCTTCCGAAAAAACCTTTCAAAAAATGATTCCCGTTTCTGAAGCTGAAAGACTGATTTTGGAAACCGTCACTTTGCTGCCGGAGGAATCCGTAGCGTTGGCGGATGCCTGCGGCAGGGTGCTTCGTGAGCAATTGGTGGCCGACCGGGATTTTCCACCATTTGACCGGGTGGCCATGGATGGCATCGCCATTCGTTTCGAAGATTTTCAAAACGGCATCCGGAATTTCCGGATCACGGGTTTGCAGGCAGCCGGCAGTCCGCAGCAGCAACTCATTGGCAAAGGCACCTGCCTGGAAGTGATGACCGGCGCCATTTTGCCCGAAGGGGCAAACGTGGTTGTCAGGTATGAAGATGTGAGCCTCGCTGACGGGCATGCCACCGTTGAGTTAGATGAGGTTAAATTTCGTCAAAACATACACGGACAGGCCAGTGACCGGCCGGCAGGTGCCGTATTGGCAGAGCCGGGCATGAAGATCAGTCCGGCCGAAATTGGCGTGGCTGCAACGGTGGGAAAGGCGCACATACGGGTAAGTGCAAAGCCCAAAGTGGCGGTCATTTCCAGTGGGGATGAATTGGTGCCGGTTGAGCAGGTGCCGCTGCCGCATCAGATCCGCCGTTCCAATGTGCATGCACTCAGTGCTGCGCTTCGGCAATGGGGAGTGGAGGTGAGTTGCCACCACGTCGTTGATGAAAAAGAACAGATCAGGAATACCCTCGGCGCCCTGCTGGAAAGCAACCATGCACTGGTGCTGAGTGGGGGGGTATCCATGGGCAAGCTGGATTACCTGCCCGAAGTGTTGGAGGAACTGGGAGTGGAAAAGGTCTTTCACCGCATTGCGCAGCGACCGGGAAAACCTTTCTGGTTTGGAAGAAAGAAAGGCGCTGCCGTAGTCTTCGCCCTGCCGGGCAACCCGGCTTCATCATTCATGTGCCTGCACCGTTATTTTCAACCCTGGCTGCAACGCTGCCTGGGGCAGAAGGCTGAAACTCCCGTCTATGCACAGCTGTCCTCCGATTTCACTTTCAAGCCTCCCCTCACCTATTTCCTGCAGGTAAAGCTTGCTTTCGATCCCGCAGGCGTGCTTACAGCCATTCCTTACAAAGGTGGAGGTTCCGGCGACCTTGCCAATCTTGTGGATGCAGATGCTTTTCTTGAATTGCCGGCAGGCGAAACAGATTTCAATAAAGGTGAGGCCTATCGTGTGTGGAAATACCGGTACGGGTGATTTCCAGATCACCTGCCAATCGTTAAGTTACATTGCCAAAACTCAGGATTCTTTGGCGTTTTCCTGGTCCGGGTTGGGTTCAATGGTCAGGGATTGAGGTGCAGTGGCCAGTTCTTCATTGGTCGGCATTTCACTTTCTTCGGCAACCTCACCTGCAGATTGTTTTTGCAGGTCCTCGATGGAGTGGCTGCTGAAGAACTTGCGGTTGAACAGCAGCAGGCTGAAAACACCTATGGTAATGGAGGCATCGGCAACGTTGAAAACCGGCCGGAAAAACTGGAAGTATTCACCGCCCCAGAATGGCATCCAATCGGGGAAATAGCCTTCATAAATCGGGAAGTAGAACATGTCCACCACCCGGCCATGCAGAAAGCCCGCATAGCCTCCTCCTTCGGGAAACAAGGTGGCCAGTCCGCCATGAAAGGAAGAGTTGGAAAAGATCATCCCGTAAAAAGCACTGTCAATGATGTTGCCGAGGGCACCGGCCAGGATGAGGCCGAAGCTGGCCAGCAGTCCAAAAGGTGCGTTGGCTTTGACCAGCAGGTGCAGGTAGTAAAACAGGGCCCCTACAGCCAAAAGCCGGAAGAGGCTCAGCGCCAGTTTGCCGTAAGACCCCGGCAGCTCGAGGCCAAAAGCCATCCCTTCGTTTTCGACGAAATGGATGCGGGCCCAATCCAAACCGAAAATCTTTATTTCATCGCCGTACTCCATGTTGGTTTTGATCCAGATCTTGACGGCCTGGTCAATGAGGAGCACCAGTATTATCAGCAGGGCTATCTTGTGTGACTTCTTCAAATCTTGAACTTGTTTAACCAGTAATAGACAACTTTCGGGCTCCAAAGTTCGGAAACCCCGGAGGATTCAACGACAGAAGATGTGTCAAAGCCTGTTTTTGATGTTTGGCTTTCAAAAAGGCCGGCGATGACAAGAGCTGTCAGCAATGCAAACGCCCGGAGCAAGCCAGTGCTCCGGGCGTTTGCCGAACAATAATAGCACAAAAAAATCACCTTGAATTTTTGGCTTCGATGCTGAGAGTGGCGTGCGGAACTGCTTTGAGCCGCTCTTTGCTGATCAGCTTTCCGGTCTTTCTGCAGATGCCGTAAACCTTGTTCTCGATGCGGAGCAGCGCATTCTCGAGGTGAACGATCAGGTTTTCCTGCCGTGCAGCCAGCTGGGTGAGCTGTTCACGTTCGGCAGAACCCGTTCCATCTTCGAGGCTTTTGACCTTGCTGTCGGGGTTGTCAGCCATTTCAGCCAGTTGCTTTTTATAGTATGCGAGCTGCTTCTTAGCCTCATCGAGTTTTTGTTCGATCAGTTCACGAAATTCAGCCAATTCCTCGTCTGAGTACCTCGTCTTATTATTGGTTGTAGTATCCATAGTATCAATAAGTTTGGATGAAAATAAAATGCGTAATGCAATCACACGAAATTTATCGGTGATACTAACCGTGCGGGGAGGCCTGTCGTTAAAAGCGAGGGCAAAGTTATTGTTTCTTCTGTTCAGGGCAAAGTGTTAAATCAGGTTGCAAAGTGATTTTGGGCATTGGCACAATTTCATTTGGTCAAAGCGCCGTATTGCAGAAGCTGGGGGTCTGCGCTCTTTTTGCGAAGAGTTACACATTTAAGTAATTGCCATTTAGGCCATTCGAATGGCGAATCACCGGCCATCGAGCAGGGGGGAGAGTTATACCCCGTCCGGGAAACAAATGATAAAAATTAAAATTTAACATTCCGAATCATGTGAGCTGGTACCCTTCTTGCTAAGCATGTATTAGCACTAACCTTACTATGAGTGTGTACCGGGATAAAGGCTGAATAAACGACAAATTATAATCCACTGAACCGCAGGGAGGCATTCCCGGGTTCGGTCCAAAGTACCCGGACTCATGAAACTACACGCGATCATCTTTTCGATGTTGTTGGCCATCTGTGCACAGGCAAACAACACCACCAACCTCACAGAAGAAGACCGGCAGGTATTCATTGAAACCTTCGCTCAACTGGCTGTTGACGAGATGCTGAATTACGGAATACCCTCGAGCATCACCCTGGCACAGGCCATTCTGGAATCCAGCTGGGGGCAGGGCGAAACGGCCATGAATGCCAACAATTACTTTGGGATCAAGTGCTACAATGGCTGGGAAGGCCCAACCTTTTTTGCCATGGACGACGAGCCGGACAAGTCCTGCTTCCGGAAGTACAACGATGTCGTGCAGTCATTCCGGGATCATTCCATTTTTCTGAAAGACGGCTTGCGTTACCGGTCATTGTTTGAAAATCCGGTTACAGACTATTCTGCATGGGCCAGGGGTTTGAAGAACTGCGGCTATGCCACCGATCCTGAATACGCCGAAAAACTGATTGGCATCATCGAGCGCTATGGCCTTTTCGTGTACGATTATGCCATGCCATTGGACCGTATCGAAGTGGTGGATGCACCGATGCAAAGCGCCTTTGTCTCAGCCGCCGTTGAGGAGGTGAACACACCTTCAACGACCAGTGAACGCACCATCGGCAGCGCCATACTCAAAGCTCCTACGTACAAACTGGCCCAGTTACCGGGAGAAGGCTTTTTCGATCAGCCGGCCGGGCACCGGACTGACTACGAAATGAAGCCGGCAGCCGTGAAACAGGACGATGAACCCCGGATCATCGTTGTGGAACCGGTTTATGAAGTAGTGTGGGATTGAAAACGACAAAGCTGTTTGCTACCGGTTGACGAAGGCTTGTAATCCCGATGCGATTACAAGCCTTCGCCTTTTTTCTTTCTGAGCAGGGCAGCCCTGGTAATTGCCCGGAGGGCGAAGAAAAAATACCTAAAAATTACAATGTGTGTAAATTACTGATGGGCAATGCCTTATCTTGCGCAGGTACAAAATCACGGCTAACAGGTAGTGGTTAATTCTAATTTGTGCCCGATTTTTGAGCCGTATAGACAGTTGTGATTCTTGTTTTTGAACATCCCGTGAATGAATTTTTCTATGAAACCGATTTACACACCTTTTTGCGCACCTATTTCCTTTGAACGCATCGTAGAACAAGTAGGCCGTAAAGGCATGGGGCATTCCATGTCTGGTTGACTTGATTTGGAGGAAACCACACCTCGCAAATTTTCCACACCTGAAATCCAGCAAATCTTCCTCTTGGAAGAAACAAAAAACCCAAAAACCAGGTAAAGCAACCCTGACGTATCCACTTTATTATCCGGCGTAACAAACCTCAAGGTATGAAGAACCGATTTATGCAAAGCTGGCTGTTGACACTCACCCTGGTGGCAGCTTTTTTCTCATGGACGAACAGCGCCTACTCGCAAAACTTCTGCGAGAATCCCGGCGACCTTTTCACATTAACTTATATTGGACCTGACACTTTTTTTGTCGATCAGAACAATTGTCAGGACACGCTCCTCATTGGCACGGGGGCCATTCTTGTGGAACCATCCGCAAGTTTCCTGAATTTCAGCTCAGCGCTAACGGGCTACAACCTGGGGGCTCAGATTCCCAGTGGAACCACCGTCACCATGCACTACATCGTAAGCGGCAACGGAATTTCAGACACACTCTGTTTTGACATTGTGTTCGTGGATTCGGTACCGCCAATGATGAACTACACCGTTGTGGGTGATACGGTGAGCTGCGATACGGCTGATTACGCCACCTGGGTCCAGGCTCAACTGGACTCTGTGATGGCCAACGCCACGGATAATTGCAGCATCGATACCATCTACCACGATGGCCCTCCTGCTTTCACCGATCTGTGCGGGGAGGTGACTGTCACTTTTTACGTCGTTGATAACTCAGGTAACGTCGCTTCGCAAACGGTAGCTTATGTTATTCAGGACAACGAGGCCCCCGTGTTGAACGGCGTTCCGGCCAATGTTTTTCTATCCTGTACGGATCCAATCCCAAGTGCACCGGTGGTGACGGCAACGGACAATTGCGACCCCAACGTTACGGTGCAGTTCAACGAATCTTCTTCGCAAACAAGCAACGGCACCTGTACGGACTATACCTATACCATCATCAGGACCTGGACGGCCACCGACCTCTGTGGCAACACCGTGGAGATGGACCAGGTGATCAATGTGGAGGATTTGATGGAACCGGATTTCGATATTCCGGCGGACACCACCATCACCTGCGACATGAACCCGGACACCACTTTGCTGGGAAGCATCACCAACATCACTGACAACTGTGATCCCGACCTCACCTATGCTTTCGACGAGCAAATCGTGGCGGGTGCCTGCCCTCAATCATTTACCATCCTGCGCACCTGGACGGTGACCGACGCCTGCGGCAACAGCCGCACCAAACAGCAGACCATCACGGTGGTCGATACCATTCCGCCGACGGCTGATTTTCCTGCTGATATCACGGTTGACTGTGCTGACGCCGACAACCTGAACGTGACCGGCCGCGCCACCAATTTCAACGACAACTGCGACCCCATGCCACAGGATTCCACCATGGACGTCATCGTGGCGGGGCTTTGTACCAACTCTTTTACCATTTACAGAACCTGGACGGTTTACGACGCCTGCGGCAACAGCATCGACTCTGTGCAGGTCATCACAGTGACCGACATACAGCAGCCCACAATCGACAACCAGGCTTCCGACGTGGTCTACACCTGCGAGCCCGGCGTTGACCTGGACAGCTTGTTCGATGCCTGGATTGCCATCCATGCCGGGGCCACTGCCGATGACAACTGTACGCACCCATCTCTGCTGACCTGGACGGCTTTCATTTCCGGAACGGCTGACACCGCCTA
The DNA here is from genome assembly GCA_002698985.1 of Saprospirales bacterium. GTDB lineage: Bacteria > Bacteroidota > Bacteroidia > Chitinophagales > Saprospiraceae > UBA6168. The sequence goes on along the minus strand of PAAY01000064.1, from coordinate 9,218 downwards.
CCTGCAAGCCCCTGTTTGCGTGGCTGATTCCTCACAGGTGTATCGCACCAGCACGGTGGACTTCGTGGTGAGGGACGACTGCGGCAATTCCGACACGACCACCGCCACATTCACCGTCATCGACGACATGGCACCGGTGCTGACCAACTGTCCGGAAGACATTACCGTCAGCGCCGATCCCGGAGTTTGCGATTATACCACCTTGCTGCAACTGCCCTCCATTTCCGAAGATTGCGGAAATGTGATGGTTTCGGATACCCTGACGCTTTCGGAAGTGTTCAGCATTCCGGCCGGGGCCGATCCCGTTGAAACCCCTGTGAACGATGTGGTCTTCAACTTTGCCGTTCCCGGGCCTCCCTTTGCGACGCAAGGGCCGGTGACATTCACCTTTACCCTGACCGATGTGGATGCAGAGGCACCCACCGAATACCTGAATGTTTATGGCGAGAACGACCTGTTCATTGGCTCCATCGCACACACGGCTGTTCAGTGCGGCGACACCACCTCGAGCATACAGGTGGCAGCTTCGCTTTACGATCAGTGGGCTTTCGACGGGGTGGTCACCATCACCGTGAAGCCCAACATCCCCGCCGGACAGCCGGGTCGTTTTTCCGTGAACCCGATTTGCCCGGGCGGCTCCATCAGTGCCGAGCTGATCTACAAAGCCAATTTCCCGCAATACCTGCAATTTGAATACAGTGTGAATGGCGGTGCCAGGGTGCCGGTTGCTCCGGTGGCCCCTGTGGCTGAAACCTTGGCCCTGGGCACCAATACCGTGACCTATTACTTCACCGACTGCGTCGGCAACGAGGCATCGTGCAGTTACCAGATTACCGTTGAAGACAATGAGGTGCCGCAGATCGTCTGTCCGCCTTCGCAAAACCTGGTACTGCCAAACGGCGTCTGCGAAATGGACGTGGAAGTGCCTTTGTTCCTCAACGTGAGCGACAACTGCGGCGTCACCACCCCCACCGAGCAGACCCAGCCCGATCAGCCTTCAGAGCGACTGATCACCTATACCTACAACCCCAACCTGAACGATTATGTGGCCGATGACAAGGTCTTTACTTTCGTCGGCCTGCCGGCCAACGCCACCCCGGGTGTGGTCAGCCTGATCATCACCATTCAGGGTGATGTGGATTCTTCGGGCGCCTATTTCGAGATCTACGACCCCGACGGCAACTTTTTGGGAACCACTGCCAAAGGGCAGCCCCACGTGGTGCCGGGCGATTGCAACACACCCAGTCTGGCCATTTTCCAGGTGCCGGCTTCCACTTTCAATACCTGGGCCGCCAACGGCAGCTTCCAGATCACGGCCAAGTCTTTCCAGAGCTATCCGATTCCTCCCGCCGGACCCGGCTGGGGCATCAACCCCTGCGACCCGCTGCAGGTGACCAGCGATGGTGACACCGATGGCAGCTACATGTTTGCGACGATAAGCTATGAGAGTGTGTCGCCGGACTTTTACGTGACGGGGGCCACTTCCCTTGATCCCACCACCCTGATTCCACCGCTGGAGCCGGAGACCATTACCTTCCTTCAGGGAACGAGCACCGTTCATTATATGCTGACCGACCTGAACGGAAATGAGAACGAATGTACTTTTGACATTACCGTGGAGGACCACGAAGCTCCGCAGGCCCTTTGTGGCCCCACCTTCGTGGAGATCAACCCAAGTGGTTTTGTCATCGATACCATCTTCCCGGCAGAAATCGACCTGGGCAGTTCCGACAATTGCGGAATTGCATCCATGACCGTTTCGCCGAATACCATCACCTGCAACTCGCCGAGTGTGGTCAACGTGACCCTCACGGTGGAGGACCTTTCGGGCAATGTGTCCACCTGCAACACTTTCGTTGGGGTGAGCACCAAAAAGCCGCAACCGACCGTGACCAGCAATTGCGGAAGTGCCGACTTGCAGTTCTTCGCCAACCCGCCGGCAGCACCGGGCGGCAACAACGCCTTCCAGTACACCTGGTACAACCCGCAGGGCTTGCCATTCTCTTTTGTTGAAAACCCGACCATCCTGAATGCCAGCATGAGCGATGTGGGATTCTACACCGTTGAGATCACCGGCGTTACCGGTTGTTCGGCAGTCAACACCGTTCAGGTGACCTGCGACCTGCTGCCGCTGGCAACACCCAACATCCAGGCTGCCGCCACTTCCATTTGCGAAGGGGAGAGCTTCGAACTTTCATCTTCCGTCGTTTGCGGTTCGGATGTGTCGTACAAATGGTTCTCGGGCGCAGCGCCCAACGGCATGTTGGTGGCTACCACCAGCATCCCATCATTCAGCATGACGCCACCTGCTTCCGGCACTTATATGTTCTACATGGTTGTGGAGCGGAAAGGCTGTGACTCTGAAGTTTCAAACACGGTAACCATTGAAGTGAAACAGCAGCCCATTGCGGTTCCTGAAACTGACAACTTTTTGCTTTGTGAAGGTGAAACCCTCTTGTTGAACTCCATCAACAACGCACCCGGCACCATTTGCCAGTGGACGGGTCCCTGCGGTTTCACTTCCTCAAGTTGCAGCCCGGCGGCCATCACCAATGTGAGTGATTGCAACGACGGTGTTTACGAACTGGTGGTGACCAACAATGGCTGCGTTTCCGAACCGGCTTATGTAACCGTAACGGTGGTGCCCATTCCGCCCAAACCGACCATCACCAACAGCACCACCGCTGCCAATCCGGCCTGTGCCGGCGAGACGGTGACCCTGACGGCCACGGCCATACCGGGTGTAGTTTCGTACGAGTGGACCACGCCCATGTTTACGACGATAACCACCCCGACCAACGTGCTGACCATACCGGCGGTGGACATCAACAAAGACGCCGGTCAGTGGACGGTGATCGCCCATGGCAACCCCTGCGAATCACAGCCTTCGGAGCCAACCACTGTCTATGTGGCGCCGCTACCGGAATCCGTGAATGTTTCCGCCAATCCTTCGGCTGCCTGTGAAGGGCAGGACGTGCAGCTCTCGGCCAACTCTGCCACTCAAAACGTGAGCTACAAATGGAGCTACCCCGACGGGCAGGTCGTTGCCGAAGCAAACCCAATCATCGAAAATGTAAACCTCAACGACGAGGGCACCTACTCCGTAGTGGTGACCTCTCAGTTCGGTTGTTCGGTTCAGGAATTTGTCTTCCTGGATGTCTTTGACCGGCCGGATATTACAGGCGCCAGCAGTGACGCACCCGACTGTGCCCTCGGGCCGGTGGATGTGAACCTGGTGGCCACGCTCTTCCCCATAGATCCGGGAACCTACAACTACCTCTGGACGGGCCCCAATGGCTATGCCTCCTCGGATGCCAATGCCGTGATTCCGGGTGCCACCGCCGACGATAGCGGCACCTACACCCTTGTGGTTACCAACCAGGATGGATGTTCGTCATTGCCCTACACCGTCAATGTGGTCATCCCTGAAGTGGTGGCGACGCCGGCCTCGGCACCTGCGCTCAGCGGCAGCAATCCTTTCTGCGAAGGTGAGAGCCTGACCCTGAGCATACCCGCTTACCCGGGTGGTGCCACTGCCGATTATGTCTGGAATACCCCTGCCGGCATGGTGGTAACTACCAGCCCCTCGCTGACGCTGAGCAACCTGACCATGACGGATTCGGGAACCTATACCGTGCAGTACCGTGTGGATGGCTGCCTGTCAGTAGCTTCTGCTTCCACTGTTGTTACTGTCAATCAGATTCCCGTAGTGCAGCCCTTGAGCAACAGCCCCGTTTGCGAAGGCGATGCAATCCAGCTCAGTGTGAACTGCAGCAGCGGTGCCAGCTATGAATGGACCGGTCCCGGTGGCTTCAGTGCCTCCGTTTGCAATCCGGTCATCAACAACGCCGACCCGGCTACCCATTCCGGCACTTATACCGTCAGAAAACGGGTGGACGGCTGCTGGTCGGAAGTGCTGACGCTGAACGTCGAGATCAAAGAAAAGCCGGGTACGCCCGTGGCCATGAATGCCGGGCCTTACTGCTCCAGCACCGATGACGTGATGCTGCTGGTGAGCTCCAACTCGGCCACGCCGGGTGCCAGCTACACCTGGTACAACAGCAATGGCCAGCCCCTCGGCAATGCCACTCCGGCGCTGAATTTTGCCCTGCCCGATCCGGAACAGTACGGCGAAGGCAATGCCTCGTTCTATGTGGTTGCCAGTGTGGATGGCTGTGAGTCGGCGCCTTCGGCCCCAACGGTTGTGGCCCTGAATACCATTCCGAACAACGAGGCCGAAGCCGGGCCGCCCATCGTGGCTTGTGAAAATGACATTCTGCAGCTGGCTGCCACGGCACCTTCCGTGGGCACCGGTATGTGGACACTTTACAGTGGCAACCCCACCGGCGTGGTCATTGCCAACCCGAACCAGGCCAATACCACCGTTTCCGGTCTGATACCCGACCAGACTTATGTCTTCCAATGGACCCTCTCGAATGGTGCCTGTGAGGACTATTCATCCGATACCACTTCGGTATATGTGAACAAGCAGGAACTGGCCGACGCCGGTGAGCAGATCAACGCCTGTTTTACCACCTCTGTGCAGCTTCATGCCACCATGCCAACCTCCAATGAGGGCATGTGGTCGCAGCCGCAAACGCAGGCCCAGTTGGGCGTGGTCATCATGGATCCGACCGATCCGAACACCACCGTCACCGGTCTGACGCCCGGCAATGAGTACATCTTCACCTGGACCATCAACAGTGGTTGTGGAGTGTCCTCGGATGTGGTGGTGGTTTCCGTTTCCAACGAATCGGCATTTGCCGGAGCTGACTACACCGACTGCGGCGATGGCTGCACGGTGCTCAGTGCGGTGCCGGCGCTCAGCGGCGTAGGTCTCTGGACCAGCCCCGATCCCAACATCGAGTTTGTGACGCCAACCAACCCTAACTCCACCGTCTGCAACCTGCAGGAAGGCATCAACGTGCTGGTCTGGACCATCAACGGCGGTGCCTGCGGTTCTTACTCCGTTGACTCGGTGCTGGTGGAATACTTCTTCTCACCGGAGGTGAACGACGACGCTGCCAATGTCAAATTCGGCGGCAAGGCCAGCCTGAACGCCGTGGCCAACGACGTGATTCCGGGAGATTACACCTTCACCATCTTGCAGCAACCGGAGCATGGGGTGGCCGAGGCTGACATCTTCGGCAATGTTTCTTACGAAGCCGATATCAACTTCATTGGCGAAGACCAGCTCATCTACGAGATCTGCGTGGAGAACTGCGATTGCGCTACCGGCACCATCGTCTTCAACGTGGGCAACGATGCGCAATGCGACATTCCGTCCATCATCACGCCCAACCACGACGGCATCAACGACGCTTTCATCATACCCTGCCTGGCCAACATCAACGATTTCGTAGGCAACACCCTCAGCATCTTCAACCAGTGGGGCGACGAGGTCTTCCACGCCTCGCCTTACCGCAACGACTGGGAGGGCACCTTCGACGGTGAAGACTTGCCGGCAGGCACCTATTTCTACATTCTCGACCTGGGCAACGGACAGAAGCCGACTTCGGGTTACCTCATCATTCAACGCTAATCAATTCCTTCGGTAAAACCAGCGCCTGGTTTTACCGAAGGCCATTACCGGTTTAGGATATGAAAAAGATCATCATCAACTTCCTCTTTGTTCTCTTCGCTGTCGCAACGGCGTTTGCGCAGCAGCAGCCCCAGAACACCCAGTTCTTTTATTACAAACTGGGCTACAACCCGGCATACGCCGGCAGTCAGGAAAACACCTGCATCAGCTGTATCTACCGCAACCAGTGGCTGGGCCTGGACGGTGCACCCAAAACCATGGCGATCACCTTTAACATGCCGCTGTTCAACCAGCGGGTGGGCATCGGCGCCAACCTGTACCGCCACACCATCGGTATCACCAGCATCCACAACCTGGACCTGGCCTATGCCTACCGCACCCGCCTCGGCAACGGCATGCTGGGCATCGGCGTGATGGGCTCCGTGCGCTCCTGGGAGAACGACTTCCAGCTGACCAGCGCCACACAACCCAAAGCCGAAGACCCCAGCATTCCCGATGGAACACAGGACAAGTTCCTGTTCAACTTCGGTACGGGTCTCTACTTCAACTCCGAAAAATTTTACATCGGCCTCAGCGTGCCCCGCTTGCTGAAGAACAACATCGACTACGCTGACAACGACGTGCAGATCTCCCGGGAGATACAGCACATCTACCTGATGGGTGGCCTCGAAATACCGCTCAACAACCAGGTGAAGTTGCAGCCACAGGTGCTGATGAAATACGTCACCGGCGCTCCGGTGGATTTCGACGCCAACGCCAACCTGATCCTGCAGGATCGCTACATCGTTGGCCTTACCTACCGCCTGGGCGGAAACAAGAAAAGCGGCCTCGGCGAGAGTATTGACATCCTCCTCGCTGCGCAACTGACCAACAACATCCTTTTCAGCCTGTCCTATGACTTTACGCTCTCGGACCTGAGGGATTACACAACCGGCAGCATCGAAGCCTCTTTGCACTACTGCATCGGCAAGGCCAACAAGCGGAAGGATTTTGTCAACCCCCGCTTTTTCTGACGAAGGTCAAAAGCAGGCGGTTGTAGTTTGCCCCTTTGGCAATAAATTGCAAACCCTTGCGGTTCGTAATTTTACTTGCGAGTTCACTGTGGAAAGTGCCAGAAGTTGTTTAGAGAGGTTTAGAGGGGTTGAGAAAGGTTGCGAGAGACTTCTCTAAACCCCTCTAAACCCCTCTCAACCCCTCTCAACCCCTCTCAACCAAAATGACTTTTACAGTGCCCTCGATCGTCACAAGCTCAACAAGGACCCACGATGAAGAACCTTTTTACCATGTTCATATTCCTGTTGCTCGCTGGCGCAATGCCGGCCCAGCAGCAGAGTTCCAAGTCGAAAAGCTCCAACAAGCTTTACGAAAAAGGAGAACTGAACCGGCAGGTTCGGCTGTACGATTGCAGCGGCATCAACTCCCCCAACCTGGATTTCTCGCCGGTGTATTACCAGAACGGTATCGTGTTCGTGTCGTCGAGGTACAAGAGCGGCCCGGTGGATCAGAAGATCGGGGAGACCTTCTTCGAATTGTTTTACGCCGAGTTTGACGCCAGGGGTTTCCCCCAGAGTCCGCGGCCATTTTCCCTTTCCATCAATTCGCAAGCCCACGAGGGGCCGGTGTCCTTCAGCAAGGATGCCAACTTGATCTACTTTACCAGAAACAACATTCAAAAAGGCATCACCAAAGCCAATGAGCGCGGCGATGTGGTGCTCAAAATTTACGAAGCAAGAAGAGGAAAATACGATTGGGAGCAGGTGAAAGAGCTGCCTTTCAACAGCGACAACTACACCTGTGTGCACCCGGCCCTCACGGCCGACGGCAGCCGCCTGTATTTCTCGTCCAATATGCCGGGCGGTTACGGTGGCATGGACCTCTATTACGTTGAGCGCCGCAGCGATGGCTGGAGCCAGTCCATCAACCTGGGGCCGGAGGTGAATACCCCTTCCAACGAGGTGTTCCCGTACATGCACGAGAGCGGCACCCTCTTTTTTGCCTCCAACGGCCACGGCGGCCTGGGCGGGCTGGACCTCTACATGGTGGACATCTCCGGCGATGTGGTGGGACTGGTCAAAAACCTGGGCGAACCTTTCAACTCCTCTTTTGACGACCTCGGACTCATCATCAACGAAGAAGGCACCCGCGGCTTTCTGGCTTCCGACCGCCCCGGCGGCAAAGGCAAAGACGACATATACCTTTTTGAGTCGGATGAGAGCATCATCGAGGCAGAGCCCGAAGCCCTGAGCACCATGGTCATTGCCTACGACGAAAGAACCAACGAAAGAATACCCGGGGTGGACGTGCGCATTTTCCAGCAGGCGGCCGACGGCTCCATCGAAAGCAATGACTTTTACGACGTGGAGTTGCTGCCTTCGGAAAACGGCGACCTGCTGCTGAAACTGGTCAGAAAAGATGCCGGCAATCTCGGCGAGCCAACCATCCGCACTGGCATCAACGGTGAGGCCATTACGGAACTGAAACCCAACAAGAACTACCTGTTGCTGCTCAGCCGGGATGGCTACGAAAACGCCGAGCTCCGCTTCTCCACCGAAGGGGAGAGCACCTCGCAGACCATCCGGGTGCCCATGAAGCCCAAAGCCTGCACCTCCGTTGCCGGAACGGTGAAGGTGGAAGGCAGCGACACCCGGGTGCCCAATGCCCTCGTGCGCATCGTCAACGAAACCACCGGTGCCGAGGAACTCATCAGAACCAAAGCCAACGGCACCTTCGACATCTGCCTGCCTTTCGGCCATGAGTACGCCGTTTTTGCTGAAAAGGAAGGCTACACCAAGGGCATCTCCAAAGTGTCAACCACCGGCACCAACAACGCCGAGGTGCTGAACGTGGAGGTGATGCTGCAACCCGTCAAAATTGAAATCGCCCGGGAGCCCATCAAAGAGGGCAGCGTCATCGTGATGGAAAACATCTATTACGACTTTGACCAGTACTTCATCCGCAAAGGCGCCGCCTCCGAACTGGATGCCCTGGCCGAACTGATGAAGCTCTACCCCAGCATGGAAATAGAACTGGTGGCTCACACCGACAGCCGGGGCGGTGAAGCCTACAACCTCGACCTTTCCCTCAAACGCGCCGAATCCGCCAAGCGCTACCTGGTGCAAAAAGGCATCGATCCCTCCCGCATCAAAGCCTTCGGCATGGGCGAAGCCGAAATCCGTAACCACTGCGTGGACGGCGTGCCTTGCACCGACGAAGAGCACCAGTACAACCGCCGCACCGAAGTGCGGATCATCCACATCGACGAGCCGGTAAAAGTGGAATACAAGCCCGGCAATCCATTTGATAATGGGAAGGGGTGAGGATTGAGTTGAGAGAGGTTTAGAGGAGTTGAGAGAGGTTTAGAGGGCTATCGATTATCCACAATTCCGTCATTCCGCCTTTGAGGGTATTCCATGAGCAATTTGATACTGAAGTTGCAGGTCAAATTCTTGTGGGCTAATAACCTTCCACTCCATCAAACATCTTGAAACCCCTTGCTTCCTGTCTGCCGACTAGGCAGGCAGCGAGGGGTTGACGGACAAACACCCCACTGCATCAAACATCTTTACAAAACATCAGCATCAACATTTCCAGCTATATGGTGATTGATCATTCCTGATGTGATGTTCTGAATAGAAGTTTGATGTGGGTAGGGGGACTGGCAAAATTCCCGCCGTTG
>PAAY01000063.1 GCA_002698985.1 Saprospirales bacterium | reverse complement strand
TCATTGCTTTGATGCATGGCACACAAGTCTCATTCCAGGTTTCAATCAGTAAAAAATCTTTTTGGATTGGTAGAATGGTGACGGTGTCTCTCTTATGGTCAATGAAAGAAAAATTTGCCAAGTCAATTCCGGTTGTGTTCAATTCAACATTACCGGCTTTCTTGAGGCTTTCCATACCAGCAAAATTCTCAGTCATAGACCTGAGGTTAAAAGAGCGCCAATCAGGAAAGAAAAAGTAAGAATAGAATACCTAAGAATAGAATACCGTTATGGAGATAAATAAAAACAAATTTGAAGGCCTGAATAAATCGCGTCGAACAAACAAAACAAGAACTAAGGTTACAAACGCTACCAGCAGAGGATTAACAAAATGAACATAGAAGTAAAGTTCATAGAGGTTATCTGTAAACTTTTCAAAAAATCCACTTTTGCTTAGCTGCAAGTATAAGGCCGTTGGGTACAGCGCTGTGACCAACAGCACCAAATAGCGAATTTTATTGGAAGCCTCTTTTTTTATTTTTTCATTGAAAAAGTATCCACTCAGGAAGGTAAAAGCCAGTCCCAGGCCGGCTGTAAACTGATTGGCTTTATCAATGCTCAAGAAACACAGGCCCCATACTGTGACGAGGATCAAGCTGTATAGCAGTGCAAAAACAACGTTCATTCAGTTTGCGAATTTTTGATTCAGGAAATCAGCCAGATCAAAATCGTTGATCTGACTGACCCCCCATAAAATGCTTAAAACTAAAGTGGTTCACAAACAACCAACCCTGTACAAGAATACAAAAACAAAAAGCCACAACCACTAGCCGTCTGGTTGCAACACCCACTTGTCTGGTCATCGTCGCATGGAGGTAATGTGGTGGCATAATAACCGGGCTCACACAACATATTGTCTTCTTGCTGTTGACAAGTCCAAGCACAATTGCAATCAGATGTTCTTGATTTTACCTCATTCGAAGGATCAAAACTTTGAAAGTCAACATTTCGTAAATCATTGATGCATTGTTCACAAACAGAACCGATTCCAGTAATTTCAGGTAGATAATCTCCTGTGCTGCAAAACAAATTTAAGTAATCCTCCATTGGCGTTATTTTAGCCATTTCTATGGCTAATTCTGTCAACTTTGGTGTTGCCATGAACACCTCTGTGTCCATGCTTTCTATTTCTTTGATCAACTCATCGATCAAAATAACTTGTGATGGTTTGAGATCTAAATTTTTATACTCATTCAATCTAGCAATCCACGCAATTTTCCTGTTCCTAGGTGAAAGATTTAGTAGGTTGGACTTTGATTGAAAAACTTCCACCAGGTCAAGGTCATTAATCTTAGTAAAGTTTTGATGTGGCTCCTTAGTACAGGAAATCAAAAATGCAGTTGTGACAAAAAAAAGAAATAGTGACTTTTTCATAAATTTACAACGTTTAGAAAGTTAAACAATAGCCCTTCACCGTCACCGCAAATGCACGGCGAGGGGCTTTTCCATTCCTTTATCGGGTATGTGCGCACATTGTGATAAAGCTACCAAGGTCTCCATCCCGGATACCTTCTGCGCTAATTGCTTACCTCTTGTTCTCTTTCTCTGCTACTTCCGGCGATGGATGTGTTTTTGTGTTCTTACCGCCTCTTGAAAACTTTCCTCCTCGAGGGTAGATGTGGTGTCTTTGAAATACAGTCCAAATGTAAAAAAAAAAAAAAACGAGCCTGTCAAGGGGGGGCGATACTTTTTTTCGCCCAAATGTAAATTTTAACAGTTAACAATTCTTTCCCGCTGGGTTTGCGAAGCGAACGAAAAAACGCCGGCAGGGCACTCCCCTACCGGCGTTCATAGAACGATGGAAAAGCTCGGTATTACATGAACAAGACTTTGCGGCTCACCCGGAATGCGCCGATGCGTACCTGACAGACATAGGCACCCGGGGGAATTCCTTCCCTACTGAAGTTCACGCTGTGGTCGCCGGCAGAATAATAACCGGAGGTGATGCGGCGCAGTTGGCGGCCCAGGGTATCGAGCAGACTCACCTCCACGTCGGAGCCGCTTTGGCAGCTGAAGTCAACCGTAGCCTGGCGCACCACCGGATTGGGATAAACCCGCACCTTCAGGTGATAGGCGAAGACCTCACGGGAGGGCGTGACGCCTTTGAATATTGGCAAAATATCGAAGTCCTGGTACAGCACGGACTGCCAGTTACTGATGCCGTACCAGTCCTGCAGGACGCTGGCATATACGGAGCGAAAGTCGTGTTGCATGGGCACGTCGGCCGATTCAGGGATGGTGAACGGGATCTGCGCATTGTCGCCGATGATGCCGGGGTTCACGCCCTCGCCAAAGACGAACAGCGGGGCAGCGGCGCCGTGGTCGGTGCCCATGCTGCCATTGGCCGCAATGGTGCGGCCGAACTCCGAGAAGGTCATGGCACACACCTTGTCGGATTTACCCATCAGTTTCACGTCGTCGAGGAAGGCATACACGGCTTCACTGAGCCAGTGCAAAAGCTGGGCATGGTTGCCCTGTGTGGGATCGCCGTCGATTTGCTCGCTGTGGGTGTCGAAACCGCCGATGCTCACCACATAGACGGGCGTTTGCAAGCCGCCCCCTATCAGCCGGGCCACAATGCGCAACTGGTCGGCAAGCGGGTTTTCGTATTCTGCGGGGTATTTGGTGGAGAGGTTCTGGCTGTTTTCGGCAGCGGCTTTTATCACTTCGTAATACTCCTGCGACTGCTGCATCACCAGTCGGATGTAGGCCAGCTCATCGCCGTAGGGAGTGGCGGGCGTGGGTTCCGGCACATCGCTGACGAACTCGTAAAAAGCCTCCGGGTCACTGATGGACATGCCCATCGGAAAGGCCGAACCCATGAAAGCCAGCGGCGTGATGGAGCCGATCTGGATGGCCAGCGGATCCGGGTTGTCGGGATTGGGATAGCCGTCAGGGAAGCCCGGGTACTCAGCCTCCAGGGTGCGCCCCAGCCAGCCCGTTTCGAGGTACTGGTCGCTGTCGGAGGCCGTCTGCCAGATGTCCATGGAGCGGAAGTGGGAGTAGTCCTGTTGCGGATAACCCACGTTCTGCACCACCGACATGAGGCCGTCGTTGTACAGGTTTTGCAGCTCGGCCATGGCGGGGTGCAGGCCGGTGGCATTGGTGCCGTCCAGCTTGAGCACTTTGTTTTCGGGAATGAGCAGCGGGCCGCGATGGTTGGCCAGGGTGCTGTACTGGTCCAGCGGGATGAGGGTGTTGAGCCCGTCATTTCCGCCGTTCAGCTCGATGAAGACCATGACCTTGTCGTTGATGGAAGCAGCGGCGCCCAGCGCACTGAAAAAGGAATTGCGGGCCACGGGGCTGATGGAAAATCCTTTGAACATGAACGGCGTTATGGCGGCGCTCAACCCGGCGGTGCGTATGAATTTGCGTCTTTTCATTTTTCGAAGATGATTGATGAATGATCAGAAAATGGGATCGAAAACACGGCCGGTGATCAGGCCAACTGGTACTCCGCCAGACTCAAAATGTATTTCGTCAGAACGGAGAGCCGGAAATTGACCACCTCGAAAGCCATCGGATCGGAGGGGTTGTTCTGGTACTCGAACCAGGCCACCGTCCAATAGCTGTCACTCGGCAGGCCGCTGAGCAGCACGTTTTTCAGCAGTAGTTTTTTCTGTTCCGAAATGGGCTGCGGCAGCAGCAGCCGGGTCATGTCGTCCACCAGGGCCTTCGGATCTTCAGGTGCATCGAACTGACTGGCAAAGGCGATGTGGTCGATTTTGAGCTGGTCGTTGTCGCTGTCGAGGTGCCACTGCGACAGGATGTCGGTGTACCAGTTGCGGTTGCGGGCGGTATCGCCGTTGATCCACATTCTGTAATACTGCGGGCTTTGGCGGAAGGCCTGCCAGCCGGCCACATTGGGCGGATCGCCGGGCACCATCTGCATGATGCTGTGCAGCCAGGTGAGGATGTATTTCATGGTGAAATCATCCCACGGGGTGCTGGCCGGGATGCTCAGGTTGAAGCTGCGCAAAGTGCCCACCACGATGTCGATGGGTGTTTTGATGAAACAACCTGAGTACATCGCGTTGTAAAAATGCTCACTGCTGAGCAGGGTCTGCAGCACGGGTTTGATGTCGTAATTGTTGTTCCGGAATATATCCGCCAGCGGTTCGATGACATTCTGCTCGATGTCGTCGTCGATGTGGTAATAAACGAACCAGCGGTACAGCTTGCGGCAGAGGTATTTGGCCACTTCCGGGCGGGCGAAGATCATGTCGAGCAGGGCATCCAGTTCGGCTTCGCCATCGAGGGTCTGGCCCTGGATCACGGTATTGTCGTAAAACGATGAAAACTGTTTGTTGCCGGCATCGTGTTCCGGAGGGAAGAAAAAGCTCTCTGCCGGCAGCCAGTTGACCCGCCAGCCGGTCAGGACACGGGCCGCTTGCACCACGTCTTCTTCGGTGTACTGGCTGGGGTATTCTTTGCCGATGGTAAACAGCTCCTGCAATTCGCGGGCGTAGTTCTCATCGGGGGCGTCCTTGCCGTTGAGGTAACCATTCAGGTAGAACAGCATCATGGGGTCAACGGTAACGGCTTTGGTCAGGGCTTTGAAATTGCCCAGGGCATTGCTGCGCAGCAGCACGTTGTGTTTGTAGTTGATCTTTCCGTAAAAAATGGCGGAGGATTGCGTAGCGAAATGGTTGTGCCAGAAGAGGGTCATGCGCTCCAGGATGCTGGCTTCGGTTTTCAGCATCAGTTCCGTCCACCAGCCGCGGAAGCTTTCGATGCGCCAGAACTCCGCATCCACGTTGAAGTCGGCCTCTATCCAGGTCTCACCGAGGGGCACGTCGGGGTCGGTGAAATCGTCGTTGTTGTAGTTGTTCACCGGTGGTGCGGGAGCCTGTGCAGGCTCCGTCAGCAGGTGGTCAACGGCCTCGCTCATGGTCATGGTGAGCAGCTGGTCGAGGTCTGATTTTTTCAGTCCGAAAGTGGTGCGTCGCAGCAGGTGCGCCGCCTGGTCGTACTCCCAGGGGCCGGTGTAAGGATCCAGCCCACCCTGAATGGTGATGGGGTTGGCGGCCGGTGGCACAGGGGGCAGTTCCTGCGTTCCGAAATTGAACAGGTCTTTTCTCCCGAGGTTTCGGGACAGGCTTTCGGTAAGTTTCTCCCCAGGTTGGAAGTTCTCCATTTTGTGGGTCAGCTTTTTAAAAAAGGACCGTCGGTCAATGGTTGTTGGCATGGTCGGAAAGATTGGTGATGAGTAAGCTGTTGTTGGCTTTGGGCAAGCAATCTAAGTCTTTTCAGGTCTGCTCACCGGCTTTTGTTTGCATCCTTAACGACATGAGGGGAAAATACCCTACCAAAAAGAAAGCATGATATAGCTTCGAAACGCTAATTGCTACCTTTGGCCCCATGGAATCCACCGCCTCCAACAGCGTTTGCCGCGAAAGCGTGTACCGGGAGTTGTTTCAACTCCACGCCCGGAGGGTGCGCAACTTCCTGTATTACAAAGGGGCCGGAGCCGAAGAAGCCGAGGACCTGATGCAGGAGGCTTTTTTGCGCCTGTGGCGCGAATGCGAAAGGGTGCCTGCTGAAAAGGCCGCGGCCTTTCTCTTCACCGTGGCCGGCAACCTCTTTCTGGATGCCCGCAAACACGACCAGGTGGTGCTCAAATTCCAACGCCATGCCGCCAGACAAACAACGGGTGTTTCTGCTCCTTCGGAAAATCCGCATGCCCAACTGGAGCACAGCGAAACCCTCGACCGCATAGAGGCGGCGCTGGCGGCATTGCCCGAAGGACAGCGAACCGTGTTCCTGATGAACCGCATGGACGGAATGACGTACAACGAAATTGCACAGGCACTGGAGCTGAGCGTAAAGGCCATCGAAAAGCGCATGAGCCTTGCACTGAAAAGCCTCCGCCAGGCCCTGAAAAATCGGGACTGAGGTGGGGTGTGGAGGGGAGAGATCGTTTTTGTGATTGAGGAACTGATCCCTAATCCCAAAATCCTTCGGGATCGGGAGAGGAATCGAGGATTTGAGTACACTGGAAAAAATGGCCTCACTCGTTTAAAGAGAGCAAAAGAAATTGCAGGCTCCGATCTCTCAACCCCTCTCAACCTCTCTAAACCCCTCTTAACCACTGAGCGCACTGTATAAAGTGCGCTCAGAAACTGACAACCGAAAAAAATGTCTAACGACGAGCACATATACGATCAGGATGAACTGCTGGCCAGGTGGCTGGCGGGTGAACTGAGTGATGCGGAGTTGGAAGAACTGCGCAAACGGGAGGACTTTGCAGAGCTGGAGGCCGTCGTGGAGCAATTGCGGCAGTTGTCGCCGCCGGATTTTGACGAAGAAAAAAACTGGGAACAGCTCCGACAGAAAATGGCGGCACCCCCTGTCGCCGAAACGAGCTCCCAGACTAAGGAAGTTGCAGAAAACGAAGACCCCTCCCCCACCCCACTTAAAACAGTTGAGCCACCTTCGGAAAAAAAGGTGCGCAGCCTGTGGACTTACGTGCCGGCCATTGCGGCGGTGCTGGTGGTTGGGGTGCTGGCCTGGCTGCTGCTGGGGCGGGATGATTACCCGGTGACCACAGAGATTGCCACCGGCCCCGGCGAGAAAAAAGAACTGAAACTGCCCGACGGCTCGGAGGTGGTGCTGAACGCCTCGTCGAGCCTGGGCTATTCCGAAGAAAACTGGAAAGAGCGCCGCTATGCCGTGCTCAACGGAGAGGCCTTTTTCAAAGCCAAAAAGGGCCGCCAATTCACCGTGCACACCGAACAAGGTGATGTGGTGGTGGTAGGAACCCAGTTCAATGTATATGCCCGCGAAAGTGAACTGGAGGTGAAATGCCTGGAAGGCAAGGTGCAGGTCATCAATCCGGAGGGCACCGAGCGGGTTTTGCTGAAGCAAAAAGAACAGGTCAGCGTCATCAACGGCCGCATGCAAAAGCGGCAGGGGCTGGCCTTCTACCCCACCTGGCAAAAAGGCGAAAGCAGTTTTAAGAATGCCCCCATCGGCAAAGTTCTCACCGACCTGAAGGCACAGTACGGGCTGGTCATCCTGGCCGACAGCCTGGGCCAGCGCAGCTTCAGCGGCAAGTTCGTCCACGGCGATTTGCAAAAAGCCGTCAAGATGGTCTGCCAACCACTGCAACTCAACTGCACCCTCACAGGGGACACACTTCGCATCGGAAATTGATAGCTTAGCAGAACTTTACCACACCATCCGGTTTGTGAATCCGGCCATTCAGGGCCACAACACCGCTGCATGTCGTCGAAAAGCCTTTCCGTAATCACATTGTTATTTCTATTGCAAATTTCCCTTTTCGGGCAGGTGGATCCGTCGAAAGGGCCGTTTCGCGCTAACTTCGACAATGAGCCGCTGGAGCGCGCACTGGCATTTTTCGAAGAAAAGTATGGACTCTCTTTTTCTTACGATCCGGCGGTGGTGGCGCCGTTGCGGGTCAGCGCTCATTTTACCGAAGGAAAACTGGAAAAGGCACTGGAGCGCCTGCTGGCAGGTCAGCCGCTTTCCTTTGAAATTCTGCAAGGGGGCTACATTTTGCTGCAGCACACTGCCGAGCCTGTCATAACCGAAAACGCCCCTCCCCCACCCCCTCTGCAGAAGCTCTGCGGCCGGGTACTGGATGATGAGAGCGGAGAACCACTGCCCGGTGCGGTGGCCTACATCCTCAACACCAGCTCCGGCACCTCCACCGGCGCGGACGGCAGTTTTTTGCTGGAGGCTTACTTTAAGGAAGGTGACACCCTCTGCATCAGTTTTCTAGGTTACCAGGCTGTCCAGGTTGCGGCAGCGAATTACATCAACCAGCCCTGCGGCGAATGGCGGATGAAAATTGCCGTTCAGCAAATGCCCGATGTCATCATCCGCGAATTTTCGATGGACATGGTGGGGCTTCAGGACAATGGCAGCCTCTCGCTGCGCAATGAAAAGCTGCCCACCCTGCCCGGCTGGGGTGAGCCGGATGTTTTGCGAAGCCTCCAGTTCTTGCCGGGCATCAGCAGCGCCGAGGGCTCGGCCTCCCGGCTGAACGTGCGGGGCGGCACGCCGGACCAGAACCTCATCCTCTGGCAGGGCATTCCGGTGTATCACACGGGGCATTTCTTTGGCCTGTACGATGTTTTCAATCCTTTCATCGTCAAAAATGCGGAGGTGTGGCGCGGCGATTTCGGCGCGTATTACGGCGGCAGAAACTCGGCAGTCATCGACATCGACGGCAGTCCGGAACTTGGCAGTAAGTCGCGTTTCGGGTTGGGACTGAACCTGCTGCACCTGAACGCCTTTTGGGAGAAACCACTGAAAAAGGAGCGCGTCACTTTACTGGTGGCCTTGCGCAGCTCTTATGTGGATCTCATCAAAAGCACCTCCTACCGCAGCGCCGTCAACTCCGTTTTCCAGAATGGCCGCATCACGCTGCAGGAGGCTTACCAGAACGAGAGAAAGTTTGTGAAATGGAGCCCGACCTTCAATTATGGGGATTTCAACCTGGCCCTGCGCTGGAAAGGCCGCCGGGGCGCCGACAATCAGTTCAGCTTTTTCACCGGCTCCGATGAGTTTGACTACCGCTTCTCTTTCGACGACGGCACTGACCTGGCCGCCACCCACGACCACCTCAGCACCGGCAACCTGGGCATGAGCTGGCAGCACAAAGCCCGCTGGAGTGAAAATTTTGACGTGGATTACCAGGTAGCCACCAGCGCTTACCAAAACCAATACTTTTTTGAATGGAACAACAACCGGGACCTGCCCTACACCTTCCGGTGGAGTACCGAAAACCGCATGAGCGATTTTCAGGCGCGCTTCCACCACAACTGGCAGGTGGCTCCCAACCACAGGTTTTCGTTCGGCTACCAACTGACCGGGCAGAAGGCCAGCCTGCTTTATGCCGACACCAATGCCGTGCAGGGGCTTGGCCATGTCTTCCTCGATGATACAACTTCTCAGGTCTTGCACACTTTTTACGGGGAGTTTGCCTACCAGCCTTCGGAAAACTGGGAGTTTACCCTGGGCGTACGCGAAAATCACCTGCCTTCGCGCGGCATTTATTATTCGGAACCGCGCATTGCATTCAAATGGCGGCCATTCGGGGAGCATTTCACTTTCAAAGGTGGAGCGGGGCGTTACTGGCAATTTGTTTTTCAGATCCAGCAATTCGGCGACCTGGGCGTGGGCGAGCCGCTGTGGGCGCTGGCCACCGAAGAGATACCAGCGCAGGAGCTCTGGCAGTGGAACCTGGGCGCCTCCTGGCAGACCACCTCCATGCTGCTCGATGTTGATTTTTACCTTCGGAAAAACCACAACCTCACCTCCCTCAATCTGGAGCTGGACAGCGGCGTGGAAAAGCCCTGGGTGTTCGACGGCAGCTCGGATGCCATCGGTTTGGACGTTTTGTTTCGCAAGCGCTGGCACAAGTACAGCCTGTGGTTCGCCTGGTCGGCCGGCAAGGTAACCGAACGTTTTTCCAGCCTCAACAATGGCAATGATTTCCCCGCCCCGCACGACATCCGCCACAACCTGGACCTCATACACATGTTCAAATGGAAGCGCTGGGATCTCTCGCTCAATCTCCATTTCAACAGCGGCAGGCCCTATTCGCAACCCGTTCCGGAACAGGTGCCCTGTCCATCCTGCACCGTGAGCCCTTACACCTGGGAACTGCACTACCCCACCCTGAACCAGCGCCGCTTGCCGGCATCCATGCGCTTTGACGTGGGAAGCAGCTACCGCTTTCAGGGCCGCCGCCGCATGAGGGGTAAAGCCGGCCTGGCCATTTACAACCTCTTCAACAACCGCCAGATCCTGGACCGGGATTTCGTCATCGAAACGCCGCCCACCAACCAACCCCAGGATGACTACAACATCCAAACCCTGACCCGACGTGCCAGTGGCGCCATTCCAAATCTGTTTGTGCAGTTTGAGTGGTGAGGAGAAAAATTTATACAAATCAGGGAGTCCATTCCCTGATTTGTATAACATTCCTGCAGCCGGTACTCCTTTTGGTGGCTGTCTCCATGAGGTAGCTTAAATTCGCCTTTCTTCACAAAAAACAACAGCCATGTTCAACTCCCGCAGAGATGCCCTTCGGAAAATCAGCATCGGTGTAGCCGGTGCCATGACCCTGCGCCTGGCAGGTGAGCAGCGTTGCACACCCAGCCCACTGAAAGCCAATCCCGTGGTTGGAGGATCTTTCAAACACTCGGTTTGCCGCTGGTGCTACCAGTCCATTCAACTGGAAGAGTTTTGTGAAAAGGTGAAGCCCATCGGTATCAGCTCCGTGGAGCTGACCACACCGGAGGAATGGCCCACCCTGCAGCGCTATGGCCTCACCTGCGCTGTGGCTACTGAAAGCTGGGTGAGTCTGACCCACGGCTGGAACGAACCGGAACTGCACGACAAATTGCGCAGCGACTATGAAAAACTGGTGCTGGCAGCTGCTGAAAACGGCATTCCAAACGTGATTGTCTTCTCCGGTAACCGCCGTCAGCTCTCCGATGAGCAGGGCCTGGAAAACTGCGCCACCGGCCTCGATGGCCTGGTGAAGTTTGCCGGCCGGCACGAGGTCACCATCATTATGGAACTGCTCAACAGCAAAGTGGACCACCACGACTACCAGTGCGACCACACCCCCTGGGGCGTGGCCCTGGTGGACAAGATCGGCTCCCCGCATTTCAAATTGCTCTACGACATTTACCACATGCAGATCATGGAGGGCGATGTCATTGCGACGATAAGAAAATACAAGGATTACATAGCCCACTTCCACACGGGTGGTGTGCCCGGCAGACACGAACTGGACGAAACCCAGGAACTGTACTACCCTGCCATCATGAGGGCCATTGCCGACACCGGCTTCTCTGGCTATGTGGCACAGGAATTCATTCCGTCCAAACAGGATGCAATCGCCTCGCTCAGGCATGGGGTGGAAGTCTGCACGGTTTAAAAAACAAGCACATGGCCAACAAAAAGATCAAGGTACAGGGTGTCGAAATCAAGCTGTTCTCGCTGGACACGAGCGATTACATCTGCATCACCGACATAGCCCAACAGTTCGAAGTGGGTGTGAGCGCCATCGAGAGCTGGCTGCGCAACCGCAATACCGTGGAATTCCTCGGCACCTGGGAGCAGCTTTACAACCCGGATTTTAATTCCGTCGGATTCGACGGAATTAGGCAAAACGTCGGGTTGAACACCTTCAAGCTGTCCGTGAAAAAGTGGATACAGGAAACCAATGCCGTGGGCCTGCAGGCCAAAGCCGGGCGCTATGGCGGTACCTACGCCCACCAGGAAATCGCCATCCAATTCTGCTACTGGCTGAGTCCTGCCTTTCAGATTTACCTCAACAAGGAATTCAAACGCCTCAAGGAAGACGAGGCCCGCCGCAACCAGCTCGAATGGAACCTCAAACGCCAGCTGGCAAAAACCAATTGGCACATCCACGCAGAGGCGGTGCGCGAACACCTGGTGCCCGTTATCGACTGGAACACGCGCAAAGAGGCCATCTACCACGCCAGCGAAGCCGACCTGCTCAACCTGGCCCTTTTTGGCATGACCGCCCGCGAATGGAAACAGGCCAACCCCGACAAAAATGGCAACATCCGCGACTATGCCACCACCGAACAGCTGGTGGTGCTGGCCAACCTGGAAACCCTCAATGCCAAACTGCTGGAATGGGACAGTCCCAAAGACCAGCGGCTGGAAATACTGAACCAGACAGCCCGCGAGCAAATGGAAGTGCTCACGCGCACCAAAGCCATGGATGACCTGAAAAAACTCAAATGAGGCTCCGGCGTTAAACTGGTATTTTTCGAAGAAAAACTAAGAGCCTGTTTAGATTTTCATGCTTGAGCGAAAGTGAGCAAATTTTATTCTGAACGAGGCAAATTTTGCAGGCGGATACGGGTAATCCGG
>PAAY01000062.1 GCA_002698985.1 Saprospirales bacterium | reverse complement strand
TTGTACTCATTGGGTGATTGTTCTTCGTGTAAGTTGTGCAAAACTCAAACTTAGAACTTTCACCCTTTTATACATTAAATACTTTCACGGACTATTGCTACCAAAAAGTTGGAGATTAAATACCTGAGTGAAGCTTATTCTGGGTCTTCTCATGACTACAGCATTTTAAAAACTGAACTACCGCCCGAAAGCCATCTATGGTTCGATGAACATCATTTACATATAGATCTTGGATTTCAGGGTGTTGACAAGGATTATTCCACTGAGAGGCTCAGTATCCCGTTTAAAAAATCAAAGAACAAAGCTTTGACGGAGTATCAAAAATTAGAGAACAAACAGCGTAACTCCATCAGAATTAAAGTTGAACACTCCATTGGAGGATTCAAACGATATAGATTTTTGTCTGACCGTTTGCGGTGCAGAAACATTGAACTTTATAATTCGTTGGCTGGCATCTGTGTAGGTCTTTGGAATTTTTGCCTAAATTGTTGATTATCATACCGCAACAACCCTTTTCATGAATACAGCATCAATGTTGATTTTTTTTTAAAATTGTGACATGAATTTACCTGATCGTTTTTATTTGTTCACTTTATTTCTTTTATCCGCAGGAATATGTGCTGCACAAAGTAATTATAATAACAATCTTGTAGAAAGGTTAGAGGCAGTCCTTTTTCCTGTTTCAACAGATAGCATTGAAGTTACTTTCTTTTTCGGAAATGAAAAACAGTTCTTGGATTCCGTGTACTATGTCAGGAGTGTGCAACCTGATTTAGACTCCGTTCTACCTTTGCTTAAAAGTCTTGCATACTCAAAGGAATACAATCTAGTACCAGAGATAATTGACAGCTACAACAGGCAACAGGAATTTTTCAAAAGAGAATGGGAACCAGTTCACCGGAATAACCACTATGCCTGTCAAACTGCCAATGAACAATTCAGCATATTGGAAGCATTTGAAACAACCATTCATTCCCTGAAATTCGGCAGCCTGGGTTTGAACAGAAAAGAAAAGCTGGAATACTTTAAAAAATATATTCGATCCCAGTATGATTACTACTATCAGCCTGGTAGCTGGCGTAGCGCTATTGAAGGTTGGCAAATTTACTCACCCTACTATCTTAAGTTGAGACTGAAGCAATGGGTAGGACCACCCCTAACCAAGTTCAATTTCATTGAACCATATATCCACGAAATAGACAGCCTGATTGTTGATGATCTTTTTGCATTTTTTGAAAATAACGATTCGGAAAATCTCTCCATCAAGCCTTCATTTGAAGAATATGAACTTGACTATTTATGTGGGCTAATCTCTTTGGTTGAAAATGCCAATTACAATGAGAAACTTGTACAATTGATTTTAACTGACAAAAGATGTAAGCCAGCCTATGTACATGGACGTATATTTATGCTTATAAAAAATGAGGAATATAAAAACAACATCAAATCCTATCTACTGCAAAGCACTATGAGTGACAACAAGACGGTCCGGCTGAATGCACTATACGGTTTGATCGTTTTTTCAGATGAGGATGTGATTGCACAGTATGAACGCTTGATCAAGGAAGGGAATATCGGTGATTTAGAACAGGCAGCGATTGAAGCCCATCTAAAAAAACTCCCAAGGCAAGATGCATCAGTACATGTGAAAAAATTAGGTGCCAAATTGCTTGAGCAATTGACTAATTAATACAGTCAGCTAGCGGCTTACTTCAACGATAGTATCTCATTTTCAAAAATCTAAACCCATCGTAATGAAATCCACCATATTCCTTACGCTTTACCTCTTATCCCTTGCCTTTGCTGTATATTTTCCATGGCTTTCCGGGCAGAATGACTTTTCCATCAACATTACCAATGCTTGCTCCAACGATGGAGGCATTGAACTGATAGTCCTGACAGAGGATTATGCCCCGCCTTTTCAGTTCACCTGGACCGATACCGAGGGAAACGTTCTGCTGGTGGAGGAAAATGATGTTAGCAGTGTACTGACCAATCTTGCACCCAGTAATTACTGTGTCACGGTAGCGTCTGACGATGGCTGCAGTGCCCAATCCTGCGGCCTTGTAGTAGGCTCGGAACTCACCATCCAATCCCTCACCCCCACCTGCATCTGCCCCGGCGGCTACGGCAGCGCCGAGGTGGAAGTCTCCGGGGGGAGTGGTAATTACGCCTATGCGTGGAAAACGGCTCCCGGCAATGGGATTAGTGACCCAACGGTGGCCAACCCGCTGATCTATGATCCGGGAAGCTATACCGTGCTGGTCACCGACAGCGAGACCGGATGCGAGGTTCTGAACCTCGATGAGGTTACTGGCAGAACAGGGACCCGGATGCCAATATCGGTATCGGCACGGGGCAAAAAGTCCAATTCATAAGTCCTCTGCACCCCCCACTTCATCAATACCGACGTCAATTTGAATTTTCAAATGCCGGACAGAGCCTACATTTGCATACAGAAATTACATCTTTCGACGAGGTGGCCGCTTTTTTTAGTGAACCCAAGAACTTGAAGACCTGAACTGTTCATAATCCTCCATAATCCCTAATAATCCTTATAATCCCCCATAACCCTCCACAACCACAACCACAACATGACCATCCAACAATACCAACTCAAAGCAGGCAACATCAAAAACATGAAGCTGGTGGAGACCGAACTGCCGGCTCCCGGCCCCAAAGAAGTGACCGTAGAGGTGAAAGCCATCGGGCTGAACTTTGCCGACATTACCGTGATTTGGGGGCTTTACAGCGCCACGCCAAAAGGTGTTTTTACGCCGGGGCTGGAATACGCAGGCGTGATTACCCATTGCGGCAGCGAAGTGAAGGATTACAAAGTGGGCGACAAGGTGTACGGCATCACCCGTTTTGGGGCCTATTCCACCCACCTGAACATCGATGAGCGCTACTTGCGGCATTTACCCGAAGGGTGGACTTATGAGGAGGGGGCTGCCTATCCGGTGCAGGTGCTCACGGCTTATTACGGTCTGAAGCCCCTCGGCAATATGCAGCCGGGCTACACCGTGCTCATCCACAGTGCGGCCGGAGGGGTGGGCACCCTGGCCAATCGTTTGGCGAAGAAAATGGGCGGCGTGACCATCGGTTCTGTGGGCAATCCGTCCAAGCTGGACTTGCTTCGGAAAGAGGGCGTGGACTACCCGCTGGTGCGCGATGGGAATTTTTTCCGGAATCTGGATGAAATTCTGAAAGAGCGGGAGCTGAACCTCATCATGGAGTGCATCGGCGGCAGGGTGCTGCTGGAGGGTTTCAAACGGCTTGCCCCGGAGGGGCGAAGCATCGTTTACAGCGCTGCTGATTTCGTCCACCCCGGTGACCGGCCCAACTACCTGAAAATTTTGTGGAAATTTCTCCGCCGACCGCTGATCGATCCGCTCAAACTTACCGACGGCAACCGGGGCATCCTCGGTTTTAACCTCATCTACCTCTACAACAGGGTGGAACGCATGCATCGCTACCTTGAGGAGATCAGCGCTTATGACATCGGCAAACCCATCGTAGGACATACCTTTGATTTTCAGGCTTTACCGGAGGCTGTGCGTGCTTTGCAATCGGGGCAAACCATCGGGAAAGTGGTGGTGAAGGTATGAGGTTGAGAGAGCGTCCTTCGCAGTTTCTGTGATCCTGACATTCCCCTCTCAATCAGCTACATTTGCAGACGACTCCGGCTTCAGGTGATTTTTTGCGGTGCTCTCATCGGTGGATTATCCAATGTTCGCATAGCGGAATACAGTAATAAGAACGAAATTTGCAAGCATCGCTTCCGGGCGTACCCAAACTTTGAAACAGCTACCCTGATCCTCTTATGCTCACTTACCGCTGTAAAGCTTTCAATGAACTCAATCTGCTGCAACTGTATGCCATCATGGCCCTTAGGCAGGAGGTGTTCGTGGTAGAGCAGAACTGCCCCTATCTGGATGCCGATGGCAAGGATTTGGCAGCGCACCACCTCGTCGGTTATGACGACAATGGAAATACAGTTGCCTATGCCCGTCTTTTGCCGAAGGGAGTTTCTTACGAACACCATGCGAGCATGGGGCGGATAGTTACCAAGCCTTCTGTGCGGGGCCGGGGGCTGGGCAAAGAGCTGATGAAAAATGCCCTCGATTGGGCCGACAGGCTCTACCCCAATGAGAGCATCAAGATCAGTGCTCAGACTTATTTGAGAAAGTTCTACGAAGATTTCGGATTTGTAGTGTCGGGTGAGGAGTACCTGGAAGACGGCATCCCTCACCTGC
Organism: Saprospirales bacterium; assembly: GCA_002698985.1. Classification (GTDB taxonomy): domain Bacteria; phylum Bacteroidota; class Bacteroidia; order Chitinophagales; family Saprospiraceae; genus UBA6168. The sequence continues at coordinate 31,630 of PAAY01000062.1, read as the reverse complement.
CCATGGTGCGGGGCTGACCTCGCACTCATTTTTTTTCATCACAACAGAAAGACCAATGGCACAAATTGAATTCAAAACAATCGAGGAAGGCGTTTACAGCTACCTCGACAACGCTCTTGAAGCAGGCAAGATCGACAGTCAGAGCTACGAAATGGCGAAGGCCAATTGCATCAAATACCTCGATGAATGGCTCACGGATGAAAACTTCCTGCGCATCTCTCCCAATGTCCGCAACGGCATCTACAAAGCCGTGGAAGACGGCCGCTGGGAAGACATCGTGAACACCTTCCGCAAAAAAATGAGCTTCGGAACGGGAGGCATCCGCGGTTTCATGGCCATGGATCGCGACAGCATCATACGCCTGAAAGAGGAGGGGCTCGATGCTCCCATCCTCAAAGGCCCCAACACCATCAACAACATTGTGCTGCTGCTGACCAGCGCCGGAGTGGCGCAGTTTGGACGGGAGCGCGGTTTTTCGAAGATCGTCATAGGTTATGACAGCCGCATCAGGGGCGGTGATTTTGCCAAGCTGATTGCACAGGAATTTCTGGCCTATGGCTTCACGGTTTACCTCTTTGATGAGGCATGTCCATTCCCGGAAGTTACCTTCGCAATACCTCATGTGAAGGCCGACATGGGAATTCTGCTATCGGCCAGCCACAATGACTACCGCTACAACGGCTACAAACTCTGCTCGGGCAACGGCTCACAGTTTGACCCGGAAGAGCGCACCGATATGTACAACAACTACATCCAGAAAGTGACCAGCGATGACATCAAGCTGATGCCGCTGGAAGAGGCACCCAAAGGACGTGTGATTTGGCTGGGCGGCGAGCAAAAACTGGACGGTGTGAACTACTTCGGCCACGATGAACTGGTGAACATCCACGGTGCCCACCGGGAGCACATCAAGCAGTTCCTGTTGCAGGATACTTCTTCGGAAAAAGACCTCGAAATAGCTTTCTGTGCTTACCACGGTGCCGGCCGCAAAGCGGTTCCGAGGTTGTTGGGTGATATCGGGTTCAAAAACATCAACACCATTCACGCCAACGGCCTTTACGACCTGGATGGCCTGTTCCCCAGCTTCTGCAACGACCCCGGCAAGGAACAACAACCCGACCCGGGCGACCGCCGGGCAGCCAAAATTGCCGTCAACGCCTTCATTCAGGAATACGGCAAAGAAAAATGGGATGACATCGACATCCTCATCGGCACCGACCCGGATGCCGACCGATGCGGGGTGACCGTGAAAGTGCCCGAAGCTCAGCGAAGCATCTATGGTGCTGACTATACCCTGCTACCGGCAGATGAGGTGTGGTCACTGCTGCTGTGGTACCGCCTGCAGTTTGACAAGGACATCAATCGGGATGATGCCTTCATCGTGTTGTCGCATACCACCACCGATGCCCTCACTTTGCTGGCCCGGAAATACGGCGTGGGTGTAATCCGCACCTGGGTGGGTTTTGCAGCACTCTCGGCCGCTGTGCGCGACGCCTGGTACGACGAGCTGGTAAGCGGATTGACCGAAGGAAGAAAAAATCCGAACGACCCGCTGTCTGACATGGTGGTGCATGAAACCTACGGCATGGGGCCTCAGCGAAAGTACAACCTCGGTGCTTTTGAGCAGAGCAATGGTTTCTCACTGCTCGGCTACCCGCCAAAAGACAAAGGCAGCCTGGGTGTGAAAGGCCATGTGCGCGACAAGGACGGAACCTTTGCCAGCATCCTGGTGGCCGAAATTGCCCAGTGGGCGAAGGAACAGGGCGCAGGCCTGCTGGAGCTGATCGACAAACACATTTACCTCGATCCCGACATCGGGCTGTTTTACAACCACTACGAGCCGGATCCCATCGACGGCGAGTATCCGGGCATCGAAGGCGATCGAATGAAAAAAGCCATCCTGCGCCGTGCCCTGGGCTACTTCCAGATTGCCAAAGCCGGTGGCCTCGAAATCGGTGGCCTGCCCGTCAGCGATGCTGTCATCTACCGCACCGGTAAATACGACCACGTATATCCGCCCACGCCGGATTGGATCTTCCCCGATGAAGGCGTGCGTTTCTATTTTGGAGACAAATACAACCACCTGACCGTGCGGCCTTCCGGAACTGGCAACGCCCTGCGCCTGCACATCCAGATGCGCACCACCGATGTGTCGGAAAGCACCCTGGTGGAACGCAAGAAGGCCATCCGTGATCAGGCCGTCAAAATTGCGGACCACATACGGGAACTGCTGGGAGCGCCGAGGAGTGGGGAGTATTGATGAAATGCACGAAAGCTGACAGGCGCTAACTTTTAGTTGGCTCCTGTTTTCTGAAGAAAGACCTCACAAACCAAAACGGGCTGCCGGGAATGTAAACCTCCGGCAGTCCGTTTCTTTTCGTTTTTCTTCACCCTTCGGGCAATCAAGAATGGAGTCGATGAATCATGTCATACCCTCAATGAAGTGGATTGGGCAGCGACCACGGATTTGCTCCGGTACCCAAACTCCCCATACACGCTGGACGAAAGAGGATGGTCTTCCCAATCCACTTTGTGTAGGGTAAGTTTTTAGTTTACAGCACCGGGTGTTAAATTTGAGCTGGTGAGCAGCAGCCTGATAGCCGCCGGCACGCAAACTGTGGCAATGAAGTTGAGCAAGAAAAAAACAGAAATGATCAAATCCTACCTGACAGACAAGCCGGTCAAGGAAGCATATTTATTTGGTTCGTACGTCAGAGGAGATGCAGATGCCACGAGTGATATTGATATTTTGGTTGAATTGGATTACAGCAAGCCAATAGGATAATTGTTCGTTCAAATGAAACTGGATTTGGAAGAATTGCTCCAGGTCGAAGTTGATTTGGTGTCTGCCAACTGCCTGTCAAAGTATCTCAAACCGGTTATCGACAAAGAGAAAGAGCTGATCTATGCCCGATAAGTTTGGGGAAAGGATTAGGTCATGTTTTTGGAATGGTAATTCATTTTCCTTATGTATAACCAAATAATACGCACTATGAAAAACGCATACGTTTTATTGTTTTTACTTTTCTTTTCCAGTGAGGCCATTAGCCAGGTTGAATGGGTCAGCAGTGATAGCAAATCGCAATATGCCGGAAGACTTTTTAAAACATACCTCAATCAGTTTGTCTTGATTCATTCAGAGTTTGAGGGGGACGGAGGACATTTGCTTACCGTTTTTGACGCCAACGGAAATATTGTATTCCATTTAAATGGATTGGATGTTGACAATGAGTACACGATCGTAGATTTTAAGGATTTGATTAACATGCCCGACTCTTCTGTTACTTTGCTTGCAGAAGCCTTGTTTTTTGATCCAAATTCTGGAACCGGTACGTCAGCCCGTCTAATCTTTTCATTTGATAAGGAGTGGAATCCAATCCAGCAACAGACGGGTTCGACATTTTGGACTACCGATAAATTGGACATAGCATCCGATGGGTCCTTCATCTTCATGACGACGACATCTGCTGGTGTTTCAAGGGTGTTGCAGGATGAAACAATTTGGACAAAATGGTTGGGTGTGCCATGTTTTGATTTGAATGTGACAGAGGGAGATACCATAGTCATTGCCACTCAAAATGGTGTTTTGTTGTTTGACATCGATGGAAATGAAATTGGCCAACTCCCTGATTTGGTGTACAGTGAAATGATAGAAAAACAAGATGGTGGTTGGATAGGTGTGAACGGAGGTGCGTTAGCAGTTTTATCATCTGACTTTCATCTTTTGTCCGGCATTGATGTGCCTAATGGGTTTGTAGAAGATGTTCACTGTGATGGTGACATTATTGCCGTTCTGACTGACTCTGATTTCGTGTTTATTCTGAATGATTCATTAAGTGTTTTGAGCAGCTTTGAGCTCGTCAATCAAGGGCAATTCGATTGCATATCCATTAACGGTGACAATGTCATGTTGGCGGGAACCGAACGGTACGGAAGTGATCAGCCAGCCCATCATACTCTTGCTACTTTTGTCAAGGAATACTCCTTTGATGGATTTGGTTTTGACCTGAGTAATGACATTGGAATCGTAAATATTGGTCAGCCTTCCAGTATTGAGATAGAGCAAGGAAATGGCAATTATTACGTTGTATTTTTCAGGAATATTCCGGTTACCATCAGGAACTTTGGCAACAAACAAGTGGATAGCCTTGTGCTCAGGGTCTATGCCTCTCCTCCTGCATTCATAGGTGATTGGTCATTGCAGCCCGGTGAGGAAAAAATATTTGTTTATGATGAGGTAAAACGAACTGTATTTTCAGGAAACCCTTCCGGCAATATTTATAGCTTGTGTTTTTGGACATCACATCCAGATAACCTGATGGACCTGGATGCAGATAACGATTACCTTTGTTCGGATGTATTGGTCAATGACTATTACAAAAGGTTCGAGGATGACATAAGGGTTTACCCTAACCCAACTACCGGCCTTATACACATCGAATGTGAAAATGGTTTTTTGGTTCAACAAATCAAATCAGTTTCAATTTTCGATTCAATGGGTAGAATGATATTGGAGAGGCCATTTGCTTATTTCTTTAATTTTGATTTTTTGAAGTCAGGAGTTTACACGCTTGTTTTTGAGAATGAGTTAAACAATGTGGTCTATCGCAAGAGGTTTTTAAAACTGGAATAGCAAGTTGTTAAAGCCTCTATCTTAGTTTGTAACGATATTTGGATAGACAAAACGGGCTGCCCGGAAATTCCCGGACAGCCCGTTGTGTTGGGTAGCTCTTTGCCCAAAGGGCTAAGGAATGAAAACGAAGTTAAGTTGAGCGCCGATTAGCATTTTGAGGAGTTTACATTTTTGTCGTTGGCCATTGTCTGGCCACTTTACATTGTTTGAACGGGATATAAAATTGTGACATCAATTCCTTTTGCTATTCACGTCAAGCCTTCAACAAATGAAAAGTATAGTTGCAAGATTGTTGTTGAGTCGTCGGTAAGAGATTGATGAATCACCACTGCTTCGTTGGTATAGGACTTGGTATTACTTTAATCAAATAGCCAAATAAGTACCTCCTGTAACTAACTCATAACTATTAAAATTTTTTTTAAAATGAGAACATCTTTTCGATTCTTAATCTTTCCGATTCTACTTTCTGTCACTCTTCTGTATTCATGCAGTGATGATTCGTTCGATGATGTGCTAGGGTGCTCAAAAGGCACTATCACGCTAGTAAATTTGTCTCACAACCCTTATGAAATTTATATCGACGGGGATTTTGTGACTACTTTGGGAGGAAACAAGTCAATGACACGTGAACTTTCTGAAGGTAATCACAGCTTCAAGGCTGAACAACAGAGTGGATATCTTTTATATCCGACAATAGTAAATACCAGCAAATTCATTAGCTGTTCAGAACCTGCTGAGTGGCGTTTTCCTTAACAGAGGAACTGAATCCTACGTTTAGTTTAGTGTATTTAGCAGGCAGATCTTTAACAACACAAACGGGCTGCCCGGAAGATTCCGGACAGCCCGTTGTGTTGGGTCTGTGCCTTGTGGTATTTACCGTGCAAACTGCACGGCCCGTTTTTCACGGATCACGGTCACTTTGATCTGACCGGGGTACTGCATTTCGTCCTGGATCTTTTGTGAGATCATGAAGGCGAGGTCGTCGGCGTACTGGTCGGAGACTTTGTCTGATTCGACGATGACCCGCAGTTCGCGGCCGGCTTGCATGGCGAAAGCCTTTTGCACGCCATCGTGAGCCATGGCCAGTTCTTCCAGTTCCACGATGCGTTTGAGGTAGCTTTCGAGGATTTCCCGACGGGCGCCTGGCCGGGCACCGCTGATGGCGTCGCAAGCCTGCACCAGTGGCGAAATGATGTTGTTCATTTCTATCTCGTCGTGGTGGGCACCCACTGCATTGCAGATGATGGGGTGCTCGCCGTATTTCTCACAGAGCTGCATGCCGAGGATGGCGTGTGAGAGCTCAGTTTCTTCTTCGGCAACCTTTCCGATGTCGTGTAGCAGGCCGGCCCGCTTGGCCATCTTGGCCTGTTTGGGGTTGAGGCCCAGCTCGGCAGCCAGGATGCCGCAGAGGTTGGCAGTTTCGATGGAGTGCTTGAGCAGGTTTTGTCCGTAGGACGAACGGAAACGCATGCGGCCCACCATTTTTACCAGGTAGGGGTTCAGTCCGTGGATTCCCAGTTCGATGACAGTGCGCTCACCAATCTCAACGATTTGCTCGTCCATCTGCTTGCGGGTTTTGGCCACCACCTCTTCGATGCGTGCGGGGTGGATACGGCCGTCGGCAACCAGCTTTTTCAATGACAGCCTGGCCACCTCCCTGCGGATGGGGTCGAAGCTGCTAATGACGATGGCTTCGGGTGTGTCGTCCACCACAATTTCGGCTCCGGTGGCGGCCTCCAGGGCCCGGATGTTACGACCTTCCCGGCCGATGATCTGGCCTTTCATGTCGTCACTCTCCAGTTGGAATACCGAAACGGTATTCTCGATGGTGTACTCTGAAGCCATCCGCTGGATGGTCTGAACGATGATCTTCTTGGCCTCTTTGTTGGCGTCGATTTTGGCCTGGGCAATGGTTTCTTTTACCAGTGCCATGGCGTCGGTTTCTGCCTTGGCTTTCACGGCTTCCAGCAGTTGTTCTTTGGCTTCAGCCTCCGACAGCCTGGCGATGTTCTCCAATGCCTTGATGCGCTGTTCGTTGGCGGCTTCCAGTTCTTCTTTTTTCTTCGCAACCACCTTGAGTTGCTTCTCCAGGTTGCTGCGGATGGCGTTGATTTCAGACTCCCGCTGTTCCAGGTCAGCTTCCCGGGCTTCCAGTTGTTTGACCTTGTTAGCCAGCTTGTCCTGTTTGCTCTGGAGGTCTTTCTCCAGGCCTTTGATCTCCACTTCACGCTCTTTCAGCGATACGAATTTCTGGGCCTTCTCGGCTTCGAATTCCGAACGCATCTTGTTGAACCGCTCTTTGGCTTCCTGGATCTTTCTGCGCTTGATGCTCTCATTCTTCTCTTCTGCTTCCTGAATGATGCGCTTGGCGGTTTGTTGCGCTTGTTTGATTTCCTGATCGGCTTTGGCATTCATCTCGTCGATGAGCTGCTGCTTCTTTTTGCCCAGCATCATTCTGACGATGATGAACCCCGCCACCGCGCCTACTACGAGGCCGATGACTAATCCGGTTCCTATTTCCATAATGTCAATTTGTTAAAGGGTTAACGAATCGCCTTTTGGCGTTTCATCAACTGGCAAGCTTTGGATGGCTCATTGCAGCACCTGATCGAGCAGGTCGTTGATACCGGAGAGCTTTTCGGAAAGTTCCTTCGAAGAATGGGCATCGGAGCGAAGATTAGCCTTGTACAGGTCAACGGCATAAGCCAAAAGGGCTAAGGCGAGGCAATCCTGTTTGTCTCGATTGGGATAGCTTAGTTGAAAACGGTTGATTTTTTCATTGACTTCCCTGGCTATCTTGCGAATGACAGCTTCGTCTGTCGCTTTTATTTTAAGAGGATACGGCCGGCCGGCAATGGTAATGGTTATTCGCTTACTGTCCTGGTCTTCCATATCCTAAGCTGTTTTCAGCCACTCAATGCACTCCGACAATTCTTCGAGGCATTGTTTGACGGTTGAATTCGATGCTTTGGAACTTTCTTCAAGCCCTTCGGGCTGCTGAGCCAGCATCCTTTGAATGCCGGTCAATTTTTCAATGGCCCTGGCAAGCAGTTGATCTTTATCGTCAAGCTTGCCTTCCAGGCGTTTATTCTGCTCCAAAAGTACAGCATTTTCTTTGCGGTAGGTATGAAGTTGTTCTACCACTTGCTGCACTTTTTGTTCAATGATGTTCAATTGCTCGTTCAAATCCACCTTTTTTTTGATTTTCAGGGAATGGTTTCCATCCCCTTTACCGGTGGTTATTTCCGGACCACCGCCCCCAGTTTTTCTTCGTAAACCCGGATGAGCTGGTCCATGATCTTATCCACTTCTTTGTCCTTCAGGGTGCGTTCGTCGTGTTGGAAGACAAAGCTGATGGCATAAGATTTCTTGCCTTTCCCAAGTTTTTCCTCGTCTTCGTAAACGTCGAAGAGGTTGACTTGTTTGAGCAGTTTTTTCTCGGTTTTCCCAGCCAGTTTGACCAGGTCTTCAAACTTCACGTCGCTGCCGATGATGAGCGCCAGGTCTCTTCTGGTGCTGGGGAAGCGGCCTGGTTCATGAAATGCGATGTTTTGCTTTCCGGCCAGTTTGAGCAGCAGGTCCCAGTTGAAATCTGCCATGAACACCTCGTCACGGGCGCCGGCCTTCTTGCTGAGGCTTGGTTTCACCTTTCCGAAAACTACGAGTTCTTGTGGCCCCCGGTGGAAGCGCATGCCGTAGGCCAAAGCTTCCGAATTGGCTTCCGACTGCTGGTATCCTTTGATACCCAGGCGATCGAGTATGTTGATGACGAAGGTCTTCAACGTAAAAAAGTCGGACCTGGGTTCAGGTTTTTCTTTGATTCTCCAGCTTTCGGCCCATTTGCGTCCGGAGAGGAAGAGCGACAAGTGCTGGGTCTCGTTGAAAAGTTTGGTTACATCTTTTTCGTCGGTTCCGGCATCCGTTTTCCGAAGGTAAGTTTTGCCAAACTCAAACAGCTTGAGGTCGGTCTGTTGCCTCGACTGGTTGTGAACGATGGCCTCCAACCCGCTGAAGAGCATGGTGGGGCGCATCACGTCCAGGGTGGCATTGGAGGTGTTGTTGATGAATACCAGCTCATCTTCTTCCTTCGGCAAAATGCCTTTGAAGTAGGTGCTTTGCGTCAGCGACAGCGACATGATCTCGTGAAAGCCGTTGGACGCCAGGTAATCCGCAATGGTATTCTTCACCTGGTTGGCTTCCGGATATTCGTTGCGGATCATGCTGATGCGCATCTGGCCGGGCACGGGTACATTGTCCAGGCCATAGACACGCAGTATTTCCTCCACCACGTCGGCCGGGCGGGTCACGTCGGCTTTGTTGGTGGGCACTGCCACGGTGAAACGCTCCTCGTCTTCGGCAACGATGGGCATCTCCAGCGCTTCCAGCACTTTGTGAATGTCCTCTTTTGACATATCGGTGCCGATGAGGCGGTTCACGTAATCGTAGGTGCAGGTCACTTGTTTGGGCACCACCGGGTTGGGGTAGATGTCCACCACTTTGGAGGCGATTTCACCGCCTGCCAGTTCAACCATCATCATGGCGGCCCGCTTCAGGGCATAGACGCAGATGTTGGGGTCGCTGCCTTTTTCGAACACTTTAGCAGCATCGGTACGCAGGTTGTGGCGGGTGCTGCTGCGTCGAATGTAGGTGGGGTTGAAGTGGGCACTTTCCAGAAAGATGGCTGTGGTACCGTCTTTCACACCGGAGTTCAATCCGCCAAACACACCCCCGATGCACATGGGGTTGGTGTCTCCGTCGCAGATCATCAGGTCTTCGGCACTCAGGCTGCGCTCCTGCTCGTCCAGGCTGATGAATTTGGTGCCTTCGGCCAAAGTCTTTACCCGGATGGTTCGCCCGGTGATGGCATCCAGGTCGAAAGCGTGCAGGGGCTGCCCCAACTCGTGCAGGATGAAGTTGGTGATGTCAACGATGTTGCTGATGGGCCTTACACCCACCGCCCTCAGTCGGTTTTTCAGCCAGTCTGGTGACTCACCGATTTGCAGGCCGGTGATGACCACGCCTGCGTACCTCGGGCAGGCTTCCGTATTTTCGACGATCACCTCTACAGGTATTCTATCCTCAGCATTTTCGGGAAAGTTGCTGACATCCGGCATTCTCACCTTCGCTTCCTGGTTATTTCTGAAGCGAAGGGCAGCAGCCAGGTCTTTGGCCACGCCAATGTGGCAGGTGGCATCAGAGCGGTTGGGCGTCAGCCCTATTTCGAAGATGACATCCTTCTCAACTTTGAAAAACTCACTGGCAGGCGTGCCGACTTTGGCCTCGTCGGGCAGCACCATGATGCCGCTGTGGTCGGTTCCGAGGCCCAGCTCGTCTTCCGCACAAATCATCCCTTCTGACACTTCCCCCCTGATTTTTCCTTTTTTCAGGGTGAGGGGTTCACCATCGGACGGGTAGAGGGTGGTACCCACCAGTGCTACCGGAACCTTCTGGCCGGCGGCCACATTGGGCGCGCCGCAAACTATTTGCAGGGGCTCGTCTTTTCCGATGTTTACCCTGGTGAGGCTCAGCCGGTCGGCATTTGGGTGTTTTTTGGCTTCCAGCACTTCGCCGATAACCACACCTTTTAGGCCCCCTTTAATGGATTCTACTTCTTCCATTCCTTCCACCTCGAGGCCCAGGCTGGTGAGCATATCGGCAATCTCTTCCGCACCAAGGTCGGTGTCTATGTATTGTCTCAGCCAATTCAGTGATATAGTCATGCTTATTCAAATTTGAGGCGCAAAGCTAAGTCATTTACCTTTCTGAATGGTGGCTAAAGCGCCGGCTTGCATTGCTGATAATCGCCAATGCTGTGCTGTGTCGCCGGGAACGCTATTTTTGTGGCATGTGGGAATCGTTTGTAAAAGGATTTGAAGCCTACCTGAAGCTGGAGCGTTCCATGTCTGACAACACCGTGCAGGCTTATGTCCGCGATGTTTCCAAGCTGGTCAGTTTCATGGAACTGAACCAGATCAGTGTTAGCCCTGAAAAGATCAGTTCCGAAACCCTGGAGCAGTTCCTGTTTTGGTTGAACGGGCTTTGCCTGGACATTCGATCACAGGCCCGCATCCTCTCGGGCGTGAAGGCTTTTTTCAAATACCTTCTCATGGAGGACGTGCGGGAAGATGACCCCACAGAAATGCTGGAAATGCCCAAACTGGGCAGGAAGATACCGGAAGTGCTCAGCTACGATGAAATACAGCGAATGCTGGCAGCCATCGATCTGAGCCAGCCTCACGGCCAGCGAAACCGGGCCATGCTGGAAACCCTCTACGCCTGCGGCCTGCGGGTCAGCGAGCTCATCAACTTGAAAATGACCAACATGTACCTGGATGTTGGCATCATCAAGGTGATCGGCAAGAACGACAAAGAACGGCTGGTGCCCATCGGTGAGGAGGCCATCAAACACATCCGCTTTTATGTGGAAGGTGCGCGGCGGCAACTGAAAATTGATCCCTATCACGAAAATTTCGTCTTCCTCAGCAAGCGGGGTAAGAAGTTGAGCCGCATCATGGTATTCTACGTCATCAAAGAGCTGGCACAACTGGCCGGCATCGAAAAAACGGTCAGCCCGCACACATTCCGGCATTCCTTTGCCACCCACCTCGTGGAGGGCGGCGCCGACCTGAAAGCCGTACAGGATATGCTCGGCCACGAAAGTATTACCACCACGGAGTTGTACACCCACATGGACACCGCCTACCTTCGGGAAACCGTACTCAACTTTCACCCGCGCAACCTGGAAATGCGCCGCAAGCGGCAAGGGCATTCCGGTGAATGAATGTTGTTAAACCCCGGTAAATGGGGCACCTTTGGGCCGTTTTATTGCTTTCTTCGAAAAATTGCTTTTCACACTGTGGATTTATTGCGGAAATACTTTGCCCCGGCTGTTCTCCTTTGCGGAGGCTTGTTGTTTTTGGTCGCTTGCGCAAACCAGACCCCGCTAACCGGTGGTGAAAAAGATACCGAGCCGCCGAAACTGGATTCCACCCTCTCCACCCGGAACTTTCAGACGAACTTCAAAAAACAGGAGATTGCACTGTACTTCGATGAATGGGTGCAGCTCAAAGACGTTTTCAACCAGGTGGTGGTGTCCCCTCCGCTGGCTAAGCGCCCGGTGATCGAACGCCGGAAAAAGTCCATCCGGTTTCGTTTTGACGACGAGGAAGTATTGCGCGACAGCGCTACCTATGTCATCAATTTCGGCAATGCCATTGTGGACCTCAACGAGAGCAACCCCGCCGAGATCGTCTTTGTGTTTTCCACCGGACCTTACATTGATTCCCTTTCGGTAAGCGGGTCGGTGGTGGATGCCTACACCGGCAAACCGGTCGAGAAGGCCTTGTTCATGTTGTATGAAAACACCGCCGATTCGGTGGTCAGGACGGAGCGCCCCTTCTACTTTGCCCGCACCGACCGGGACGGCAATTTCACCATTAGCAATGTGAAAACCGGTACGTTCAAGGCCGTTGCACTGGTGGATGAAAACCTCAATTACAAATACGACGGTCAGAATGAAAAAATCGGTTTTCTGGATACCCTGCTCAAAGTGCTGCCACCGCCAAAGCCTCTAGCTGCGGATACGGCAAAGGCTGACAGCCTGGCGCTGGTTTCTGATTCGCTGGCTCTGCCGCAGGTCGGAGCACTGCCCGACAAGGTTAGAATCAGGCTTTTCCAGGAGGAGGCTCCACTGTTCCTAAAAGACAGGGAAACCAGAACCTACGGCCAGGTGAAACTGGTCTTCAGCCGGGAGCCAGATAGCCTCGTCTTCGGTCATGAAGACATTGGCCAGAAAGTGCTGGTGGAACAGCGGGCAGATACGGTGGTGGTTTGGTACGACACCCCGGCAGATACCACTTGGAAGTTGTTCGTCCGCATCGATGAGGAAAGAACGGATACCATCGAAGTGGAGCAGCGGCCCAGGGATCTTTTCCTTTCCGGCTCCCGTGTCAAACTGCAAGCGGAGCGCGGTCCCAAAGCTGAGGAGATCCACCCCGATACCTCATTGTCGCTCAATTTCAACTTCCCTGTTGGCGGAGTGGAAGAAAGTGCATTTATCCTTTCTGACGACTCAACGAAAGCCACCCTGACCGTCAGAATTCAAAAGGATGGAGAAAATCCCAGGCGGCTTTTCGTCCGGTCGGCCTGGAAAGAGGGGCGGAGTTATACCTTGTCACTGCTGCCCGGAGCGGTGACGACTTTCTTCGGAATATCCAATGCTGACACCTTGGTCAGGACCTTTAAAACTCAACTGCGCAAAGACTTCGGCTCGCTCACCCTTCGGGTAAAAGATTTGTCCGCCAACAAAAATTATGTGGTTCGTCTGCTCAGCAGCCAGAAGGAGGTCTTCGCAACTACTGTCAGCGGCAAAGAGGAAGCCGTAATCAGGGAAGGCGCCCTGGCCCCGGGTATTTACGAAGTGGAAATTATCGAAGACCTGGACAACAATGGAAAATGGACCACCGGCAATTACGACGAGCACAGGCAGCCGGAGCGCTTGTTCCGGAAGGCACTGGAGCAGATGAGAGCCAACTGGGAACTGGATGTGGCCATTGAACCCACCTTCGAGTAAAATTCCAGGGGCACTTTCACGTTAAAGATCGCCTGCACTGGGTTAAACCCTCGTTAAGGTCAGTGCGGGCAGGCCATTGGATGCGGGCGTAAAATGCACGTTATTAAGGGTTTATCTTTCAGGCTTAATCTACTGTTAAGAAAGTGCCTTGTTCCTTTTGCCTGCCGGCAATGTCTTAAAGCAGGCTGGCTTGAAGAAAGCCTTAATTTTGAGCCCGGCTGGCAAATCCGGCCAGCACTATTACGATTCACCTAAAATTTTCACTATCAAAAATGCAATCATGGTAAAGAATTCAATTCTGGCATTTCTGTTTTTGACGATTACCGCCATATCTGCCAACGCTCAGCGCATAGCCTATGTAGATGTAGCCGCTATCATGGAAACCATCCAGGAATATCAGGATGCCCAAAAGCAACTGGATGAACTGGCCGCCAAATGGAGACAGGAAATAGCCGTGGAGTACGACAAAATCAAAGGTATGTACAACCGCTACCAGGCTGAGCAAGTCCTTTTGAGCGACGAGCAGCGCCGGGAACGCGAAGACGAGATCATGGAAATGGAGAAGCAGGTGCGTGAGCTTCAGAAACAAAAGTTCGGGCCGGAAGGCGAGTTGTTCCAAAAACGCAAGGAGCTGGTGCAGCCCATTCAGGATAAAGTTTACGCCACCATTGAAGAATACGCCAACGAACGGGGCTATGATTTCATCCTCGATAAAAGCACGGTTGTCGGTTTGATCTTCGCCAATCCGAGTTATGACAAAACCGATGACATTCTTGACAAATTGCGGCGGAACTGAGCTTTTTGGCTACCTTTGCGCCCGCAAAAATCACACTGGAAGAGGCACCCCGACTCTTTGACTAAATCGAATCTTACTTATGAAAAAACTCATTTTGAAGTTTAGCATCTTTAGTGCGGTGATGCTTTTGACCGCCAGTGCCCTTCAGGCTCAGAAATTTGGATATGTGAATTCGGCAGCCATCCTTTCAACCCTGCCGGAAGTCGAGCAGATGCGTTCTACCCTCGAAGCATTCGAGACCCAGCTCAAAAAGCAGGGGGAAGCAAAAGTTCAGGCTTACCAGAAAAAGGAACAGGATGCATTGCAAAAGAAGCAGCGTGGTGAAATGACTCCCCGTGAGGAGGAGCAGGTTACCAAAGACCTTCAGGCCGAACAGGAAGCCATTTACAAGTTTGGACAGGAGATGGAACAGAAAATCATGGCCAAACAACAGGAGTTGATGGAACCCATCCTCAAAAAAGTGAACGATGCCATCAAGGCCGTTGCCGAAGAAAATGGCTACCAGTTCATTTTTGATGCCCAGTCAGGCGTCATCCTTTACGCCGATGAAACGGCTGATGTGACCGATCTGGTGAAGGCAAAACTGGAGATGTAAAGAGCTCCACATTTTCCAAAACAGAACAAAAGCGGAGTTGCCATGGTAGGCGATTCCGCTTTTTTCGTCGGAATAAAGGCGAGCGCCCCGCCCAATTGGCTTAGCTTCGGTCTCCTACTGATAAAATATATTTCCGGCAGTGCAACCTATCACAAGGTGTATTGTCAATTAATGCGTCAAAATCAGAGAGATTGGACTACGGCAGCACCCACAAAGAACTAGTTCAGGCGTGTGCGGCAGGCGACAGAAAAGCGCAATTTGAATTGTACAGGTTATATTCTCAAGCGATGTACAACATTTGCCTTCGCATGCTGAACGACCAGGAAGATGCAGAAGACTTGCTGCAACAATCTTTCATAGATGTGTTTTTGAAGTTGGACAGTTTCCGTTTTGAATCATCAATAGGAGCGTGGATCAAAAGAATCGTAGTGAACAACTGCATCAACTTTCTGAAAAAACGCCGCCTGACCATCCAAAGCCTCGACGACGAAAGAATGGGGGGCTTTTCCGAAAACCCTGACGACGATCTACATGAAAGCCACCTTGGTGTCAAGGAGGTGAAAAACGCCATCTCGCAATTGCCGGATGGCTACCGGGTGGTGTTCACCCTGTATATGTTTGAAGGCTATGACCACAAGGAAATTGCCGACATCCTGAACATCACCGAAGCAACATCGAAAAGCCAGTACAGCCGTGCAAAAAAGAAGCTGAGGGAATTGTTGGGCGGAAGGAAATACGCCGGCGCTTAGGCTGTTAACCTCAAATCAATCATCTAACACAATGATGGATAAACTCGAAAAATTCATTCACGAAAACCGCCAGCAGTTCGATTCGGAAGTTCCCGATTTGAGCATCTGGTCCAACATCCAGGAAAAGCTGGATGAGAAGCCGGCACCGCGTGTCAGGTGGATCCGGCGCCTGCGGGTTGCGGCAGCGGTTTTAGCCCTGCTCTTTGCTGGAGGAGCCATGGGAGTTTATTGGTCCTCTTCGCAAAACAATGTGACTGCGCTGGCCGATGTATCTCCTGAATATGCCGAGATGCAGCAGTACTATGACCAGCAGATACAGTCGAAATTGGCTCAACTGGCCAGTTACAACCAGGCCGATGCCGTTGTCACCGATATCGATGAACTCGATGAGATCTACCGGGAACTCCAGGAAGAACTGAAGAACACCCCGGCAGGTAACAGGGAGCAGGTGGTTCAGGCCATGATCGAAAATTACAAAGCAAAAATTGACATACTCGAGCAAGTGCTCCAAAAGCTCCAATTGCTCGATTCCACTTCACCAAAATCTGCGGGAAATGAAGTTAGTATTTAATCATCAGAACCTAAGGGCTCTGTTACTGGTGGCCTTTGCGATGGTAGTCACCATCGGCACAACATCAGCAGACAATCCCTTCTCCACCCGGCAAAATGCCATTGAAAATGGCTCGCTGGAGTTTACCAGAACCATCACCAAAGATTTTCCCATCAACTCCGACGGCACCGTTAGCCTGGCCAACAAGTACGGGAAAGTGGAGGTAAAGACCTGGGACAAAAGCCGCGTGAAAATCGAGGTGACCATTGTCGTGAAAGCAAAAAGTGAATCCAACGCTAATGAAATCTTCGACCGGATTGACATCGATTTCACCAACAGCAGTGATTACGTTTCGGCTGAAACCCGGATCGAACCCCAGAAAAGCTCGTGGTTCGACTGGTCCGGCTCTGACAAGGCTGAGTTCCAAATCAATTACGAAGTCTTCATGCCTGTTTCTTGCGCCCTGTCGCTGCGCAACAAATACGGAGATTCATTTGTGGAACCCATCGCCGGAAAGACCAGCGTGGATATCAAATACGGCAACATCCGGCTGGAAGGGGTGGACAACTCCCTTGACATTGTTTTGGGCTATGGCAACGGAACTGTCGTGAAAGCCCGTAACATCAACGCTGACCTGGGCTATGGAAAATTGAATGTTTCTGATGCCGAGGACATCAGCCTGGTTTCGAAGTATTCAAAGATTTCAATAGACAAAGCTGACCTGATCACTGGTGAATCAAAATATGACAACATTCTGCTCGGCAAGGTGGACAAGATGAACCTTCAAGCCAAGTATGGTGATGTTGAAATCAGGGAGGCAGAAGACTTGAATGCCTCAGCCCGGTACACAGACTTTAAAGTTCATGAACTGGATAACAGTGCTGTTTTCGAACTTCAGTATGGAGGGCTTTATGTTGAAAAACTGGCAAAAGGTTTTTCGACTGTTGACCTCAAAGGGAAATACACTGATTTTAAGATCTATGTGGAACCGGGGGCCAACTATGTGCTTGACGCATCCACCAACTACGCCGGCATTGCCTATCCTGCCGGGCTGAATGTTACTTACGAAAAAGACAAAGGCACTTCTCAGGCGGTCAAAGGCCATGTTGGTACTTCGGGTGCCAGGAGTGTGATAAGGGCCAACCTGGAATACGGCGGCCTGAAAGTGCGCCAATAAGGCAAATGGCCGGAGGGCCCTATACTACCCTCCGGCCATTCTCTGATTCATTGAGCCGGCCATTGCCGGTAATCACCCAACTGTTCATACTAATTCTGTTTATACCGAAGTCGAAGTAGTTAGGTGGATTTCCAGTTTTCAACTCCAGTAGGGGATGGAAGTTTGGTCCCGATCCCGAAGGATTTCGGGATTCGGGATCGCCGCCCAAACCACTTCGTTTAGAGTTTAACTACCACTTTAACCCCGCTGTTGAAGTGGTTTTTTTTCTGCCAGCAGCAAGCCATCCCTGACGGGCAGCAACATCGTTTCCACCCGCTCATCCGATCTTACTTTTTCAAGAAAGTTCCGGATGGAGCGCGTATCGGCATCTCTTGCTTTCAGACCTATTTTACCGCTCCACAGCACATTGTCAACCAGGATGAATCCTCCGGGCCGCAGCCGCTCTATGACCAGATCGAAGTAGGCGGCGTTATCCCGTTTTCCCGCATCGATGAAAACGATGTCGAATTGTTCTTTCAGCGTCGGAATGATGTCGAAGGCATTTCCTGTGTGCTGTTGAATGCGGTTTTCCAGGCCGGCTTTCCTGAAGTACTTCCGGCTGATGTATTCCAGTTCCGGATTCACTTCGATGGTGTGCAGGACACCGCCTTCGGCAAGGCCTTCTGCCAGGCAAATGGCAGCATACCCCGTAAAGGTGCCGATTTCCAGAATGGCCTTTGGTTGTAACAGCCGGCTGAGCAGGGAAAGAAATCTGCCCTGCAGGTGTCCGCTCAGCATTTGGGGGTTGAGCGTTTTGAGGTGGGTTTCCCGCTCCAGTTCGTACAGCAGTTCCGAAAAACCGGATGTGTATTTTTCGCAGAGGGCGGTCAGCTTTTTCAGGTTGGATGCCATCGAGTGTAAAAGTTTTCACAAAATTCCGAAGATGAATCCGGAACAAACAAAAAACCCTTTCCGGAAAGCTCCAGAAAGGGTTTTCACTACAAGCTGTAATTCATCAACGTTTACTCAAACGCTGAGTAGTGATGATCTTGTTCTTGTGGCTTATGATCTGTACGAGGTACATACCATTGGGGAGATCGCTGATGTCGTATTGAACATCCTGCTCAACATTTTCAATGACCTTGAGCTTGCGACCAACGAGGTTGAGAATGTATAATTCTTTGACGTCTTGCGTGTTGTCAATGCTGATGAACTCCGTGGCAGGATTTGGGTAAATCTTGATCTTGGTAACTTTTGGCTGGGGACCCGGAGCCGCTGTTGCCTGAAAGGCGAACAGGGCAATTAAGAGAAGAAAAGGAATTAATCGTAAAGTTTGCTTCATATCATGATGGTTATGCTTGTGCTAACGGTCTGCAAAATAGGCAGTACACCGGGTTTATGCAAATGAACTGTGTTAAGAAGTTGGCCGGCAGGCAATTTTGCATCTTCAAGGGGTAAAAACGTCAGCCAAACGAAATGGTTGCAAAAAAAGCAAATGTGTATTTCCGCTGGCAAATTACCCGGGCCTGTCGAGAAGGGAGAGTTATACAATCAAAGCAAGCTTCATGCCGCATCAATCAACCGTATGTTTGTAAACTGACCGTTCGAGTACGGTTTTGTAATACGATTCATACTTGGGCAAGATGACCTGGATGTCGAATTCTTTGGCCCTGTTGTAGGCATTGGAGCGAAACTCCTGGTGGAGTTCTTCATTGCTCAGCAAACTTATGGCGTAATCGGCCATGGACTGAACATCTCCGATTTCAGTGACAAAACCGGTTTTGCCGTGCAGGTTCAGTTCGGGCAGGCCACCTGCATTGGATGAAATGACGGGAACTTCGCAGGCCATTGCTTCCAGGGCTGCCAGACCGAAACTCTCGTTTTCCGAAGGAATGATGAAAAGGTCTGAAATGGCAAGCAGTTCTTCCACCGCATCCTGTTTGCCGAGGAACCGCACATCGTGACAAAGGTTGTACTCACGGCACATGTCTTCGGCTTTCCTTCTTTCGGGGCCATCACCTATGAGCAAGAGTTTGCTCGGAATTTTTTCGTGCACGAGGTGGAACATCCTGATCACATCGTCCACCCGTTTTACCTTCCTGAAGTTGGAAATGTGGGTCAACAGCTTTTCGCCCTCCGGGGCAATGGCTTTTTTAAAGTGGTCTTTGTTGGTTTTGCGGAAGCGACTGAAATCAACGAAGTTGTAAATGACTTCAATCTCATTCTGAAGATTGAATTGCTTGTAAGTGTCGTCCCTGAGGAATTTTGAGACCGCAGTGACGCCATCCGATTTGTTGATGGAGAATTCCACCACCGGCTTAAAGGCCGGGCTCACTCCCACCAGGGTGATATCCGTACCGTGCAGGGTCGTTATGACGGGAATGTATCGCCCGTCCGTCAGCAGGATCTTTTTTGCCATATAAGCCACAGCGGCATGGGGGATGGCGTAATGGACATGCAGCAGGTCGAGGTCGTGGTATTTGACCACCTCCACCAGTTTGCTGGTCAGGGCAGTATCATACGGAGGGTATTCGAAGAGGGGGTAATCTTCGCCGGTCACCTCATGGTAAAATACATTTTCATGAAAGTGTGAAAGCCTTGCCGGGCGCCGGTAAGTGATGAAGTGAACTTCGTGGCCTCTTTCGGCAAGCCCCAGACCGAGTTCAGTGGCAACTACGCCACTGCCACCAAACGTTGGGTAACAGACTATTCCGATTTTCATCAGGAAGGTATTGTTCTGGATGTTTTTCGCTGCGCAATGTAAGCGCCTTTAGGATGCAACTGAATAAGTACAAGTGAACCCTAAATTGGTTGAAAGCAAAATGCCCGTCTCGTGAACGGGCATCTTGCTCAGGACCTATTCCTGGTCATCTTACCAGCATCAACCTGGCGTGATAAGCCCGGTCTTCCACAATTACCTGCACGATGTACATGCCGGGAGAAAAACCTGACAGGTCGATGGTGTTGGTGGAATGGACAGATGCTGGAGCCGTACCCCTCGTCAGTTGGTTTCCGCTGATGTCGTAAACCCTGAAGTCAACCGCTTTGGCGACGGACATCTGGATGTCGAGCGTTGCCATTCCATTTGTTGGATTCGGGTAAAGAAGGATGTCAGGTGCGATGACGACTTGCTCGGTGGCGGTAAAGGTCTCCACGGTAAAGGCCTTGCTGTCGGTACAGCCATTGGCGTCGAAAACTTCCACGAAGTAGTTTCCGCCTTCCAGTCCGGTCACGTTTTGTGTCGTCGCAATGGTGTCACCCATTTCATTGGTCCATACATACGAGAATGGCCCGGTTCCGAAATACGGCGTCAGGTTGATCTTGCCCGTAGCGGAACCTTCCACGGAAGGCGAGACGAGGCCTACCAGGTTGAGTGAAGGCGGACAACCGAGGATGTTGATATTGTCGAGGTCGAGCCAATAATCGCCGGCAGCCCATTTGCCGATGAAACGGACGGTGATGGCACTGTCAGCAAATGCGCTCAGGTCAATGACCACATGCGTGAAAATGTTGGTGTCAACATGGTTGGTAGAATCGATGACGTGGATGGTCTGCCAGCTTTCTTCGCAATCGGTGGAAACCTGAACGATCAGTGAGTCGCCGCTGATTTGGGTGGCCGTGGTGCCTGCTGACCAGTTGGTGTAGCGGTAATCAAATGTGAGAGAGTCACCGTCTTCGATGGGGCCGATCCTCTGGGTGGTCAGGTTGAATTCCTGATCGCCTGAGAACAGGTTGTCAGCCAGCACATAAGTTGGGTTGTTGTGCGCATTGGGTGCGTAAATTACGCCATCGTGTACCCAGGTTGCCGGCACGGCATTGTCTTCGAAATCTTCGGCCAATGGCTTTGGCAGCGCTGTTTGCAAAATGTAAGTGGTGGTGTCGTTCGATGGATCGGAATCACCTTCGAGGGCGGTCCAGGCAGTGATGACATAGGTGCCGGGACTTGAAAAATCATAGGTGGTTTCGAAGGAAATCACATTGGTGCTGTCATTTCCGACCACACCGGTGTAAAGGCCGTCCTGCGGCATGGATACACCAGCCAGGTTGCCGTTGACCATGTAGTTGAATTCGAACAGCGTCTGTGGGTTCTGGCCGAAATTGGTAATGCCGATGGTCACGGTATCGTTGGGTTCCAGGTAGCATTTCAGTTCAGGGTCGGGAGCCAAAACGGAAGTAACTCCGATGTCATTCAGCCAAAGGGTTTGGAAGCTGACCGGGCCAAAAGCCTTGCTGCTGAGGGTGTCACAAAGTCGCCAGATGTACACGTCGTAATAAGTGTGTTCCTGGAGACCAAAGAGGTTGAGCGAACTGAAGGAGCCCGGAACGGTATCCGTTACGCCGGTTCCGAGTGTGAAGCCCAGAGGGCCGAATTCAATCACATAAGGGCCAGCATCCTGGAAGCCAGCCAGGTTTTGCCAGGCAAGGTTGGCATTGGTTGCATTGACATCACTCATCCATACATCTACCGGACCCGGGCAGGTGGGGCATGCGATGGTGGAGTACACCAGCCCGGTGGCAGGAAATGGCCCGTCTTCGAAAACGACATTGCCCGAAGGGTCGAGAATTTTGTACGACACTTCATTCTGAAAAGCACCGGCGGTGTAAGAAATGTTGAGGGGGAGGTTTCCGATCACAGATACTTCATAGGTGATCTCCGAGCCGGTGGTCATACCGTAATCCGTGCTGTTGCCTGATTGTTCAACGGTCAGGAAAGAGCCGTTCCATCCGTCACCGAATGAATCGAACAACTGAAGGGTATAAACGCAGGTGTCACCGGGCACAGCGGGCTCAAAGGTCGTTGTGAAACTGTAGGGGCCGATGTAACTGCTGGTGCTGTCAACACCGCAATAGGCACTGATGTACACATCGTATGTGACACAAGGGTTCAGTCCGAAAAGATCGGCGGAGGAACTGGTGGTGTCAAAGCTCAAACCAAATCCCAGCGGGAATCCTTGCGGACCGTATTCAACGGTATAGTATTCTGCTGCGGGCACATCCACCCAGTTCACATGGGCGGAAGTGTCGGTGATGTCAAAAATGGCCACCAGGTTGGGGTTGGGAATGGGACAATTCGGGCAGGTGGCAAGGCCTTCAAAGATCAAACCGGTGGCCGGCGCAGGAAATCCCGTAGGGCCACTGGTGTAAATGAGCAGGCCATCGGGGTCGTAAATGTCAAAGGCTACTTCCGTGTCTAAGGAGCCAGACTCGTAATAAATGAGCAGGGGGCCACCATCAGTAGCGGTGAACGAGGACGTACCCTGGGTTCCCGTCAGCAGGGTGTGGGTGGTGGTGTCTCCGTTGGCGATCACAGTCAGAACACCTCCGTTCCATCCGTCACCAAATGAATCGAACATTTCAATGGTGTAAACACAGGTGGCTTGGGCGTTTGCTTTGGTGAGGCCAACAAAAAGAAAGGCAAAAATGACAATGGCGGCTATGGCCGCATTTTTCAGTCTGAACAGCTTCGTAACGGTGAATTTCATAAGTGTGCTTTGAATATTTCGTCTGGTTATCCTTGCTTCCTCCTGCCGGTTATCCATTGATTTTCAATGGTTCACAACTCAGGTGCAACAACCTGGCGGGGATAAATCCTCCTCAAAAAAACGGGTTGTACGCAGCGGATTGGCTAAAGTAGATAAAAATCTAAATCTATATGATTTCACAACGATAGCAGGTGGGGCGTTTATCCGGGTTTAGTCCTGCGTTTTGCAATTCATAAACCTTTTCTTTGCGGTTCTGTTGGGTCAGTTGGATTTAGCACCATTGCCATCTCTGTTTGCTGTCAAGCTGGCAGTTTTTCGCCCACTTTTTCATTCTTCAAAATGGCCATTTATTCAATCGGTGATCTGGAGCGCCTGTCCGGCATTAAAGCACACACCATCAGGATGTGGGAGCAGCGCTATGGGCTATTGCATCCAAAACGCACCGATACCAGGATACGGTATTACGAAGATGAAGACCTCCAATACCTGCTCAACGTAGTTCTGCTGAACAAGCGCGGCGTCCGCATTTCAAAGATTGCGAAGATGAGCCTGGAGGAACTCGGTGCAGAGGTCGAGCGCATTTCACAGATCAAGCTCGGCCATGACACCAGTTTGAATTTGCTGACGCTCGCCTTTGTGGAGATGGACGAGTACAAATTCAACACGGTATTCAACCACTACGCGGCCATAAATGGCCTGGAAGAAACCCTGCTGGAGGTCATATACCCTTTCCTTGAAAAGCTGAGCCTCATGTGGCTGACCGGTGCGGTCAAACCCGTGCAGGAGAATTTTTTCACCCAATTGGTCCGGAACAAGCTGATTGCCGAGATCGAAAAAACGGCTTTGCCATCCAACGCACATGCCGCCAAATGCCTGCTGTATTTACCGAAGGGAGAACAACAGGAACTGAGCATCTTGCTGGTGCAGTTGCTGATGAGGCGCAGGGGCATCCTGCCCATCAACATCGGAGAAGACACGGGCCTGATGGACGTCGAGGATGCCTTCAGGATTCACAAACCCCAATACCTGTTCACCATCTTGTCCGAAACCTTTACCGATGTGCCGGTGGAGCAGTACCTGAACAGCCTTTCTGACCTGGCCGCAGATGCTTCCGTACTGGTGAGTGGATACCAGGTGGCTGCCGAAGGCCTTGCCCTTCCGGATAATGTAAATTCCTTCGCAGACCTGGACAGCTTGAAGCATTTTCTGGATTCCATTACCGCCTGATGATGTCTGCCCGACAGATCAGGATTTAGCTGCATCCGCTAACAGGATCAATCCATCAGATTTTATCGTCCTTCGGTCAATTGTTGAATAGTTTTGCCGGCGATTCAATTGCGTATGCAACTTTTTTGAGGTTTGCAAGTTTTCGCAAACGACATCCAGATTTTATGCGTTCTGATGTCACCCCGACTCAATACAATGTCCTTTTCAGGTACTTCCTGAACTTCTTAAACAGGTCCAATAGTTGAAATTTTGATGTGACCGGCAACCCGTTAACCTATCCCTTTGCCTGATGGGCCGCAGTCTGCCGCACAAGTTATAGTTACCGAAGAACAATCGCATTAACCATGCACCTGACAAAGCTGAAAACTTTTCTTTCTTTACTGTTCCTGATCGTCGCAGCTGTTTCTGTTTCGGCCCAGAAGATGACTGTCGTCAAGGGTACAGTCATCGATGCTGAGACCAAAGAACCACTTCCGCTCGTAAACATAGCCTTCGTCAATACCTCCATAGGAACTACCTCGGATTTCGACGGCTCTTTCGTGCTGGAATCAAAATGGGCCACTGATTCCATTATCATTTCTTACGTTGGATATCAGTCTCAAAAACTTCCGATCACCAAATTTGAACGGCAGGTAGTCAATGTGGCTTTGGTTCCCTTTGCCCTCAGCCTGCAAACCGTTGAAATCAAGGCCAAAAGAAAAGGGTACAAGCGCAAAGGCAATCCGGCTGTGGAGATCATGAAAAAGGTGATTGCCAACAAAGACAAAAACAGGCTGGAAGCACTCGATTTCTATGAGTTCGACAAATACGAGAAGATTCAGTTCGACCTGAACAACTTCGATCCGGAAAAGCTGAAAAAGCGCCGGACCATGAAGAAGTTCCAGTTCATTTTTGACTACGTAGATACTTCCGACCTCAACGGAAAACCTTTCCTGCCTTTCTTTATTCAGGAAACAGCGGCCAAAGTTTATTACCGCAAGGAACCCGAAAGCAAAAAAGAATACCGCCAGGGCGTGAAGGTTACCGGCATCCAGGATTACATCGACCTGGAAGACTTTACTACCATGATGGATGTGCTGTACCAGAATGTCAACATTTACGACGACAACATCCGCTTGCTCGACCTGCCGTTCATGAGCCCGCTGAACCCTCTGGCCAATACCTACTACCGTTTTTACCTGGTTGATACTACTGCAGCTGTCAATGGCATCCCCTGCAACAAGATCTCCTTCATGCCGGTGAACAACCAGAACATTGCCTTCAAGGGTGATCTCTTCATCACCAAGGATTCAACTTATGCCTTGATAAAAGCCGACCTGGGCATTACCCGCCAGATCAACGTCAACTTTGTGCACGACCTAAATCTTTTACAGGAATTCGAGCGCAAAGACGGCGTCATGGTCATGACCAAAGACCAGTTGAAAATTGACTTTGGCCTCTTCAAAAAAGGAACGGGCATTTACGGAACCAGAACAGTCTCTTACAAGAATTACATTTTCAATACACCACGGGAGGAAAAGCTGTATGCCGGCACTGAAAACGTAATCGCCGCCAAAGATGCCTATGAAAAGGATGATGAATTCTGGCAACAGGCCCGGCACGACACACTCAGTCATCAAGAGGAGGGCATTTATGAGATGATAGACACCCTCCAGAAAGCACCGGCTTTCCGCACAGCCATGGATATTCTCACCCTGGCGTTTACCGGATACAAGGCCTTTGGCGCCTTCGACATGGGGCCAATCGGTTCATTCTACAGCTTCAATGATGTAGAGGGCTTCCGGGTAAAATTTGGCGGGGAAACAAATTTGAAGTTTCATCCCAAATTGTCGTTGGCCGGGCTGGTGGCTTATGGCTTCAAAGACCAGGAATTCAAATACGGCGGTTCGCTGCTGTACTCTTTCCGGGATGATTTCAAAAGCAATCCAAAGCACTTCTTCCGAATTTTCTACCAGCACGAAGTCAACCTAGTTGGGCAGTACCTTCGCTTTACCAGCACGGATAACTTTTTCATCTCCTTCCAACGGGGCTCCACTTCCAGGATGACCCTGGTGGACAGGTACAAGCTTCAGTACTTCCTCGAGTTGGAAAACAACCTGTCCTGGGACCTCGTGTTTGACAATACCCGTCATCAACCGGTTGGTACTTTCCGTTTTGATTATTACGATCCTGAAACCCAGGAACTGACCAGTTTGCCAGAAATAACCACCAGCGAACTCAGCCTGCAGATGCGCTTCGCTCCCAACGAGCAGTATCTCCAGGGCCGCAGCTACCGGGTACCTATTTACAACCGTTATCCGGTATTCACCCTGAAACTGGCAGCAGGATTTAAAGACTGGCTGGGCGGTGATTACAGCTACCAGAAAGCATCGCTGAACATCTTCAAGCGCTTTTATTTCTCCTTCTTCGGAACCATGCGTTTTGAAACAGAGGTTGGGCAAATCTGGGGCAATGGCGTGCCGTACTTCTTGCTGCACCTTCCACGGGCCAACCAATCTTTTGCCTATCGCACAGGAGCTTTTAACCTGATGAATTACCAGGAATTTGCTGCCGACAAGTATGCTTTCTTGAGCATCGAGCACTTTTTCAATGGATTCATCTTCAACAAAATACCCTTGTTGCGCAAGGCAAAACTGCGTGAAGTAATCACTTTCAAAGGTGTTTACGGCAGGCTCAGTGATGCCAACAACCCTAACAAAAACCCGGAGTTGCTCCAATTTCTGAGAAACAATGAGGGCAACTCCATCACCTACACCCTTGACAGCAAACCCTACATGGAAGCCAGCGTGGGTGTTGCCAATATCCTAAAGTTTGTGCGCTTCGATGTGGTGCGCCGCCTGACCTATCTCGACAATCCGGATGTGCCTTACATGTTTGGCGTGAAAGGAATGGGCCTCAGGATGAAGGTAGCTGTGGAGTTTTGAGCGGGCACGGTTCAATCAAAAGCTAAGTACCTACTTTTGCAACCAGTTTTATTCGCTGAGAACCAGGCAGGCAGGGCATAGTCCCTGCTGACGAAATCACACGGTTCAACCATCAAAGCATGAGCGAAAACCTTCTGAAGAAATACGGACAGCCACTTGTTTACAAGGTCATCCACCCGCTGATCAACCTGCTGGTGCGCTGGAAGGTGAGCCCCAATACCATTACCACCATCGGCCTGCTGATCAATGCCCTTGCTGCAGGCATTTTTATTTACGGAGCCGAAAAAGGCCTGCGCAACGACCACTCTTACATCGGTTGGGCTGGGGTGGTCATCCTGCTAGCCGGGCTTTTCGATATGATTGACGGCCGGCTGGCCAGGGTGAGCAACAACAGCACATCCTTTGGCGCATTGTACGATTCCGTACTCGATCGCTACAGCGAACTCATCATGTTTCTTGGTATTTGCTGGTACCTCGTTGCACACAACTACTTTCTCAGTTCGCTTTTCGCCTTCATCGCCATGATCGGCTCCATCATGGTGAGCTACATCAGGGCCCGGGCCGAGAGCCTTGGTGTCAAAGCCGATGTGGGCATGATGCAACGCCCCGAGCGAGTCATCATCATTGGGCTGGCGGCCATTGGTTGCGGCATTTTCTCCGCAACCGTCGGCAACGACATCCGCATCGTGAAACCCTGGTGGCCCATACCGGTTTTCGAAACCATCTCGGTCTTTACACTCCCCATTGTGTTTTTGGCCGTGTTCACCAACCTCACTGCCATCAGAAGGTTGCTCTACAGCAAAAAACAATTGGAAAAGCAATGATCAGAACTGTCCTCTTTTTTCTCGTTTTCCTCGCCCTTCGGGCAACACCAGGGCAGGCACAAAGCACTGCGGCTACCGACGTGCCTGCATTGCCCAACGGGCGACCGGCCCATTACAAAACTCCTCCGAAAACCAAAAACCGCCTCTTTTTCATCCAGCGGAACCTCAACCAGAACACCATCGTCTATGATGCAAAACTGAATGCTGACGGCAGCTTTCAGTCAGACCCCATCGATGCTTATTGGCTGCGCTATGGCTCCACCGGAGAACGAAAAGAACTCACCTGGTTGCAACGCACCTTTGCCTACGGTTACAACGCAAAACGGGACAAAAAGAACGGATC
Organism: Saprospirales bacterium; assembly: GCA_002698985.1. Taxonomy (GTDB): domain Bacteria; phylum Bacteroidota; class Bacteroidia; order Chitinophagales; family Saprospiraceae; genus UBA6168. The sequence goes on along the minus strand of PAAY01000062.1, from coordinate 3,778 downwards.
CTACTGGGTGACCCTCACAGCCTGGGATGGCAGAAAGATCCACCTCCACAAAGACAGCAGCGGCAAGCCCGTGGCAACCCTTACCATCGACGGCAAATACGCTCGCCTCGACTACATCTGGGTCTATGCCGACAACTCGGGCACCTGGCCCAAAGTTTTCCATGTGGACCTCCACGGCACCGACATGCTCACCGGCCGCCCCGTTTTCGAACGCATCAAAAACTGACCGCTTCTTTCCCAATACAACGCCCGATGTACTGCCTCCGGCGGTCACACGCCCGGAAGCAAGATGAGCCACCAGCCGCTTTCCTTCGGCAAAAAGGGCTCAATGCAAAAGCCAGCGTCTATATTTGCTGCTGTTTTCTATTCAATTTGCTCTTACACACTTCACCAATAAGCACAATACAAAATGGGCCAGTCCAATTTTTATTTCTCCACGGCCAATCAACCGCACCAGCAGCGTGCAGTTGAAATCCTCCGCAAATACCCGCAGATCAAGAACCTCATCGGTCGCAATCCGAATACTTTTTTCATCCTGCTATTTCTGGTTGCCTCTCAGGTTGCCATCGCTGCCTGGCTGGGCAGGCTGGGTTTTGAGCAGTACTGGTGGCTGAGCCTCCTGGTGGCCTATTTCGTGGGAGCATTCCTGACACATCCGCTTTACGCCATTATCCACGAGGCCACCCACAACCTCATTTTCAAAAACCGCCTGGCAAATCGTCTTTGCCTCATTCTGGCCGATCTGCCAAACACGGTGCCGGGTGCCAGTGCCTTTTCCACCTTCCACCTCAAGCACCACTCTTACATGGGTGACGAGGAACTCGACGCCGACCTGCCCTCACCCTGGGAGGCACGCCTCGTGGGCAACAACTCCGTGCTCAAAGCCATCTGGCTGGCGCTCTTTCCCGTCTTCCAGATCTATCGCGCTTTCCGACTCAACAAGGTGAATACCTGGACCACCTGGATGTACATCAACATCGCAGCTGTGTTCCTCTTCGACTTCGCAATGGTGTATTTCTTCGGTTGGAATGCCTTGTTCTACCTGTTCATGTCCATGATGTTTGCTCTCGGCTTCCATCCCCTCGGCGCCCGCTGGATACAGGAGCACTACACCCTCGATCCCGACCAGGAAACCTACAGCTACTACGGTCCCATCAACAAGATAGGCCTCAACATCGGCTACCATGTGGAGCACCACGATTTCCCTTCAATACCCTGGAACAAACTGACAGAGCTCCGCAAAATAGCTCCGGAGTACTACGACACCCTCAAATCGCACCCATCCTGGTCAAAGCTGATGTGGGAATTCATCACCAATCCGGAGTACTCATTGTACAGCCGCGTGAAACGCCAGCCCCGGGAAAACACACGCCAGCAGGGGGCACTTGCCGGAGCATGAGAGATTTATGGATGAGGGATGAGGGATGAGGGATGAAAGGGCTAGCACGCTCCCAAACTCTACACTCTAAACCCTAAACCCTAAACCCTACACTCTAAACTCTACACCCTACACCCTACACTCTACACTACCGCGATGGCTTGAATCGCGCCCCCTCCACAATCGCCTGGGCATCTTCCATTTCAATCAATTGCTGAAGGGTGGTTTCGGGATTGCGCTCCATGTAGGCTTGCACGATTTTGTAGCCCAGGTAAGAGCCGGTGCGGCCGGGTGCTTCGTCTGGCATGCCCGGGGAGTTAGGGCTGTATTCCACGTATTTCCTGAACTTGCCCCAGTCGGAAGAATAAAGCAGGTTTTCCGTCAGAAAATAGGCCCACAGGTTGGCCTCATTGTCACGGCACCAGTCCAGCTGCGGTTTTGAGAATTCAAAAATCACCGTGTCGGGGCTGTATGGCAGCAGCTGTTCCATGATGTATAGCTCTTTGCCGGTGTGTATCATGTGGTCAATCATCCGTGTGCCGCTGGTCTCGCCGAGGAGGTCCTGTACCAGCAGTTTCACACAGCGCATGACCAGGTGGTCTTTGTTGTAGGTGCGGGTGAGGTACTTTGAGAAATTTGGGTTGCCGGGGTTGTAAAGCAGGTAAGGGTAGTCCTCGCCAAGAAAGAAATCGAGTCCCACAGCAATGTCGTTGTCGCCGTAGAGGAACCCGGCAATGGTGTATTCAGACACGTAGGTGACCACCTCTTTTGGCGGGGTTTGTTCCGGAAAATAGTACCGGTAAAATCTGATGGCCTGCTCGATGTCTTTTTCAAACCACTCCAGGTCCGGATATACAACCTGAACTGTGTCGTAGAGCTTGCGTACCCGCTCGTCGGTGATGAAACCTTCGATGTATTCTTCGGCGCCCTGCGGCGCAATGCGGGGATCATTGGCCCCCATGATCTGGTTGAAGAAGATGTCGCCAAATTCAGGATACTGCTGTTCCAGGGTGCGGAGGGCAGCGCCGAAGTTGAGCGTGTCAGCATTGAAAAGGTCCTGCTCGAAACGCTTGATTTCCACATCGGCTTCCACGCTGCTCACGTCGGGAATATCTTTACCTTTGCCGCACTCACATGCCTGCGTCAGTGCAATCAGGATCAGCAAAAGAAACAGTGGGTTTTTCACGTTAATCAGGTGTTTTCTGAACATGCTGATGGTTTTCTTGTGACGAGTTTAGAAAAATTTGTCCAAAAGGCTGAATCTCCGGTTTTGCCGGGAGCGGCCGCAAAAGTAGCTGAATCAGGCATCACCGGAGTAAACGGGAATTCAGTCCCGTAACCCTGGCGGATAATCACAAAAACCTAACTCATTAACTGATGAAAAAAATTGTTGCAATCACCTCTTTTTGCTTCTTCTTCGGAGCGCTGCTCAATGCCCAGTCAAGTGATCTGCGGCTGGGATTCCAGGTGAGTCCGAGCTTCTCCTTCATGGCCACCGACGACAACCAGATCAACAGCAACGGCACCAACCTGGGTCTGAAACTCGGCATGATTGCAGAGATGTATTTTCAGGAGAACTACGCCTTTTTTACAGGACTTGGTTTTGCCTTTAACAGCGGCGGAACCCTCCGCCACGAACAGGGCGGACAGATCTGGACCCGCTCAGAGCTGCCCCAGGGCGTTAATCCAACTTTTTTCACGGGCGTTGACCTGAAGTACAACATCCAGTACGTTGAAATTCCATTCGGTCTGAAGTTCAGGACCAATTCCTTTGGCTACCTGCGCTACTGGGCTGAAATCCCGGTACTTACCCTGGGCTTTCGTTCACAGGCCAGAGGCGCCATTATGCAGCCCGGCACCAATAAAGACAAGATCATCATCAAGAAAGAAGTCGGTGCCCTCGCCCTGTCATGGGGCCTCGGCGGTGGCGTTGAGTACGAACTCAGCCCCAACGCCTCCCTCGTCGGCGGCATCAACTACCAGCGCATCTTCACCGATGTCACCCGCGATGTTTCTGACGACGATTCCAAAGGCTATACCAGCCACATCATCCTGAGAATAGGCGTAATGTTCTAGTAGAGACCTTGCACCGCAACGTCTGACCGGGACTCGTTGAGAGGGGTTTAGAGAAGTTGAGAGAAGTTCACACCTAACCTCTCCCAACGACTGAGGGCACTTCGAAAAGTGCCCTCAGTTCTTCATACGCCAACTGGCGGATCACTTCCTGAGTGCACTGCAAAAAGTCTTTTTTTAAGGAATCGATTGTTCATTTAAGAATTAACCTCCCCTGAATTCTTGAATTATCGATGGTTACAAGGCTGTTCACCTTTGCTAGCCCTCCTCCCCCCTTGAGGGGGGACAGGGGGGTGAATACACTGATTACCAATGATTTCCCTCATT
>PAAY01000061.1 GCA_002698985.1 Saprospirales bacterium | reverse complement strand
TTCTTTCTGAACAAAGGTCGGACAGAGTCCGACAAGATGTGGTCCCGGACGGAGTCCGGAACCAGCGTGGTTGCTGGCGCCTCCCGAAATTCCTTCGGGATGTCCGGTGCCTCCTCCCGCCGGACTCCGTCCGGCAGATAAATGATTAAAATTCCCAATGGAATTAATCAATCGGACTTTTTGCAGGGGACTCAGTTCCTCGATTCCTCAAAAAAAATCACAGATTCCCCGTGTATTCCAACAACCACAGCACGAAGAAAATGGCTGCTGCGAGGGCTGAGACCGAGCCGAAGATGTTGAAAATGGCCCCTCCTATTGCGAAGAAAACGACTGCGGCAAGGAACAGGATGACGCAGAGCGTCAGGTAATTGCTGTCGAACAGAGTCCCACGCTTCTTTTTGTGTTTTTTGGCCTTTTTCGTCCATTTGGCCATTTTCTTTTCAAACTTCTTTTTCCAGCGTTCTTTTTTGGCCTGCCACTTCCCGGTCTTCTTGACAGAGGTGTTTTTCTCGAGCTGCCCTGACAATTCAGTGGATTGGTGTTCCGCAGGCACCGCCGAAGAACGGATAGCCGCCATCGAGTTTTGCGAAGCGAAAAGAACGGCGAACAACATCACGATAAAGCTCAGACGTATCTTCATGGAAAAATGTGGTTTGTGGCGACACTGCCGCCAGGTTTAGGTTAGTGTTCAATGGTGTCAGTTGAGGATGTGGGTTTCGTAGTAGTCCACGATGCGCTCATCCACCCGGATGTCCTCGTGCCGCAATTTCTGATGCAGCACAATGCCCTCCAGGGTCCGGCAGCGGCTGAGCGCAACGTAGGCCTGACCAAATTCGAAGGCGCCCCGCCCCATGTCAATCACCACCTTGTCGAAGGTCTTTCCCTGCGCTTTGTGGATGGTGACCGCCCAGGCCAGTTTGAGCGGATATTGGGTGAAAGTGCCCAGCACTTCGGTTTCCAATTCTTCCGGATTGCCCTTTTTCGGACGGTATTTCAACACCTCCCAGGTGGCCGGTTCCACAACGATGGTTTTGGTATTTTCGCCCTCGTTGGCTTCCACCACAATTTTCTGATGGTCCAGATGGACTACTTCCCCTATGGTGCCGTTCACAAATTCGCCTTCAGGGTCGTTTTTGATGAACATCACCTGGGCACCTTCTTTCAGGTGCATTTCAAAATCGGCAGGGTAAAGGCGAGGGTCGAAGCTGCCTTCCACCTTTGCGCTGAAGATGTACTCAGGGGTGGAAAGGTTCGCCAGCTCCCGTTGATTTATCCGGTCCACCACCCTGTTGTATGGCGAAAGCGTGATGTAAGATTTGGTGGGCTTGAAGGCCGGCTGGTAACGGGAATTGAGATCCTCCAGATCTTCCCAATCCACCTGGTTGAGACGCACGGCATCCAACAGGCGGAGAAAATGCCGGTTGTCCTGCCTGTAAACCTTGCGGAGTTCCAGGTTTTCCATATCCACGTTCTGCATCACATGGGCAGAAAAGAAATAGGGCGAATCGTAACGGGCCTCCAGCATCATCCGCTCTTCATCGGTAGAGACCACAGGGGGTAACTGGAACAGGTCGCCGATGAAAACCACCTGCACACCTCCGAACGGCAGCAGGTTATCACGGTGGATTTGCAATGAACGGTCAATGGCATCCAACAGGTCTGCTCGCACCATGCTGATTTCATCGATGACCATCACCTCGATTTTCTTGAACCATTTGCGGTAACCGCTTTTTTTGATGTCCTTCGGTAAAATGACCCTGGGCGGGAAGCCGAAAAAGGAGTGGATGGTTTGCCCTTGCACATTGAGTGCCGCAATGCCTGTGGGAGCCAGCACAACGGTTTTCTTTTTCGTCGTCCGTCGGAAAAGTTGGAGAAAAGTAGATTTACCGGTGCCGGCCTTTCCCGTGAGGAAAAGGCTGCGGTCGGTTTTTTCCAGCAGATCAAGCGCATACTTGAAATCTGCGTTCAGCTCCAATGGTTGGCGGTTTGTATTCACTGCGTTCCGCTTTGGTCAGTCGAGCGGTTTGAGCAAATATATACAAACCGGAAAGTGGTCAGAGTACCCGTGGATGTAATTGTCGAAGTCAAAAGTCCGGAATGGATAGCCCTTGTACTGCCCTGTCTTTTGCACCAGGTAGGTGGGGTTAAAAACCTTGGCTTTGTAGAAATGATAGCCGGGATTTTCAGGATTCACCAAGCCTTCGGTAATGAGGATCTGGTCGAACAGGCTCCAGGCATCCCGGTAGGCCAGAGTACCAATGCCCCGTTTGTAAAAGGCATGCCAGGGGTTGAAGAAATCCCCTTTCCGCAACTGGTTCTTCTTCGGCTTCGCCAACAGCACTTTGGCCACGCTGGGGCTGGTGGGATCGTCGTTCAGGTCGCCCATCACGATGATTTTGGCAGCCGGGTTCCGGGCAATCAGTGAATCCCGCACATTTTTGTTGAGCATCGCCGCTGCATTGCGGAGGGGCCGGGTTGCTTTTTCACCCCCGCGGCGACTGGGCCAGTGGTTTACCAGCACATGCAAGGTGTCCCCATCCAGCAGGCCGGTGACATACAAGATTTCCCGGGTATATACAGTGTCCCCGTTTTCGTTTTTGATGTTCAGTCGAACCGGGTGGCTGCCCAGCGGGGTAAAGTACTTGGGCTGGTAAAGCAGCGCCACATCGATCCCCCGCCGGTCGGGGCTCTCATAATGGATGATTTCGTAGCCTCGCTTCGCAATGGCAGGCTCCCGCACGAAATCTTCCAGCACCTGCCGGTTTTCAATTTCCGCAACACCCAGCAATGCCGGTCCGTCAGGTGTCAAATCCGTACCCAATTCAGAAACAACACGGGCCAGGTTGTGGAGCTTCTCACTGTACTTCTCACCATCCCACAACCGGGTGCCCTGCGGCGTAAACTCCTCATCGAATTTGTCCGGGGTATCCAGGGTGTCGAACAGGTTTTCAAAGTTGTAAAACCCAATGCAGGCCACTTTGTACTGCTGCTCCTGCCCGCGGACCATCAGTGCCAGAACCAGAAAAAGGAAAAGAAAGATAGTTTGTCTCATGCAGGCTTGTTTTCAGTAAAGAGTTGCAAATGTAGGAATTCCATGAAGGGGGTGGAGAGTACGCCGGCTGCTCCGGTCACCTTTGTATACTCAAAACGAAGTGGTTTGTGCGGCGTACGCCGCACAAACTCTCCATACTCTCAGGAATGATAGGCTTGAATTTTCCCAAACCACTTCGACTTGGGTATAGAAATGGGTGCAGTCAGATCAACCAAAATTCTTTGGCTTCATGCTTTGGCTTTAACTTTGAATAATAATAATGCTCCGGCATAAAGGCCTGTTTGCACATTTGGACACCGGATTTTTAATGAGCTCCAATGTGAAATGACATTCTGAAATGGACTTTCTGTTCTCTAAACCTGCCAGGTATGTTGTATAGCAGTACACCACAAAAGCACATCATTTTTTTCATTGTTATCCTTGCAATTAGTTCCCTCTTCGGCTGCAAGGATGATAGTGGCCACAGTGAATTCATCAACAACGTCAGCTACCAGGTTGACCAGGCGTGCAGCGATCTCATGGCTATTTATACTCACAACATGGAAACGATCGACAAATACCTGCGGCCCGACACGATCGCACTGATCTCGAAAAACGATTTTTACAGGAATATGAGAAACTTCGGCGAAGCTAGTCTGGCAAGCGTTCAGTACTTCAACCTGCTCAGTTCGCTTTACTCCACTGGCAAAAACAAAGAACAAGTTAGAAACATCCGGGACGAATACCTTGGCATGCTGAACAAACTGAATGCCTTTTACAAAACCCATCGAGAGTTCAAGGATTTCCAACCAGGTGACCTCGACACCCTTTACTCCTATTACAACAGCCTGGCATCGAAAGCGGAACAATTGAGAAACATAAAGATAGAGCCGTGAGGCACCACCATGATCAGCTGAGTGCTATGTCTATTCGGTAGAGACTGCAGGATCCGCACCACTTCAGCAATTTTGTAACGATTTGATTTGCGAAGTGAAACAGGACTTTCATCCTCACATCCAGTTTTTCTATACTTTTCCTTCGGTAAACTCAGAGCCGATTTTTTGGAATGGCTGCCAAAATTTTTCAAAGCATCAACAAGCAGAAAATTCAACCTCCTCTTTTCCATGAACTACCGCCCCCTCACCCCCACTCTTCCCAAAGTTTCGGCCATTGGTTTAGGCACCTGGCAGTTGGGTATCAATTCGGGATGGAAATCCATGACCGAAAAGAAAGCCATTGCATTGGTCAGGCATGCTTTGGAACAAGGGGTTAATTTCTTTGACACTGCGCCCAACTACGGACTGGGCACAAGCGAAGAACGGCTTGGCAAAGCCCTGAAAGGATTCGACAGGAGCAAGCTTGTCATCAACACCAAATTCGGGCACAGCCACACAGGTCAGTTCAATTTCCGTTCTGATGCCATTCGCAGTTCGTTGGAGGGTAGTTTGAAGCGATTGGGAACGGACTACGTGGATTCCCTGATCCTGCACAACCCGCCAATGGAGTTCCTCGATGGAAACAAAACCGATCATTACGAGGTACTCGAAAAGCTGGTGGAAGAAGGAAAGATAAAGGCTTACGGGGCCTCCGTGGACACTCCACATGAGATGAGGTTATTGCTGAACACCACCAATTCAAAAGTGGTGGAAGCCTTTTTCAACATCCTGCACCAGGAGGTATCTTCGGCTTTCGATCTCGTGCAGGAAAAGCAGGCAGGGGTCATTGCAAAAATTCCTTTGGATTCTGGCTGGCTGTCAGGCAAATACCATGAAAACAGTACATTTGAAGGAGTCCGCAGCCGCTGGACCCGGGAGGACATCAAGACAAGAGCCAGGTTGGTTGAGCAGGTCAAACGCATACTGCAAACCGGGGATGAATTGCCACAAAAAGCCATTGCTTTTTGCCTTGGTTATGATGCTGTCTCAACCGTGATTCCCGGATGCGGGAGCATTGACCAGTTAAAGCAAAACCTCAGAAGTCTTGAAAAGCCGCTCACCCTTGAGGAAATACATAAATTGGAGGCCTTTTACGAACAGGAGGTAATGGCACTGAAACTGCCATGGTGAGTTTCTCCAAAACGGCATATTTGCGGAAATAATAGAAACAAATTTCCGGTCAAAATGACCTCTTTTTCTCATTTCAAAGAAAACCAGAATCCAATTGTCTATGTAATACCGGGGTTGATACCAAACGCAGTTGTAGCTTTCGGGATAATCCTACTTTTGGGCTGATCAAGATTTAGAATTCACTCCAACCAAACACCACATTTGAAACGATTCTTCCTTTTCTTCGCAATCTCTTCTCTTTTTCTCTGCTGCCACAACAAACCGCTTGAGTGGGATGGACCGGCGATCACCAAACCACGAACATCTTTAACAAGTCAGGAACTGCTACAAGGCCGGCATCAGGAATTTTTAGACATGAGTTATTTTACCAGGCCCTCATGGGGTACTGAAGCCCATTTACCTTTTTCGGGTCGTATTAGCATTGCTGAATCCGGGTTGAATTTTCCAAAAGAAAAAGCCTACTACCCTGGAGAAAATATTTTTCCTGCAATCCAGCTTGATTTTATTTCAGCCAATGGAATGCTGGTACCTCGCATTAAGGATAAAATTATAACGAGGAAGCAAAGTGAAAGCTATTGGGATGTCATTGCAGGTGCGGGAAAGGTATGGCATGAGGAGGAAGACGGGGCTTGGGATAGGGCCTCTTTTCCACTTACCTTGACCGACCGTTGGGCAGGCCAGGCTAGAAACTGTGTAGCCACCTTTGTTTACAAGGCAGACAGCATCAGTTCAATATGCATCCAATGCAGCCAGGAAACTGCCGATATTGACGACAAACAGCTTGGTAATATCAACGGCACACTGCCCGCCCGGTATTTTCCTCAGCTTTTAAATGATTCAGCCCATATAATTGAAAATCACCTGTTGGAATTGGAAAACCGGTTGCCTATCTTCCCCCTGTCGGAAATTGACCGGCAGGGACAACTGGCCGGATATTTTGAGAAAATGATTCACACCAATGCACCTACCAGTCTGGGTGCCGTTTGGGTAGATAGCAGCCTCTACCTGCATCCACCAAAAACACGACACGGGCTATACCCTTATCCTGAAGAAATGCGCCATGGCTTGTACTCCGTCACCAAAAGCATGGCGGGGGCATTGGCTCTAATGTATTTTGAAGAAAGGTACCCGGATGGTGTTTTTGAAGCTCATATTTCTGATTATGTGCCTGCTTTGGCAGAACACCCCGGTTGGCAGGGCGTGACCTTTGGCCACACACTGAATATGGTAACAGGAACCGTAGGCAGCGAAAGGCTGGAGCATTTTTTCAGCACCGTCATTGCACATGAATCTGCAGAGGATATTATTAACAGCATTGCGAAATTGGGTGATTCACCGGAAGCTCCCGGTGAAAAATTCAATTACGCTTCGGCCAATTTGTTTGTACTTTCCTACGCCCTTCAGCAATTCGTCAAAGCGCATGAGGGAGAGGATGTCAATTATTGGGATTTGGTGCGTGAAAACGTCCTGACACCAATTGGAGCTGGTCACTTTAGCCTGTTACTTACCATCGAGGAAAATGATAAAGATGCGATTCCAATATTGGCACTTGGAGCTTTGCCCACCATTGACGAGGCAGCCAAAATTGCGCTTTTGTTCCAGAATGGCGGAAGCCACAATGGCGTGCAATTGCTGAACAGACAAAGAGTTCTGGAAGCCATGGGAAAAACCGATTGGAGCGGCTATAGCACCAATGGCGATTTTCGTGGAACTTGGTATCGCCATTCCTTTTGGGTTAAAAGCATCCGTACTGACAGGTGTACAGTCAATGCAACTTATATGCTTGGGTTCGGTGAAAACTATGTGGTCTTCCTTCCCAGTGGAGCCATCCTCTTTCGATTTCTGGATGAGCACGATTTGAACATTGACGAACTGATCCGGAGGCTTGAGAGCATCAAATCTTCATGCCCATAGCTGTTACCCCTGGACAAAGCAGGGTCATCACCCACACATTATTCATCACTCCGATAACAAGCGGTACAAACAACATTGTCCCACACTTTACCCATCGGTTAATTTTTCTCAACAAGCTTAGAATCTGTGCCCGATCGTGCTACCTTTGCCGTCCGAAAAACAGAAGCATGAAACGAATCTACGCTACGCTCTTATTTACCCTCCTTTTCTCGGCTTACGCAATTTCACAAGTCATTACCCTGAAAGGTCAGGTGCTGGATGCCAACAGCGGACTGGCAGTGGAAGCCGTGGAAGTGACGGTGGGCGCTGCCGTGACCTACACTGCAGCTGACGGCAGCTTTGAGTTGGCCGTAAAGGCCGACGGGCAAAACTTGCAGGTGAACTTCAAAGCCCCAGGGTACCGGGATAACACCCTCACCATTTTGCCGACGGCAAACAAGGAAATGGACCTGGGCAGCATTCTCCTCACACCGGAAGCGCTGGACCTGAACCAGATCACGGGTGAAGACCGCATACCCGTCATCACATTGCCGGAAGGCGAAGATGAGGGAGACATCGAGAGTGAAAACATCAGCGGCATCCTTTCCGCCTCACGAGATCCTTTCATCTCTGCGGCTGCCTTCAACCTCAGCAACGGCGGCTTCGACATCCGGGGCTACCGCAACGAGACCGAGGTATTTTTCAACGGCATGCCCGTGACAAACCTCGACAACGACGCCGTTTACTGGAGCGTGTGGGGTGGTCTGAACGACGTAACCCGCAACCGGGAAAGCACCATTGACCTCAGCGCCAATGCCTACAGTTTTGGCGGACTGGGCGGTGTGACGGCTTTTGACACCCGCGCCAGCGAACAGCGCAAACAACGCCGCTTTTCATACCTGTTTTCAAACCGCAGCTACTCGCACCGCTGGATGGGTACCTGGAGCACCGGAATGCAGCCATCAGGCTGGGCCTTTTCGTTTTCGGGAAGCCGCCGGCTGGCCAAAGAGGGCTACGTTCCCGGAACCTTTTACGACGCATGGGCCTGGTTTGCATCTGTTGACAGGAAGCTGGGCAAGCGCCACCTGCTCAACCTTACCACGCTGGGAGCTCCAGTGCGCCGGGGCCAGCAGGGAGCAGGTACCGAAGAGGTGAACGACCTGGCCGGCACCAACTTTTACAACCCCAACTGGGGCTACCAGCAAGGCAAAAAGCGCAATGCAAGGGTTATTGATGCCCACCAGCCGCTGGTCATTCTGAGACACGACTGGCAGATGACCGAGAATGCCTCCCTGATCACCACGGTCGGCACACAGTTTGGCCGTTACGGCCGCTCTGGTATTGACTGGTTCAATGCCCCCGATCCCCGTGCGGATTACTACCGGAAGTTGCCCAGCTACTTTGCGCTGGAAAGCAGCGCTGTGGCTGATGAACTGACTGCACTCTACCAAAACAACCCCGACCTGCTGCAAATTCAGTGGGACCAGCTTTACGAAGCCAACGCCATGAACGGCCAGAGCTGGGAAGATACCCCGGGCATCTGGTCGCAATACGTCATTGCCAACAACCGCTCTGACACACGGAAAATAAACGCCAACACCGTTTACCAGAATGTTGTTTCTGACCACCTGACACTGAACTTCGGTGTGCAGTACCAAAACGAAAGCACCCATTATTTCAGGGAACTGACAGACCTGTTGGGCGGTGATTACTACGTCAACCTCAACCGCTTTGCCCTGGAAGAAGGATTCGATATCGATTTTGCGAAGAACAACTTGAACGACCCGGAAGTGGTGGTCAGAGAAGGTGACACCTACGGCTGGGACTACGACATCAACGCCCGCAAAAACGGCTATTGGCTGCAAGGGCAGTTCAGCTATCGCAAAATTGATTTCTTCGCAACGGGCTCCTTCTCCAAAACAACTTTTTGGCGGGAGGGCAAGTACCGCACGGGCCGCTTTCCCGACAGTTCCTACGGCGAGTCTGAAAAACAAGAGTTCAGCAACGTGGGCATCAAAGGTGGAATGACATTCAAAATCGACGGCCGGAATTACCTCTATGGCAACCTGGCTTTCATCACCCGTCCGCCAAACCCGAGAGATGCCTATGCCTCACCCCGCCAACGGGACCAACTGGTGCCGGGACTGACCAATGAGAAGGTTTACGCCGCCGAGGGTGGCTACCAGCTTCGCTCTCCTTCGGTAAAAGCACGGGCCACCTTCTTCTATGCCCAGATCAACGATGCCCTGAAGATCAACCGCTTTTTCCTGCCGGGTGACATCTCCAATTTCGGAACCTACATCCTCACTGGCCTCGACCGCCGCCACGCCGGGGTGGAGCTGGCACTCTCTGCCAAGCTCTCTCCCACCCTCACGCTCAACGGAGCCGCCAGCATCGGCGAGTACATCTACACCTCCCGGCCGAACGGCATCTTCATCCAGGATGACGATGGCATCATCCAGGACCGTGGCACCATTTACATCAAAAACTTTTACGTGCCCGGCACGCCGCAAACGGCCGCAAGCCTCGGGCTCGACTACCGCTCGCCCAACTATTGGTCAGCGAGCATCACCGTGAATTTTTTTGACAGGAACTACATCGACTTCAGTCCGGAACGCCGGACGGCCGATCAGGTTTTCGGCCTGGAACAAGGTTCTGAGTTTTACAACCAGATCGTCAACCAGACCCGGGTGCCCGACCGCTTCACCGTGGACCTGTTCGCCTACAAGTCATTCAGAATCAACCGGAACACCTTTTTCTACCTCACCGGCGGTGTAACCAACCTGCTGAACGCAGAAGTCATCACCGGCGGCTATGAGCAACTCCGCTTCGAACGCCAGGACGTGGAACGCACCGGCCTCAATGTTTTTGGTCCGAGGTATTTCTATGCCTACGGCACCAACTTCTTTGTAATGGGAGCGGTGAGATTTTAGAAGTGTAGGGTTTAGAGTTGAGAGTGCAGGGTTTTGAAGCGCTACCTCGTACGATTCATCCAACGTACCCAACACCCCGATAATCCTCCATAATCCTCTATAATCCTCCATAATCCTCTATAATCCTCCATAAACCCAAATCAAACAACATCAGAAAAACATTCAACCGATGAATACCAGAAATTTCTTTGCTTTTTTCTTCGCAATTATCCTGACAGTGGGCTTTACGGCCTGCCTGGACGAAGATTTCGACACCCCTCCAGTGGACGGTGTGGATCCGGGACTGAACCCAACCATGACCATCAAAGATTTCAAGGCCCTGCACAGCTCCGGCAGTTATGAAACCATCGATGAAGACATCATCATTGGTGGCGTTGTGGTGGCTGACGATGCCTCCGGCAACTGGTTCCGGTCATTCGTGCTGCAGGATGAAACCGGTGGAATTGAAATTCTGACCGACATCGCTGACAGCTATGTACTCTATCCCATTGGAAGGCAGGTTTATGTGAAATGCAAAGGACTGGTATTGGGCGACTACAACAACCTGGTGCAACTGGGTGGCTATGTCACTGAAGACCTCTCACTGGGGCCCATCATCACCGTCACCGACCACCTGGTGAAGGGCAAGAAAGTTGGGGCGCCAGCCCCGAAGGTGAAAAACATCACCGATCTGACCCTCGACGATGTAAGCACCCTCATCCAACTGGACAATGTGCAGTTCATCACCGCCGACACCTCCCGCACCTTCGCCGATCCGGTGACCCGCACTTCCTACAACCGCTACCTGGAAGACTGCGCCATGAACCAGGTCATCGTCAGAACCAGCGGTTATGCCTCCTTTGCGGGAGCTTCGGTTCCCAACGGCGGCGGCACATTTGTAGGGGTGCTGAGTGTTTTCAGGGATGATTTTCAGTTCCTCATTCGCTCATTGGACGACCTGCAGATGGATGGCGACCGCTGCTCTTTCGATCCCTGCGCCGGAACCACTCCGGTGACCGTCAGCGACATTGACGAAGATTTCCAAAGCGGCAACAACAACGACAACGTGGAACTCAACGGCTGGACCAACATCGCCACCAAAGGCTCCCGCCTGTGGATCTACAAAGAGTTCGACGGCAATGTTTACACCCAGGCCACAGCCTTCAACGACACCTCACCTGAAATGGAAAGTTGGCTGGTAACGCCCGGCATCGTCGTGGATGCGCCGAAGGTGCTCACTTTCGACAGCGCCAAGGCTTTCTGGACCCATGAAGGCCTCAGTGTCTGGATCAGCACCGACTTTGTCTGCGATCCCAACCTGGCCACCTGGCAGCCCTTGCAAGCCACCCTGGCCAACCAAAGCACCCCCGACCACGAATGGGTTGCCTCCGGCGATATCGACCTCTCCCCCTGGCAGGGCGAAACGGTCTTCATCGGCTTCAAATACGTCGGCAGCGGCACGTCCGGCCTGACCTCTTCTTTCAGGATTGACAATGTGGTGGTTGAGTAGGGTTTATGGTGTAGGGTGTAGGGTTTAGAGTGTAGAGTGTAGGGTTGGGGAAAGTGCTACGCTGATTTTCTCAGTGGTTCTCTGTGTCTTCGCTGTGGACCTCCGTGTAACTTAGATCAAAGTTGTTGGACTAAGTTCCTCAAATCTTCACATTCAAATCCATCCGGAAGCGGGATTGGCTGGATGAATCGAGAACCCGGCTTCGGCTGACCAGGCCCCAGAAATGGAGGGAAATTTTGCTGTCGAAAGCCCGGGCTATGCCGAAAACGTGGCCCTTGAAATTGGTTTGCCGAAGGAAATCATCCTGGACAAATGGCGAGAAAACAGCGTCCTGCTGAATTTGCTGGTATTGGTAGTAAATCCGCCACTCACCCGACTCGCTGAGGCTGCCCCAGCTGAATCCCAGCGCCAGGCCGGTGTTCTCCCTTTTTGCCGAAGGGTTGTAGATGAACTGCGACTTAAGGTTAAGTGGCTGCCCCCAGAGCGGCATTTTCAGAAGGAGAAAATTGTCGAGAACAGTGAAGCCCGATCTGTAGCGAGTGGTCAACACACTGTCGGAGCCTTCCAACTCCCACTTCGTGTAAACAGCGTTGCCGGCATTGGCATCAAAGGAGAGGCCGTTCAGTTCGCTGTCCTTCACATTGCTGAAATGGTAAACATCGCTTGCCAGGTTGAGCTCCCAGCCATTTTTCATTGCTGTATTCAAGGCCACCTGAGCCGTTTGCATCCACTGCGCCTTTCCGGATTTGCGGAATTGAGAGAGCTGGAAAAGGCCCCCACTCAAACTGATGCGACTGTTTTTACCGGCTTGAAGATTGCGGAGGGTCAGGGCAGCGCCTTCGGGTTGGATGTCGTCGTCCCAGGTCAACTCGGAATACACGCCTGAGTTGGTCAGCACATTGGGCATCTTGCCCAGCCACAGGCCGAAGTGGTTCCATCTGACGGGCTGGTACAGCAGGTAGGCCCTGTCAATGACCAGTTGCACCTGGTTGAAGCCGTCGGTGAAATTGGCATAGGGCGAATTGGGGTCGTCGGGATTGGAAGTCGTCACCAGGCGCACGTCCACTTTTACCGAAGGGCTGATAACGGCGCCTACCCCACCCCGCAGCCGCAGCCGCCCCCGGAAACGGTTATCGTTGGCGCCGTAGTCCTGCTCGGCCCTTACCCGCAGATCGCCGTAAGGTTGCAGCGACTTGTAGCGGTCCAACTGGCGCAGTTCATCGGAAAGCTGGCGCAGTTCGGGATTTTGGGTGCCGCCGTGCTCTTCCTTCGGTAAAATGGGCTGCCAGCTATCAACCTTGGTCAATTTTCCGGCCTCGACAACCACATACACTTCCCGGTCTTCGCCCTGCCGGTTGCGGGTCTGGATGATATAGCTGCCAGGCGGCAACTGCACCCGTGTGGGTGTTTCGTCATTGAGGCTCAACTGGTTGGACACCCTCCGAACCAGCTTGCGGTCATTGGTGTAAATCTCGTAAGGCAAATGCGGGTAGTAAAAAATGCCGCCGTCCTCCACGGCATAAGTCGGCGTGAACACCACCAGGCTGCCCATTTCATCATTGACGGTGATGGTGCCTTCCCGGGCCCCGATGAAGCGCTTCATGACCAGCCGTTGCCCCTCGGCCGACAAGGTCCAGTCCACAAAGGCCGCCACCTCGCTTCTGCCGGGCCACCACAGCAGGTACAGCGGCCGGGTGATGGGGTAAGCGGGATTGGTGAGCCGCAAGGGTTGGCCGTCCACCATCAGCACTTTTACTTTTTCTTCCTTCGTCAAAAAGGAAAAACTGAGGTGGCCGATTCCACCGGGGTCGCTTTGGAGCCGTTCCAGGATGTCTGCATCGGGGGCCACGGTCTCACAACCAGCATAATCAGCACTGCCCAGCACCACCGAACGGAACACCTTGTGCGTTGCCGACTCAACGGCTGTGATGTAGGGGTGAATCTCCAAATCCGGCCCGCCGAGCTCCTTCCAGTTGGTGACCTTACCGGTAAAAATTCCTTTCAGTTGACTCAGCGTCAGGTTGTTCACCGGATTGTCCGGGTGGGTGAGCACCGCAATGGCATCCCAGCCGATGAGGGCGCTGGCCACTCCCCGCTGCAGGGTTTTTGCCGAAGGAATGTTGGCCACCCCGGCCAGGTCGCAGCGCCCCTCCACAATGGCCAACTCCCCGCCAGCGCTTTCCGGTGCCGTGTTCAGGTCGAACCAGGCAGCCTCGTACACCGAATCCGCATCGGAAATGAAATTGCCGATGGTGGAGGAACCGACGTAATGAAGGTGCACCTCCTGCGCTGAGGCCCCTGAGGAGAGAAAACTGAGAAGACTTGCAAGGATCAATCCTCCTGCAAAACCGGATGGTCTCATAGCACTGCTATTTGGTCACAAATGTTGAGCGAAAGATAGAGCGGATTGTTGTGAATGCCAGAGACTGAGGGGATTGCAGGGGTGATTTTTTTCAACGCTTACGAATTATCCTGGCGTGCTGAAACATTGACTTGCAAGATTGAAACACCCTCTGAAAGTCCGGTTTTTCAAATGACTGCTTAAATTTGGGAATCGCAACAGCCAAATACCTATCGCATGAGCAAAATAGTTCGACAACTGGGCAGCCTGGAGTGGCATCTTCACAAAAAAGACATCGAAGCACTGGCAGAAGAAAATGCCCGCAGCATCGTGAAAAGCGGGAAATACGACCTGCTAAGGGTTTACATAGAACTCAAGCGCTACGAAACCTATTTGAAAAGCCTCATCGGGCACCTGAAAAACCCCACCCTGGAAAAGGCCATTGAAAAAGGCATGAAAAATATCAACTACGACGCTTCGACCCTGACCATCTCCAAACGCACCAAAATCGATTTTTCGGTGGATGAGCAATGGACTAAGCTGAAAAGTCAAATAGAAAAACTGACTAAAGAAAAGAAGGAAAGGGAAAAATTCCTGAAAGAACACAACCAAACCAAGACCATTGTGGACGAAGCTACTGGGGAAGTAAAAGAAGAATTCGAGCTTCCTCAGGAGGTGTTGTTTGGGTTGCGGGTGAAGTTGTGAGGTTATTTGAATGGGCACTTCACAAAAGCTTTCTCCTGCCTGCCTAGGCCCTTTGCGGCCCGGAGGTTGAAGCCGGTGACTGCGTCCATTACCGTAAGGGCTATGGTAAGTCGAATAAAAGTTAAGTGCCTAAAAAACTGGATACAAGGATGTATTCAAACTTCTGAAAAAAAAATAGATCAGCTCAAAACGCATAGAGTTCGCTGAGAATGAGCCATCAATGTTGAAAATGTATTTTATGTTTACAACTGCCTTTGTAACTTTGCAATTATTGACAGCCGGGTCAGCTGTCAATTAATCTGAACCTAGTTAATCGATGCACTAACGCACTTGCGGTTCACAAAAGAAACATACAAATGAAGTTTCTTTTGTAAATAGGATCAATCTTCCAATATATTGATTTTATCGACCTTACGGTGGCAACACTGAACAAATAACGTCTATATAACATTCAAAAATCACTAAACTCGAATGACATGAAAGTAACAAGCGGAGACAAAACAATACAGCAGATACTTGACTCAGGGTATTTTAAAATACCGAGATTTCAAAGACCATATTCTTGGGACAGAGAAAATATCGAGGATTTTTGGAATGACACCATAACAGAAAATGAGGGAGATTATTTTATTGGATCCATGGTTGTCTACAAGTTAGAGGATTACAAGTTTGGGTTAGTCGACGGTCAACAAAGGTTGACTACAGTAACTATGTTATTGAGTGTTATACGAGAATCTTTCAAGAAACATGGCTTTGAGGAACTTGCGAGAGGCACTCAAAATTTAATAGAAAAAAGTGACCTGGACAACCAAAAACACTACGTCTTGCAAACTGAAACTTCATACCCCTATTTACAGGAGTATATTCAAAAATATGATGACCCTGAAATCGATACACCCCTAAAAGAAGAGGAGAAGAACCTAGAGAAAGGGTTTTACTTGTTAAAAAGCTATATTGAAGATGCTATCGATTCTATTACAAAAGACTCGACAATTTCAAATGAAAAAAAGAAAGATTTAATCAAAAAAAAATTGATTGAAATTCGAAACAAACTTTTAAAGTTGAAATTAATTTTCGTAGAATTAGACAACGAAGACGATGCTTATATAATATTTGAAACATTAAACACAAGAGGAAAAGATCTAAGAGTATCCGATCTAGTAAAAAACCATCTCACAAAGATTTTGAGAAGAAAAAACAAAAATGTAGATATAACCAAAGACAAGTGGCAAGAATCAAGAGAGATTATTGAAGGGTCTCAAGCTGGAATTAATATGGACAGCTTTTTATTACATTACTGGCTATCAAAATATGAGTACACTACACAAAAGAAATTGTTTAAACTCATTAAAAAAACCATCAAAAAAGAAAAAGCGAAAGCCTTTTTAGATGATATCTTGTATTCATCTAAGATTTATAGAGGAATTCAAGAAACGACATACAAAAACTGGAATAAACACGAACTAGATCTAAAGGATTCATTCGATGCTATTCAATTATTTAAAGTCCGTCAGGCAATCCCTATGCTCCTCGCTGTCATGCACGAATATGAAACTAAAAAAATTAAATTAAAACATGCAAAAGATATCATAAAAGCAATAGAACACTTTCATTTCATTTTCACTGCTGTAACATCCCAACGATCTTCTGGGGGGATATCGTTAATGTATGCATTTCATGCAAGAAAATTGAGATCAGCTAGCGATGTAAATGAAAAATTGAAAGAGCTCAAAAACTTAAAGAAAAAGCTTAAAGAAAAGCTCCCAAACAAAGAAGAATTCTTGGCAAATTTTTCAGAAATAGAATATTCTAAAAATATCACAAAGCAAAGGAAATTAGTTCACTACATTCTTAAAAAACTTGACTCTTACAATCAATTAAAATCTAATACGGGCAACGTGATCGATTATAACTCTATGACCATTGAGCATATTTTGCCACAAAACCCCAAAAAACAGTCTCCTGATGATAAATATCATGGATTAATCGGGAATCTCATTTTGGTGAGCAGTTCTTTAAACAGTGACAAATTAAGCAACAAAACTTTTGAACAAAAAAAGGCAATTTTTAGAAAATCAAGATTAATACTTGACGAAGTTATACTTAATGCATCTACTTGGGGGGGGGATGAAATTAAAACTCGAACCAAAAATATCGGTAACCTTTGCTATGAAGAGATATTCACATTTTAATATCTATACCTAACACTACCCCCTTACATCCAACCTAAATTGCAAACCATTTACATCCCTGATCAATACTTATAAGAATTTTCTCCAACTAAATATCTGGATAATTTCCATAGCCCTCTAACACCTGCCGCCATGTATGTCCTAAAACCCCTTGTCAAAAAGAATTCAACATTTGGCACCCCCTCCCCCGCCAACCATCCTCCCGTCCAGGCGGCCTGGAAGTTGAAGCCGCCAGTGAGGGCGTCGATGTCGAGCACTTCGCCGGCGAGAAAGAGGCCGGGGATGCGCTTGCTTTCGAAGCGGCGGAAGTCCACTTCGTGGAGGGCCACGCCGCCGGCGGTGACGAACTCCTCTTTGAAGGTGCTTTTGCCGTTGACGGGCAGGCGGCATTCGCTGAGTTGCGAAACGAGGGCATTCAACTGGGCCTTGCTGAGGTCAGCCCAGTTCTTTTTCGCGTCGATTCATTTCCAACTTCCATTTCATTGCTTTAAAACTTTTTCAATTTCGGAATATGTGCCAACCTGACTGGGACGTGTAGCATTGTTGTTGACGATTCTTCCTTGCCGGTTAAGTATCATATACCTTGGAATTCCAATGACTCCCAACCTGTCCAATATTTCATTTGCGTGCTCACTTTTCAGTATGACATGAAAGACCTTACTACTTTTGGGGAATTTTTTTTCTACAAATTCTTTCCAGGTATCAAAACTTCTGTCAAGCGAAACAAACAGGAAAACGAGATCATCTTCATTTCGATAATTTTCCACCATTTCTATAGAGTGAGGTATTTCCGTCCTGCAAGGCTGGCACCATGTAGCCCAAAAGTCCACAAACACCACCTTTCCATATAGATACGATCTGTCTAAAACATCACCATCAGGCAGCAAAAGTGAAGAGGTAGGTAGTAATGACCAAAAATCTGGATACTCCTGATAGTCATATGCAATTCTCAATCGAGCCTTTAATTCTTCGGGAGCATTACTCTTTAGAAATTTTCGATAGAGTTTATCAATCTTCTCATATCGGCTTTGAATTCCATCAATTAAAATTTGCGCCTGAACATAATACAAAGGTGTACCTGAAAAAAGCTCAGAGGATAGTTTAATTTTTCCTTCAACATCAAACGCTGCTAAAGGATGGCCCTTTGTGGTTGCTGAATATTCATAACTAAAATGATAAAGAAGGAATTCTAGATAAGCTGGATTGTTTATTGCATTCTCATTAATTATTGAAACCTCAGATATTAGTTGGAAATAATCCCGGGGAAGTTCTTCCTTATTGTAAATCGAAAACAGCATCGGATACGTAAGTAACATTTTTGCTGTGCTGTAACGTATCTCATCCTGTATCCACACGAGGAGTCGTGGATCGAGATCGCCATTTTGCTGAACAACACGGATCACAAATTGCCTGCAGGCAGCATTGTAAATCTTTACCTTTTTAAGGTATAAACTCGCATCTCCTTCGATTAGTACCCGTTGAACGTGGGATTGAAGGCTTTGCCTCAAGTTTGTAATATCCAACAGCAATTGGTTTTCAGAAGACACCTCGCTGATATGATTCATCTGTAACCCTGCTTCATTTAAATTCTCCACTTTGACCGTAATGGTTTCTCCAGGCTTTATAAAAATTGGAAAGGAAGTATTCTCATAAACCAATGAGCAAAAATGTGGCTGTGTTGATTTGAATGAAAAACGAATTTTACCAGAATTAATACGCTCAGGTGAAATCCTTTTAGGAAAAGATAAAATGGAATCCTGGGAGTAAATCAATAGTTCAAACCTGTTTGCTTCCAAGTCCTCTACAAAACAATCAATGGTCAATACATCCTCGATAGAATAACTCTGTGTGGATTTATCAAAGTCAAGCAAGGCACGTTCATTTGACATTCTCGTTTGATAATCAATGGAATCTGACCATGACGAAGAAAGCATAATGTTGTCCGAGCCCCAAAAATCATCATCCACTTCATCGAGAACTTCTTCAAAAGCAAATGCACGGGAACTGGTAACAAGATCTTTACTGTATGTTGAACGCTTTACTTTGTCCTCCACTACCGTTGTAACGTAATCCATCGAAACCAACAATGGCACCGAGGTTTTTTCATGAATATAGGAAGACCGTACAATAGCACTTTGCAGATACCACTTTGCGCCTTTACGAAAATATCGGACATCAAATATCCTTTCTTTAAGAGTAAGTCCAGCATCTGCAAAGTTCCGGTTGAATGTTTCAAGTGCCCCAGGGGTGTATTCATATGTAGCGCGCACTATAACAAAGCTTTCCTTCTCTATGTACAACTTGCCCTGAAAAAGTGGACCTGCTTCTTTATCCTTAGGACAGAACTTCACGACGTAGATAGTCTTACTTTTAAGTATGTCCTTTCTTTCAAACTCAAAACCACATTTATCAATGAATTCACTGGAATATAAAAAAGCTGGGTCCCTTATCACATCCAGTTTAACAGCGGCGTAAGCACCTTGCGTTATTAAAGGCAGATCATAAGTCACCCCATTGAGATGTATTTCATAATTTAACTTTTTACGATACCCTTTCTTAATAGCTACAAGATCATTTCGCAAAGGTGAAGGCGCTCTTTTTACAGTTCCTTTATATACGCGCAAAATTCCTTCAGCCAAAAGCAAGTCCTCTCGTGTATCTTTTCTAACTACATGCTCCCTAAGAAAACCCTGAAGACCATACTCCCTGGTGTCATAGTTTTTATGGATGGAGAGAATCGCCTGACGCACAGCTTCTTTTCCGTCAACAGCTGATACTTCTGCCGTGGCAAGTAAATAAGTAGCAGGAAGAAGACGAACAGTCAATGATCTATCCCCGGACAATGCTTCATCAATGGCAATCACATAAGAAGTATACCCCATACAATTGAAGGACAGCGAATCTCCAATGCTTGAAGCCGCAATCTTGACTGCAAACTCTCCCTGCTCATTACTCACGGTACCTTCCTTACCTGCGGCCCAAGAAACATGTACAAATGGCACAGGTTCACCTGTTTGATGATCTAACACCTCTCCTGTCAATCTATAGGAATAGGACTGAGAAAAAATTAATGTAGGAAAAAGAATTAAAAAGAAAATGGAGATATGGTACTTAAAGGTCATGTTTCCTTGCATTATGTGCTCTTATGGGATAAGTGCTAAAGCTGGACAAAGCTAGTCAACTTTCTGTGAGTAAGGTAATGCTTCAAATTGAAATCCAGTCAATCCTTCTCTTTCTACAATAGTCTTGAAATATCCTGAACAAGCGTAAATAACATATCCAGGCAACCTGACACGAAATAAATCAAAATCACTACTATAAGTATATTGTACTTGAATTGTTTTTAAAGTAAAATTCTTATCTTTTTTCACCAAGTTATTGATATAATTATGATATTCCCGATAGGAATTTATTTTTGGATACTCCAAATATATCCATTCTTGCCTATCATAATATGTTCTCCAATCCGCAACACCAAACTTACACTTTTCCCAATCCACAAAACCATCCTGAAAACCTATTAAATAGAGCGCATGATAATCAAGCACTTTTTTTCGATGTATAATAGATACGTCGAAAACCTGAAATCTCCCAAGAGATAAATCACTTATCGCCAGAAAAGCACGTTTACTTATAGTCAGGAATTTGTAACCAGCTATTACATTGCTCAAAATGTCAGTAGCTTTAGCCTTTGCCTTCATTTTAAACCTCGGGAATTTAACCCCGATCAATGGTTGTTCAACTTCTATTATATTTCTTATTGAATAAGGTTCCCGAAAATCATACTGCTCACTTTTATCTATTTCCTCAATCTGTGGATATGAGCCTATCTCATCATGATTCACTGAAGTATTTAGCCTATAAAACATTTGATCCATTTTTAGCCTATTTGGCAATTTTTGAAAAATGAACTTCCAAACTAAATAGTTTCATACAAGGTTTAAATCAAACCAAAGTTACAAAAAAAGCATTGATTAATGCTTACAACCGAATAAATTGTTTCCACTGGGCCCGAGAGTAACCGAAGGAGAACTAGGGTCACTATACCAAACACTATTCGATTTGAGAATGTCTAAACTTTCCATTGCAGTAAAGATAGAGAGTTTGGGCTGCGCACACAGCCCAAACCACTTCGTTTTGAGTATAAAAACCACCCAAATCCCCTCCATAAAACAGCACGTAGACCTTTACCTATTTTCATCAAGGCCACATTATTGGTATATCGTTTAGGTGTAAGTTTGAGTGGGATGTTATTTGATTCCTTAAATAATCTTGAAACGTAGATAGCATTTGACTAACCACATCAGGTCCCTGGCTACCATATTCTGATAAAATATAATCTAATCGATCTTTAACTTTCGTATCGTAAACGCTATGATTTGGCTGATTTCGCCAAGCATCTATAGCTATACCATTAGCAAACGGATCATTAATGTGAAAAGGAAAGTTTCCACTCTTTGCTGCTAATTGCACCGCACTTTCATTCCTTTTGCCCCATGGAATAATATGGTGCGCCTGCAAGGCTGGGTCAGACAACCCCATCAAATCACGTAATTTCCCAGCATGGCTAAATTCAATATCTCCAGCACTATTTACAACCCATGTGAGGGTCCGTTTTTTGCCAGAAGTTAATATTATTTTTCTAGCAAATTTAGCACCAGTAGCTGTCCATCCTGCGAATGGAATTGCTGCTGAAAAACTCAGTGCGGCATTCAATCCTTCTCCTTCTAAAGTATAAATTACGCCATTGGTTAAATCAGCAATTTCTCCTGCCACAGGCAATAAACCTGCAACATCCAAAACACCATGTATATCTTCTAAGAGAATACTCCCAAAAGCATACAACCCTATCTTCCAATTAGGCCATGATGGATTCTCCGCTTTCAGAAATGCAACTTCGATAGCCCATGCATAGGCAAACAATGCAGGATCTACATCGGAATAATCATTTATAATTCCATAAAATTGTTCGCCATAAGGTCCCTCTAACAAATTTGCATAAAGTAAATCAATAAATAAATTAGATGCGGTTATGGCCGAATTGGTGCCTTCGTCACCATAAGTTGCGTTGAAATCGTTATAGAAAGAAAATATTTCATTAACAATCTCTTCATTTCCTGGCTCTAGCAACCACTCCACCTCAACCTGATTCAATTCTAATTCATCCCTTAAAAAAATCACCGTATTGTAAAGGGACTCAAACTGTTTAAACCCAATTCCTTCCTGTCCACAATTTGTTCTATTTAGAAAAGATGAAATTAGGTCAGCATCTACTTCAGTTCCATTTGCGTAATTTGATATGAGACTTGTGGTAGTTATCCCTTCACATGCAGCCTGATCATAGAGACATTGCAAATGGTCAGATGACAAAGGGGCCTGATTGTAAATACTCATGAATTGTTCGCATTTGCAGGCTGTACTTTGATTGAAACCAGGTGGCAATTCAGTACCTCCGGGTTCCATACCCGCCAAATAATCTTGACATTGCGTCACAATTTGCTGTACTTCAGGTGACAAAGTTTGGAAGTAGTTAAGTCCACCACCTCCACCTGTACCTGTAGAGCCTCCATTTCCACTCCCATTATTTCCACCAAGCCAAAATCCTCCTCCGATAGGTGAATTTGTTCCACATCCTATCCATACAGTATAGCTTGTAGACCAGTACCCATCACCACAATCACCACTCCTGTCAAATATTATTTCTCCATTAAATGGATAGGGATGGCATTCGACATAGGTAACTACCTGGCATCTTTCGGAACCTACTAGAGAATTAAAAAACGGCGCAGCCTGACATCCTCTTAACCATGATTTAAAAATATCGTGGCTGTAACCAAATAATTCTTCGTCAAACTTGATGAATTGGGCAACGTGCCAGACTAAATTTGCTATTTGGCAAGAGTTGGAATCATCAATAAGTGTGTCTATTTCTTGTTCATTCACAATCAAAAAAGACCAGTTAGCAGAATTAGCATCTATTGATGAAAATGCCATTGCGTATGCATCAATTTTAGCTTCATCCACCTTTGAAAATGGAGTTAGTACAACCTTGGAATTTGGATTATTTTCCTCAACTATTACCCTGCTTCGATCCCATACAGGATAGCCAACTTCATCAATTAGTCCAGGAACGAAATTTTCACTTTGATTTTCAATTAATAAATATTCCAAAACACTTTTAACCAAGCTATCTTCTTCGGCTGTACGAGACTGGGGAATTTGTCTTAAATATGGATTTTGTGATGACAAATAGTCTAGGCCGAAAAACCTTCTTTCCTGTGGCGTCTTTAATTTAGCCAGGGTTTCTTCAATTTTAATAGAATCATCATTCAAAGAAAATTCATGTAAATCTTTTTTGCATGAAATAATTAAAATGAAAGTACAGGCAATGAATAAATGAAAAGTTCTCATTGGTTGAAAATTAAAAAAGTGAGCGTTTTAATGTCAGGCCAAAGGTGGTATTAGTTTTTTTTTTTTTTTTTCAAAATTATTTGCCACCCTGTTTTGTCATATGTACTGCATTTTTTCACTCTAAAAGCCGCACATTCTTCTGCAAGCCTATTCAGCCTTATAAAAACTGCCTTACTCCAAGTATTTCACCACCCCCTCCCCCGCCACCCATCCCCCCGTCCAGGCGGCCTGGAAGTTGAAGCCGCCGGTGATGGCGTCGATGTCGAGGACCTCGCCGGCGAGGAAGAGGCCGGGGATGCGCTTGCTTTCGAAGCGGCGGAAGTCCACTTCGTGGAGGGCCACGCCGCCGGCGGTGACGAATTCCTCTTTGAAGGTGCTTTTGCCGGTGACGGGCAGGCGGCATTCGCTGAGTTGCGAAGCGAGGACATTCAACTGGGCCTTGCTGAGGTCAGCCCAGTTCTTTTTCTCGTCGATTCCGGCGGCGGGGCAGAGTTTGCGCCAGAGGCGTGAAGGAAGGCCAAACCGGGGTGATTGCAGCACTTTCCGGCTGCCCTTCCCGTTGCGCAGCGAGGCCAGTTCTTCTTTTACTTCTTCGGTGTTGTACACGCCGGTCCAGTTGACCAGCAGGTCGAAGCGGTAGTTCAGTGCGTGCAGCTTGCGGGCGCCCCAGGCGGAGAGCTTGAGCACGGCCGGTCCGGAGAGTCCCCAATGGGTGATGAGCAGGGGGCCGCTTTCCGACAGGCCGGTGCCGGGGATGCGCAGCGCTGCTTTTTCCACGCTGACACCGGGGAGCTCGGCAATGCGGGCATCCCGGCAGTTGAAGGTGAACAGCGAGGGCACGGGTTCCACGATGCTGTGGCCCATTTCACGAAGCAACTGCCACATGCGGGGGCTGCTGCCGGGGGCCATCATGACGGTTTTGCTGCGGAAGGACTCACCACCGGTCAGGGTGACGGTGAAAGTACCGTCGGGCTCTTTTTGTAGCTGCTCCACGTTGCACGAAGTGCGAACCTGAACACCGGCCCAGCGGGCGGCCTGGGTGAGGCATTCCACGATGGTGGCGGAATCGTTGGTGACCGGGAACATGCGCCCGTCGGGCTCTATCTTCAGCTCCACGCCGTGGTTTTCGAACCAGGCGATGGTGTCGCCGGGCTGGAAGCGGTGGAAAGGCCCCAACAGCTCACGGCTGCCACGGGGATAGTTTTTGACCAGCTCTTTGGGTTCGAAACAGGCATGAGTCACGTTGCAGCGGCCGCCACCCGAGATGCGCACTTTCTGCAGGACTTTGCCTCCTTTTTCCAGGATGAGGATCCGGCTGCCGGGCCGCAACTCCCCCACCCTGATGGCGGTGAAAAAGCCGGCCGCGCCGCCGCCCACCACGATGAGGTCGTATTTTTTTTCTTCGGAAAACTTGCCCGTACTCGCCATGCTCAGGATTTGATGAAACGCAGGGTGCCGAAGCGCTGCCCCGCTATGACCTGCACGAAATAGACACCGGGAGTCAAGCCGGAAACATCCATACGAAGCAGCTTGCCACTGTGGTTCTCCTGTTTCAATTGCCGGCCCTGCAAATCGAAAATCCGGGCCTCGATGGTCCCCGATACATCCTCCGGCATCGAGACGAAAAGCTCAGAACCAGTGGGGTTGGGCCAGGCCTGGAGCTGCATGCTCAGCTCGGGATCGTGGGTGGCTACGGTCAGCCCGCCGGTGACGTGGAAGGGCGAGCGCCACAGGCCGATTCCACCGCGGCGGTTGCCCATGATCATTTCGAGGAAGTCGTCGCCATCGAGGTCGGCAAAGGCCATGCGGGTTTCCTGCCCGTCACGGAGGTTGCCGAATTTCTCGCTGACCAGTTGGAAACTGCCGCCGCTCAGGCTGTCTTTGTCCACGAGGTAGGCCTCCATCCAGCCGAATTCGGAGCCGGTGAGCAGGTAGGTCTCGTTCTCGAAAGGCAGGATCACCGGTGCGCTGTAGCCCGTCGGATAACCGGGCTGCTGGGTGCTGATCTTGCCCAGCAGGCGGTTATTCGGTGCCTCGTCGGGATTGGGGTGGAAAGAAGGCGCTGTGGCCGAGCCCAGGTTGGGCAGGTAGTTGATGTTGCCGTTGCGTTCGCCAATGACGAGGTCGGGATCGCCATCCTCGTCCATGTCGAAAATAAAGGGTGTGGCATACTGGCCGACGTTGATGTTCTGCCAGTTGGTTTGCAGTGGGGCAAAATTCATCGGGTTGCCGGGGCCGGCGGTGTTTTCAGCGAAGATGAGGCTGCCGTAGCGCTCACCCACCAGCAGGTCCAGGTCGCCGTCGCCGTCGAGGTCGCCAAAGGCGGGGGCAAAAGCGAAGGCTTCTTCTTTGAAAATGCTGAAGCCGAGCCAGTCGGTGTCCGCCAGTTCGAAAGCGGGTTCGGTGGCAGTGCCGGTGTTCAGCAGCAGGTACAGTCCGGGGACATCGGGCTCTACGGTAGGTTCGTCGGGCGTCCAATAGTTGTAGTTTCCGACGACGATGTCGAGGAGGCCGTCGCCATTCACATCTGCAATGGCCGGCTGGGCACCGGAGCCGAAGTCGAGCATGGTGTTGCCAATGGCGTCTTTCTGTTGCAGTTCGAAATGCGGCGCTTCATTGCTCTGGGTATTCCGGTAAAACCAGACTGTTTCCCGGTCGGGCGTTTTTTTGGTGTCATTGGGGCTTACGAGCATGTCTTTCAGCCCGTCGTTGTCGAAGTCGAGGATGTAGGCCGCCGGAAAGTACGGGATGTTCACCGATTCATTGTACGAAGGGAAATTGGGGTCCTGGTCGGTGACCCAGGCATTTTCGTTGGTTCCGCCGTTGAAACCGTACGAGATTTTCGGGTAGATGAGGTCGCCGTAGAGCAGCTCCTTGTCGCCGTCGTTGTCGGCATCGAAGGTGGCCAGGGTGCCTCCGCCGTGCAGGCCACCACGGTCGTCATTGGGATCGTGGCCGGTGAAGAGAGCACACTGGCTGGAATTGTTGCTGAGGGTAAATTCTTCGGAAAAAGGAGCGATGTAAAGTTTGCCCCAGCACTGGTCCCGCAGTTCGAAAAACATGGTGTCGTCAGTGTAGCCCATTTCGATGGCCGTGTTTTCGTAGTAGGCCACATAACTGCCCGTGCTGCCAATGGCCAGGATGTCGAGGTCGCCGTCGCCGTCGAGGTCATCTATGGCAGGGTAATCGGTGAGGTTGACGAGGATGTTGGTATAGGTGCCGGGGCTCTGGCTGTAAACCATTACATCGAAAATCCATTGCGGTGTGAGCACCTGTTCGAAGTACAGCTGGTTTCCGACGAAAAAGCCTTTAAAGACTTTCATACCGGCAATGCCGATGTCACCCGCATGAACGAACAGGTCGGGAGCGCCGTCGGTGTTGTAGTCACGTAGTATTCCAAAATTTCTCCCTTCGGGAAAATGGGCGGTGAGCTCCGGAGCAAAGTGGTAGGCATCAGTGCCACCGCTGCCATCGTTTCGAAAAGCGACATGGACATGCCCCACCCTGTCGAAACAGTACAGGTCTTCGTCGCCGTCGTTGTCGAGGTCGGCTTTGCACCATTGGGGAGCATTGAGGCCCCCGGCCCAGGCGTTGGTGAGGATTTGGTCGTTGTACTCCACCGGCACCTGAAGGCGGGTGAAATCCTGTGCCATGAGGTTTTGCGAAGCGAGAAAAAAGACGAAAAGCGGAAAGAAGTATTTCATTTTTATGCAGGTTGTTTCGGAGCTCAAAGGTAGTCCATTCCGACAGGCCGGATTGGTGTGAAATGTTCCTTTTGTACGGTGGGTTACCAAGCCGGTTCAGGAGTATTGTCTTGCGCCAAACAACAAAGTGCCAATCCTGACGATGGTGCTGCCTTCTTCCAGTGCCACTTTGTAATCACCGGACATGCCCATTGAAATTTCCCGGAAGTGCTCCTGCCCAGCAAAGTGGTTTTCCTTCAGGTAATCAAACTGCTTTTTCAGGTTCCTGAACTCCTGGCGCACCAGGTCCATGTCATCGGTGAAGGTGGCCATGCCCATGACGCCGCAGATGCGCACCCGTTGCAGCGGTGTTTCTTTGATCGCTTTCAGCAATTCTTCGGATTCCTGCTCATTCATTCCGTGCTTGGTCTCCTCGGTGCAAATGTGGTATTGCAGCAGGCAATCCACCCCCGTAGGCTTTAGGGTTTCGACTCTGCCCGCCCGCTTGTCAATTTCACGAAGCAGTTTGAGGCTGTCAATCGAATGGATCATGCTGACGAAAGGCACGATGTATTTCACCTTGTTGGTTTGCAGCCGGCCGATCATGTGCCATTCGATATCCTTCGGTAAACGCTCGTACTTACCCACTAACTCCTGCACTTTGTTTTCACCAAATATCCTGTGACCACGGTTGTAAAGATCCAGTATTGCTTCGTCAGGTTTCGTTTTTGAAACGGCCACCAGGCGGGCGCCGTAGGGTTTCAGTTCTTCGAGAATTTGTTCGAGCATGGAGATTGAGTTTTTGGTGAGGGCAAAGGTAGGAAGGAGGGGGGAGGAAATACCGGCCGACTGACCGGAATTGAGACTGTCCGGGTAAGTCCTGAGTGCTTACACTAACTCCAGGACGCCCAGATGGGGGGATTCGTGGAACGCTTTAATCACCTCCTTGTACTGGTAAAAAAGTGTAGCCACTTCTTCTGTTCTCAGGTTGCCTTTTCTCAATAAAATAATTTTTGGAGGGAAGCCTTTGATCAAATGAAAATTGTAAAAATCTTCATCACATGTCACAATAATCCAATTATTCATTTTAGCAAAGTTCCAAATCTCGATGTCTTTTGCCGGTTGAGCAATTGGTAGCTCGTTCACGTGCTCGACATCCTCGAAGCTATTTTTCAATGGCTTGATGAGCCGCCAGGAAAGGTTTGCATCCAGAAGCAATTTCATTTGATGGTAATGGTTTTAATAGCTTCTTCACGTTTTGACGCAAACTCCAATGCAGCATTGATGGATTCAATGCTGAGTTCTGGATGATCTTCCACTATCTCTTCTTTACTCATGCCCGCTGCTAACCAGCCAAGAATGTCTGAAACAGTTATTCTGGTCCCTTTGATTACTGGTTTCCCAAATCGGATCTCAGGATCGATGATGATGTGCTCATTTGCTAATGCCATGGCCAATTGAGTTTATTGACAAACTTAAGCTATTTAGACAAGCCTCTTTACCTGATACTTCAAAAATGAGTGGCAGAGGCTGAAAGAAACTGTGTCGGTTTCTCCGGT
The DNA here is from genome assembly GCA_002698985.1 of Saprospirales bacterium. Taxonomy (GTDB): domain Bacteria; phylum Bacteroidota; class Bacteroidia; order Chitinophagales; family Saprospiraceae; genus UBA6168. The sequence continues at coordinate 57,900 of PAAY01000061.1, read as the reverse complement.
AATTGGTGTTAAGGTCTCCAGCTCTAGTTGTCGATAGCGACTTTTAAAGGAGCTGACTTGCAGCCCCCCCCCTTTGTCATCCTCCAAGGGATGCCCGCAGGGCAGCCGCCGGGGGATCTGCCAATGGGTGGTTCAGCGCATTGGGGGCGGTCGTGTATCAGCCTGCTTGCTTTGAAGATCCACCTGGCGGTGGATGACAATGGGGGGAGCGGGATGCCCGCAGGGCAGCCGCAGGGGGATCTGCCAATGGGACATTCAGGGCATTGGGGGCGGCCGGGTAGCAGCCCGTTCGTTTGGAAGATCCGCCTTCGGCGAATGACAAAGGGGGGAGCGGGATGCCCGAAGGGCTGCTGCTGATGGAGCTGCCAATGGGACATTAAGGGCATTGGAGGCGGTCGGGTAGCAGCTCAATCACCTCCATGGGCCTGGACTGTCAAGTTCAAACCTTCTCACCGGCTGGTGGATCCTCCTCCTGCCGTTTTGTCACACTTTTTCGGAAGGGCCTGCCAGAGAGTTGGTCAGTGGCTGCCTTTTTATCACAAAATGGCGGGAAAATGCCGGTGGCACACCGATTGATTGGCATGGGCGAACAATCTTTCTTAGAAAAACCATTCACGAAAAAATTTTCGAACATGAGCAAAATAATAGGCATTGACCTCGGTACAACCAACTCCTGTGTGGCAGTGATGGAAGGTGGTGAGCCTGTAGTTATCCCAAACGACGAAGGCAAAAGAACCACCCCGTCCATTGTGGCATTCCTCGACAACGGCGAGCGGAAAGTTGGTGACCCGGCAAAGCGTCAGGCAATCACCAACCCGACCCGTACCATCGCTTCCATCAAGCGTTTCATGGGACGGCGTTACTCCGAAGTGGCCAACGAGCTTTCACAGGTTTCTTACAAGGTGGTAAAAGGCCCGAACGACACCGTGCGTGTGGAAATAGACGGCAGACAATATACCCCTCAGGAAATCTCCGCCATGGTGCTTCAGAAAATGAAAAAGGTTGCTGAAGATTACCTCGGCCAGGAGGTGAAAGAGGCGGTTATTACCGTGCCTGCCTACTTCAACGACTCCCAGCGCCAGGCCACCAAAGAAGCCGGTGAAATTGCCGGTCTGAACGTACGCCGGATCATCAACGAGCCGACTGCCGCTGCACTGGCTTACGGACTCGACAAGCGTCACAAAGACATGACCATCGCCGTTTACGACCTCGGTGGTGGTACTTTCGATATCTCCATTCTGGAACTGGGTGACGGCGTTTTCGAAGTGAAATCCACCAACGGTGACACCCACCTCGGTGGTGACGACTTCGACCGCAAAATCATCGACTGGCTGGCCGATGAATTCAAAAAGCAGGAAAACATCGACCTCCGCAAAGACCCGATGGCTCTCCAGCGTCTGAAAGAAGCTGCTGAAAAGGCCAAGATCGAGTTGTCTTCTTCTTCTGAAACGGAGATCAACCTGCCTTACATCACAGCCGTTGACGGTGTGCCCAAGCACCTGGTTCAGAAACTGACCCGTGCCAAATTTGAGCAATTGGTGGACGACCTCGTGCAGCGCACCATCGAGCCTTGCCGCAAGGCCCTGAAGGATGCCAACCTGAGCACCAACGACATCGACGAGATCATCCTCGTTGGTGGTTCCACCCGTATTCCTCGCATCCAGCAGGTTGTCGAGGAGTTCTTCGGCAAGAAGCCGCACAAAGGTGTGAACCCGGATGAAGTCGTGGCTATTGGCGCAGCCATCCAGGGCGGTGTTCTCACCGGTGAGACTCAAGGTGTATTGCTGCTGGACGTTACACCGCTTTCACTGGGTATCGAAACCCTCGGTGGCGTGATGGACACCATCATCGAAGCCAACACCACCATTCCGACGAAAAAATCGAAAATCTACTCAACGGCTGCTGATAACCAGCCCTCTGTAGAGATTCACGTACTGCAAGGTGAACGTCCGCTGGCCAAAGACAACCGCTCGGTAGGTCGCTTCATCCTCGATGGCATTCCACCGGCACCTCGTGGCGTTCCGCAAATCGAAGTGACCTTCGACATCGACGCCAACGGTATCCTGCACGTCACCGCCGTTGACAAAGGCACCGGCAAGAAACAGGATATCCGCATAGAGGCCAGCACCGGTTTGTCGAAGGAAGAGATCGAAAAAATGAAGCGCGAGGCCGAAGCCAACGCCGAAGCCGACCGCCAGGCACGTGAGCGTGTAGAGAAACTCAACGCTGCCGACTCGCTGATCTTCCAGACTGAAAAACAGCTGAAAGATTACGGAGACAAAATTCCGGCTGACAAGCGCAGCGCCATCGATGCAGCTTTGAACGACCTGAAAGAAGCTCACAAAGCCGAAGATCTCGACAAGATCGACAGTGCTACAGCCGCCCTCAACACCGCATGGCAAGCTGCCAGCCAGGAACTCTATCAGGCTGCCCAGGAACAACAGCAAGCCGGTGGAGAAACCAGCGGCGAAGCTGGCGACAGCGGCTCTGACAATGGAAGTGAAGACGTTACAGATGTAGAATTTGAAGAAGTGAAGGGCAAATAATTCTGCCTTTTTAGCTCATAACTGCATCCCTAAAGCCTTTCCGACGTATATCGTCGGGAAGGCTTTTTCTTTTTCCGGACATCGAGATTCTGATACATTGACAAACACGGCACAACAATTGCAAAAAAAATATCATGTAAAATGGCCCTTGCATCAGCATTGGCCGGGTATTTGTAAAATGAGGGCAGCAAACCATGAAAGACAAGAACTGTGATACTATGACGAACACGCAAACACCCCGGTGGCTAACCACCTGCCTTTTCTACAATGAACCCTGGGAAGAATTTCTTGCCGAAGCGGTCAAACCCCTCACCGACGTCACCCTCCAGGCCGGCATCGCTTCCAACTTCTTTTTCTCCCGCCACTGGGACCGTGGCCCCCACATCCGCCTGCACTTCAAAGGCGATGTAAAAATTCTCGAAACCATTCTCAAACCACATATCCGGGATCATTTCGATCACTATTTTTCTTCAAAACCTTCCATGCGGCTGGAGCCCAGTTATCCCCAGGTTTTTCCTTCGGAAAACAAATGGCTGCCCAACAACAGCCTGACTTTCATGCCCTACAATGACCTGGAGCGCTCTTTCCCCAGATTTCTACAGCTGGATGCCGTAACTCAGCTGCTGCAGGAAGCCGCTTCCATTGCGCTCAATTATTTCAAAGCCCGCGGCGCCCTGAATGCCCGTGAAGAAGCACAAAACCTGGCCACCAAGCTGCACTTTGGATTGATGTATGCTTCCGGTTCCAACCTGGAGGAGGTAGGCAAATTCAACGCCTGGGCCTATAAGCGCTGGCTCGACGACCAATCTTTCAATGCGACTGACATCCACAACATGCAGGCTGGCTACAAACGGCTACTCGCCATCCATGGAGCCGAGCTGGAATCTTACCACACTGCTCTTTGGGAGCTGATTCAAAAACACCACGACCTCGACGACAAGGCATACACCAACTGGATTGTCGTCTGTTCCCGCCTTTTCCTGGCCCTCAACGAATCGCCTGCCAGTAAAACCGGCAACTACCGCAACCAGGTCTATTTTCTTCTCAAAACCATCAACAACCTCCTGGGCGTGACCGGCAAGAATGAAGGATTCCTCTTTTTCTCCGTCGCAAACTGCATGCTGCCTTTGAAGTACAGTCCGGTGAGATCCCAGGAAAACGCTCAATCGGGAATTCCTAAGGTTTAGTCCGCCTACGGCGGGTTTAAGCGGCTGCGCCGAGTTTAGTCCGCCTACGGCGAACGTTTAAGCGGCTGCGCCGAGTTTAGTCTGCCTGACGGCAGAGTTTAATCCGCCTGCGGCTGAGTTTAGGAAATACTAGCTCTCTGGCAATTTGGTATGATCCTCAGTTCTTCAGTTCCTCAACCCCACTGACCTAAGTCATTTCCTCGCCCCATTGGCAGGTTTACAATTTTGGTATCTTAGCCGCTTCTCAGGCCAGCGGGGTCTGGCTGTTGTTTTTCGAAGAAACACATACCAAAATTCACTTCAACAAACCCGGAACAATGACACTGATTGACGGCAAAGCCCTATCCGCAACCATCAAAGAAGAAATAGCCGCAGAGGTTGAAAAAATCAAAGCTGCCGGCAAAAAAGTTCCCCACCTGGCGGCAGTGCTGGTGGGAGATGATCCCGCTTCGGCGGTTTACGTTCGCAACAAGGTGCGCTCCTGTGAGAAGGTGGGGTTCAAGTCCACCCTGCTCAGGCGGCCTGCCGATGTTTCCGAAGATGAGGTGTTGGAACTGGTTCAGCAGCTGAACGAGGATGATGACATAGACGGTTTCATCGTACAGTTGCCCTTGCCGAAGCACATCAACGAAGAAAAGATCACCCTGGCCATCGATCCTCGCAAAGACGTGGACGGTTTCCACCCCGTCAACGTGGGCCGCATGGCGCTGGGACTGCCCTGCTACCTGCCCGCCACTCCTTACGGCATTCTGACAATGCTGGAGCGCTACGGCATCGAGACCTCCGGCAAGCACGCCGTGGTCATCGGTCGCAGCAACATCGTTGGCACCCCGATGAGCATATTGCTCTCCCGCAAATCCAAAACCGGCAACTGCACGGTGACCCTGACCCACAGCCGCACCAAGGACCTGCCCGCTTTTGCCCGTTCAGCCGACATCATCATTGCCGCCATCGGCATTCCCGAGTTTGTGAAAGGCGACATGGTTAAAGAAGGCGCCGTGGTGATTGATGTGGGCATCAACCGGGTAGAAGCTCCCGACCGGCCAAAAGGCTACAAACTGGTCGGCGACGTGGCTTTCGACGAGGTGGCACCGAAGTGCAGCTTCATCACCCCAGTGCCGGGAGGTGTGGGACCGATGACCGTAACATCACTCTTGCTGAACACCCTCAAAGCCAACAGAAAGGAGGTGTATCGCTGATTGGAAGGCGTGCATTTATCCCGTTGCTTCTTGTACTCGTCTTAAATTCCGTGGCACAGGTGCGGCGAACAAGCCGAAATGACTTAATTTCGGCCCGTTCCCTCGTTTATTCAGTCACAAAAAAAATTCTCAGCAATGTCCGACATAGCACCTCCAAACCTCCAACAGAAGAAATCATTCTGGAAAAGACCGGAAGGCATCACCGGCGCCATCTTCCTGATCGCCCTGGTCGTTGGAGGGGGTTACCTCCTGTACACTTTCATGCCTGTTCTCATCGGCCTGGCGGCCAACACCCTCTACCTGGCCCTGATGCTGATGGCGCTGGCAGCCATCGTGTACGTCATCGTGGATCCGAAAATGCGCAACCTGATCTGGTACATGTACAAAAGTGCTATGCGCTGGCTCACCGGCCTCTTCGTGCAGATCGACCCCATTGGCATTCTCAAAAGCTATGTGGAAGAACTGGAAAACAACCTGGCCAAGATGAGCAAGCAAATTGGCAACCTGAAGGGCCAGATGCGCAAACTGGAAACCCTCATCAAGAACAACAAGGAGGAAATTGACAACAACCTGAAGCTGGCCAGTGTAGCCAAAAAGCAGAACAACGAAAGCCAGGTGGTGCTGGCCACCCGCAAGGCCGCCCGCATGCAGGATTCCAACGAAAAGTACCAGGAACTCTTCAACAAAATGCAGGTGCTATACCGCATCCTGGACAAGATGTACAAGAATGCGGAAATCCTGCTCGAAGACACCCGCGACCAGGTGAAGATGAAAGAGCAGGAGCGCAAGATCATCCGTACCAGCCACTCCGCCATGAAATCGGCCATGAGCGTCATCTCCGGCGATCCGGACAAACGGGCCATGTTCGACATGGCGCTGGAAAACATCGCCGACGACGTGGCCAACAAGATCGGTGAAATGGAGCGCTTCATGGAGGTCTCCGCCAGCCTGATGGACACCATCGACCTTCAGCAGGGCGTCTTCCAGGAAGAAGGCCTGAAAATGCTGGAAAAGTGGGAAAAGGAAAGCACCCTGATGCTGCTCCAACCTGCTTCCCAGACCTCCTCCGACACCCTCGACCTCAGCAGCTTCGACTCCAAACCCGAAAAGCAGGAAAGAAGCGGAGGCAGCGGCAATTACGACAGTTTGTTTAACTGATTCAGATATTTTTCAATTCAGGAGCCGACTGGAAGTCAGCGCCTGATAAAGACAGGAGCTAACTTTCGGTTAGCTCCTGTTTTTTATTTATTCCTGTAATTCGATTTTGAAATGGCCTTTACATCAGCGCCGGAATGCACTCCAGCCCTTTGAACCTCACCTTAACAAGGTAAAGTCAGCCTCTCGCATCTCTTCAAACCCCGTGAGGAGATTCCTGAATTTTAGTTTTGCTACATAGGTTCCTTCAGGCGCACCCCTCCCGTCCCAACTGCCTAAGGCTCCTTTGCTGTGGTGCCGCAAGCCGCCCCACCGGTCGAAAATCCACAGCTCGAGCATTTCTACATCTTTTCCGGCCAGGGGCTTGTATTCGTCGTTGATGCCGTCGCCGTTGGGACTAAAGGCGCTTGGGAAATATACCTTGACATGGCAGGCGCTGGTGTCGAGCTGAAAGGTATCAGGAAATGCACACCCCTCGATGAGTGCAGCTACTTCGTATTCACCCGGCCGGAATAGCTCAGCCGGAGTATTGACGTGCAAACGGCCATTGACCAGAAAAGAATCCGTGAAGTTGCTCTGTGGTGAGAGCATGTATGGGAGGTGTTGCCGGCATACGGTTGTATCTGGTGGCAATTCCAGCGGCGGCTGACCTCCGAGTGTTTCAGAGACAAAAACTACATCGATGCTATCAGTTGCAGTACAATAGCCATCGGTGGCAGTGACAGCGTAATGGCCGCCTGTCGTAATTTCAATCGAATGAGTAGTCTCACCTGTGCTCCAGGTGAGGTTGGTGAGGGGGCGACTTGTATCTAAACTTAAAATTCCTGGAGGATTACATAACTTGCTTTGAGCAGGCAATCCAATTGACAAAGGAGGTAAAACTGTTATTATTGAAGTATCAGAAACGCTGCATCCAAGATGCCATACTGTCTGGCTGAGCATATATGTTCCCGGAACATCTGGCACAAAATAAACCGACTGAGAATCAAGCCATGCCGTATCAAGGCCGGGACCAACCAGGTTCCATTTTATTCCATGAGCATTGATGTTTTGCTGCCCTGATGCCATAATTGGTTGGGAATTGCAAATAGTATCCTGAACCTGGAACTCTCCTGAAGGTGGCATTGGGATATCACAATAATCATGCAGAAGGACAGGCGTACTGTCAATTGCCAATTGCACCATTTCAGTATAGCTGAATCCTACCTGAATTTCAGAAAATGAAAGTGGAGAAGTATCAAAAGAACGGGGCAAATAATTCAGGCAGGTTGGAAAAACAGGACAACCATCGATGCTGCCATCTGACTTTGTTTTTGAAACAATCGTTTTTACATTACCTTGATTCCACAATACAGATAGTTGGACCAAACTTCCATCTGGCAAGACACCTATAAGTGGCGAATACAAAGGATATCCTTTTTGCTCAGTAATATTTCCATCTTGGTCGAGTCTAGCAAGTATGGTTGGGAAATAACCAAACGTGGAATAAGCAACAACCGGAAAGGTGTCATCGATCAAACTCAGCGATGCTTGCCGCATCTTGAATGATTCAGCAAAATATACCTTTGACCACAGGGGATTCAAATCCAAATCCACTTTGGTCAGCAAAAGGTGATTGTTAGATTTTTGGTCAGTTATAATTGTGTCAACACTACCCGTAAGATAAACTCCATCTGAAGCGGCTTTAATGTCATCATAATAACCACCGCCCACAATGATCTGGCCGGATACGACATTGCCTTCTGTATCAAACTTTAAGACACAAGGATGTAGGTTAAATCCATCAGAGATATTCCAAAGACAGTAATAATATCCGGACGAATGAGTAACCAATTTTGGAAGGCCGACGTCTTCCAAACTATCAATCAGTGAGCTGCTTATCTCAAATGACCTTATCCACTGAATATTCAGGTCAAGATCTGCCTGTCCAAATTGAATACCTTTCTGGTATCCAACCGGGGTTGAGTATTGACTGAATGGAGCCGCAAAAAAAATTGACTGACCATCAATTGAACCGGCCAATGAAGCTTCAGCCGGAAACCTCTTCATGAACGCAATTCCATCTTTCAAATTTACTTTCAGGAAAGCATCGCTTAGTGGAGAAGAAATTGGCCCCAAGGCTACAAACAGGTTATCATTGGCAAAATAATAGTGTTTTGCGTGTACTGCTGAATACTGAATAGAATTACCTATTTCATAGGAAACAAAATTTCCAGCCAGACTATCCTTCAATGGGATTAAATTGAACCCCCAACCTATACCTGCAGACCCATATCTGTGCCAAAGATACATTTCATGTCCATCCTGACTGATATATATCTTATTTCCAAAACTGGTTATGTTATCATCAAGTATCAATTGAAAAGAAGTGTCTTGAGCGCTGATTTGTCCGGTGATATGAGTAAGTACAAATAAATAAATCATCACCGGAAAGACAGACTTAATTTCCTTACTAAAAATGTTTGATACAATTTCCATTTTTTCTCATTTGGATAAGTTCCCTGTAGAGTTCTTATTTGATCCACAGGGGAATAAAAATTTCATAAGAATAGCAGCTTGAATTGCCAACGCAGATTCAAGCTGCCTTCTGTGGGATCGACTATTGAACATCACCTCCTATAACCGGTTTACATCCACATTCAGTCAAAGTGACCAAAGAAATCCAATCTCTCGGATCGTTTGTCTGCCCGTAAACCGCAGGGTCAAAAACCAGGGTGTCAGGATTTGAATAGGCCAGGTACCAGTATTCATCGCAAGTTTCAACACATACTATCCGATAAACAATTGATGAGTAAAGAAAATCCCCATTGGGACATGGATTGAAATAATTTGAGTTCAACACTACATCAAATTGAGCATATTTCGGGATGGAACAATCAAATTGAAAACTGCCGTTTGGTGGATAGGACTGCCAGAAATCATAACAATTTGCGGGCAAAGGAAATGAGCCGCATATTTCCGGAGAAAAATATTGGCCGTTAAAATAACTACAGTCAAACGGATTATTGGGAGTACATTCTTCCGTAGAAAAAAAGGCGATCTCCACTGCTGCATTTTCGGGTGGTGTAGCATGAGTACCACTCAAAATCTCATAATTACAATTACAAGTCTCACTGCGATTTCCATCACGTGTCTTAGCTGGTTGTTGCGCTTTCAGTTCAGCAGAAACGGATTTGGCGAGTTGCTTCATCTCTTGTCGAAGCTCGGAGATGGGTTTTCCTTCGGGAACGATTGGGTCGTGGTCGTTGGCACATCCGGTCAGCATTGTCAAAGCGGTTAAGAACGCTACCGAATAAGCCAGGTTAAGGCCTAAGCGGTAAGCGGTAAGCGGTAAGCGGTAAGCGGTAAGCGGTAAGCGGTTTTTGCTTTCATAACAGATCGGTTTTGGTTAAAAGATGTCACCAAACATAAGGCGTGAATCTATTAAATCCAAATACAGCTGGTATTTTTTTCGAAATTGTCAGGTACACTATTTCTCAACAATATATCCGCGCCACAAGCACACAAAAAAGCGACGAAGGAACCATACCCTCCGTCGCTTTTATCATATTCTTTAGAAATTCCCCTAATGAGCCGCCTTGAACTTCTTCACGGCCTCGATCAATCTCGGCACCACTTCGAAGGCATCACCCACCACGCCGTAGTCAGCGGCTTTGAAGAAGGGCGCTTCGGGGTCTTTGTTTATGACCACGATGACCTTGGAGTTGTTGACCCCGGCCAGGTGCTGGATGGCACCTGAGATTCCGATGGCGATGTAGAGGTTGGGACGGATGGCGATACCCGTCTGTCCGACGTGCTCGTGATGCGGGCGCCAGCCGGCATCGGCAACGGGGCGTGAGCAGGCAGTGGTGGCTCCCAGCTCTTTGGCCAGCTCTTCAATCATGCCCCAGTTTTCAGGGCCTTTGAGGCCACGGCCGGCAGATACCACCAGTTCGGCCTCGGGCAGGGGCACGGTGCCTTCCTGGCGCTTCACTTCGAGCACTTTGATGCGGCCATCCGGTACGGGGACGCTGACCTCTTCAACAGCCACTGCACTTCCGGTCTTTTCCGGACGGCATTCGTTGCCCATGAGCGAGAGCACCTTGACATCGGACTTGATGCGGTAGGTGGCAATGGCCTTGCCGGAGAACACGCCTTTTTTCACCGTGAACCCGTCGTTTACCGAAGGAACAGTGGTGACACCGGAAACAGATCCGGCATTGAGACGAACAGCCAGACGACCCAGCAATGATTTGCCGGTGGACGTATGGCTCATGACCACCACCTTGGCGCCTTGCTGTTTGGCCACTTCGGCAATGACCGCAGCATACACCTGGCTGTCGAACTGAGCCAGTTTTCCGTCGGCAACACTGAGCACTTTGGCAGCGCCGTATTCACCGAGCTGACCGGCGTTTTCCGAAGGCCCCAGAACGAGGGCTACACATTCGCCACCCACTACCTGGGCGGTTTTATATCCGTAAGTAACCGCCTCGAAGGCAGCTTTCTTGAATTTTCCGTTTACGCTTTCTGCAAAAACTAATACCATTTTTTGAGGATTTGATCCCGACATTCGTCGGGAGAGGATTTGAGGAACTGACCGGGCTGATAAAAAACAACCGGAGGCCACTCAACAATTCAACATTTCAACATTTCAACATCTTAACGGCCGCAGGCCCTATATCACCTTCGCTTCTTCGTGAAGCAGCCGCACCAGTTCATCCATGTTTTCCGGATCAACCAGTTTGACGCCAGTTTTGGCCGGTGGCAATTCGAAGGACACCGTTTCAACCAGTTCTTCAACGGGTACGGGATCCAAGACCTTGAAAGGTTTGCTCTTGGCCTTCATAATGCCCATCATGTTGGGGATGCGCTGTTCAGCGAGGCCTTTGGCAGCGCTGAGCACGAAAGGCGTTTCCACCTGGAGCACCTCTACCCCACCCTCGATGTCACGCTCGATGGTGGCGGTGTTGCCTTCCATGTCCATCTTGCTGGCATAGCTCACAAAGGGCTGTTCCAGCAACTCGGCAACCATGGCCCCAACTTCTGAGCCGTTGTAGTCGATGGTTTCCTTGCCGAGGAACACGATGTCATAATTTTCCTGTTTGGCCACATTGGCGATCTGATGGGCCACGAACCATGAGCTCGTCGGCTCGGCATTGATGCGGATGGCATCGTTGGCGCCAATGGCCAGGGCCTTGCGCACGATCTGATCGTTGGAGGCGTCTCCGACATTCAGCACGGTGACAGTGCCGCCGGCTTTTTCAACCAGCTCGATGGCACGCACCAGGGCATACCACTCGTCATAGGGGTTCATGATGAAGGTAACCCCATTGGCATCGTACTTTGTGTTGTTGTCGGTGAAAGCTACCCGGGCAGTGGTATCCGGGACTTTTGAAATGCAAACGAGTAATTTCATTTTGGAAAGGGTAAAGTTTTTCGAATCGTTTTCGCCCTGCATTGCGAAGCGAACAGGACGTTCAAAGCGGCGCAAATATACCCAAATGAGCAAGAACCGTAAACGGCATCAGCGAAAGTTCGCCACTGATTTTTGCCGCTTCACGGAGCATGAAATAATCACCCCGAAAGACCGTTCTTTGCCGTGAGAAGTATAATGCAGATCATGGCATCATCCCGTAACAAGTCCATTTACATGCTCATCAGAATTTTATTTTTCGTCGCAATAGTTCTTACCGCCACACAGACCGGACAGGCTCAGAACGAATTGCCTTTCGATACATCCGAACTCCAAACATTGCGCAGCTACGAGGATACCCTCGGTTTACTGTCCTTTCTCGTCGTCAATGACTCCCTTCCGGAAAACCGTTTCGTCGCCTGCCGCCACCTCATCAAAACACTGGTCAAGGCCCTCAAAACCGAAAATTCGTTCCACTACCCTTTTGAGCGGATGCGAACCGTGTCCATCCAATATCCGGCCGACAGCACCTTCAGGATATTCACCTGGCAGTTGTATGTGGATGCAAACGAATACCGCTATTACGGCGCCATACAGCTCAATAGCCCCGAGCTGAAACTCATCCCATTGGTGGACCGCTCCTTTACCATACAATCAGAAGAACAAGCCATCCTCCCTCCCGAAAATTGGTACGGGGCGCTGTATTACAACATCTACGACTTTGATACGCCCGAAGGCAGAAAGTACCTGCTCTTTGGCTACAATGCCTACAGCTTCTTCAATCACAAAAAGCTCATAGATGTGCTGACCCTGAAGGACGGGAAGGCCACTTTCGGAGCGCCTGTGTTTGTGTATCACTTTCCGGAAAACGACAGTACGGAGGTCAAGAACCGGGTGGTTTTCACCTATTCTGCCGAAGCTGCCTTCAAGATGAATTACGACGAGACCCTCGGCATGATCGTCTACGATCACCTGACCCCCATGGGCGGCAATTACGGCCAGGGTATGTCCATGGTGCCAGACGGAACCTACGAAGCCCTGAAGCTGGAGAGCGGCCGCTGGGTCTGGGTGCCCTACCTCGAAAATCAAATCCTGGACGAAGCCCCACGCCCGGAACCCGTTTTGGACAACAGAAAAAACAAGGACCTGTTGGGGAAGGAGAAGAAAGGAAATGGGGATGGGAGTAGGGAATAGGGAGTAGGGAGTAGAGAGTAGAGAGTAGAGAGTAGAGAGTAGGCGTTATTTCCTCTCCGTGGCACTCCGTGTCTTCTCTGGGAATCTCCGTGTAACTTTTGAGGGGTATAGCAAGAATTCAGATGCGCTCAAGTGCTTCTTCCGGCAGCCAGCCGGTATCGCCATTGGGCAATTCCACCTTGTAAAAATCACCGATGCGATCGAGCACTTCCACTTTGGTGCCGGCGTGAAGCCGATGCAGTTCCTGCCCGTATTCGTCCGGGGCTGAAGTTACGGGAACCTCTGCCACCATCACCACCGCCTCTTTGTGGGAGCTGAGCATTTTCCAACGGGTAAAAAGCAGGGAGGCGCCCAACACAAGTACCACAGCCCCTGTGGGCAACAGCCAGGCCGGCAGTGGCTTCCCGGCAAGTCCCAGGCCTCTCATCTTCGCAAACACCAATCCTGCCAGCAGCCAGGCGAGTAGGATGAGCAGCACACTCCAGGCATCGGTGCTCAGCATGCCGGCCAGCCGGCGCCACCAGGCCACCGGGGCAAAAGGCGGCACCTCCTCAAACTGATCCGGCAACTGCTTTTTGAGGGCTTCCAGGTTGGCCAACACATCAGGGTCAGCAGGATCGAGCAGCAGCGCACGCTCCAGTGCCAGCCGGGCGGTTCCAAAGTCAGAAGCATGCAAGGCAGCGGTACCCAGGTTGTACAGCAATTCGCTGCCGGTGTAACCCTGCTCCAACAAGGCCTTATATTGCTCCACAGCCTTTGCGTAGTTTCCTTCGGCAAATGCTGTTTCAGCTTCTTTCAATGCATCCTCCGGTCCGGCAGCCCGCAGCATGCCAGTCAGTAACAAACCCACCATCAAAAGTATCAGCCTCATTGAATCTGCTTTTGTGGCGCCAAAGATCAGAAATTGAAGGCAAGGTCTTATGTTGAAGATTCTGAAAGCTCAACGAGGTTCCAAACCTTGTTGAGCTTTGGCACTCTGAACACTGAATACTGATTACTGCCTTCCAGCTTCTTATCTTTGCAGCTCAAACCGCAAAAGCAATTGAAGAATGGTAAAAATCGGCGATGTAGAACTGGGTGAATTCCCATTGTTGCTGGCTCCAATGGAGGATGTGAGCGATCCCCCCTTCCGCAGGCTGTGCAAGCTGAACGGGGCGGACATGATGTACACCGAGTTCATCAGTGCCGACGGACTGGTTCACGACGCAAAGAAGTCCTTTCAAAAGCTGGACATTTACGACTACGAGCGGCCCATCGGCATTCAGTACTTCGGCGGGCAGTTGGAGTCCATGATAAAAGCAGCGGGCATCGTCGAAAAGGCCAATCCGGATGTGGTGGATATCAACTACGGCTGCCCTGTTGCCAAAGTGGCCTGCCGCATGGCCGGTGCCGGGCTTTTGCAGGACGTTCCAAAGATGGTGGAGCTGACCAAAGCAGTGGTCAACAGCACCAGGAAACCGGTGACGGTGAAAACCCGCCTGGGATGGGATGAAAAAACCATCAACATCGTAGAAGTTGCGGAGCGACTGCAAGACGTCGGCATACAGGCGCTGACCATCCACGGCCGCACCCGCAAGCAGATGTACAAAGGCGAGGCCGACTGGAGCTGGATTGCGAAGGTGAAGGAAAACCCGAGAATCCACATCCCCATCTTCGGCAACGGTGACATCGACAGCCCCGAAAAGGCATTGGAATACCGTAACAAATACGGTGTTGATGGGATCATGATCGGCAGGGCCAGCATTGGTTACCCCTGGATTTTCAGAGAGATCAAGCATTATTTCAATACCGGTGAGAAACTCCCACCGCCCAGTGTCGAAGAGCGGGTGGAAGCAGTCCGCCAACACCTGATCCACGCCATCGAATGGAAAGGAGAAAGGCTGGGAATCCTGGAAACCAGAAAGCATTACACCAACTATTTCAGGGGTTTCCCGCACATCAAGCCCTTCCGGATGAAACTGGTTACCACCGACGATCCCGAAGTAATTTTTGCGACGCTGGAAGAGATTCGTGAGCATTACGCAAACCTGGAATCTGTGGCGGGATGATGCCATCCTTTCCCCATGGCTGCCTTACCTTTGGGGCCGCCTTTGAGGAAGGCTTTCAAGTTGCCGGCGCCAGACGCCGGTGAAGCTGAACAAAATACTGACAGACCTTGATTTTCAACATACAGAAGGAAGAACGTGCCCTGTTTGAATTGCTGAGCCAGGCTGCCAAAAAATGCGGCGTGCCGGCTTATGTGGTCGGTGGCTATGTCAGGGACCGCCTGCTGGGCCGACCTACCACTGACATCGACGTGGTGTGTGTGGGCGATGGCATAGAACTGGCAAAAACCGTTGCTTCCATGCTGAAGCCCTGCCCCAGGGTAACTTTTTACGGCCGTTTCGGAACAGCCATGCTGAAACACCAGGGTATGGAAATCGAATTCGTGGGGGCACGCAAAGAGAGCTATGCCCACGACAGCCGCAACCCCGATGTGAGCCCCGGCACCCTTGAAGACGACCAACTGCGGCGTGATTTCACCATCAACGCACTGGCCGTCAGCCTCAACGACGAGGACTTCGGCAGCATTCTCGACCCCTTCAACGGTCTGCTGCACCTGGAACAAAAACTCATCAAAACGCCCACCGACCCCGGCAAAACCTTTTCTGACGATCCCTTGCGCATGATGCGGGCCATTCGCTTCGCTGCGCAACTCAAGTTCCGGATCGAGGACGAAACTTTTGAGGCCATCGGCAAATACAAGCAAAGAATAGAGATTGTCTCGCAGGAGCGCATCACCACCGAACTGGAGAAGATCATCCTTTCAGAACGGCCTTCCATCGGTTTCAAACTGCTGTTCAAAAGCGGACTTCTCCAGATCATTTTTCCGGAGCTGGCCGCCCTGCAAGGTGTGGAAGTACGTGATGGCATCGGCCACAAGGACAACTTCTACCACACCCTGCAGGTACTGGACAACGTGGCTGAAAAAACGGATAAAAAGTGGCTGCGCTGGGCGGCCCTTCTGCACGACATCGCCAAGCCGCCCACCAAACGCTTCCACCCCAAAGAGGGCTGGACTTTCCACGGCCACGAGAACCTGGGCGCTGCCATGGTGCCCCGCATCTTTAAAAAACTGCGCCTGCCGCTGGACCACCAGATGAAATACGTCCAGAAGCTGGTGCAACTGCACTTGCGCCCCATCAGCCTGACCAAAGAAGACATCACCGACAGCGCCGTCAGACGCCTGCTCTATGAAGCCGGCGATGACATTGACGACCTCATGCTGTTGGCGGAAGCCGACATCACTTCGAAAAACGACGCCAAGGTCAAGCGATACCTGCGCAACTATAAATTCCTGCGCCAGCGGCTGGTAGAAATCGAGGAATCCGATCGCTTGCGCAACTGGCAGCCCCCCATCAGCGGGGAAGACATCATGAAGACTTTCGGCATCCCGCCCTCACGGGAGGTTGGCATCATTAAAAATGCCATCCGTGAAGCCATCCTCGATGGCGAAATCCCCAACGAAAGAGAGGCGGCATTCCGTTTTATGCTGGAACGAGGGAAGGAATTAGGGTTGGAAGGACGGGGTGAGGAACTGAAGAACCGAGGAACCGAAGATTTGAGGAACTGAGCCCGAACCCCTCTAAACCCCTCTAAACCCCTCTCAACATTTCAACATATCAACAATCCAGATGAAATCCCGACACAAAAAAAGACCCGATAAAGTCAACGTCATCACACTGGGATGTTCCAAAAACCTGGTGGACAGTGAGAACATCATTACCCAGTTGCAGGCCAACGAGTACGAGGTGACGCACGAAGCTGAAAACGACGATGCCAACATCATCATCGTGAATACCTGCGGCTTCATCGACCTGGCGAAGCAGGAAAGCATCGACACCATTCTGCAATACGCCCAGTACAAAAGCGAAGGGCAGATAGACAAGCTGTACGTCACCGGCTGCCTGTCACAACGCTACATGGATGAACTCCAGATGGAGATTCCGGAGGTGGATGCCTGGTTTGGCACGCTGGAGCTGCCCGGCCTGCTGGCCCGCCTCGATGCAGACTACAAACACGAGCTCATCGGGGAGCGTCTCATCACCACCCCGCCCCATTACGCCTACCTGAAAATTTCCGAAGGCTGCAACCGCACCTGTGCTTTTTGTGCCATCCCGCTGATGCGGGGCAAGCACGTTTCACGCACCCTCGAATCGCTGATACAGGAGGCCACCAGCCTTGCGAAGCGAGGGGTAAAAGAACTCATGCTCATCGCACAGGAGCTGACCTATTACGGACTGGACATCTACAAAAAGCGGGCACTGCCCGAACTGCTGGAAGCCCTCTCGGCAGTGGACGGCATCGAATGGATCAGGCTGCACTATGCCTACCCCACCCGTTTTCCGACGGAAGTGCTGGATGCCATGGCCCGACTGCCCAAAGTGTGCAATTACCTCGACATACCCCTGCAACACGCCAGCGACAATGTGCTGAAGGCCATGCGCCGGCAGACCACCCAGGAGGAACAACGGCAACTCATAGAACTGGCCCGGGAGAAGGTGCCGGGCATTGCCATCCGCACCACCATGCTGGTGGGCTTCCCCGGTGAAACAGAGGAAGATTTTGAAGAACTCTGTCGCTTTGTGGAAGACATGCAGTTCGAGCGGCTGGGAGTGTTCCAGTATTCCCACGAGGAAAACACCCTGGCCTACGAAATGCCCGACGATGTACCGCCGGAGGTGAAAGCCGACCGTGCAAACCGCCTCATGGAAATTCAGCAGGAAATTTCGTTTGCGAAGAACAAAGCCAAAATCGGCCAGCGGCTAAAAACCCTCTTCGACCGCAAAGAAGGCCAGTATTTCATCGGCCGCACCGAAGCCGATTCTCCGGAAGTGGACAACGAAGTTTTGCTGCCTGCAGAAGGGAATTACGTCAGAATTGGCGACTTTGCAGAGGTATTGATCACCGATGTCAGCGAATACGACCTCTTCGCCGCTTTGCCCGAAGGGTAACTGACAACAACCTCGATGCGTATGAACCAGTTGCTCTCCTATTCCAGAATCAAAAACCCGGTTTACCAGGCCGGGCTGGTAGCAACGGCCATCCTTCTTTGCGACCTGCTGCTGCTCTTCGCCAATAGCGCCGGCGCCGCCATCGAACAGCGCATGCCCTGGACCATCAGCCTCACATTCGTCCTGTTTTTCATCATCCTGAACGTGCTGAGCAGCCTGCTCAACAAAGACCTCGAAAAGTATTGGACCCGCTCCATGCTGTCTTTCGTAGCCCTGGCGCTGGTATCCGGCGGCCTGGCATACCTTTTTTCGTCGCAAACGATGAGAGAGGCCGGCTCCTACCGCTGGATCTTCATCGTCCTCACCATCGGCTACCTGGTTTTCATTTCCATCATCGGCATGGCCCGCAAAATCGTGGAGTACGCCCAACGTGAAGAATGGAATCACCCACGGCTGCGCAAGAAGAAGAAGAGAAAATAGTGTGCAGGGTGTAGAGTGTAGAGTGTAGAGTTTGGGAGAGTGTTATCCCTCTCATCCCTCCCCCGAAAGCTTTCGGGGCATCCCTCATCCCTGAATAGCGTCGTATCTTCGTCAAAAATTTTGTCATCCATGAAATCCCAGTTACTGATCCTCTTAGGCCTGCTCTTATCCCTGGCCGCTTGTGAGTCCGATTATCCTTCTTCGCAAAACACTGCCGATGACAGCGGGGACAGCACGGGGCTGAGCGCTGAGACTCCCCTTGCTGAGCAGCCGCCTGCCCGTCCGCTGTGCGATACAGCCGGACTCCTGCTGGAAGGCAACGAAAAGTGGATGGCAGACGAGCACCTGCTCATCAGAATTCTGGCCAACGATGCCACACAGGACAGCCGGCTGGGCGACAGCCACCGCCACCTGGAGGTGAGGAATGAAAACTGCGAAATACTCCTGAGTACCGACCTGGAAGTTGACCAAAGCCCGGACTTCCCCTACACCATCGCCAAAATCAACTACAACAAAGTCAATGGCTGGCTGGCCATCCAGGGTTTTTCACAGTTCTACCTGCTGCACCTGAACGACCTCAAACTGGTTGGACCACTGAAGCCCACTTACCTCAACGAGCGCTATGCCGAAGACGCCCAGAGCGGACGGATCAACAAACTCGAGGTCTGGGAAGACTACCTGATCGGTCACGCCGAAGACCTCGGCACTTTCGTGTACAGTCTTAAGCAAGAAGGCCCCAAACCCACCCTGCCCATCGCAGAATATTCTGCCGACGGTGGTTTTGAATACCACAGCTTGTTCATGCTCCATTCCGGCGATGAACCCGAAAAGTACCAGCTGCTCGCCCCGGAGTACAATCCCACCACCGGCAGCCTGGTGATCAATCCCCTACTGGAAAGCCCCACCCGGCTTGATGGCAGGCTCAATTCCGCCTTTCGGGACAACCGTTACCTGGTCATCAAGGCCTTTGACGAAGCCGGCAACCAGACACCCGTCGCTGTGGACATGCTCCTTCAAAAGCGCATCCCGCTTCCCGATGAAGTAGCCCGCCAGAGTGATACCGACATCATCAACTGGATGCGATCGAATTCTTGATTCTGAAAGGCACACCTTTATCTAAAGTAAGTTGCTATTGATAGAATTTCTTAAGCCCTCGCAGGGGCTCCGTCTATTATTGCCTTCGCTTCGCAACGGGGAGGAAGAAGCCCACCCGGATCATTCATTTACCAACGCCATTGCGCAGCGAAACAAAACTGAATACCCATGCGAGGATTTCCTTACGAACGACTTTTTTTCCTGCTACTCATTTCCACCTTTTTTACTTCCTTCGGCAATGCCCAGGAAGTTTGGTCTTTGCAGCGGTGTATCGAATACGCCCGTGACCACAGCCTCAACATCAAGCAAGCTGACTACAACGTGACACTGGCCCATGTGAACGCCCGCCAGGCCCGGCTGGAGCGCCTGCCCAACCTGAGTGCTTCCGTTACTGGCGGTGTGCAATGGGGCCGTACCATTGACCCCACCACCAACGATTTCAACAACCAGCGGATCAGCTTCAACAGCTACGGGGTCAATGCCAACGCCCTCGTTTACGGCGGCGGCCGCATCACCAACGGCATCCGGCAAATGGACGTGCAACTGAAAGCCTCTGAATACGATTCGGACTACGCTTTCAACCTCACTGCCCTCAACATTGCCAACGCCTATCTGCAAATACTCCAGTCGGAAGAACAACTGGAAAATGCCCGCAAGCGCCATGAGCTGTCGCTGAAGCAACTGGAACAAACGGAGAAACTCATCGAGGCCGGTGTCATCCCCGAAAACGACCGCCTCGACATCCTAGCCCAGGTGGCCCGGGATGAGCAGGCCATCGTTCAGGCCGAGAACCTGGTGGAGTTCAACTACCTAAACCTAAAAGACCAGATGTTCCTCGACCTGTCCACCGAAATTAAAGTGGAAGCGCCGGAGCTTGTCATTCCTGCCGACGCCAATCCCGAAGCCATGAATTTTCTCGAGCTATATACCCAGGCCCTGGGCACGCAGCCCCAGGTGAAAGCCGAAGAATACCGATTGGAAAGTGCTATCATAGGAGAGTCAATTGCGAAAGCCTCGCTGTACCCGACACTGGCCGTTTTTGCGGGCATCGACACCCGCTGGTCCAGTGCTGCCAAATCAGTCACCGGATTTCAAAGCGATATCCAGGAACAAACAATCTACATTGACAACACGCCGGTTACAGTGGGCTTTCCGGTTGACATTCCCCTGCTGGAAAAGACGTCCTACCGGGACCAACTGGACCAGAATTTTGGTCAGAACCTGGGCATCAGCCTCAGCCTGCCCATATTCAACAACGGCCGTTCGGCAGCCAGCCTGCAAAGGGCGGAGATCTCCACCAAAATTGCCGACGTGAGAAACGAGCAGGTCAAACAGCAACTGCGCACCGAGGTGCACACGGCCCTGGCCAATGCCCGTGCGGCGCACCGGGCTTACGAGGCTTCGCTCAAATCCTACGAAGCGGCCCAGCGGGCTTTCGAAAACGCTCAAAAGCGCTTCGACCTGGGCTCCATCAATACGCTGGAATACACTTCCGCTAGAAATGCCCTGGACATGGCAGAAAACGACCTGACCTTCAACCGCTACGATTACTTGTTCCGGCTGAAAATTCTCGATTTCTACCTCGGACGTGAGATCAAACTCGACTGATAAATGGTTTTCGGCCGCCAGCGGCCAACAGCAATAACTTTCACCAATTTGCAAGATGCTATCATGGAACAAAAGAAAAATCGAAACAATAAATGGTACTGGATCGGCGGTGCGGTGCTGCTGCTGCTCATCGTTGCGGTAGCGATCAAAAACCGCAAAACCGAAAAGGGCATTTCCGTTCAGACAGAGAAAGCCAGCCTGCGCACCATCGTTGAGTCCGTTGAGGCCAGCGGAAAGGTTTTCCCAAAAACAGAAGTCAAGATCAGTTCTGACGTATCCGGTCAGATCGTCGAGCTCTTCGTAAACGAAGGCGACAGCGTGACCAAAGGCCAGGTGCTGGCCCGGGTGGATCCCGAAGCCTACCAGAGCCAGGTGGAGCGGGCTGCAGCCGGGGTGAACAGCGCCAAATCGGCCGTGGCCAACTCCCGCTCACAGCTGCAATCTGCCAAAGCCCAGAAAGAGCAGATCGAAGCGCAGCTGATGAATGCCCGTGACATTCACCGGCGCAACGAGAAGCTCTACAAAGAGGGCGTCATTTCGGAACAGGAGTACGAAGCATCCCTCGCCAATGTGCGCACCCTGGAGGCCAACCTCCGGGCTGCAGAGGCCAACATCAAATCGGCCGAAGAGGGCATCAAGGCAGCCGAATTTCAGGTGCGCAGCGCCGAGGCAACCCTCAAAGAGATCAGCACCAGCCTGAAACGCACCACCATCTATGCCAGCATGAGCGGCATCGTGTCAAAGCTCAACGTTGAAAAAGGCGAGCGAGTGGTAGGAACTTCCATGATGGCCGGTACGGAGATCCTCCGCATTGCCGACCTGTCGGCCATGGAAATCCAGGTGGAGGTGCCCGAAAACGACCTACCCCGCATCGAGCTGGGGCAAGAGGTGCAAATCGAAATCGACGCCTACCTCGACCGCAAATTCAAAGGGAAAGTGGTTGAAATTGCCCACAGTGCCAACAACCTCGTCTCGGCCACCGGCAGCGTAAACCTGACTTCCGAACAGGTGACCAACTTTGTGATCACCATCGACATCGAGCCGTCATCCTACGCCGATCTGGTGAAAGCCGGCAAGCCCTACCCCTTCCGCCCGGGCATGTCAGCCTTCGCAAAAATCCTGACCAACACAAAAGAGAACATCGTGTCAGTGCCAATACAGGCCGTCAGCACTCGAGAGCCCAAAGAACTGGAGAAAGCCGGCAAGGCAAGGGCCGTCAGCCAGTCGGACTCTCCGCTTGGCGATGATTTCGTGGAGGTGGTATTCGTTGTGGAAGAAGGTGACACCGTGAACATGGTAGAAGTGAAAACCGGCATTCAGGACGATGAGTACATCGAAATCGTCTCCGGTGTTTCCGAAGGCCAGGAAGTAGTCACCGGCCCTTACAGCGCCGTTTCCAAAAAGCTGAAACAAGGCGATAAAATCAAACGCGACAATGAAAAAAAGGAGGGAGAAGAAGCAGAAGAGGAGTAATCTGAACGACTTCCCCCCTTCGGAAAATTGATAAACACTTGCAGGAGCTGACTTCCGGTTGGCTCCTGTTTTTTTTTTGTTCACACCACAAACGAGAAGAGCCGCTGCAAAGTCACAGCGGCTCTTCTTTTAGAAAGCGGTATGCGGGGTACCTTAGGCCCCGGCATCAGTATCACACCCTTACTCTTCACTTGCAAAGGAAGCACTGAAGTACTCCCTGTTCATGCGGGCAATGTTTTCAACGGAGATGCCTTTGGGGCATTCCGCTTCGCAGGCAGTCACATTGGAGCAGTTGCCGAAGCCCTCCTCATCCATTTGGCGAACCATGTTCTGCACACGGCGGGCAGCTTCCACTTTGCCCTGCGGCAGCAGGGCGAGGTGAGAAACCTTGGCACTGACGAAGAGCATGGCCGATGCATTGGGGCAGGCAGCCACACAGGCTCCACAACCGATGCAGGCCGCTGCATCAAAGGCTTTGGCGGCAACATCCTTCGGGATCAACAGGGCATTGCCGTCAACGGGCTGGCCGGTGCTGACAGAGATGAACCCACCCGCCTGAATGATGCGGTCAAAGGCCGAGCGGTCAACCACCAGGTCTTTGATAACGGGAAAACCTTTGGCACGGAAAGGCTCGATGTGAATGGTATCGCCATCCTTGAAATGGCGCATGTGCAACTGACAGGTGGTCGTTGTTTTTTGCGGACCATGTGGCTGGCCGTTGATGACCATGCTGCACGCACCGCAAATACCTTCGCGGCAGTCGTGCTCAAAAGCTACAGGTTCCTTTTTTTCGCTAACGAGCTGCTCGTTCAGCACGTCGAGCATTTCCAGAAAGCTCATGTGCTCATTGGCCTCCACCTGGTAGGTTTCAAAACGGCCCTTGTCGTTAGCATTTTTTTGTCTCCAGACTTTCAGTGTGAGTTTCATGATCTGAGATATTGATGGAGGAAGTGGACGGGCCACCGCCTGTCAGATTATTTGTAACTACGGGTTTTCAACTCTACGGCTTCAAACTTCAGCGGCTCTTTGTGGAGCTGGGGGTCTTTGCTGGTGTCCGTCCATTCCCAGGCTGCCACATAAGCATAGTTTTTATCGTCGCGCAATGCTTCACCTTCCTCGGTTTGGTACTCCTCACGGAAGTGACCGCCACAGCTTTCATTGCGGTTGAGGGCATCGAGGCACATCAACTCGCCGAGCTCCATGAAGTCAGCTACACGATGGGCTTTTTCCAATTCCGGGTTGTACTCATTCATCGAGCCAGGCACGAAAACCTCTTTGTGGTACTCTTCACGCAACTCGCGGATGAGCCCCATGGCCTTTTTCAGGCCTTCGGCATTTCTTGACATTCCGCAATAGTCCCACATGATCTTGCCGAGGCGACGGTGGAAGCTTTCCACAGACTGGGAGCCATTGTTTTCCAGCAACCGGGTCAGCCTTTCGGTGACTGCCTTTTCGGCTTCCTCAAACTCCGGTGAATCGGTTGAGAACCTGGGCGTTCTGATCTCTTTGCTGAGGAAAGTACCGACTGTGTAAGGAATGACGAAGTAGCCATCGGCCAGACCCTGCATGAGGGCAGAAGCGCCGAGGCGGTTGGCCCCGTGGTCGCTGAAGTTACATTCGCCAAGTGCAAAGAGTCCGGGTAC
Organism: Saprospirales bacterium; assembly: GCA_002698985.1. GTDB lineage: Bacteria > Bacteroidota > Bacteroidia > Chitinophagales > Saprospiraceae > UBA6168. Next base: position 33,934 of record PAAY01000061.1, on the reverse strand, counting down.
GTTGGTTTCCAGGTTGTAATCCACCCAAAGGCCACCCATGGTGTAGTGCACCGCAGGGTAGATCTTCATTGGGGTCTTGTAAGGGTTCTCTCCGGTGATCTTCTCGTACATCTCGAAGAGGTTGCCATACTTTTCTTCGACAACTTCCTCACCCAGTTTGGTGATGATGGCAGCATCGGGATTCTCGAGGCCCATCGAGTGGGCTTTGGATTTTCCGTAGCGCTGAATTGCCGAAGCAAAGTCGAGGTAAACACCAAGGCCGGTGGGCACGATACCCTTGCCGGCATCACATTCAACCTTTGCAGCACGGGAGGCTACGTCACGTGGCACCAGGTTACCGAAGGCAGGATAACGGCGCTCAAGGTAGTAGTCACGATCTTCTTCGGGAATGTCGTTGGCGGTTTTGCGGCCTTCACGAATGGCCTTTGCGTCTTCCAGTTTTTTCGGCACCCACACCCGGCCGTCGTTCCGCAAACTCTCTGACATCAGCGTCAGTTTTGACTGGTACTCGCCGTATTGCGGAATGCAAGTCGGGTGAATTTGGGTAAAACAGGGGTTGGCCATGAAGGCACCTCTTTTCACGGCACGCCAGGCTGCGGTTACGTTGCAGTTCATGGCGTTGGTTGACAGGTAGAAAACGTTGCCATAACCACCCGTTGCCAGGATGACACAATGGGCCGAATGGCGCTCGATTTCACCGGTAACGAGGTTGCGGGCAATGATCCCACGGGCTTTGCCGTCGATCAGGACCACATCCAGCATTTCGTGGCGGTTGTAGAGGGTCACATTGCCAAGCGACACCTGGCGGCTCATGGCCTGGTAGGCTCCAATGAGGAGCTGCTGACCGGTCTGACCGCGTGCATAAAAAGTGCGCTGCACCTGCACACCGCCGAAAGAGCGGTTGTCGAGGTAGCCACCGTACTCACGGGCAAAGGGTACGCCCTGGGCCACACACTGGTCGATGATGTTGGCGCTGACCTCAGCCAGTCGGTGCACATTGGCCTCACGGCTGCGGTAGTCACCACCTTTGATGGTGTCGTAAAACAGGCGGAAAACGCTGTCGCCGTCGTTGCGGTAGTTTTTGGCGGCGTTGATACCACCTTGCGCAGCGATGGAGTGCGCCCGGCGGGGGCTGTCGTGAAAAGTGAATACTTTGACGTTGTAGCCCAGTTCACCCAGTGAAGCCGCAGCCGATGCGCCGGCCAGTCCGGTGCCCACAACAATGATCTCGAGCCTGCGCTTGTTGTCAGGGCTCACCAGTGGCATGGTGCTTTTGTATTGGGTCCATTTTTCGGCCAACTGGCCTGGAGGTATTTTGCCTTCGAGTTGCATAACGTTATTGGTTTGTGGTCAACAGATGATTGAAAGAACCATTGACTCAGGCATATCTCAGATAAAAGATGATGGGAATGAGAGCGAATCCTACCGCCACCAGAATGCTATAAGCCTTGCCTACGAAGCGAATCAGCGGCGTGTATTTCTGGTGGTTCAGGCCCAGGGTCTGGAAGGCAGACTGGAAACCGTGCCACAGGTGAACACCCACCACGTACATGCTCACTACATAGAAGATGACGAAGCCGAGGTCGGTGTAGGCCTCCTTCACCACATAGAACAGGTTCTTGACGGACACCCCGTCGTACTCAACGTAAGGCAGCGCATCCATCTTCATCTGCAGCCAGAACTGGTACAGGTGCACCAGCAGGAAAATGAAAATGATGGTGCCCAACCAGCCCATGCGCGCAGCCACCTTCGGGCTTTGGCCTTCAGCTCCACGCAGCACATGTACAGCATAGCGCTGACTGCCCCTGGCTGCCCGGTTTTTGCTCCACAGCATCCAACCTTGAATGGCGTGGATGAGGATGAAGGCATACAGCAGATAGGACACTGTTTTGATGAGTGGATTGGTGGTCATGAATTTGGCATACAGGTTAAATGCCTGGCCACCGTCGTCGTAAAGCAATTGCAGGTTGCCTGCAAGGTGCACCACTAGAAAAACGATGAGAAAGAGCCCGGTGAGGCTCATGATCAGTTTCCTCCCGAGGGAGGATGTAAGGAATCTTCCGAACCAGCCCATAAGCGTGCGTGTGATTGGTAATTGTAGAAGAATCATTCCGGAACTTTCCGGAAAGCAGCCCCACATTTAGTGAGCGCTGTCGGGGCGCAAATGTATTGACCCGTTAAATGAAATCAAAAAGGAGATGATAAAAGGCACTGTCCGACAGCTTATTTAGATCGGATAAAGACAAACTAAAACAGCCCGAAAATCAAATTAGACTTCCGGGCTGTTCGGCATTGGGTTCCGAAGATCTACTTCTTCAACTTGCCATACTTCACCGGTGTGTTGGTGTTGTAAAACAGGAATGAGTAAATATCGGCCTGTTCATCGATGATTTTTGAGGTCGGTTTTCCCGCACCGTGACCGGCATCGGTCTCAATCCTGATCAGCACAGGCTTGTCGCCGGCCTGGCACTTCTGCAGCTTGGCTGCAAACTTGAAGGAGTGAGCCGGCACCACCCGGTCGTCGTGATCGGCGGTGGTCACCAAAGTGGCCGGATATTCGGTGCCTGGTTTCAGGTTGTGGTATGGTGAATAGCTCAGCAAATAGCGGAACATCTCCTCGCTTTCTTCGGAAGAGCCATACTCAGGAATCCAGCCTTTTCCGACGGTGAACTTGTGATAGCGAAGCATGTCCATCACACCCACTGCCGGCAACGCCACGGCGAAGAGATCGGGGCGCTGGGTCATACAGGCCCCCACCAGCAAACCGCCATTGGAGCCACCCTGTATGGCCAGCTTTTCTTTGGAGGTATAGCCCTCGGCAATGAGGTATTCCGCTGCGGCGATGAAATCGTCAAATACGTTTTGCTTCTTCATCAACATGCCGTCCTGGTGCCATTTTTCGCCGTATTCGCCCCCACCTCGCAGGTTGGGCATGGCAAAGACACCACCGTTCTCCAGCAGCATGATCCTGGAAGTGCTGAAACTTGGCGTCAGGCTGATGTTGAATCCGCCGTAACCGTAGAGCAGGCAGGGATTCAGGCCGTCCATCGGGAGGTCTTTTTTATGAACCAGGAACATGGTCACTTCCGTTCCATCCTTGCTTTTGTAGGTCACCTGCTTCTCAACGTATTCTTCCGGATTGAACTTCAGCTTGGTTTCCTGGAACAGGCTGCTCTCGCCGGTTTCCACATCGTATTTAAAGATGGACGGAGGATAAAGGAAAGAAGTGAAAGAGTAAAAGAGGGTTTTGTACTCCTCACGCCCACCCGGCGCATTGGCAGAACCGACTCCCGGCAGTTTGATTTCTTTTTTTCCGCTTCCATCGTATTCCATCTGGTAAATGCGGTCGGTGGCCTTCTCCAGGTAGTTGGCGAAGAGCTTTCCGCCTCCGGTATTAACTGCCTGGAGGAGGTTCTCACTTTCAGGGATCACATCCTTCCAGTTAGCCGGAGAAGGGTCATTGATATCCACTTCTATCAGGCGGTAGTTGGGTGCGTCGATGTCCGTCAGCACCAGAAACTTGCTGCCGATGTTGTGCACCACCGAGCTCTTGTTGGAATAGCCTTCAAACAAAGTCACAAACTCTGAATCGGCTTCCAGATCTTTGTACAAAGTGGCGTAACCATCCGTACCAGGGGCCTGGTAAAGGACAAAATACCGGCCGTCTTCGGTAACTCCGCCAAAATGGTAATAAGTAGGATTGGCCTTGTCCATGAAAATGAGCTTGTCATTTTCCTGTGGGTCGCCCAGCTTGTGGTAGTAAATGGAGTGAAACAAGTTGTTGCCGGAAAGCTCTGTGCCCGGCGCCGGCTCCGGATACCTGGAATAGAAAAATCCGTCTTTCCAGAAGGAAGCACCGCTGAATTTCACCCATTTCAGTTCATCGGGGAGTTTGTTCATGCTTTCTACTTCGTAAACGTGGATCTGCTGCCAGTCGGAACCGGCATCCTGCCGGCTCACAGCCACGTATTTGTTGTCGTCGGAAACACCGATGATGTTGATGGAGGTGGTTCCATCCGGGCTGATGGCATTTGGATCGATGAAGACCTCCGGCTTGCCGTCGAGCCCTTTCTGACGGTAAATGACAGACTGGTTCTGCAGGCCGTCATTTTTTGAGAAGAAATAATACTCACCCACCTGAAAAGGAGCTGAAAACTTCGGGTAGTTGAACAACTCTTCGTAGCGCTCACGCACGTCTTCACGGAAGGGTATTTTCTCCAGGTAGCCGAAAGTCACTTCATTTTCTGCTTTCACCCATTCTTCAACGGCGGCGGCAGTGTCCACTTCGAGCCAGCGGTATGGATCCGGGACTTTTTCACCAAAGTACTCATCCACCACATCCTGTTCAGCCGTTTCGGGATAGGTAACCGGGATGGGAGGATAATTGGCGGTGCGCTCATTGTTGTTTTCCTGCTTACAGGAAGCCAACATGGCAAGTGCTGCAATCATCAGTAATGATTTTTTCATAGTTAGTTGGTTTTGATGCATTTATTGTTTCGCTGCGCAATGGATTTCAATGCACGGCGATTTTATTCCTTTTCACCGGAATTCTCAGCCTGGGCTGTTTTGGCCATCCAGACATTGTTGTCACGGTTCACATCCACCATTCTTTGCGATGGGTCTATTTCCACCTTTACAATGTCTTTGAAGCGGGCATCGATGGTCAGTTCGTATTCGGGAATCGTCCAGCCCCAGGGTTTCACCACTTCGTAGTGCATGTCCGGGTTCTCAGCAGTTTTGGTGCCCCACATCATGTACAGCGGGATGTTGTACATTTTTTGCTTTCCTTTTTTGAATGTGACCACCACGTCCAGCGGCATGGGGAAATGCCCTGGCCGGTTGAAGCGGATGGTCGTTTCCTTTCTGTTCGCTTTCTCAACGGAGGTGATTCCGTAGTCGATCTGTTTGGTGCTGAAGATAAAATACTGCTGAAACCAGTCCAGCTCCATACCCGCCGTGCGCTCCATTACCCGAAGGAAATCATCCGGATTGGGATGCTTGAAGCGCCAGGTGTGGTAATAATTCAGCATGGCTTTTCTGAACACCGGATCACCCATGATGTAATTCAGTTGGGTGAGCAGGACATGCCCTTTTACATAAGCGCCAACCCCACCGCCGCGGCTGGTCAGGTAATGGTCGTGGTGGGTTGAAAGAGGCTCCTCTTCCGTTCTTTTCAGGTATGAGATGTAGGAGTTGTTGGTGAAAATATGTGGGTTCTCATCCGGTTTGCCATTGATGAGGCCCTCAGATTTCAGCCAATTGAGCACCTCAGCAGTGGCATACTCGGTGAAGCCCTCATCCATCCAGGGGTACTTGCCTTCGTGGGTGCCGAGCATGCCGTAGTACCAGGCGTGCATCAGCTCGTGAACGAAAGTGCCCACACCTGCACCCGCCCGCAGGAAGGTGGCCATAGGGTACTCCATCCCGCCGTCACCGGCTTCCAGGAAAGAATAGGTTGGATAGGGATATTCACCGAAATTTTTCTGAATGTAATCAAAGGCCCGGTCCATCGCCGCCGGCATGGCCTCCCAGGTGGCTTGGGTGTTCTCGTTGGGCTGGTAAAGGAAATGCAGGGTTGGTCCGTTCTCCCTTCTCACAACCACATGCTTGTAATCGGGATCTGCTGACCAACTGAAGTCATGGACGTTCACCGCTTTCCAGCGCCAGGTCAGTTTTTCTCCCGGTGGCTGGCGTACGGCGGTGCCTTCCGGCTCATAACCATAGCCGATCTCGGCGGCATTTTGTAGCTCGCCGCTGGCTCCCAGCAGGTAACTCCGGTCAATGGCGATGTTCACTTCAAAATCACCCCAAACGCCGTAAAACTCACGGCCGACGTACAAGTCCAGGTGCCAGCCCTGGTAGTCGTACTCTGCCATTTTGGGGTACCACTGCGACATGGAATAGGCCACCCCGTCACGACTGTCCCGGCCCGAACGGCGGATTTGCACAGGCACCTGCGAACGAAAGTCCATTTTCAGTTCTGCCACTGATTTGGGCAGGATGGGTTCCGGCAAGGTAACTTCGAGGATGGTCTCCTTGACTTCGAATTTTGCGGGCTTTCCGTTGCAGGTGAGTGATTTTACCTGGTGCCATCCGGTTTCTTCCGGTTTTAGATTGGAAATCCGTTCCCGCACCCTCGAATCAGCCGTCAGGGGATTTCGGTTCTGCCAATCCATCATACTGCCCGGCTGGAAGGCATTGAAATAAAGGTGGTAATAGACTTTGTAAAGCGTATCTGGCGAGTTGTTGAAATACTTCAGCGTCTGCTTTCCGTCAAACTGGTGCTTTGCCACGTCCATGTCAATATCCATCTGGTATTGAACACGCTGCTGCCAACGGCAGGTTTGACTGAAAAGGAAATTGCTGGAAAGAAAGAAAACAAAGAGAAGTGAAAATAAAGTGCGCATAGTGAAAGATAGTGATTGAATACTGGTTTGCTAAAAATCAGAAAAGATGTCACTTACTGCAAATGACATCTTTTCCAGTCAAATATTTAGGATTCTATCGCTGATTTCGACCAATTTGCTCTTACAACTGACAACCACTGGTAAAGCCGGTTGCATCGAAAGTGGTTTTCAGAAAGCCGGACTCATTGCCCTGAATATCGAAAGCTTCGATGACCAGCTCATTGTTGGCTCCATTCCTGATCGGGCTGCAATACTCGAAGAGGTAAAAGCTGTTTGCTTCGTTGTTCACCACCAGTGCAAGCTGTTTGAATACAGCCGTCAGCTGCGAAATGCTGGCCGCCTGGAAAAAGCCGTTGCGGCCGATGGTCTGCAAATCAGGAATGTTGATCTCATTGCCAACGCCCAATGTGAACCAGCTGATATCGGCTGGAGTGGCTGCCACAGCGTTGTAGGCGTCTTGTTTCAGGTACCTGTTTGCCCGGTCTTCTCCGTCGGTAAACAGCACGACAGAAACCGCCGAGGAAACATCCTGGTTTTGGTAATCTGCAAGGATCTGTTCTGCAATGGCAGCTCCTTTTATGACCGCACCGTACAGGTCAGTGGAATTATCATTTGAAATGTTGGGTGTGATGGAATTCACGGCGGCTTTCAGTTCCCAAATATCAGAAGTAGGTGCTTCTAGCTCGTGCAGGATATCTTCCCCGTCGAACCACCAGATGCCCATCTTGATGGAGTTGTCAATGGTGTCCGGCATCGTTTCATCGATAAAAGCAATGGCGGCGTTTTGCAAGTTGGCTAGTGATTGTTGCAAGACCGAGCCACTAAGGTCCAGCAGCAGCATGGTGGTGTGGTTGAACACCTGCTCCCTGCCGGAAATCTTGCGCTTGGCTTCAAACTCAGAGATGATTCTTGGACAGGGATCGTTGAGGCCTTTTTCGTAAATGACGAAATTGTCTTCCGTGAGGTATCCGACCGGGTTGCCGTTGTCGTCACGCACCCTAAAGAACACGGATACTTTTGACGGAAGGGATACCGTGGGGCCTTCAATGAGTGTGAGGTTAAGCTTCGGCTTTTTGGGCTCATTGAAGCAATCGGCAAACTGTTGATCGTCGTCTTTGCAGCCAAAGCTGAAAGCAGTAATCAAAATTGCCAGAAGGAAAAATGAATTTGGAATACGCATGGTAGAATCGGGTTGTGTTGTACTAAAATGATTGTGCAGGTACCTCCAGAACGCATGATACCCCGTTAAATGTTGCTTATACACTGCAAAGAAGCATGATTTTTTTTGGGAATATCTTTAGAGCCGATAGAAAATCATTTTCATTCAAGGCTTGGTACACCTTAATAAACAGACCCGATTTGCTTAGCAAGCAAAACAACTGTTATCACCTGACCAGTCAGTTAAGCATTCAGGAAATCGTCATTTTCACTTTCAGGACTCCTGAGCCAGCGGCTCCAGTCATTCCATCCGTATTTTTTCGAAGAAAGAAATACAAAAACGACGGCTGCTGCGATCAGTCCTGCCAGCGTCCATTCTATGTGCACCTCCGCTGCCTTGAAGATAGCCGGAGTTTGGACCGCTGATGAATCAAAAGTCACAAAGAGGGCACTGTAGATATTGGTTGCGGCATGAACGCCCAGTGCCAGTTCCAATCCATCGTCCAGCAGTGTAATGAAACCGAGGAATAAGCCTACTCCAATGTAGTACGACATGGCCCAGCCAGCTCCAAATTCCTGCACTTCCGGATTCATGTAGTGCATCAGCCCAAAGCCCACAGATGTGAGCAGCAGCGGCACCCAGGGGCGCCGGGTCAACAGGCCGAGGCCCTGCATGAGGTACCCACGGAAAAGGATTTCCTCGAAAGAAGTCTGCAAAGGAAAGAGCAGCAGAGAAATGACCAGCAGCACTATGAAAGGCCCAGGCTGAAACTGAAGGCTGTAGCTGCCCGGGTCAAGCAAATAGAAAACGACTTCGAGGCAGGCTGTCAGCAGCAGCCACAGCGAGAAACCGAAGAACACCTTATTCCAGTTGATCCTCCCTGAAGGGTTGATCATCGTTTTGGGGTTGCGCCTGTGAATGAACTTGACGCTGAACCACAACACCAGCAATCCAACCGCAAATGGGAGAAGCATCAGCACAATGGCCATGTTCTGGCTGATGCCGATGGCTGTAAAATCCATGTTTTGCAGCATCTCCTGCGATTCATAGGGGTCCAGGCCTGCACTGTTGGCTTTTGCAAGGAAGATGAGGGCCAGTGGCACCTGCGCCAGCACCACCGCAGCGATGACGAGCAACAAGGTAATCAGATAGGCCCACCACTGGTTTTGGCCGGAACGGGCGATGTTTAGAAACATAGGGTGAATTTTGGCCGTGAAAATAGAAAAGCTCCGGAAGCATGAGCAACCGGAGCTTTTCATTGCGCAGCGAAACGGTCAATTAGTTGTTGTTGAATCCGTTGTTGCTGGCTGGTACGCTCTCCTCTTTTGGCTTGGGATTCACCTTGCCTTTGATTTTGAGAACGTGGGTTGGCGTAGCCTCGTTGGTGGTGAGGGTTACCGTTTTTTGGAACGGGCCAATGCGGTTTGTATCGTAGCGTACCTCGATGGTAGCGGACTCACCTGGGAGGATGGGGTCTTTTGGCCATTTCGGAACGGTACAACCACAGCTACCTTTGGCGTTGCTGATGATGAGCGGCTCAGTACCAACGTTGGTGAATTTGAACTCACGCAGTGGATCAGATCCCTGAACGATTTCTCCGTAGTCAATTTCTGTTGATTCGAGTTTCATCACAGGGCCCTTAGCCGGCTGCTCGCTTTGTTCCTGAGCGAAAGTGGTGCTTGCAAGCAAAGCCAAAAAGGCAAAAATGGAAAGTACTCTTTTCATGTTTTAAAGATTTTTTGTTCGTGAAATCAAAACCGGGACAAAATTAGCTTCTGACTTTGAGAGCCAGACACTCTGTTGTTCAAACAGCCGTTAATGAGATGTTAACCGGTGCATGCCTCTTCCGATCTCCGCTCGGCAACTTTTCGAAAAAAAGTTCTTTCAGACCAATCCAATCTTGCTTGCGCCGATTCCGGGAATTGCAAAACTTCTTTTTGCGAATCACTCAAATTGCAGGCAAAAGGGCAAAAAAAGTGCTAAATCTCAATCGCCACAATGACAATACATTGTTCAATCAATTGAAAAACTTCCAAAATTTATCTATAATTTTGCCGCCGAAAGTAGGAGCCATTTGAAATAATGTTCTGAAATAACGATTTCACTCCCTGCCACTTTCAGCGCTCATGCCAGCTCGACTCCAAAGAGCACACCTAACCAAATTTTAAAGCTTAGAACCATGATAGAATCACCTATTACTGACATCCTCACGCCTGGTGGAACTACTGTTGAAGAGGCTTACAAAAAAGAGGTTCTCAAAGATTTTTGGATATGCTGTGTTAGCCGTGAGGCCAGCATATTGGGACGAAAAGAAGTTCTGACAGGAAAAGCCAAATTTGGCATCGTGGGTGACGGTAAAGAGGTGCCGCAGGTTGCAATGGCTCGGGCGTTCCGCAAAGGTGACTGGCGCTCCGGCTACTACCGGGATCAAACGCTGATGTTTGCCCTGGGGCTTTCAACCGTGGAAGAGTTTTTTGCCCAGCTTTATGCCGACGCTGAAAACGACCCCTGGTCCGGTGGCCGCCAGATGAACAGCCACTTCGCCACAGCGCTGATCGATGAAAACAACGAATGGCTGGACCAAACCCAACGTTACAATATCTCCTCAGACATTTCGAGTACTGCTGCCCAGATGGCGAGAGCACTGGGACTTTCTTTTGCTTCGAAAAAATACCGTGAGCTCCCCAAGCTGGCTGACAAATCCCTGTTCTCAAAGAATGGCAACGAGATCACTTTTTGCACCATTGGCGATGCCAGTACCAGTGAAGGGATCTTCTGGGAAACCCTGAACGCTGCTTCCGTTTTGCAGGTGCCCCTGGTGGTGTCGGTTTGGGATGATGGCTACGGCATCTCCGTTCCGAAGAAATACCAGACCGCGAAGGGTTCCATTTCCGATGCTGTCTCCGGGCTTCGTTTTGAAGAAGGCAAAGGGGGAATGGAAATCCACAAGGTAAAATGCTGGAACTATCCCGCACTTTGTGAACTTTATGAAGAAGTGGCGCAAACCGTGCGTCAAAACCACCGCCCCGCCCTTATCCACGTGGAAGATTGCACGCAGCAGCTCGGACACTCCACTTCTGGTTCGCATGAGCGTTACAAGTCAAAAGAGCGCCTCCAGTGGGAACGCGACAACGACTGCATCCTGATCATGGGCAACTGGATGGTGGAAACCGGCATTGCCACTGAAAAGGAAATCGCTGACATGCGGAAGCGTGCCAAGCAATACGTGAAAGAATGCAAAGACAGGGCCTGGGCTGCTTACATCAATCCCGTCAAAAAAGAAAAACAGCAACTGCAAGCCATTTATGCCAAGGCCTTGCAGACGACCAGCCAAAAAGAAGAGGTTACGCAACTGCTCGACACGCTGCAAAACACCCCGCCACCCCAGCTCTACAGCGATGTCATCAAAAATGCCCGCCGCTTGCACTTCGTGCTGCGCAAAGAGGACAACGAAGCCTTGGAGGACCTTGAAAACATGCTCACCAAAGCTTCTGCCACGGCTCACCGCAGGTACCATACCTACCTGTACAGCGACAGCAAATACTCCGCACTGAATGTGCCGGTAATTCCACCTGTCTATTCTGAAAAGTCGGAAATCAAGAATGGCTTTGAGGTTCTCAACACCTTTTTTGACAAGGCCTTCGCAAAACATCCAAACCTGCTCGCTTTTGGTGAAGACGTCGGCAAAATCGGCGGCGTAAACCAGTCACTGGCAGGCCTGCAGGCCAAATACGGTGAGGAGCGGATTTTTGACACCGGCATCCGTGAATGGAGCATTGTAGGACAAGCCATCGGGTTAGCCATGAGAGGCTTCCGGCCCATTGCCGAAATCCAATACCTCGACTACCTCATCTACGGTCTGGAACCGATGACCGACGACCTGACCACCCTGCGCTACCGCAGCCACAACCTGCAGCAGGCGCCCGCCATCATCCGCACGAGGGGTCACCGGCTGGAGGGTATCTGGCACTCCGGTTCACCAATTCAAATGCTGCTCGGCTCTCTGCGGGGCATGTACCTCTGTGTACCGAGAAACTTCGTGCAGGCTGCCGGCATGTACAACACCATGCTGCATTCTGACGATCCGGCACTCATCATCGAATGTCTGAACGGCTACCGCCTGAAGGAGCGCATGCCTGACAACATTGGTGAATACACCGTACCGCTGGGTGTACCTGAAACGCTGGTGGAAGGCACCGATGTCACCCTGATCACCTATGGTTCCTGTGTAAGGGAGGCGCTGGCCGGTGTTGAGTTGTTGAAGAAACACGGCATTTCAGTTGAGCTGATCGATGTTCAGACCCTGCTGCCTTTTGACCTCGAGCACAGAATTTCTGCTTCGCTTCGCAAAACCAACCGCATCGTTTTCATGGATGAAGACGTGCCGGGAGGTGCCTCAGCTTATATGATGCGGGAAGTGCTGGAAGTGCAGGGAGGATTTCAATACCTGGATTCGGCTCCGGTAACGCTTACATCCAGACCTCACCGCCCACCCTACGGATCCGATGGTGATTACTTCACCAAGCCAAATGCCGAGGACGTTTTCGAAGTGGTTTACCGGCTGATGACAGAAGCCGAGCCAGGTCGCTTTTCATGACGGGTCGAATGCCCCCGCCTTTTTTCAGGAAAGAATTTCACTTCAGGGTCAACCCCTGAAGGAAAAATGCGTTTACCATCCACAACTTCGGTTGACACTGCCATGACAATTCATCCCCGACCTGAACGACGCCCTTCGGGCAGTGCCGGGAATCCTCAGAACATTGAAGCTTTGAAGTCCGTTTACTGACCATGACCCGACCCGTTGATGACACAGTGAGTTTGCCCGGCAACATTATTGACTTGCCCAGTAATGGGTATAAATTCAGGTTGTACAGCTCCATTTTCGACGTTCCGGAATCCTGGGATGAAGTTGCTCCTCCAAATGAATTTCTCAGACGCAAATACCTGGGCGTTTTGGAACAGAACCCACCCAGGGGCATGCGTTTCACCTATGTAATCTTTTACGACAAGGATCAACCGATCGGAATCTCCTACTTTCAAATCTCCCATTTCCGGCCCGACCGCAGCATCAAGGATGTTGACACCAAAGACAAGTATCCCTGCATCATCAGGGCTTTTGCCAGGCACTTGAAGGTTTTCGTCGCAAAGAAATTTGACCACAACCTGCTGGTCTGCGGTAACCTGCTGCTGACAGGCGAACACGGATTCCATTTTGCCGAAGGAAAACTGAACAGGGAAGAACAGTTCAGATTGCTAGAAGAATGCATCCGCAAAGTCCACGCTATCTGGGAAGAACAGGGACTGTACATAGATGGCATTTTCATCAAAGACATTGAACCGCAGCACCTGCCTCAAACCAGGGTGCTGGTTGATAAAAAGTACCGCAAGTTCACCTTCCACCCGAACATGGTACTAAACATCCGGGATGATTGGGAAAGCTTTGATGACTACCTTGCGGCATTGTCTTCCAAATACAGGGTCAGGGCCAGGCGGGCTTTCAAAGCTGCCAAAGACGTCGTCAGGAAAGACCTCGACCTGGGGTACATCCGCAATAACAACCAGCGCCTCTACCAGCTTTACCTCAGTGTGATGGACAATGCCAGCTTCAACATGGTGGTGCTGGATGAACAGTACCTGCCAGCCCTGAAAGAAGCCTTCGGCGATCAATTCAAAATCACCGGCTATTTTCTCGACGGTGAGTTGATTGGTTACTGTTCCACCCTTCTGAATGATGGCGAACTGGAAGCCCACTTCCTCGGCTTCGAAGAGGCCTGTAACCGGAAATGCCAGCTCTATCTGAACATTCTCTACGACATTCTGCGCCAGGGCATCGAAGCCGGCGCAAAAAAAGTGGTGTACGCCCGCACCGCCATGGAAATCAAAAGCTCCGTTGGCGCTGTACCCGTGGACATGCTCTGCTATATCAAAGCTGCCCACCCGGTTACCAATAAAGTCCTGCCCCACCTGCTGGAATACCTCCGCCCCCCCGATGACTGGGTGCAACGGAAGCCTTTTAAGAGATGAGCCCCGAAAGCCATCGGGGCAAAAAGTGTTACCCTCATCGAAAGATGTTTTTCTTTCTGAACAAAAGTCGGACAGAGTCCGACAAGATGGGGTCCCGGACAGAGTCCGGAACCAGCGTGTTTGCTGGTGTTTGCTGGCGCCTCCCGAAATTTCTTCGGGATGTCCGATGCCTCCTCCTCCCGCCAGACTTTGTTCGGCAGATAGATGGTTGAAATTCCCAATGGAATTAGTCAATCGGACTTTCTGCAGTGCGCTCAATTCTTCAGTTCTTCGATTCTTCAAATCTTCAGTACTTCAAATCTTCAGTTCCACAATCCCTCATCCACTGCTGCTCCTTACATTTACGGCACAGCATACCACATCTACTGGAGCATGGAAAAGATTTTTACGGCCACCTGGGAATTTCTGAAAGACCGCTTCAACCTCAGCCGGGATCAGGAGAAGGAAGATCAGATCATTGACGAGATTGAAAAATCTGTCGAGTTCCGTGGTGTGAATGTATGGATTTTGATCTTCGCCATCATGGTGGCTTCGGTCGGTCTCAACGTCAATTCCACACCGGTGGTCATTGGGGCCATGCTCATTTCCCCGCTCATGGGGCCCATCATGGGCGTTGGGCTTGCACTGGGCATCACGGATTCAGATTTGCTGAAGAAAAGCGCCAAAAACCTGGCGGTGATGGTGGGTATTTCCATCGTGACCTCTGCCATCTACTTCTGGTTGAGTCCCTTGAATGATGAAAACTCGGAATTGCTGGGGCGGACGGCGCCCACCATCTGGGATGTTTTCATTGGTTTTTTTGGGGGCATGGCAGGCATCGTGGCAACGGCGTCTAAGGAAAAAGGCAATGTGATTCCGGGGGTTGCCATTGCAACGGCACTGATGCCGCCGCTGTGCACCGCCGGCTTCGGGATAGCCACCGGCAACCCCGCCTATTTTTTCGGGGCCTTTTACCTTTTTTCCATCAATGCCACATTCATCTGTCTGAGCACCCTGCTGCTGGTCAGGTTCCTCAAATTCAGGGAACGTGAATTCGTGAGCCCGGAGGCCAGGCGAAAAGTCAGGCTGCTGATTTGGACGGTAGTGGTCATCATCATTTTGCCCAGCCTGTACGTGGCCCGGCAACTGGTTCAGAACAACTTATTCGAGCAAAGGGTGCATGCCTTCCTGGAAAAGGAATTCAACTTCCCCGAAACCGACATCCTCAAATACGAATACGGCACTTCGCCGGAGCGGTACATCGAAGTAACCCTGATTGGAGAGCCGCTGGACAGCAACACCATCAGCAACCTGGAACACAGCCTGCTGAACTATGAATTGACGAAGACAAAGCTGGTAATCAAACAGGGCACCGCCCACTTTGACCCCAACGAGATCAAATCCACGGTTTTGGAAGAAGTGCTTACCAGACACCTGGATACATTGCGAAGTAGAGACGAAAAGATCAAAGTGCTGACCCAGGAACTCATCAAAGCCAAAGGCCGGATCCTGCCCGTTAACCAGTTGTCAAAAGAAGCTGCGGCAATCGATCCGGAAGTGAAAGGCCTCGCCCTGGGTTTGATGCCCTTGTGCGATGCAGCCGGCATCTGCCCCGACACCCTGCACCTGGCCTATGTCCAGTACCGCCGTTTGCCGAAGGAAGAAGAGAAACAGCGAATGCAGCAATGGCTGAAAACCCGCCTCAACTGCGACTCTGTGTTGGTGATTCCGGGGCAATAAAAATGGCAAGCTGTCAGCATTTGGCAAGCCTCCCCAGCGTTGTGTCTTTACATTTGCCGGAAAGAGAATACAACCATGAAATCAGCAATTTTGAATTTGCTCCGAACACCTGTCTGGCTTTTGGCCTTTCTTTTCTTCGCAAAAAACCTGACCGCCACCAACCTGCCTTTTGGTTTTGTGGAAGTGAAACTGGCCGATGGGCTGGATGCCGTAGGCATGGCGCTGGCTCCGGATGGTCGGCTTTTCGTGCTCGAGAAATTCGGGCAGGTGCGCATCATTGACAGCACCGGTCAATTGTTGCCGGAGCCATTCCTCTACCTACCAGTGGACAACTTCAACGAGCGGGGCCTCGACGGTATCGCCATCCCGCCGGATTTTGAGCAAAACCCGTGGGTGTACCTTTATTACACGGTGCCCGGTGCCAACCACAACCGGGTGAGCCGCTTCCGGGCAGATGGGAATTTTGCCGTGCCCGGCAGTGAGGAAATCCTGCTTGACCTGGACGAACTGAGCGGCCCGCACCACAACGCCGGTGCCATGCTCTTCGGTAACGATGGCATGCTCTACATTGCCGTAGGCGACGGAACCGATGCCAACAACGCACAGGACATGAACAGCCTGTTGGGCAAAATCCTGCGCATCCGACCCGACGGCAGTATTCCCGAAGACAACCCCTTCTACAACCAACTGGAAGGAAAATACAGGGCGATCTATGCCCTCGGTTTCCGCAATCCGTTTTCCATGACCCTGGATCCGCAAAGCGGCCGCATTTTTTCAGGAGATGTGGGCGGCTATTACCGGGAAGAGATCAATGAAATACTGCCCGGACGCAACTACGGTTGGCCATTGATAGAGGGGAAAATAGCTGGGCAAAATCCACCTGACAACTACCAGGATCCGGTTTATGCCTATTCACATGCCGATGGCTGTGCCATTGTCGGTGGTGCTTTTTACACACCGCAAAACCCCATGTTTCCGGCCAATTACCACGGCAAGTATTTCTTCTCAGATTACTGCTCCGGCAAAATCAAAACCCTGGATCCGGCCACGGGATTCATCAGCACTTTTGCCACCGAGGCCAACCGGCCTATCAGCCTGATCGCAGCACCTGACGGCACCATGTACTACATTGCCCGGGGAGGACTGGCAGGTGGCTCAGCCGAAGCCAATACTGCCTCCAATGAAGGGGCGGTCTGGCGCATCATCTACACCGGCAACGGAGCGCCTTTTGTGTCGGTACACCCAGCGCCCAGGCTGGTTTCCGTCGGAGAAAATGTGGATTTCGAAACCCTTTCTTCAGGAACACCGCCTTTCCAGTACCAGTGGCAGAGAGACGGGCAGGACATTCCCGGTGCCACGGGGCGAACATTGCAACTGTTCAACGTCACACTGGCTGACAGCGCCAGTCTTTTCCGTTGCATCGTCACCAACGCCGAGGGCAGCGACACCACCCGTGAAGCCATGCTCAGAGTGACCAGCAGCCAACGGCCGCAACCGCTCATTCTGAGTCCGGCTGACGGGTCGAGGTATGTGGCTGGTGACACCCTCTTTTTTAAAGGCATGGCAGAAGACAACGAGGATGGGCTGCTGCCGGCCTCCGCCCTGCGCTGGCGACTCGATTTTCACCACGACGACCATACCCACCCCAGCATAGGGCCAACGCCAGGTATCGAGGAGGGCTATTTCGTCATTCCGAAAGTGGACGAAACGGACCCCGACGTGTGGTTCCGTTTTTACCTGACGGCAAAAGACAACAGCGGCCTTGAGAACACCACCATTGCAGAAGTTTTCCCTTATAAGTCGAATTTCTATTTGCGAAGCAAACCGGCAAGTGTCCCTTATTTTCTGGAAGGCAACCCGAAAGATCCGCCACTGGCCGTTCAGAGCGTCGTTGGTTTGTACCGCGACATAGCCGCCTCACGCCACCACTACCAGAACGACAGCATCTACGTCTTCCGGGAGTTTGACAATGGCAGCAAGGAGTACCACTTCACCTATGAAGTGCCCATGCACGACAGCACTTTCACAGCCATTTACGACGCCTATCCTACCGATGACGGCTCCGGTCTGCTGGGCAGTTATTACGACGACCCCGGTCCGGACCACATTTTCACAGAACCGCCTGTACTCACCCGTATCGATTCGGTGTTGGACTTCGTTTGGAGCGGCCTGTCCCCAGCGCCGGGACAGATGCCGGCCAACTATTACATGGTGAGATGGGAGGGATTCATCAAACCCATTTTCGACGGTTATCACACCCTCTACCTGACCACCGACGACGGCAGCCGGATGTGGCTGGCCGGAGATCTTATTTTCGACCTCTGGTATCCGCAGGGGCCAACCGAGTACAGCCGGGAAATTTTTCTGAAGAAAGACCTTTACTACCCGGTGCGAATCGAATATTTCCAGGATGCGGGAGAAGCAGCGCTGCGCCTTTGGTGGGAACACGAATTTATTGGCAAGAGCCCGGTACCACAATCGCAGCTCTTCCCTAAATTGCCCGATCTTCCTGGGGATAAGGCGTTTGAAGTCAACTTGTTCCCCAATCCTGCCGGCAACCTGGTGAACATAGAAACCCAAAGCCACCTGGAGTTGACCGCCAGTTGGGAACTTTTCAACACCCTCGGTCAACTGGTAAGAACAGGCAATTTCGATATGCTGACAGGTGCCTCCACCCGCAGCATCGACACAGATAACCTCCAGTCCGGCATCTACCTCCTTCGGTTAAATGCCGGCGGCGAGGAAGTGATTTTGAAATTGGTTTTGCAGTAAACAGTTGTCCCCGATTCCGAAAGCTTTCGGAATCGGGGTCAGTTGGCAGTTGGCAGTTGGCAACCGACAACACCTTCATAATCTCTATAATCCTTCATAATCTTCTATAATCCTCCATAATCCTCAACAATCATGAATTCACGACGCCATTTTCTTCGCAATGCCGGGGCCTTTGCAGCCCTGCTGGGCCTGCCAGCCAGTACCATCGCCAATTGGAATACGGAAGAACTGCTCCAACGTATTTCAGAAGAAAAACCCATGACCGGAAAGCCGGTAATCGGCCTTCGGGTGGACCCCATCGAGAAAGTCAGAACCGCTGTAATCGGGGTGGGTAACCGGGGCTTCGAGCACGCCCGGCTGGTTCATGCGCTTTCTCCTGACAAGGCCGAATTGGTGGCCATTTGCGACATCAGGGAGCAAAAGGTGAAAGAATGCGCCGATTACCTCGTATCAAAAGGCGCCAAGAATGTATCCATTTACGCCGGCAAAGAAGATGGCTGGAAAGAAGTCTGCAAAAGGGATGACATTGACCTGGTACTGATAGCCACGCCCTGGGAAGACCACGTCCCCATGGCCCTGTACGCCATGCAGCACGGCAAGCATGTGGGCGTGGAAGTGCCCGCAGCCCTCACGGTGGAAGATTGCTGGAAGCTGGTCAACACAGCAGAAGAAACCCAGCGCAACTGCATGATGCTGGAAAATGTGTGTTACGGAGAGGAAGAGCTCTGGCTGCTCAACATGGCCGAGAGCGGCGTCTTTGGCACCCTCACCTATGCCGAATGCGCCTACATCCACGATTTGCGGGAGCTGATGTTCAGCAAAACCTATTATTACAACCAGTGGCGCCTCCGCCACCACCTGGTCACAGATGGCAACCTCTACCCCACCCACGGCCTCGGGCCGGTGGCCCAATACATGGGGATTGACCGTGGCGACCGCTTCAACCACATGGTGTCCATGAGCAGCCTGCAGGCAGGCCTGGATGAACACGCTGCCACCGTGGAACCCGACAATGAATTTTATGGAAAAACGGGTTTTGCCCACGGCGATATGGTCAACACCCTCATCAAAACCGCCAAAGGCAGGAGCATCCTGGTTCAGCACGATGTGGTGACGGCACGGCCCTACAACCGCATCAACATGCTGGCCGGCACCAAAGCCTTCCACGTCGGCTATCCCAGCCGCATGTCAGTAAAAGGCAAAGGGCACGGTTACCTGAAAGAGGATGACTACAAAGAATACCGAGAGCGCTACGCACACCCACTTTGGGCGAGGCTGCAACAGGAAGCCCAAAAACAAGGCGGCCACGGCGGCATGGACTTCGTCATGCTGTGGCGCATGATGGACTGTTTCAACAAAGGCATTCCCCTCGACATGGACGTTTACGATGCCGCCTCCTGGTCGGTGGTGACGCCGCTTTCGGAACTGAGCATCCAGCTGGGCAGTGTACCCATTCGCTTCCCGGATTTCACCCGGGGACAGTGGGAGAAGGAACGCAAGCTGGGAGTGATGGCGAATCCGTGAAATGATTGTTGAGATTGTTGAATTGTTGATTTGTTGAATTGTTGAGAGGGTTCCTGATGAGCCGACTGGCGGAATCCCCCCTCGAGGGGGGACAGGGGGGGTGAAGCCTTCTGATTGTTGATTTGTTGATTTGTTGAATTGTTGAATTGTTGAGGGGTTCCGAAAGGTTTACGATTTTCACAAATACCAAAACCTGAAACCATGCTACGAGATTTCGAAGGGAAAAAAGTACTCATCACCGGTGGCAGCAGGGGCATTGGCGCTGCCACAGCCCGTGAACTGGCCCGGCGGGGAGCACGGGTCTGCATCACCTTCAACCAGGACACCGAGGCCGGCAAAAAGGTGGTGGCAGAGCTCAACGGTGAAGGCCACATGGCGGTGCGGGTGGACCTGTCCAACCCCGAGGCCGTGAAACAAATGATGGATGTGGTGCTGTCGGAATTTGGTGAGCTGAACGTGGTGATCAACAACGCCGGTATCTTTTTCAGGCATGCCATTGCGGAAATCGAATATCCCGACTGGCTGCAAGCCTGGGAAGCCACCATCGGACTGAACCTCTTCGGCGCTGCCAATGTCTGTTTCCTGGCGGCCAAACACATGATGAACAATGGTGGAGGTAGAATTGTCAACGTCTCCTCCCGGGGAGCTTACCGGGGCGAGCCGGAACACACCGCCTATGGCGCCAGCAAAGCCGGCCTCAACTCGCTGACGCAATCGCTGGCCAAAGAGCTGGCCCCTTACAACATCATCGTAACCGGCGTGGCCCCGGGCTTTGTGGAAACGGACATGACGAAGGACCTGCTGGACGGGCCCCTGGGCGAGGCCATCAAAAGCCAAAGCCCGCTGAACAGGGCGGCTTCGCCCCATGAAATTGCGGAAGTAATAGCATTTCTGGCTTCTGATGCCAGCCCCTACATCACCGGCAGCATCGTGGATGTGAACGGCGCCAGCTACCTGCGCTGATCAGGGCTGTTTGATCACTTTCAGCCTTTTGCCCTTCAGCATAACCGTTTGTGCATTGCTGAGTATGCTCTCCCTGTTTTCCCGGTTCAGGGTAGATACGGAATAGGTGTAATACTTGCCCGCCTCGATCCCCGTGTCTTTGATGTCGCAAATGCCGTCGGCAGGAATGGACATCACCATGTGGATGTTTTCCGGGTTGTTGTAGTCGCCCGGCAGCCGGTCTTCAAAGCGATACACCACCAGTTGAGAAGCGTTTTCCGGATCGGCAATTTTCACTTTGAAATGAAGCGTATCCTTTTTCCACTTCGGTTTTTCCAGCTTCGGAATGGGGGGCTCAGCCAGGCCCATCCAGGGCATTTCAGGTGGCAGAGCCCGGGTGCGGAAATAATTGTTGCGCAGCGAGTCGAGCATGCCCAGCGGGTTGCTCAGCACCGATTTGGCATTGTAAAAAATGCAGCCTTCCACACCAGGCAGTGATCGGTTCAGGCGGATCTGGCTGGGTATTTCCTTCGGAGAACGCCAGGCTGGTTCGGGATTGTTGCCCACCTTGTAGGCGGCCATGCCGGCAAACACGGGGCGCCCCCGGCGGTGCGACTGCCACCACTCCACCAACACTTTGTAATCGGCAGGTTCGTAGCCGATGTTCCAGTACAATTGCGGAGCGATGTAATCCACCCAGCCCATTTGCAGCCAGTGGAGCACATCTGCATGGAGGTCGTCGTAGGTGGTAACGGCTGCCCGGGTGTCAGAACCGAGCAGCGGGTCCACCGCTTTGTTGCGATAAACCCCGAAAGGCGAAACCCCAAACTGCACCTCCGGAGAAATGGCCCTGATCATGCCCGAAACCTGGGAAATCAGCTTGTCCACATTGCTGCGCCGCCAGGCATCGATGGTGGGATAACCGTAGCCGTATTTGATGAAATCAGCGGCATCCGGAAAAGGCTCGCCGGCCGGATATGGATAGAAATAATCGTCGAAATGGATGCCGTCCAACTGGTACTTCATGAGCAGCTCCAGCACCACCTCAGTCACATAGTTCCTCACCTCCGGCAATGCGGGATTCAGGTACAGGCGGCCGCCGTATTTCACCATCCATTCAGGATGCTGTTTAAGGGGATGCTGTTCCGAGAGCAGGTCGAGCAGGGTGTCCATGGAAGCCCGGTAAGGGTTGAGCCAGGCATGAAAAGCCAGGCCCCTTTGCCTGGCCTCGTCAATCATCATCTTCATGGGGTCGAAATCCTCTTCGATTTCACGGCCCTGCTTTCCGGTGAGGTACTGGCTCCAGGGGGCCAGCCCGGAAGGGTAAAAGGCATCGGCAGCCGGCCGCACCTGCACAAATACGGCATTGAATCCGGCACCGGCCAGTTGGTCCAGTTTTTCTGCCCATTCGCTTCGCAAAACCTCGGCAGAGCGGACGGGATTGGCCGGAAAGTCGATGTTGGAAACCGTGGCCACCCAAACGCCCCGCAACTCCCGTTTAGGAGGAATGTCCTGCGCTGTGGTGACAGAAATAAGGGAAAGGGAAAAGCTGAAAAGGAGGATAGCCCGGAGGGATTGAAACAGCATATTGAACTCGGTTTGGTCAATTTCTACGCTTCCGGCTGATGCTCGGAAGCCGGGATAAAGGTAGCTTTCTGACGGGAAAAAACGCAGTGGATTACAGCTCCGCTTCTTCTTCCCGCCAATTGGTGGAGTTAAGGTACAGGATGACAATGCCGCCAATGATCATCAGGATTTTGACGATGAAGGCCACCAGACCGCTGATACGGTCCAGCCAGGTGAGAAAGGAAAACTCCACCCCAACCATGTTGAGGATGATGGAAAGAAAGCCAATGAAGAACAACAAAAAGCCAACGGTCAGCCAGGCTGCTTTTTTCATTTTGTTTGATTTGTGGAAGAGGAATTCGAAAATTTGCCCGCTAAGATACGACACCCTACAGAGCTATGACTTACGGTTGATTCGAAAGGGTGCGAAGATGGACTTGAGGCGGTTCTTCTTGCATAGAAGTCTTTCTATCTAAACGTACAAACTCTGAGGGTGTAAAGCTTCGGTAAAACCGGCCAAAATTCTGACCTAGGCAGCTTTGAATACCTATTGAACGATGGCACCTCGTTATTTTTTTCGCTTTCTATTTCTTTCTTATCTACATTTCACAACCCTCTGTAAGGATAGATCATAATTGCATATCTCAGATCACCCACTAACACAGTATCTTTAGTTAGCCCATATTCGAAAATCGAATTTATATTATCAATTAGATCAAATTTTCTGTTTTTGATTATGTTGTGTTGAACATTATAGTTTCCAAATGATTCTTTTTTTCTTTCATGTCTCAACTTGATTAAGACACTCCCCTCATCCGGATCAACACTATTTATATCACCATTATTACAAACAGTAAACCCTGTTACCAGGTCATTCCTTAATCCATCAGAATACTGATACAAGCTATCAATTAATTCCGGCGGGATGTAGTCATTTATAAAACTTCTGTAAAAGGTCGGCATCGTAAAGCAATTACCTTTGTTTTCATACCCAGTCCACAAATTTTCCGCCAATTGAATTTCTCTCGGTTCATCGTGTCTGTTGTAATTCATTATTTCATTTCTATGCCTCAACAGAAATTCTACAAAATCTTGAATTTCCTTACCTTTTAAGAATGCTTCATTTTTAAACTTAGCCTCTTGATATGCTTTTCGTGTTTCTGTGAGAATCCTATCTTCATCTAATGCAAAAGGGTCGAAACAGTAGGCAAAATAATAAACCATCCCGAAAACCACTAAAAGGAAAAAAAGCACAATGGCCACTTTTTTACTCATGATTCACATCGTTTTTGGTAATTTATTTTTCTTTCCCAAAAAAACAATCACCCAAATTTACACATTGCATCAATTCCCCAAAAACCGCAAGCTCCATTTCACGACTTTCTTACGAGAAGTCAATTTACCTTGTTAAAAAAAAACCACACACTGCTAAATTCTCTCAACCTCTCTAAACCCTATCGATAACTCACAAATCCAATCTCATTGAAGAGTGTCTCTGCAACACGGCTTCATTGAATGTGAAAAAATCATTTTTCAATCGCGGTACCTGGCTGAGAAAGAAGGCCCCGATTACATCAGCCATCTTGTAACCCGCTGTTTCAACGGCGGGAATAATCCCAATCCCCCTACCCACATCAAACTTCTATTCAAAACATCACATCAGGAATGATCAATCACCATTGTTGCTGGAAATGTTGATGCTGATGTTTTGCAAAGATGTTTGATGCAGTGAGGGGCTTGTCCAGCAACCCCTCGCTACCTGCCTAGTCGGCAGACAGGAAGCAAGGGGTTTCAATATGTTTGATGGAGTGAGAGGTTATTAGCCTACAGGAATTTAACCTGCAACTTCAGGATCAAATTGCTCATGCAATACCCTCAAAGGTGGAAGACGGATTTGTGGGTAATCAATAGCTCTCTAAACCCCTCTCAACCTCTCCTTTCAGCCAGCGCTTGACACTGTGGCTCATTGACGGCTAAGATGGGGGAGCATTTTGAAGGGAACATAAATCCCCCCAAATGTCATTAAAAACAGCCTTTGCTTTCAGTACCTTTACGCACCCTAACAAATCAGACCAGAAATGATAAAACTGATCGAGTGTCCGCGGGATGCCATGCAGGGGCTGAAGCCCTTCATCGAGACGGAGAAAAAGGCTGCCTACATCAACCAGTTGCTGAAGGTTGGCTTCGACACCATTGATTTTGGGAGCTTCGTTTCTCCGAAGGCCATCCCTCAGATGAGAGACACCGCCGAGGTGCTGAAAAAGCTGGACCTGAGCCAGACCCGCTCAAAGCTGCTGGCCATCGTGGCCAACGTCAGGGGTGCCAACGACGCCATTCAGTTCGATGAAATCACCTACCTCGGCTATCCCTTTTCCATTTCCGAAACCTTTCAGATCAGAAACACCAACGCCACCATCGATGAATCGCTGGAGCGGGTGAAGGAAATTCAGGCCATTTGCGAAGCGAAGGGAAAAAAACTGGTCATCTACATCAGCATGGCCTTTGGCAACCCCTACGGCGACCCCTGGAACGCCGAAGAGGTAATAAAGTGGGTGGACAAGCTGGCAGCGCTGGGCATCCGCATCATCCAGCTTTCCGATACCATCGGCGTTTCGAAACCGGCCAGCATCCAATACCTCTTTTCAGCCATACTGCCACATTACGAAGGCACGGACATGGAAATCGGGGCGCACCTGCACACCGCACCGCACAACTGGAAAGAAAAAGTGGCCGCTGCCTATGAAAGTGGATGCCGCCGCTTTGACGGGGCCATCAAAGGCTACGGTGGCTGCCCTATGGCCAAAGACGAGCTCACCGGCAACATGCCCACCGAGCTGATGGCCTGGTACTTCCGTGAAAAAGGCATCGAAACCGGCCTCGACATGGACGAATTCCTGACGGCAATCGAAATGGCACAGGAGATCTTCCCGCATTGAGTCTTCAGCCATTGGGAGAATTGATTTGCCTGCACTACATTTGAGCAAAATTCATTCGCTATGGCACGAACCATTGATGCACTTCTCAGCAAATACGGCGAAAGCCACCAGAATCCAACCAACAAATTCATCCACTGGATCTGCGTACCCACCATCATGTTCAGCCTCTTCGGAATGCTGTACGCCATCCCCTTTCCGGTTGAGCGGACCCTGTTCAGCAATTGGGGATTCGTGGTGCTGGTGTTTGCCCTTCTTTACTACCTGCGCTTGTCACTGACCATGTTTTTTGGATTTGTGCTGATCGGCGGCGCCATGATCTGGGGTGTTCACCAGATTTACACCGCAGCCGGCAACGACGCCGGCCAACTGGCGCTCACCTCGCTCATCATCTTCGTGGTGGCCTGGATCGGTCAGTTCATCGGCCACAAAATCGAAGGCAAAAAACCCAGCTTTCTGGAAGACGTACAGTTCCTGCTGGTAGGCCCCGCCTGGCTGCTCCATTTTGTTTACAAGAAGATTGGATTGGGTTATTGAGATTGGTGTAGGGTTTAGGGTGTAGGGTGTAGAGTTGGGAAGCGCTAGCCCTGTCATTCCTCATTCCTGACCTTCTTCACCTCGTTTCCTTCACATCGGTGTCCCAGTGCTCCGGGCGGCGCAGTTCACCTGACTGGCCGATGTGTTCACCGGTGTAGTTGCCGTAACACTCCAGGATATTCAGGAAGAGGTCTTCCCGTTTTTCGATGTATTTCAGGATGCACTGCCAGCAATCTTCCATGGATTCACAGCGAGTGCCGTTGCGCAGGTCAATGATCCACTTACCCTTGAGGGCTTGTTTCTCTTTCTTAATGGGGCGGTTCACCCGCTTTTTGGGCATGAGGAAGAGGTCCAGCACGCTGAAAAAATAGTAACCACCCCGAAGGTTATCCCTGACGATCATCCCGGAATATGGGGCATAGGCCAGAATTTTCCGCGCAGCCAGGTCGTCGATGATGAAGGTATGCTCCTCGGCTTCTTTGGAAGGGATGTTCCAGTTGCGCAGGTTGTAGTGCTGTCGCTTCTCTTTGGCGTCGAAATAAAAGATGATCTTTTCGTTGACCTGAATGCTGAAATCCAACCTTTTGAACGACGAGGAATTGTCCCGGTACTGCAAGTGCCGGCCCTGCAAAAACGCCTTTATTTCCTGTTCAAAAGATTTCATGAATTGAGGAATTGATGAATTGAAGAACTGAGGAATCGAAGGGGCCACCCACAACCCTCTAATAACCACAGAGTTATCGGAGTACAATACAGAGTTGAACAGAGTATTCCCGACAACAACCTCCATAACCCTCTATAATCTCTATAATCCTCCATAATCCTCCATCCCCGATGAATATCGGGGCCACAATCCTCACTCCAGCGGCACGATCTTCCCATCGGGCAAGAGGTCCATTTCAATGGTTCGGCTGGAGGAGGCATCGTAGTTTTCTTCAGAGCCCTCCAGTTGGCCGGAGACGATGGTGATGGTCCAGTCGTCGTCCAGGCGGGCAAAAGAGCGGGTGATCACCTTGCCGTCGGAAAAAGTACCTGCAATGACGGCCCTGTCGATGAGCAAACCACTTTTGGTAAAGGTAGCCAAAACATACTGGTAATTCATGACGGTGGCCTTCCAGTAAACGAGGGCGTGAAAGTCTTTGATTCCGGCAATCCGGAAGCAGGGCACGAATTCGGTCAGCTCATCCACATCTTCCTCATAGGGCAGGATGAACTCATTGACCAGGCGTTCCGGCAGTGCCTTGTTTTCCTGGCTGAGTGCATGTACACTTTCCTCCTTGATGTTGACGGGGAGTTTTACCTCCGGAAAAATTGATATAAACTGCTTAAAATGGGTTCGCATGTAAGTTCATTTATTTGTGCCGTGAAAATTTCGTCCTCCATATCACTGAAACCTTTCAACACCTTTGGCATCGATGCCAGGGCTGAGCGCTTTGCGGTTTTGCGAAGCGAGGAAGACCTTCGGGCAATTTTGCGTGCAAATATAGCCCCGCTGCACCTGTTGGGAGGCGGCAGCAATGTTTTATTGACGAAAGACTTGCCGGGGCTGGTATTGCGCAACGAGCTGAAAGGAATCGAACTGGAAAGTGAAACCGGCACGCATGTGCTGATCTCGGCAGGTGCCGGAGAGGTGTGGCACGATCTGGTCATGTGGGCCATTGACAATAATTTCGGAGGACTTGAAAACCTTTCCCTAATCCCCGGCACGGTGGGTGCAGCCCCTATCCAGAACATTGGCGCCTATGGCGCCGAGCTGAAAGACGTCTTTGAAAAACTGGAAGCTTTCCACCTCGAAACCGGTGAGCGCATGGTCTTCAAATCGGAAGACTGCCGCTTTGGCTACCGCAACAGCATTTTCAAAAACGAGCTGAAAGGGCGCTGCCTCATCACAAGGGTCTGGCTGCGCCTGACAAAATCTCCCCGTCCCAACCTGAGCTACAGAATTTTAGCTGATTCGCTTCGCAACAAGGGCATTACCCAGCCTGGCATCCGGGAGCTGAGCGAAACGGTCATGGAAATACGCCGCTCCAAACTCCCCGACCCTGCCCTGCTCGGCAATACCGGCAGCTTCTTCAAAAATCCGGAGGTACCCGTTCAACTTTGCGAAGCTATAAAAAAGGAATTCCCCGACCTGGTGGCCTTCCCCCTTCCGGGAAATGAAGAGCTGGTAAAACTGGCCGCCGGCTGGCTCATCGAAAAAGCCGGGTGGAAAGGCCGCCGCATCGGCGACGCCGGTGTCCACGAAAAACAGGCCCTGGTGCTGGTCAATTACGGCAAGGCCACCGGCAAAGACATTCTGAATCTCGCTCAGGAAATCCAGGCGGATGTCAAGGAAAAGTTCGGCGTCAGCCTGGAACCGGAAGTGAATATCTGGTGATGGGAGTAGGGAGTAGGGTTTGGGGGGCTGTTCTTTCATTTCCGTGATTCTTCCTGCCTTTTCATTATCCCTCTGTTTAACTTCCTAATAGAGCTAAGCAGAATGAGCCACGAGCTACGAGCCACGAGCCAAGTAAAAGGCAAGTTTGGAGGCGCTAGCTCTTTCATTCCTCATCCCTCATCCCTCATCCCTAGTTTCCGATTCCCGGATCCTCAACCGGCTTGGTATAGGGGTCTTTCTTTTTGGAGAGAATTCGGCGGTAGCGTTCCGGATGGAGGCGAACGTCCTGGAGGAGGAGTTCAAGGTGTTTTACGGTGAGTTGGACCTCTTTTGCGAACTGTTCGTCATTGAGCAGCATACCGACAGCACCTTCCCCGTTTTTCACTTTGGCAAGCATGCCTTCCAGTTGGTTCACGGCGTTCTGGCTGCTTTGCAGGGTGGTTTTCAACTGGGCCATCACTTCTTTGGCATCGCTGGCTACCTCGTCGAGGTTGGCATTGTTGAGGTCGGTGGTGAGGCCGGCGGCGTTGTCGAGGATGGTTTTGATCTGTTCGTTGCTGTTGCGGAGGGTGCTGGTCAGCGCTTCGATGTTTTCCACGGAATTTTTCACGGAACCAGTCATCATGCGGTCCAGCTGGCCGGTGGTGTTGTTCAGGTTGGCCAGGATGCTGCGGACATCCTGCACGCTTTCCTGAATTTCACGGCTGTCTTTCAGGCGGCTGTTCAGGGTATCGATTACGGAATTCAACCCGGCGCTGATCTGTTTGACGTATTGATCCACTTCTGCCGGATCGGCCATGGAAGCCAGCATACTCAAAGCTTTGCCTTCGATGACGTCGCCGTCCTGTACGCAATCGGCACCGGAGCAGGAGCCCTCAAATTCCAGTTCTATGGCGTTGCCACCCATCAGGGAAGTGGTAATGATATTGGCCCTGGCTGTTTTAGGGATTCTGATGTCCTTATCCAGTTCCAGCGTTACGAGGATCTGGTGCAGGTCTTCTTTGTCCTGCCGGATGTCGGCCACGAGGCCCACCTGGAGGCCATTGAGCAGCACCGGTGTGGAGATTCGGAGGCCGTCCACACGTTCATAAACGACTTTCACCGTGTTTTTCGGGCTCAGGATGTTGAAGCCCTTGAGGTATTGGAAGCCCCAGATGGCCAGTGCAAGGGTGATGAGAGCAAACAAGCCAATTTTGGTCTCTTTCCGCATGTTTGTCGAGTTGTGCTTTTGGTACAATTGAGATTTTGAAGTGCTTTTCTGAAAGCGGCGCAAAAATAGGCATTCACAACACCCGGTGTGGTCTGCACCGGACGAATTATTCAAATCCAGGTCGTCAGACTTATTTCAGTGTGTAGGGATTGACCTTTTTATGACCAAGGTAGGCCACCAAAAAAGCATCGGAAAAACCGGCACTTCGTACCTGGCGGCGTACGGCATCGGCGGCAGGCCGTGAGGTGAAGTTGCGGATCTGGTATTTGTACATGCCACCTTCCTGAATTACCTCAACGGTGAAGTCCAGTTTTTTCCATTTGCCGGCACTGACATCCAGCGGTGTGGCCGAAGCGGCCAGTTGGACACAGTACATCGGGGTCATTGTCTCGGCTTTGCCGGCATTGTTACCGGTCACAGGTTCGATGGGAATGATGGCCGACGAACTGGCCTTCGTTTCCGGCCTTGCATCCAGGGGTTTTGAATCCGCTTTGGTCTCAGGTTTCTTCGGTTCCGGTTTCGCTTCCTCTTTTGCAACTGCAATGGCAGGAGCCGAAGGCTTGGGATTTTCAGGTATGGTGGCAGTTTGGGCTGGGGGTGTTTCCTTTTTTTCTTCCTTTTTCTTCGCAACGGCAACCGGCCTCTCAGCTTCGGTAAGGGCTGCCCGGCCGGTGGCTTCATCGAGCTCCAATTTTTTGGGGATCACAGCATTGCCCTCGGCAATACCTTCCACTTCGTTTTTGTATTCGGAAAAAGCCACCAGCAGCGCATTGGCCATTTCCACCTGCCCCTTTTTTGACCGAAGGTAATTCTCTTCAGCAGCATTGCTGAGGTAGCCGGCCTCTACCAGCACACTTGGCATGGTGGCATGGCGCAAAACCAGAAATCCGGCCTGTTTCACCCCCCGGTCTCTCCGGGAGGCTTCCAGAGAAGCGTGTTTCTGAACCTTTTCTGCAAAGCGGATGCTCTGCTCCAGAAAGGCATTTTGGTACATGGAAAAAATGATGTGTGCCTCCGGAGAATTGGGGTCGTATCCGTAAGTTTCCATGTAATTGTCTTCGTAAAGAATGGCAGAGTTTTCTCGCTTCGCAACCTCCAGATTTTCTTCAGTGGCGTGCAGGCCCAGCACATAGGTTTCCGTTCCGGAAACGCTGCTCCTCTTCGGAATGTAATTGCAATGGATGGAAACAAACAGGTCGGCTTTGTTTTTCGTCGCAATCTGAGCCCGCTCTTCCAGCGGGATGAAGACATCCTTGTCGCGGGTCATGATGACTTTCAGGTCGGGGTAGTTTTTTTTCAGCGCTTCGGCAAAATATTTTCCGATGGCCAGGGCCAGGTGTTTTTCACGGCTGTGAGCCCCCAGGCAACCGGGGTCGTGACCGCCGTGGCCCGGATCGATGACGATGGTAGTCAGTTTGACAGGGTCGTGAGCAAGTTCTTCAGCTTTGATACTTTTGCCGGCGCTGTTTGCAGGAGTCTGGACGGCGTTATGAATGGGTAAATGCTGAACCCAAAAGGCAAAGAGCATCGTTGGGATAACGAGTAACGCTTTCATCATAGCGACAGAGGTCTCGTGTTGGAGATTTGCTGAATCCGGCACCTGAATTTCGGCTGCCGTTCAACACATCCCCGATGGAATATCTGAGGTAAATGCCGTTTGAACTTGTTTGTGCGGCACCAAAAAAAGGCACCAACAACCAATCCAAACCACAAATTTGGACGTAAAAGTAAACATAATTGTTTCGCTATTAGTGCTTTCGGCCTTCTCGCTGTGGGCACAGCAACCCCGCAAGCCCCTTGCCGCACCTCCCGTAAATACGGATACCATCCCCCGGCAGACCTTTGTGGCCCCGCCTGACTCACTGCCCCGGCCCCAGACTGTCCCTTCCGGCATCGACTGGTCAAAGGTGAAATTGTCTCCCGACGCCGTGGAAAAAACGGTGGAATACACCGCCCAGGATTCCATGCTCTTCAGCCTCAGCAAAAAGCAGATCCACCTCTATCAGCAGGCAGAGGTGAAGTACGAGGACATGAGCATTCAGGCCGATTACATCGTTATCGACTGGGATTCCAGCATCATGTTGGCCGAAGGCCGAAAGAACTTCCAGGGCCTCCTGACCGGCAAACCCCATTTCGTGAAAGGCAGCCAGGATTTCACCGCCAGCCGGATGAAATACAATTACCAGAGCTCCAAGGGCATCATTTACGACGCCATCACCAAACAAGAAGGGATGAATGTGGTGGGCACCAAAGCCAAATTCATCGGAGCCGGTGATGATACTACCAAAACGGATGTGATTTACAACAGCAACGCCATCTTTTCCACCTGCGACCTCGATCATCCCCACTTCGGTATCCGCAGCAAAAAGCAAAAGGTCATTCCTGACAAAGTGGCCGTGGTGGGTCCCTCCAACCTTGAAATCGGCGGGGTGCCTACGCCCCTGTGGCTGCCATTTGGCTTTTTCCCTTTGAAAATCGGCGCCAAGACCGGACTGCTCTTTCCACAGGATTACCAGTACAGTGAAACCTTTGGCTTTGGCCTGGAAGGCATCGGATGGTACTTTCCATTTTCTGACCGCTGGGATCTGGCCCTGACCACTGATATCTACATGAAAGGCTCGGTCAGGGTGCACGCCAACTCCAACTACCGCAAACGCTACAAATACAACGGCAACCTGAACCTCAGCGTGGCCTACCTGCGCACCGAAGTGGAAGGCGTGAGCAAGTTCGAACCGTCCATGAGCATCCGCTGGAACCACTCGCAAGACAGCCGGGCACACCCCTATCGCACCATCGGCGGGTCCATCAACCTGCAAACCGGCAACTACCAGCGGCAAAACCTGACCGATGCCCGCTCGCAACTCGAGAGCTCACTCAACTCCAACATGAGCTGGCGGCAGCGCTTCGACGCTCCCTTTGACCTGAGCGCCAACTTCAGCCACAGCCAGAACACCGTTTCCCGCAAGGTGAGCATCAGTTTTCCAAACCTGAGTTTTCAGACGCAGACCCTCTACCCTTTCAAAAGGAAAAAGCCTTCGGGCAAACAGAAGTGGTACGAGACCATCCAGATGCGGTATTCATCGGAGGTGCGCAATCAATTCCAGGCCACTGACACCACCCTGTTTACGAAGAAAACCCTCGACGACGCCCAATACGGCGTGCGCCACAACCTGACCACAAGCACCTCTTTCAACCTGCTCAAGTATTTCACCGTTTCGCCCAATGCCACTTACAAAGAGGTGTGGTACTTCAAAACAGTCAACAAAACCTTTGACCCCACCCCGGAAATCGATTCCACCATCGTCTATAACGACGACTCCTCTGAATTCACCGTGGTGTATGACACCCTTTCCTTCGGTCAAATTATCGACGACGAGCGTTTCGGACTCAAACCCTACCGCCAGTACAACATGGGTGTCGGCATCAGCACCAAAATTTTCGGAACCATCTTATTCAAGAAAGGCCGTTTGCGGGGCCTGCGCCACGTCATGACCCCGAATATCGGCTTCAGCTTTTCACCGGATTATACCAACCCCGACTGGGGCTACTTCAAATCGGTGCGCAACGATTTGCGAAGCGACGAGGAAATCAACTATTCCATTTTTGAAAACAGCATCGTGAGTGGCTTTGAAAGGCCTTCCTTCTCCGGCCGGCAGATGGCCCTCACTTACAGCATCAACAATATTTTCGAAGCCAAGTGGAAAGGGCGGCGGGACACCGTAGCCGAAAAGGTGAACCTGTTCAGAAGTCTTTCGGTGTCAGGCAACTACAACTTCGCTGCCGACAGCCTCAATTTCAGTCAGGTGCGCATCAACGGCAACACGGCATTCCTGAACAACATCACCAATTTCCGCTTTGGCATCACCTTCGACCCCTATGCCCGGAATGCAGAAACCGGGGGGCGCATCAACAAGTTTTACTGGGATACCAACAAGAAACTGCTGCGCCTCAACGAGTGGGATTTCAACTTCAACACCAACATGACCGTGGGCCGCCTGAGAGACCTCTTCCAAGGGGTAAAGACGGATGTCAGGGTAGCCAACACAGACCCTTCGGAAAACAAAAACCCCTACAGTGGGGACATCTTCGACTTGTTTGAAGACTTTTCCATCTCGCACACCTTTGCCGTCCGGCACAGCTTCCTCAATGGCAGCGATACCACCCGGATTACCACACACAGTATTTCAAGCCGGGGCAACATACAGCTCACACCCAACTGGCGCATCACCGTCGGCAACTTCGGTTACGATTTCCTGGCCAAACGGGTAACTTACCCCGACTTTGGATTTTACCGGGACCTTCACTGCTGGGAGATGGGCTTCAACTGGCAGCCTGTTTACGGCACTTATAGTTTTTACCTTCGTGTAAAACCCGGAAAACTCGATTTCATCAACATCCCTTACCGGAAAGGAATTCAAGACTCCTCTCGCTTCCGACGATAGTATTATGAAAAATCCATTAAGAAAACAAAACGGTCACCCCCCTGTCCCCCCTCAAAGCGGGATTTCGCCAGATGCCCCAGTTCGGGGATCCCTCAACAATTCAACTCCCGAAAGCTTTCGGGACCAACAATTTCAACAATCAGTATACCTCCCCCCCCCGTCGCCCCTCGAGGGGGGAATTCGCCATTTGGCCACCCCCTACTCCCTACTCCCTACTCCCTACTCTCTACTCCCAAGTTACACAGAGGATCAAAGAGTAGACACGGAGATCCACGGAGTGGAAGTAGCTAGCGCCTCCAAACCCTACACCCTAAACCATACA
>PAAY01000060.1 GCA_002698985.1 Saprospirales bacterium | reverse complement strand
GGGAGGATGACAAAGGGGGAGCGGGTGCCTGCTTGATTCCTGCTGCCCAATCAATGCTAGCCCCCTTTGTCATCCGCTTTATCTGCTGAAGGCAGGCGAAGGCGTATCTTCAAAATAAATCGCTGTATCTTCCCCTCCTCAAACAGACACTGGGATGCAGCACCGGACGAAACACTACACCTTACCCCTTTCTGCGGTTCTTTTGATTTTGTTGTTCCTTAAGCCTTCGGCCAACGGGCAGTTCGTTGCCAATGGCAATGCCTCTGCCGGTGGCAACGGTTGCTGGAACCTCACCGACGACTCGCCCGGGCAGGCGGGGTCCATCTTTTCACTGAACTCCATCAACCTCAATGCCCCCTTCTTTTACAGCACCCGGCTCAACTTCGGCTGCAAAGACGCCAACGGCGCCGATGGCATCGTCTTCATATTTGCGACGACAAACACAGCACTGGGAACCGGGGGCGGCGGCATCGGCTACCAAAACATTTCACCTTCCATCGCCATTGAATGGGACGACTACCAGAACGGTGGCTTCGGTGACCCCGCCAGCGACCACGTGGCCATCATGCGCAACGGCAGCGTCAACCACGGCTCACCGGACAACCTGGCCGGCCCCATCACCCTGCCCAACATCGAAGATTGCAACGAACACTGCGTCACCATCAGTTGGACACCCTCTAACCAGACACTTACCGGTACCATCGACGGTGTCTCCATCTCTTACAGCGGCGACATCATCAACAGCATTTTCGGCGGAAACCCAAACGTTTTCTGGGGCTTTTCTTCCGGAACGGGCTCCCTGTCCAACCTGCACCAGGTATGCGACGGGCCGCCGCAGGTGCAGCCCATGGCCGACCAGCAAATCTGTCCCGGAGAAAGCGTGCAACTCCAGGCCGACCCCAACGGCGACAGCTATTTCTGGGCGCCCCACCCCACCCTGAGCAACTTCACCATCCCCGATCCGGTGGCCACACCCGTGAACACCACCCTGTACTCCGTGACCATCACCTACCCCTGCGGCGGCACCGCCGTTGACGATGTGCTGATCACGGTGCTGCCACCTCCAGTTGCCTCCGCCACCAGCAACAGCCCCGTTTGCAACGGCGAGACCCTGAACCTGATGGCCAACGGCGGTATGAGCTACAGCTGGGAGGGTCCGCAGGGTTTCAGCTCCAACCAGCAAAACCCCAGCGTTTCGAACATGCAGTTCGACAATGCGGGCCTTTACACCGTGACCGTAACCGGCGCCAACGACTGCACCGCCACCGCCAGCACCCTGGTGACGGTGCTGCCGCCGGCAGTAGTGGCCATCGTGCCACCGCCGCAACCCTTTTGCTCCAGCGACCCGCCTTACACCCTGGAGGGCATCCCCGCCGGTGGCACCTGGGGCGGCGCTGCCAACAGCAGCGGGCAGGTGGATCCCGCCGCACTAGGGCCGGGCATGCACCTGGTGACCTACACCGCAACCGACATTAACAACTGCACAGGCACCGCCGAACTGCTCATCGAGGTGACGGGGACGCCCACCGTTGCCATCGCTGCTGCGGGACCCTTTTGCGAAGACGACAGCGTGCAGGTGCTGAGCGCCACACCCACCGGGGGTACCTGGGGCGGCGTGGCCGATACCCTGGGCCAGGTTTTCCCTCAACAACTGGGGCCCGGCAGCTACCTGGTAACCTATACGGCCGGCCCGCCCAATTGCGCAGCGACGGACAGCCTAATGATAGCGGTGCTGAACAAACCCCTGGTAAGCATCAACGCTGCCGGACCCCATTGCGCCAGCGACCCACCCGACACCCTGACGGCCAGCCCGCCCGGTGGCAGCTGGAGCGGCGTGGCCGACAGCCTCGGCATTGTGGAACCGGCCAACCTGACACCCGGCCTGCACCAGGTCATCTACACCTGGTCCGACAGCATCAATTGCGCAGCGAGTGACACCCTGGAAATCGAAGTTTTTGCATTGCCGGAGGCGACGGTAAGCGGCGGCGGCACCATCTGCGACAACGGCACCGAGACGGCCACCGTGCTCATGGTTTTCAGCGGGCAGGCGCCTTTCGTCGTCAACTGGTCGGTGGACGGGCAGCCGCAAGCCCCCATCAGCACGGCGCAGGATACTTTCATGCTCAACACCTCCACCCCCGGCATCGTCACGGTGGACACGATCATGGACGCCAACGGTTGTCAGAACAGCGGCACGGGTTCGGCGCAGGTGGTGGTGGTTGGCAGCCCCCAGGTGTCGGGCCTGGCGGTAAATTGCGACAGCACCGGACTGCAATACACGGTGAGTTTTCAGATCAGCGGCGGCGACAGCGCCAGCTACACCGTAAACGGCGGTGCAGGCACGCTGACACCCGGCAGCCCGGCGCTGTTTACCAGTGCCACCTTGCTTTCCGGCGACCCGTACCTCTTTGAAGTTTTCGACGCTTTTGGTTGCGACACCACCATCATCAGCGGGGCTTACTCCTGCTCTTGCATCAGCGATGCCGGGGACATGGACAACACGCTGGTGGAGGCTTGCCCCGGCGACACCCTCAGCGTGACGCACCTGGGTGGCGAGGTGCTCGATGGCAACGACACCCTGTCCTTTGTGCTGCACAGCAGCAACAGCAACGCCCTCGGAACGGTGTACGCCATCCACAGCACGCCGGATTTCTGGCTGGTGCCACCCATGCAACCGGGGGTGATCTATTACGTCTCGGCCGTGGCCGGCAACGACGACGGCAGCGGGCTGGTGGACCTCAACGACCCCTGCCTCTCCGTATCGCTGGGGCAGCCGGTGCGATTCAACATAGCCCCCACAGCCGACCTGGCCGACGATGCGGAAATTTGCGAAGGCGAAACGGCCACCCTGGTTTTCAACCTCAGCGGCAGCGGCCCTTTCAACGTGCTGTGGAGCGATGGAACGGACAGCACCCTGCTGACCGGCATTTTCGACGGGCATACAGAAATGGTAAGCCCCGGCATTTCGACGACATACACCCTCATCAGCATAGAAGACAGCAACTCGCCGGCCTGCGCCGGCAACCCGGGTGATTCGGTGCTGGTGACCGTGCATCCCATCCAATCGGCATCCACGCTGGCTTTTCTTTGCCCAGGCGACAGCCTGTTTGCCGGAGGCAGCTGGCAGATGCAGGCCGGTTTTTACCGTGATACCCTCGCTTCGCAATTCGGCTGCGACAGCATTGTGATAACCGAAATCCAACTGCTGCCACAGGACAGCACCCTGCTGACCGACAGCACCTGCGATCCGGCGGCCGCCGGGGTATTCATGGCCACTTTCACCAACCAGTCGGGTTGTGACAGCGTGGTCATCACCACCGTCAGCCTTTTGCCGACGGACACAACCTTCATCAATGGCACAAGTTGCGATCCGGCAGCGGTGGGCACCTTCACCGAGGTTTTCAGCAACCAGTCCGGTTGCGACAGCACCGTCATTACCACCATCAGCCTGCTGCCCAGTGACACCACCTTTCTGACAGACAGCACCTGCGACCCGATGGGCACGGGCACCTTTACCAATGTATTCAGCAACCAGTTCGGCTGCGACAGCACCGTTATCACAACCGTGACATTTTCGGAAGCGGACACGACCCTGCTCAGCGACAGCACTTGCGATCCGCAGCAAAGCGGGGTGTTCGTCCAAAACCTGACGGCAGCGGACGGTTGCGACAGCGTGGTCATCACCACCGTCAGCCTTTTGCCGACGGACACAACCTTTGTCGCTGACGCAAGCTGCGACCCCAATGCCGCCGGGACTTTTACCTCCGTTTTCAACAACCAGTTCGGTTGCGACAGCGTGGTCATTACCACCGTCAGCCTTTTGCCGACGGACACAACCTTTGTCGCTGACGCAAGCTGCGCCCCCAATGCTGCCGGTACTTTCACCGCCGTTTTCAACAACCAGTTTGGCTGCGACAGCGTGGTCATCACCACCGTTAGCCTTTTGCCGACGGACACAACCTTTGTCGCTGACGCAAGCTGCGACCCCAATGCCGCCGGCACTTTTACCGCCGTTTTCAACAACCAGTTCGGCTGCGACAGCGTGGTCATCACCACCGTCAGCCTTTTGCCGACGGACACAACCTGGCTACAGACATTCACCTGCCTGCCTGCCGATACCGGAAGCGTAACCACCGTGCTGAGCAACCAATGGGGCTGTGACAGCATCGTCGTTGCCGCTGTGGGGCTGTGGCCCCTGCCGGAGGTCACTGCTTCGGCAACGACCCACTACAATGGTTACCACCTGCCCTGTGCGGGCGACGATACGGGGCTGGCGGAGGCCGGCATAACGGGAGGCACCCCGCCCTTTGCCGTCACCTGGTCGGATGGACAGAGCGGTCCCCAGGCCATGGGGCTCTCAGCCGGCACCTACCAGGTCACCATCGCCGACAGCAACGGCTGCCGGGACTCGGCAACGGTCAGCCTGACAGAGCCGCCACCACTGGAACTTTCATTCATCATCAACCCACCGGACTGCTTCGACCAGGCCGAGGGCTACCTGGAGGTGCTGCCGGAAGGTGGTGTGGCTCCCTACCTGTTCTCCGTCAACGGCGGCCCGTACACCGGCCAGAGCGCCTATCCGAACCTGCCCGCCGGCACCTACCAGGTGGCCGTGCTGGATGCCAACAACTGCCCGGCAGCAGAGATAGCCTGGCTGAACGCCCCGCTGCCCGTTGACGTGAACCTGGGCAACGACATGCTCATCCAACTCGGCGACGATACCCTCCTGCAGGCCTTCGTCAACCTGCCTTTTGACTCGCTGGCGCAGATCACGTGGACCGGCATCGACAGCTCGGAATGCCCCACCTGCCTGACGCAGCCCGTGGCGCCGGTGGTCACCACCACCTACAGCATCGAGGTGACGGACGTGCACGGCTGCAGCGATGCAGACCAGGTCACTGTGACCGTGGATCGCCGCAAACAGGTCTATGTTCCCAATGCCTTCAGCCCCAACAACGACGGGGTCAACGACATTTTCTTCATCAATGCCAAGCCGGGCACGGTAGCCAAAGTCAGGTCCTTTCTGGTCTTCAGCCGCTGGGGCGAAACGGTGTTCGAATACTACAATTTCCAACCCAACGACCCCGCCTACGGCTGGGACGGCAACTACCGCAACCAGGCCATGGACCCCGCCGTCTTCGCCTGGTTCGCCGAAATAGAATTCACCGACGGCAAAGTGGTGCTCTATGAAGGGGATGTGGTGTTGATGCGGTAGAATGTTGAGGATTTGATGAACAGAAGATTTGAGGATTTGAGGATTGAGCCTACTGCAAAAAGTAGCTATGAAGTAAATCTTTGCAATTTAGCAGGATCTGTCCCCCCTCGAGGGGGGTTAAGGGGGGTGATTTTCACAAATTGCAAGTGATTGCAAATCACTGCTTCTTTCAATTCAAAAACTGCCGCAAATGCAGGATATTTTCAGTAATTCCGGATATTCACCCCCCTGTCCCCCCTCAAGGGGGGAAGAGGCGCTAGCAAAGATGAACAGCTAAATAATTATTGATTACCCAAGAATTTAGGGATGGTTAATTCTCATGCAAATGGCGGTTAATTCGGAAAAATATTTTTTGCAGCGAACTGAGGAATTATGAAATTGAACCAGACAGTTCAGGCAGGTCTTACGGAAGTCAATCATTGCCTGGCTTGAAATGGTGAAAGTGCCGCTTCGATTGACTCTTGCAACGACAGGTCAGACTCTGTTGGAAGAATTTTTTGCTAACTGGATTATTTCATTTCTGACTTCATCACTTTCTGTTAGAGAGCTAAGTTTTTGATTTAAATTATGTTGAAAAATAATGACATCTTGTATTAGACTGTCAATCAAAATCCAATCATCGTCAGACATTAATTCCTTTTCTTTGGAGGTGCCGATTCTCGCCCAAGCATCTGGATCACCTTCATATTTCTTGTAAATAGCTATTTTTTCTTTAGTAATCATAATTAATGCACTAGGTGGTAGACAATCTCAACACCGTTTTGTTTTAATATTGGATATTCAACTGTGGTCCAAACACTTTCTAACCTTACTCCATTAGCATTATGGAAAACGTGAACTGTACCTTTTGCTCCTTTTGCATAAACTGCTGACAACCTTTGCCACATTGGACCTGCCTCCGACCACGGCATACCTTCGGTTAAATTTGCTAAATTTTGACCCGCCCTAGTCATCTCTAGTGTTTTCATACCATTTGCTTTTGCATAATCCGCTGCTGCATTCATCGCCTTAACTCCACCGGACCAAAACACTCGACTTTCCTTAGTGGCAACTTTCTTGGTCAGGCTCAGCACCAGCATTGCACCTTTTGCTGCCAATGCTTTGGGTAAATCAATGACCCACTCGATGGGAGAATCTGTTACGGTAGCTGTACCCTTTGCAAGGGGGCTGAGCCAAACCCCTGGCTTATACCGTTCTCCAAGTCCGCCCCAAGGATTTTCGACAGCCTCTATCCACTCCCTGTGCCGTTTATCAGGCACTGCGTATTCGTCAGTGTGGTGGATGATGTCCATTTCGTTCCCCCCTTCTGAACTCATCCACTCATATTCAACCGTTCCATCGCTCTTGTGGATAGCCCGGTATTCATCGTTCACGGTTTCTCCACTTCTGCCATCGGGGTCAATGGTTAAGACCGGATTTCCCCACACATACGTATATGACGACCACGAGATATTTTCAGTGCTTCCCCCCAACGGATCCACCCCCAAAAACCTTCCTACATCGGCATCGTAGAAGCGGGCGTAGCGGTAGTCGAGGCCCGTTTCAAGGTCTCTCTTCCCGAGTTCTCGGGACAGGCAATGAAACGTCGTCTGGAATCGCTCCCGGTTGTGGAGGTACTCACGGAGGGGTTTGCCAAAGAGATAGTAGTCCAGGGCATGCTCTATGAGGTACTTGGTGCTGTCGGGATTGCAGTCAATGAACTTGTGGGGAAAGATAGGGGTTATTGGGGTGTTTTTGTTTTTGTCGTTGATAATCTTTTCCCTTCAGAGGAAGATAAAGGGTGGTTTGCCTGAGATGGTATAGGTGCTGATTTAATTTACAATTGCTTGAACTGTAGGATTTTCGCTCGAGACAACGTGGGCATAACTGTTTGGTATATACTCAAAACGAAGTGGTTTGGTTGGCGTACGCCAACCAAACTCCCCATCTTCTCTGAAATGAAAAGCTTGGATTTTCTCAAACCACTCTGCGTTGGGTATAGTGGGAAGGCTTGCGCCAATGGGAGGAATGAGATGAAAAGCCCCACTTGATGGCGGGGAAGTAAATAACAATCAATTTTTAGTGACTGGAAGTGGTATCCTTCCTCTTTTATCTGGTACTTTGCTCGAGGCACAGCCTGCTACAATTGAACCGATTATCGAACAAATCAAATCGACCTGTTTTCTATTATATAAGGAATACCCCCCTATGATAATTTTTCCTGTTGAACCTGAGCGCAGAATACCGTTTCCGTGATATGTTTCGATAAACACGTTTCCAGCGCACCGTGATATGATTTTAATATAAACCTTGCCTCCCTGCTCTATCGGGAACACACCTTCGGGATGAATGTCGGTTACAATCAATTTGTAGGTTTTCAGCAGTACCGCATTCTTTAAACTCGTGAAGATAAACGTTGACTTCAATGAATCATATTCAACCATTGTTTGCTTGCCGTCCTCGGTGACATTCAAAAAAGCCCGGTTCAGAGAATCTATCTCTGCCTCTGTGATGGCACATCCGCTTGTCTGCCCCGACAAATACTGGAACGCAAAAAAGCATGGTAAAAAAATCAAGGACTTTCTCATGTAACTCATAATTTGTATCGGTTGAAGTTCCTGACCTTGTCCCTTTCTGATTTTGATAGTGCCGAATAGATAATTGCTGGGATCTTTAAGGCAAAACCTATCGCAATAAGCTTTAGGTAGATGGAATTTCTTTCGATAAAGTTGGTGAACAGGTAATATCCTAATAGGATTGCTGGCACAAAGACAAGTGGGAAAATAAGCCCCAGAAACCTTGTTTCGGTAGCAGTGACAGAATTTGCTTTAACTTCGGTTTTCCTCCCACATACAGAGCATACAATCCTAAAAGGTTCACCCTTTGTTTCGGCCAATTCCCGCCTATCGGTGAACGACCCTTTGAGTCTGTTGTATTCGCTACAATTTTGACACCTGAATTTATACATCATGGTAGTTTTCCCTCTGCTTTTAACTTGTGATAGTCAGCGGCTGCTTTGTTGACCCAGTTCTTTCCCAAACCTTTGTATTTGCCTTTGTTAACCTGTAAAAAGCGAATCCAAGAGTTGTTCGAGAGGGCTTTTCCTGTAGCCACACCAGCATAACCGTTAGGCCCTTGAATCGGTTTTGGTCGCAGCCTTGAGCCGGATAGCCCTCTATTCGCTTTCCCTAACAGTTGCCTTACTCCTCCAGGTAACATCGCATCGATCAGCTGTAAATCGAAAGCCATTATTAAGGCAGACCTGTTTCCGTACTTATTGTCTAGGTATCTGCCATAATCTCGTGCATTCCAAATTTGTTCTCTCCGGGGACGCCCCTCTTTTTCTTGCATACGTATACTCTCATACTTTACCCCAGCTTCGAGCTTTGCCTTGTAACGTTCAACCAAGTCGCCTGACGTATATGCTCCTTGGTATTCTTCGGGAACGTCCGCCCATACATCTACTGTGTTGACCCCGTAAGTAAACTCGCCGTCGCTGTACCAATCATTCGCAACTGGTCCGACATAAATTGTTTTTCCATTCATTGAGAATGCCGCCTCCTTTGAGTCATCCCAGTACACAAACTGCTCTGTATCACCTCCTTCATCCCCAAACCTTTCAAACTCACCAGTCTTAGAATTTACACGCCATTCATAAAAACCATCCGGGTCAGTAAAAATCAGCGGATTGTTAAAAGCGTACCTATACGGCGCCCAATCCTGCGCCGCATCCCCCAACGGATCCACCCCCAAAAACCTTCCCGCATCGGCATCGTAGAAGCGGGCGTAGCGGTAGTCGAGGTTGGTCTCTGCATCCCGCTTCCCGAGTTCTCGGGACAGGCCCCCGAGTGCTCGGGACAGGTATGGTACGTCGTCTGGAATCGCTCCCGGTTGTGGATGTACTCACGAAGGGTTTTGCCAAAGGGATAGTAGTCCAGGGCATGCTCTATGAGGTACTTGGTGCTGTCGGGATTGCAGTCAATGAACTTGTGGGGGAAAGATAGGGCTTATTGGGGGTGATTTCTGCATTCCAGATTAGGAAAAGTTTGCATCACCGTGGCACCTCCGTGAACACCGTGGGCCCCGTGGTTTAATACGTTCTCACCACGGGGAACACAGGGGGCACGGGGATTGGGGTTTCTGATATGATGCAAGTGGCGCTTTGATTGACACTTTGCAACGATGGAGTAAAAATAACAGTCTATTTATTATGATTCACTTTTACATAAATT
Organism: Saprospirales bacterium; assembly: GCA_002698985.1. Classification (GTDB taxonomy): domain Bacteria; phylum Bacteroidota; class Bacteroidia; order Chitinophagales; family Saprospiraceae; genus UBA6168. The sequence continues at coordinate 3,938 of PAAY01000060.1, read as the reverse complement.
CATTTTAGCACCTTTGAAAAAAATAGTTAAGTAACGATTATCGACAGTATTAACAAGAATTTCAAAATGCCCAAATTCATTATACTTTGCATATAGAATCAACTTGAAGACACCAATGACATCATAAAGGTCAAAGAGTTTGGACCCTTCGCCAACTTTACACTTAGCATCTTCCCAACTCTCTATGACCCATATGCAAGGAACTTCTATCAAGATATTTTTAACCAAGTCATGATAGCCACTAAAATGCACTTCAATTCTTTTCACACTCAAGTCAAGGCAAAATTTCCGAACAGGCTCATCGTCAAACGAATACTTCAACAATTGCTTCATTGTTCAATACTTTATCTGATAGGAATATGTGCTTCTTTGCTTCTATAATCAACTATGTTCAACAGAACATCATAACTATTACCCCCATAATCCAAATGCATATGGTTATAGGGTGTTCCAGCTTGAGGAGGGTCAAGACGAATTCTCATTCCCCCTCTTTCAAATACACTTACTGGAGAAGAACTTGGACTCATTCTTTTGAAACCAGCATGTTCTATATCTCTAATTAATGCTTTTGCTTCCATCTCACCAACCCCTTGCAACCACTCCTTAACTGCGGTTCTTCCAGTACCAAGCCCAGCTGTTCTTGCAGAAATACCCCTAAGACTGACAGCTCCTCCTATTGCTGTGACTCCAAATGCCACGTTCTCCGGTGTCAATGTGCTGGTGTAAGCATCCCAAACACTTCCGTTACTCCCTCCTAAATACCAATCAATCAGGGAAACCCTTTTTTCTGGAGGACTCCATCCTGAATAGGATGAACTATTTCTTCGAAATTCCCCAACTGACTCAGGATCAAGAACGAACAATTCTTCTCGGGTACCATCAGAATAATTCTTACTTGCTACCCACATTTGAACCTCATCACCAGCACTGTTCACTCCTGTCCCGCCATACAATGTGAATTCACCCGCACTAATTCCTTTATCCCAATTGATGACACCAATCTGAAGATGCTGTCCGTAACCTATAGGAGTAATACTATCGCCATTGATGTCAATAAAGCCAATTGGATTATTTCCAACAAAATAATAAGGTGAAAGGGAAGGATACTTCTCCCCCAACGGATCCACCCCCAAAAACCTCCCCACATCGGCTTCGTAGAAGCGGGCGTAGCGGTAGTCGAGGCCCGTTTCTAAATCCCGTTCATGGTACGTCGTCTGGAATCGCTCCCGGTTGTGGATGTACTCACGGAGGGTTTTGCCAAAGGGATAGTAGTCCAGGGCATGCTCTATGAGGTACTTGGTGCTGTCGGGATTGCAGTCAATGAACTTGTGGGGGAAAGATAGGGGTTGTAACCGGCAAATCCAGCGGGGGGAATGTCATGCGGGTTACTTTTCCCGGTCACGGGCTGCAATGGTCGGGGTCAGAGGCTTATCTTCACCTCCGCACGAATCAATCAACATGACAATATGGTTAAGCAACATTTACTTTTCAGGATCAGGTTGGGCATTATCGGAGTGTTGCTGTTTTCGGGGGTGGGCCTGCTGGCTCAGCGCAGTTCTCAGTGGGCCGGGGAGTGGAGGGGCAGCATAGAGATTCCGGGTGCTCCCTTGGAGCTGAGCATCGAGTTGAAGCAAAACGATTCGGTGTGGACGGGCAGCCTGGATATTCCGGTGCAGTTCATCAAAGGCATGAACCTCGACGACCTGCGCATCTGGCAGGATTCCATTTCGTTTCGCCTGAATAAGGTTCCGGGCAATGCCAGTTTCTCGGGCATCATTGCCGAAGGCGAGGCTAAAATCAGCGGCATTTTCAAACAGAGTGGATTCAGCTTTCCCATGCGCTTGCAGAAGCAGAACCCCGCCGACGACATTGCCGAAGAAAAACGCCTGCAAAGGGCTGTGGAAACCCTGCGACAGCTGGCTGATTCCCTGATGGAGAAAGAGGGCGTGCCGGGCCTTGGCTGGGGCATCGTGAAAGACGGCAAGGTGTTGCTGCAGGAAGGTTTTGGCTATGCCGACCCCATCAACAAGATTCCCGCCACGGCCGACACCCGCTTTGCCATAGGGTCTTGCACCAAGGCTTTTACTGCCACCTGCCTGGCCATGCTGGCCGCCGAAGGCCGGCTCGACTGGGAGGAACCCATCATCAACTACCTGCCGGATTTCAGGCTGTACGACGATTTTGCGACGCAGGAAATGACAGCCGCCGACCTGCTGACCCACCGTTCGGGACTGCCACGGCACGACTTTGTGTGGTACGGCGCCAACCTGAGCCGACAGGAGCTGTACCAACGCCTGCGTTTCCTGCGGCCCAGCCGGAGCTTCCGGGCGAAATTCCAGTACCAGAACCTGATGTACATGACGGCCGGCATGCTGGTGGAAAAGCTGTCGGGTCAGAGCTGGGAGGATTTCGTGCAGCAGCGGATTTTCCAGCCCCTGGGCATGGAGCAGTCCAACCTTTCTGTGACGGAAATGGAGGAAGATGAGCGCAATGCGCTGGCTTGCCGTCGCAATGCCGATGGGCAGTTGTTCAAGATGTCGTACCGCAACATCGACAACATTGGGCCTGCCGGTTCCATCAACTCCACGGTAAGCGATATGCTGAAATGGGTGCAATTCCACCTGGATCTGGGCAACTGGCAGGGCACCGAGCTGCTGCCAGCCGATGAGGTGCTCAACCAGCACAGGCCCCACATGATCGTCACAGGCCCGATGCAATCCATTCTTTCAGGCCCGGGCATCTCCAACATCAACTACGGTTTCGGCTGGTTCACCTATGTGTACCGGGGCAAAACCATTGTGCAGCACGGCGGCAACATAGACGGCTTTTCGGCCATGGTGTTTTTGGTGCCGGAAGAGCGGCTGGGCATGGTGCTGCTTACAAACCTCAATGGCAATTCACTCCCGACGGTGCTGGCACATTCTGCAACTGACATTTTGCTCGGTATGGAGCCTTTCGACTGGTTCGGTGCCGCCGTTGCGAAGCGAGTGAAAAGCAACCTGAGAACCGACAAGGCCCGCAACCGCATAACCGGCACCCGGCCGCAGCACCCACTGACGGAATACACCGGCACCTACCACAACGATGGCTATGGCGACATGGTGGTGGCCCTGCAGGACTCCGGCCTGACCGTGACTTACAACGAGTTCCGGGCCAGGCTGGAACACTGGCATTATGAGTCGTTCAAGGCCGCAGATCCCACCATCGACCAGGAGAATTTTCTGACCTTCTACACGGGTCGTGACGGCCGGGTGGAAAGCTTCACCACCATGATGGAACCCATGGTGCCGGACATCGCTTTCAAACGAGTGCCCCCGGCCTACCTCTCCACTGCCGGGTACCAACAGACACTCATCGGCAAGTATGAACTGGCCGGCATGGAAATCAGGATATTTCGCAATGGCCAGCTGCTGCAAGCCAGCCTGCCCGGCCAGCCGGTGTACACCCTCCTACCCTACGACGACGATGAGTACCAGCTCAAAGGCCTCAACGGCTACCGCATGAAGTTCCTGAAATCACAGGATGGGCAAGTCGAAGCCCTACAGATCACCCAACCGGAAGGGGTGTTTTTGGCGAAGCGGAAGAAGGAATAGCTAGACAGACGCCTCATTCCCAGACCTTACGAGGTTTCCAAAACCTCATAAGGTCTCACAAACTCGCAACTACCCCAGTACCCCTTTGTCATCCACACCCTGTCAGGATCAGGATTCACAGGATTGACGGATTAGCAGGATGGTGGTTTGGTAGCAGAGAACCGAAACGTTAATCATTTACTCCCTCACTTACCCAGTACCCCCTTTTGTCAGGATCAGGATTCACAGGATTGACGGATTAGCAGGATTGTGGTACGGTAACAGAGAGACCAAGAGTTAATCATTTACTCCACCCCTTTCCCAAGTAACCCCTTTTGTCATCCGCCGCAGGCGGATCTTCACAAT
>PAAY01000059.1 GCA_002698985.1 Saprospirales bacterium | reverse complement strand
AGGCTTGCATCAGCGCTATGCAGTGTTTATCCCGAACTCCCCACCCCCGAGACAAGAGGGCATGGCTTCCAGTTTCATCACCTCACAGTGTTTTAAAGAACTTTGATTAAGAACAGTGCAAATGTAAAGCCATTTGGGTTTTTTATGAAAATCATTTAATGAAAAAGCTAAAATTTTGGATATAATCTATTGTTTGGTTGATTTTGTTAGATGTTGTTCTGTTGTGGGTGTGGATTTGGATATTTGATTAGAACATTTTTAATAATTCGCCAAATAGGATCATTCATGATCAAGATTTTCCTCAAAATGATTGAATCAATCAATTGTTTTTTGCAATGCTGTGGAATCTTTAAAATTTACGCTCCTCTTTCTGCATGAAGAAGGGCAGGGCCAACTTCCGAAGTCTTTCTTCAGTCTTTCATGAAGTTCTTTCTGTCGCAAGGGTAATACAGTAATTTTGCGGCCAATTTTGAAAATCACTAAACCACTGAATATGAAGATTCGTATCATCTTGCTCCAGCTTTTGCTTCTTTTCGTTCTCGGAACTGCTCAGGCGCAAAAGTTCGGGCACATCAATGTCGGAAACATCCTGGTGCTCATGCCCGAAACCAAAGGAGCTGATTCTTTGCTGCAGATTTACCAGGATTCACTGGTAGCAATTGGAGAGAGCCGGGCAGATTCCCTGAAAAACGACATACTGGCGTTCAGTAAAGATTACAACGAGGGTTTGTTGACACCCAAACAAGCCCAGACCAAACAAGCTGAATTGGAAAAAAGGCATCAGGGTATTCTTGCATACGAGCAGCAGGTGCAAAACCTCGTTGCCATGAAACGGGAAGAGTTGCTGACTCCAATTCTGGAAAAATTGCAGAAGGCCATCGACGAGGTTGGCAAGGAAGGGGGGTATTACATGATCTTTGATACCAGCGTAGTGAACACCATCTTGTATGCACAGGAGTCTGATGATCTGGCTCCCCTCGTGAAAAAGAAATTAGGTATTGAATGATGGCAGAAAGTAAAACCTCGGTTGTGAGGTGCTGAGCCATTCTTCAATCAGATCAAGCGAAATAAGTCCCAAAGCCTGCTCTTCTTCTTTTACCAGAAGGGCAGGCATTTTTGTTTCGTAAAGCCTGGATACGGCAACTTCCAGCGTGGAATGGTAATCAATGGATTCCCATCCTGAAGGAATTTCCGGCTGCTCAGATGAAACGGCTCCCTGCACCGGGTTCAGTTTGAATTCACCGGACTGCTGTATCGGCAATTCCGCCTCTCCGGACTCCGGCAGCAGGAATACGTCCGAAATTTTGTTGCTGAGCAAGTGCTGGCGCCAGATCCAGAAGCGCTCCCGTTGCGCAGCGATGAAAATAAAAGCGGCGATGAAGATGTACGGTATTTTCCAGCTCAGCAGGCCGTAAGCGAACATGGCCACTGCGATCAACTGGCCAATGGCTGCGGCGATCTTTGTTGCCCGGTAACGCCCCATCCTGATGGCCAGCAATGCCCTGACCACCCTGCCTCCATCCATTGGAAATGCTGGCAGAAGGTTGAAGGCAGCCAACCCCAGGTTCATTGCGAAGATGAAAGGAGGGAGGAAGTCGAAATCCGTGAGGATCAATTCCGGCGTCAAAAACTCGACACTTGCAATTCTGGGAGCAGTGACTAAAACGAGGTAGGGAATGGTGATGAGCGCAATCAGCACATTCACGGCAGGGCCGGCAATGGCAATCCAAAGCTCGTGTATCGCTTTGGAAGGAAGATTTTCGAGCCGGGCCAGTCCGCCTATTGGCAGGAGGAGAATGTCGCTGGTTGAGACGTTGAGTTTCCTAGCAGCCAGGGCGTGACCAAATTCGTGCAGCAAAATACAAATCAGCATAACGGTGATGGCACTGCTGACCCACATCGTTTGGGTTGTATTGAGGTGGTAAACCCAGGCCATGTACCAGATGAGCAGTGGCATGAAGATAAAAGTCCAATGGACTTTGACCGGTATGCCAGCCACTGTGAAAATTTTGATGGCTCTGTGCATGGCGCTGCTTGATTTGGATTAGACACAAAACGAAGTGGGACCAAACTCCCCCTCCTCTCTGAGATTCAAAGCGTGGATTTTCTCAATCCACTTCTCGTTTGGTATACAAAACAAGGAAAAAAGAAAAACAGGGTGCTGGAAAGATTTCCAACACCCTGTTCGGGCATGCCGGTTACACTTCTCAAACGGCCTGCATCGACTCCTTCCACATTGGGATGTAGAGTTGACCTTTCAGGATGTTCCTCGAAATGACGATGCGTTGGATTTCGGAGGTGCCTTCGTAAATCTGTGTGATTTTGGCATCGCGCATGAGCCGTTCTACGTGGTATTCTTTCACATAACCATATCCGCCGTGAACCTGAACGGCTTCGATGGTGGTTTTCATGGCCGTTTCTGAAGCAAATACCTTGGCCATGGCGCTGGCAGCGGCGTAGTCCATCCCCTGGTCTTTCAGCCATGCGGCACGCATGATCAGGAGGCGGGCAGCTTCTATTTCTGTGGCCATGTCGGCCAGCTTAAAGGCGATGGCCTGATGCTGTGCGATGGGTTTTCCGAAGGCCTTGCGCTCTTGTGAATACTTGACAGCTAGTTCATAAGCGCCGGATGCGATACCTAATGCCTGTGCAGCGATACCGATGCGGCCGCCGTTCAGGGTGTTCATTGCGAACCTGAACCCAAAGCCGTCATCTCCAATGCGGTTGGCTTTTGGCACCTTGACATCGTTGTACATAATGGTGTGGGTGTCGGAAGAGCGGATCCCGAGTTTGTCCTCTTTGGCGCCGATGACGACACCCGGCCAATCGGTTTCAACGATCAGGCAGTTGATGCCTTTGTGACCTTTTTCCGGATGGGTTTGTGCCATGACGAGGTGCACGTTGGAGGTGCCGCCATTGGTGATCCAGTTCTTGGTGCCGTTCAGCAGGTAGTAGTCACCCATGTCAACGGCTGTGGTTTTTTGACTGGTAGCGTCAGAACCGGCTTCTGGTTCTGAGAGACAAAAAGCGCCAAGCCATTCGCCGGAAGCAAGTTTGGTGAGGTATTTCTGTTTTTGCTCCTCATTGCCATATTTCTCCAGACCCCAGCATACGAGCGAGTTGTTAACGGACATAATCACGGCACAGGAGGCATCCACTTTGGCTATTTCCTCCATGGCAAGAACGTAGCTGATGGTATCCATACCTCCACCGCCATATTCTGGGGAGTTCATCATGCCCATGAATCCCATTTCGGCCATTTTTCGGACTTGCTCTTTCGGAAATTTCATTTCCCGGTCTCTCTCGATTACGCCAGGAAGCAATTCATTGCGGGCAAAATCTCTGGCTGCTTCTCTGACAGCCATTTGTTCTTCAGTGAGTTCAAAGTACATCTTCGTCAGGTTTATTGATTAGGAATTATGGGGCATTCCGGGCAGGAATGGTTATTGGATCACTTCCATAACTGTTCTGAATGCCAATGCTTTATCACTGTATTTGTCAGTATGTTCCTTCTGAAGAGCAGGGGCTTCTTTTTGCCAGTAAGCTTCAAGCTTTTCCTGATCTTCGCAAAAGTACTGAACAGCATAAGTGATGCTGTCGTCTTCCTGTGCCGGTTGGAGAATTTTCATGACCTTGTAGTCAACAAAATATCCTGTACGCATAACGTCAGGGATGTGTGTTGACTTCATCCAGTTGAGCCATTCTTCGGCAATGTCAGCGTCCACTCTAACTGTTACGTTGTAGAGGATCATACTTTAAAGGTTACCATTTAAGCAGTTCATCGATGGCCGCTTCCACTTTTTCGATTGAGGGGATCATGGTTTTTTCCAGGGTCTCGTTGAGTGGAATAGCAGGCATGTTCTCAGCGCCGATGGTTCTTACGGGTGCATCCAGCGCTGTAAAACAATTTTCCTGAATTCTGGCTGCCAGGCTTTGAGCGAAACTGTTGTTTACTGGTTCTTCTGTCACCACCAGTACTTTTCCGTGCCGTTTGGCAGCTTCGTACATGGCATTTTCGTCCAGTGGGTATAAGGTTCTAAGGTCGAGGACTTCAATCCTGCCTTTGAATTTTTTGGCGGCATTCAATGCCCAATGCACACCCATTCCGTAGCTGATAACCACCATCGACTCTCCCTTGCTGATGCTTTCCTCGTCAGCCTTCAAAATGCTGTTGGCTTTGCCGAAGGGCAGAATGTAATCGTCGGCGGGCATGATGCACCTGGCTGCTTCCGTGCCCCTGACTTTGGACCAGTAAAGGCCTTTGTGCTCAAAAATCACCACCGGGTTGGGGTCGTAATAGGCGGCCTTCATCAGGCCTTTTAAATCGGCGCCGTTGCTGGGGTAAGCAATTTTTACCCCCCTTATGTTTGTGACGACGGATTCGACACTCGAGGAATGGTAGGGGCCGCCGCTGCCATAAGCACCGATGGGTACCCTGAGTATATTGCTGACAGGCCACTTGCCATTGGACAAGTAGCAGGAGCGACTCACTTCAGTAAACAATTGGTTGAGGCCCGGCCAGATGTAGTCGGCAAACTGTACTTCGACAATGGGCTTGAGGCCAACGGCGCTCATTCCGACCGTACTTCCGACAATGAATGCCTCCTGAATGGGGGTGTTGAACACCCTGTCATCGCCAAATTTTTCAGCAAGTGTTGCAGCTTCTCTAAAAACTCCTCCCAATCTGCGGCCGACATCCTGGCCATAGAGCAAGCACTCATCGTGTTTTTGCATAAGCTCCTCGATGGCGAACAAAGCGCAGTCAACCATGACCTTCATCTCGCCATTCTCAGGTGTCCGGGTGCCGGTTTCTTCGGTAATGGGGGTAGGAGCAAAATCATGTGTGAACAGGTCCTCAGGCCTGGGATCTTCTGCTTTTTTGGCTTTTTCGAAATCGCTTTTGACCTCTTCCAGGGCCTCTTTTTCAAGTTTTTTCAATTCTTTTTCAGAGAAACCGTGTTCGAGCATCTGTTTCCTGAAAATGGGGTATGGATCCTTTTTCCGGTGTTCGTCGAGGTCGTCCCTGTACCACTCCATTCTGACACCGGAGGTGTGATGGTTAAGCAGGGGAACCTTTGCGTGCAGCAAAAAGGGTCTGCGCTCCTCCCTGACGGTTTCCACTACCTCTCTGGCCGTGCTGAAGCACTTCAGGAAATCGTTGCCTTCGATGCTTACTGCCTCCATCCCTTTGAACCCCCGGGCGTATTCCGCGGCATTTTGGGCACGGGTTTCCTCGGCGTTGGCCGAGATGTCCCATCCATTGTCCTGTACCAGAAAGATGATGGGCAGTTTTTTGAGAACGGCCATTTGGAAGGCCTCTGCCACTTCACCTTCGGTAACGGAGGCATCGCCAAGTGAGCAAACTACAACGGGCATTTCGCCCTTGGGGCCCAGTTCTTCTTTTTTCAGCAAGCCCCTTTGTTCTTTGTAATGAATGCCCATCGCCACCCCTGTGGTCGGTATGGCCTGCATGCCCGTAGCAGAGGATTGATGGGGGATTTTGGGCTTGTCGGGGTCATTGAGGCTGGGGTGGCTGTAATAGCTTCGTCCCCCCGAGAATGGGTCGTCCCTTTTGGCCATCAGTTGCAGCATCAGGTCGTAGGGTTTCATGCCGATGGAGAGCAGAATGGAGTCATCGCGGTAGTAAGGTGCTACCCAGTCGCAGGGCAGCAACTGCATGCCCATGGCAATCTGAATGGCCTCATGGCCCCGCGAGGTGGCATGAACGTATTTTGAGACGAATTTGAAGTTCTCTTCGTAAATCTCCGTCATTGATTTGGCTGTGGCCATCAATTTGAAAGCCTTTGCCAATTCCTTTTTGGAGATTACTTCTTTGGTTTGAATCATGGTCGGGTATTTTTCTTTTTGCTACTTCTTTTTGAAGGCAGCAATGGCATCTCGTGTAAAATCTGACAGCACCAACTGGCCGCTGATTGCTGCCCTTGCATCCAGGAGCTCGTCCCAGTTTTCAGTGCCCTCCCAGATGACCTCTTTCAGTTTTTTCATGGCCTCGGGGTTGTAGCTTTTTAGTGTCTCCACAAAATGCTCCAGGTACGCATCCAATTGTTCAGCTGTGTCAAAGACTTCGGTAAAGAGCCCTTTTTCTTTGGCCCAGGCTGCAGTTTGCCATTCTTTGGCGTTAATGGACATTTGGCTGAAAGCCGAAAGGCCAATTTTTCTTTGAACTGCCGGCCCTACAACGAAGGGGCCGATTCCCACTGCCAGTTCACTTAATTTGACGCTGGCCCATTTTGTTGCCAGGCAATAATCAACGGCAGAGGCCAGCCCTACTCCTCCTCCAACAGCTTTGCCCTGAACCCTGCCAACAATGAACTTCGGGCACTTGCGCATGGCGTTGATCACATTGGCAAAGCCGAGGAAGAACCGTTTGCCCTGTTCAAGGTTGTCGATGGCTGAAAGTTCATCGAAGCTGGCCCCGGCACAAAACGTCCGGTCACCGGCGCTTCTCAGAACTACAACTTTTGTTTCGGGGTGGGTGCCAGCTTCTTCAATGGCCAGTGTAAGTTGGCTCAAAAGGTTCCCGGGCAGGGAATTGTGCGCAGGATGATAAAATGATATGGTGCTTACTCCATTGCTGTGTTCAACGGATACATTTCCTTGTTGGGTTCTGTCCATTGTCGTTTATCGTTTGGCTTGCAAAGTTATGAAATTCCACCCCTTCAGAAGGCTGGGATTTGATTGCCGCTACAAGTGATTATTGCCAGCTCTGATGATCTTGGATTAAGCGGCTTTCCGAATGATTCTTAAGCTGGCAAGGCGGGCTGCGTCTTCCGGCTAAAAATGTTTTGCGGAAAGAAACAAAGGCAAATTTTTTGCGTAATGGCAGAAACTGCACACAATCAAAAAGTTGTGTGAACCCCTCAATTGCCAAACGGCCAACTGGTTTAGCAAGTTAAAAAGTCAAGTTTTCTCGGAATTTTTTTCCGAAAAGGCTTGAAAGGCCTTGGCATTGCGGGGTTATTTTTTGACCTTTGTAGCTTGAGTGATCGAAGGGACGGTTCTTACCGGATCGCTCTGTTCCGAAAGTCCTTTTCCGGAACGAACATACACGAGAAAACCAGGCTAACCTCGCTACTGATACTACACAACGCTTTAAGCCTTTTCTCGCGACGAACCAATCTTTGCAACAAGGTGATTTTTTAACCCCTCCAAAAGCGTTATTGGGGAACTACACAAGGACGTAAAACAGACGCCCGTTAAACAGCAGCGAAATGAACACCACGTACAAAGTCATTCTCTCGGGATGCCTCGAGTTTGGCACGCAGCGCAGCTTCGATCAGGTTTTCAAGTTCTACGAGCATAGAACAGAGAACTATTATCGCAATGACATCCTATTCAAAGCCGAGGAAGTCTTTGATCCCGAGACTTTTACACTCAACATTCCCAGGTATATCAACAACGAGTGCCCTGAAAAAAGGTGGAAAAACACCCTTAATCTGCTGGAATATGTTTCCCAGTACGCCGTAGCGGGAGATGTCAAGGCTTGGGTCATTGGTGGCGGCAAGCCTGTCATTGACAGGGTGATAGAGCCTTCCGGCGACAAAAGTGCAACGCAGGCATTCCTCGAAGGCCGAGAATTAATCCACAAAAGCGGCATGGAGGAGGAAGCGATGAAGGCGCTCAACAAGGCCATTGACAAGTTTGAGCGGCATGCACTTGCCTATGAAAGGAGAGGGCACATCAATTTTACGCTTCGCAATTTCGATGATGCGCTTTATGACTTTTCCAAAAGCATCGATATCAACCCAAATCATCCTGATGCATATTGGGGAAGAGCCAACACCTATTTGGTGAAGAAGGAATATAAGAGCGCTCTGGCAGACCTTGAAAAAGCCATCAAAACCAGCATACCTCACCAGCCCATCTTCTGGAGTGCCCGCCGTCTGAAAGGTGAAATTCATCTGATGCTGGAAGAATACAAAGAGGCCATTTTTGAATTGAAATTGGTGACCAAGCGGCAATTCAAAAGCGACGATCCTAATGCCAAATGGCAGGTCAGGGCAATGTTCAATTACGGAAAGGCCTTGTTTGAAGTTGGCGAATTCAATGAAGCCGTAAAAGTTTTTGACAAACTTTTGGCCATGGAGCAGGAAGGCAAAATGATTCCTCCTAAGGAACAGCAATATTACTACCGTGCACTGGCCAAAAAGAACGCCGGCGAGGGAGGTTACTTGAGTGATTTGAAAGAAGCTGCTACGCTTGGCTCCGAAGAAGCATCTGCCATGCTTGAATCATTGGCTTAAATGATGATGTTTTCAAAAATGGAAAAAGGCCATGCTCAGAGGAGTTTGGCCTTTTTTCATTCAACCATGTTGCAATCCGCTGGTTTGATTTCCGTTAATAGGCTCTAAGAAATAGCCGTTTGCAGCCGGGTGATCGAATGTCATGCAGGCTCTGTGAAGGCAGACAATTCATTATGAAGTTTTTCCATTGCTTTTTACTGTGTTTGTTTTTTTCGTCGCAAATGACATTTGCGCAGCAAGCCTATTACACCGCCAGGAATGCGCCGCCTCGCCTCAAAAAGTCACTGGACAAAGCACGCTTTCTTGCCGCTTCCGGTGAACTCTCAGCCGCTGCCAATGAGCTTGGGAAAGCCCTGGAGAAAGAGCCCCGATTCATGGATGGGCTTATTGAGCTGGGCAACGTTTACAACCAGATGGGAGATTACGCTTCCGCAGAACTGCAATATGAAAAAGCCATCGCCATTGATTCCACTTATTTGAGCAGCTTGTACTACAGTCTGGGCATAGTAGAATTCGACCAGGACAAGTTCAGCGAAGCAAAAGCCCATTTTGAAAAGTACCTGGAACTTGGCAAGGAAGGCACCAGAAGGTATCAGAATGCCCGGCGCTACCTGGCCAATTCCGAGTTCGCTGCTCGAGCTGTGGCCAACCCCGTCCCCTTTGAGCCGAAGAACATTGGCAGTGCGATCAACACCGCCGAAGATGAGTATCTCCCCTCGCTCACTGCCGATGGGGAAGTCCTGATCTTCACGGCTGTCAAGAGCGGGCAAGAGGATTTTTACCGTAGCAAAAGAGCCGACAGCACCTGGATGCCTGCCGAACCTATTACCGCCGTCAATACCGAATACAATGAAGGTGCGCAGACAATCACCGCCGACGGGAAGCTCCTGATCTTTACCATTTGTAACAAGCCCGGTGGCCTGGGCCGATGCGACCTGTATTTTACGGAATTCAAAAACGGTAACTGGACGCCGGTCAGAAACCTGGGAAGGCCCGTGAACTCCGCTGCCTATGAATCACTGCCCAGCCTGTCCGCTGAGGGCGATGCCCTTTACTTCACCAGCAACCGCAAAGGCGGGTTTGGAGGATTGGACCTGTGGGTGAGCTACCGGAAACCGGATGGCCATTGGGGCGAACCGGTCAATCTTGGATCTACTATCAATACCCCATTTGATGAGCAGGCTCCTTTTATTCACCCTGACGGGCAAACGCTTTACTTCATGTCAAAAGGGCATCGGGGTATGGGAGCTTATGATCTTTTCCTCTCAAGAAAAGATGAAAAGGGCAACTGGTCATCACCGGAAAACCTTGGTTATCCCATCAACTCAAGAGGGAATGAAGGGGCTCTTACCGTGAGCCTCGATGGTAAGACAGCCTTTTATGCTTCCGATATGCCGGGTGGCTTCGGGAAAAATGACATCTATTATTTCGAGCTGTATGAAGGGGCCAGACCACAGCCAGTGACCTATGTCAAAGCCCGTGTTTTTGACGAAGCAACAAAAAAGCCGCTGGCGGCTCTGATGGAAATTTTTGACTTGGGCTCCGGTCAGCTCGTGGCACGGAAAATAACCGGAGAAGACGGAGAATTTCTAAGCACCCTCCCCTCGGGAAAAGACTATGCACTCCATGTGAGCAAAGAAGGCTACTTGTTCTATTCCGATAACTTTTCGCTCTCAGGCTGGACAGATTTTGATTCCACTTTTCACATCCAGGTGCCGCTGGTGAAAATCCCTGCCAGTGCCCGGGATACCGGAGGGGTTTCCTCGCCAGTGGTGCTCAGAAATGTCTTTTTCGAAAGTGGTTCTGCCGATCTTTTGCCAAAGAGCCGGGTGGAGCTGGACAAACTCTATGATTTGCTGGTTCAAAACCCGGCGCTGAAAATTCAGATCAATGGCCACACGGATAACGTGGGCAGTGAGCAGGACAACCTGGAGCTTTCCTTGAACAGGGCCAAAGCCGTATATGACTACCTGGTGGAAAAAGGAATCGACCCAGGGCGGTTGCGATACAAGGGTTTTGGAGAGACAAAGCCCGTCAGCAGCAATGACACGGAAGAAGGCAGAAGCCAGAACAGAAGGACAGAATTTCAAATCATTCATTGAGCCGATGACCCTCGATGCAACGAAAGCAATTGACCAGCTGCCCAGGTTGGAGCAGGCATATTTCCTCCGGGATGATGTCTTAGGCATTGCCGGCGACCTGATCGGCAAACTGCTGGTGACGAAAGTTGACGGAGAGTTGTGTGCCGGAAGAATTGTTGAAACGGAAGCCTACAAGGCCCCGGAAGACAAAGCCAGCCACGCCTGGAACAATCGCCGTACAGCCAGGACTGAAATCATGTTTGGTGAGGGAGGGCATGCTTACGTTTATCTCTGTTACGGAATGCATCATTTGTTCAATGTGGTAACCGGACCTGCCGGGCAGGCACACGCAGTGCTTGTCCGGGCACTGGAACCTGTTGCCAATGTTGAGTGCATGTTGCGAAGAAGAAATATGCGTGATGTGCAAAAGCGGCTGACCGCAGGTCCGGCTGTTTTGACGAAGGCAATGGGAATTACAACCGCTGACAACGGCACCTGCCTTTTCGACCCCGACAGTCATATCTGGATTGCCGACGATGGTTTTGTAGTGGATGGCAATGCGGTGGAGCGCAGCCCCCGAATCGGGGTGGACTATGCCGGCGAGTGCGCTGCCTGGGACTGGCGTTTTACGCTGAAGAATTCAAAATGGATAAGTAAATGATCAAAGCGATAAGAACGATGAGCTGTAAGATTAAACGGATACTGTCAATAATGACTTTTATCCTGTTGTTGCTTCGGGTACAGGCACAGGATAATTATGTGAACTACAACTACACCTACCTGGACAACATCAAAACCGTGCAATTTCATGTGGAAGGACTGGTGTTGAGCCAGCCCATTTATTACCTGAATTCGGGTTCGCCGCTGGAACTGGCTTTTGACGACCTTAACCCTGACTACCGCGAGTACGTCTATACGGTCATTCATTGCAATGCCGACTGGACCCCTTCTAATCTGGTTACTTCGGAATACCTGAACGGTTTTGAAGAAGAGATCATCGAGAACTATGAGTATTCCTTCAAAGCCAAAACCATTTACACCCACTACAATCTTTTGCTTCCCAATGAAGATATGCAGTTCACCAAGTCGGGAAATTACCTGCTGCTGGTTTACGACAATGAAGAGGGGAAACGCCTGGCATTTGTAAGGCGCTTCATGGTGGTGGAGCCCCGGGTAAATATTTTGCCCGATGTGGTAAGACCTGCTATGGTTGGCAAGAGTGATACCCATCAGGAAATTGATTTTTCAGTAACTCACAAAGGGTTTGACATCAGAAGTCCACGTACGGAGTTGTCCGTCACCGTATTGCAGAATGGCCGTTGGGACAATGCCATCCAGGGCTTGAAACCTTTGTTTTCCAGGGCCGAGGAGCAAGTCTTCGATTATCAGAACAAAGTGATTTTTCCGGCGGGAAAGGAATTCAGGTACCTGGATTTGAGGAGCCTCAGGTACGGCACTGAAAACATCGCTCAGGTTGAATTTATCAACGACCGCTACGAGGTAACCCTCTATACCGATGAAAAACGCAGCCGCGGTGGTTACCTGGAATTTGAGGACATCAACGGCAATTTCGTCATCGACAATTTTGATGACAGGGATGCCGTGCTGGAGAGCGAATATGCCTCCGTGCTGTTCTCTCTGGCCAGCCCCGCTGAGATGTACGACTACGACATCTACCTCTTCGGGGCATTCACGGAATGGCTTTTGAAGCCTGAGTTCAAAATGGTTTACAATCCGGCCGTCAACGCCTATGTGGGGAAAGCATACCTGAAGCAGGGCTATTACAATTACATGTATGCGGCCGTTCCTAAAAACGGAGGTGAGATTGACTTCGAGCCCGTAGAGGGCAATTGGTATGAAGCCAGGAACGATTACACCATTCTGGTTTATTACCGCCCCTTTGGAGGGAGGTATGACCGCCTGATTGGAGCGCTCACTTTCAGTTCCAGAATTTGAGGTAACCGCAACAAGTCGCCCAATTTGCTGTTCAGGGCAAGGCCAACTTGCCATCTCTTTTTGAGCCGGCCCATTGTGACGATTGCCACAAAGTGCAATAAATCAGCAGCTTTGATCTCGATGAAATAGTCAAATCAAACCAGATAGAGCATACCTTTGCAGTATGATTAACGACACTAAACCAGCGCACATACCGGAGGCCGAACCTGGTCTTCGGAAAAGGATGCCCAAAGTGGCCATCATTTCTGATGAAAGGTATCCTCACCATGCCACCAATACCCAACAGGTCATCAAGAATGCCGATGCACTGACTGCCGCAGGGCTTCCGGTTGAACTGGTTATTCCCGTTCAGTGGAAGGGGCTGTTCAAGCCCGGATACAGTGTTTCAAAAGCCATCAGCCAATACTACAACGTTCCTGAAAGGATAGTGATCCGGAAGGTGCCAACCATTCCGGCCAGCGATTTGCGAATCGAGAAATTCACGCATTGCATTGCCTCGCTGATCTATTGCCGGCTGAAGGGATATGATGTGATGTACACCCGAAATGAGTTCACGGCGATTTTCGCTGTCTTGTTCGGATTCAAAACGGTCTTCGAAACTTACCGGAAGTTTGGCGATGAATACCCCAGGGCCATGCGCTTCCTCTCCAGGTTTGCGAAGAAAAAGAACTTCCTGGGCATGATCCTGCACAGCCACCTCTCGTTCAATTCCATGAAGCGGGCCGGTTTTCCCGAAGAAAAATTGGCTGTGTTCCACAATGGATTTGACTATTCCGACATGGAGCCCATGTACACTAAAAGTGAAGCAAGGGCAAAGCTGGGTTGGGATGCCAAAGGACATTATGTGGTGTACACCGGCAACATGCAGGAAAACAAGGGCCTGGAGAGTGTGATCGACATTGCGCAGCGACTGCCAGACACAAATTTTGTACTCGTCGGAGGAACACCCTCCGACATCAACCGGCTTAAGGCTTATGCTTCGGAAAAGCAGGTGGCCAATGTCGTTTTTACCGGATACCAGCCCATCAGTGAAGTGGCCACCTACCTCTACGCTGCCGATTGTCTGATTATTCCCCCCGTATCAGCCCCGCTCGAAAAGTATGGACGCACGGTTCTGCCCTTCAAAACTTTCCTTTACCTGGCTGCAGGCAGGCCGGTTTTGGCTCCCTTGCAGGATGACCTGACGGAGGTGATGGCGGATGATTACAATGCCGTGTTGGTGAAACCTGACCACATAGATGAAGCGGCTGAAGCGCTCGAAAGCTTGCTGAATGATCCGGCACGGTTGTTCAGGTTGTCAGAAAATGCTGCCGAATCCGTAAAGCACCTGACATGGGAAGCCAGGGCAAAGAATATCATTGAATGGCTGACAAATGCCTACAACGGTATCTATCCCACCCGCAAAAAGGCTGCCCGTCCGGAGGAATCAAAACAGGAGGTGGGCGGTCTTGTCTGACCGGAAGGCGGGTGCCTGAGAGGTCGCCTCACAAGACTATCGGAACAACTTTCTCACAATCTCATACCTTTGAAGTCTTCAAACCGGTATGTGCCAACTTTTTGTTTGTTCACATGCTGGTTGTGATTTCATTGACCTATACCCTTCGCACACTTTTTGAACTAGGCACCTTTTTGGATCAATAGAAAATTATGATCTATCCAACGTTTGTGCGAATTCTAATGGAACAAGTGAATGTACGTATTCCCAGGCTGCTGCTATCGGCACTGTTCTGTTTGTTTGCGGCTTTTGCCTTCGGGCAAAACAAGGAGCTGGAAAAAGCCAATGAGCTGTATCAGTCCGCCCGGTACGCGGAAGCTGCTGGTTTGTATGAAAAGGTGCTGGAATCTTATTCCGAAAAAAAGCGCTCCACCCGTGCTTCGCTAAATGTGATGACCAAGCTTGCCCGGTGCTATGGCATGAACAACCGGTATGCAGAGGCAGAAAAGCTGTATGCAGAAATCGTTCAGGATGAACGTGCCAGACCAGATGTCTATCTGTATTATGCCGAAACCCTGATGGTGAATGAAAAATACGAAGAGGCAAAAAAATGGCTCCTGAAATACCAGACATTCAAACCCGAAGATGAGACGGCGGCACTGTTGATCCGTTCCTGCGAGGCTGCCCCCGGAATTCAACCCTTTTTCAAAGACATTGGCGTGAAGCCATTTCCTTACAACAGTGAGGCCGATGACAATGCACCCATTGCCTGGAACGGTGGAATTCTCTTTTCCTCCGACCGGAAATCGGGGGTGAAATTGCTGAAAGAAAAATCGGGTTGGACAGGCCGGGATTTTCTGGACCTCTATTTTTCCGAAGCATTGCCGGAAGGGGGCTATGCGCCGCCTGTGCAGTTTTCAGGCAAACTGAGTGTATTGAACAAGAACCTCTGCAATGCCTCCATAACGAGTGATGGTTCGGTGATCTATTTCACCAGGAATGACAACGAGCCCAACAGGCGTGAGATTTACAACCTGCAATTGTACAGCGCCAAAGAAGCCGGCGGAAAATGGAAAGACGTGGAAAAACTTCCGTTCTGTTCTTCCGGCTCAAATTACATGCACCCGGCCATCAGCCCTGATGGTAAAACGCTCTTTTTCACCTCCGACAAACCCGGAGGGCAGGGAGGCACGGATCTTTGGATGAGCCGCAAGAATGGCGACGACTGGGAGCGCCCCGTGAATCTCGGCGAAACAGTCAACACCTCCCTGAATGAGGGTTTCCCTTTTGTCAGTGCTGACGGAAGGCTGTTTTTCTGTTCCAAAGGCCATCCGGGGCTGGGAGGGTTTGACATCTTCATGACCCGCCAAAACCCGGACGGAACCTGGCAGGAACCTGTAAACCTGGGCAGGCCCATCAACAGTTCTTACGACGACATCTCCATCTTCCTCAATCCGGATGGGCATAGCGGCCTGTTTACCTCTGCCCGGGAAGGCGGTGATGATGACATCTACTTTTTCTCTCCGGAAATTGAAATGGTCGAAATGGTGGTGCAGGCAAACGAGCCGGCTGATGAAGTCACAAAGGAGGAGGTGCATCTGCCTGTACAGGAGGTCCTTGAATTGCCTTCGGAAAATGAGCGGGTAAGCGATGAGCTGAAACCCGAAGAGGTCATTGCCGAAGAAGCCCCTGTGGAGCAAATGGCAGAGCAGAAGCCTGAGGATTTACTGAAGGAAAGCAAGCCGGAGGAAACAGCCGAAGTGACGGAGATTGAAAAACCGGCTCCTGTTGAAAAACCTGACGAACCACCAACTCCGGTGCCCAGTAAAACAGAAGAAGTCGCAAAAAATACAGATACCCGGCAAGAGCAGACTATCACGAAAGTCAGTCCGGACCACAAAGTGAAAGAACCGGTAACCGAAAATCCTCCCCCTGCAAAAGCGCTGTTTGACGACGTTGCCGAAGAAAACAAGGAATCGAAAGCGTCTGACACCCTTGCCGCCAGTGAGATGATGACCGCTCCTGAAAAAGAAGCGGCGCCTGCTTTTGGCTTGCTCGCATTCGAACAGTTGGAGCGCCGGCTGAACCTGAATACTTTGAAAGTCGGCGATCGCTTCAGACTAGATGGTGCCCGGTACGATGTGAATGTCTGGCAGCCCACACCACAGGTGGCCAGGGCGCTGGACCTGCTGGCCGAAGTGATGAAGGAGAACCCAACTTTTGTCATTGAACTTGGGGCACATACAGAGTCCATCGGACTCGATTCCTATAACCTGGAACTCTCCAAAAACAGGGCTGAACTGGCCAGGGAATACCTCCTGCGGGAGGGCATCACACCGGACCGGATCATTGCCAAAGGATATGGAGAAACGGAGCTGCTGAACCATTGCGCCAACGGTGTTGACTGCTCCCTCATGGAGCACCTGATCAACCAGCGCCTGGAAGTGAAAATCCTGAAACTTTAATGGTCTAAAATCTCGAGTACTTTCACCCAGAAGACGAGAACGGCGTTGGCGGGAATGTCGATGTTGTCCTCTTTGATGGCCATGGCACCGTAGGCCATTTGGGAGGGGATGATGAGCCAGCCCTCGGCTCCCTTGTTGAAATGCTGCAAACCTTCCTCCCAGCCGGGCATCACACTTCCGGTGCCCAGGTAAAACTCATAGTTCTTTTTGGAGCTTGGATTTTCGATGGGGGTGCCATCGAGCAGGAAGCCCTCGTACATCACTTTGAGGCGCTGACCCTTTTTGGCTTTTGGGCCTGTTCCTTCGGCAATGATGGCATAGCTCATTCCAGACGGCAGGGTGACGGCATTCGGATGATGCTCCCGGATGTAGTCCTGAATGAGCTGTCGGTCCCGCTGGGCAATCCGGGCCTGTTCGTATTCGTATTCCCGCCTCTCCCGCTCATCCAATCGTCGCATGTATTGATCGTAGGCCTCGTAATCCATGATCTGAACCAGCTCGATTTCATATTTGAGCGGGCTGTTCGGCGGCACCCTGTCCCGCACGCCCTGTTGGCGGTAACCCAGCTCGGAGGGGATGTAAAAAGTGCCTTTACCCCCCGCTTTCAGCAGCCGAACAGCTTTGTCGAAACCCCGGATCACCTCCCTGTTGCCAACTTGAAAGATGAATGGTTCGCCCTTGTTGCTCTGGTCGAAGACCACACCGTTGAGCAAGCTGGCTTTGAAACGGACCATCACATAGTCTCCTTTTTCAGGATAGACTCCCACGCCCTTTTCGTGCAGGACATAGTGTATGCCCTCTTCGGTCTCGCGAGTTTTGATTTTGTTTTCCTTCAGAAACTGCGAGAGATCGGTTTGAGAAAAGGAGAAAGAGACCAGGATATTGGAAAGTAGCAGGAGCAAAATCTTCTTCATAAAATCTTTGACTTAAATTGCCTTCGTCAAAATTCGGGATTGAGTGAAGCTTCACAGCCATTGCGAAGCGAAAACAGAACAAATTGAATAAAAAATGAATGTGCAAAACTACTATACGGGGCCATGGCTGTTTGTTACGGTTCTGTTG
The DNA here is from genome assembly GCA_002698985.1 of Saprospirales bacterium. GTDB lineage: Bacteria > Bacteroidota > Bacteroidia > Chitinophagales > Saprospiraceae > UBA6168. The sequence continues at coordinate 65,638 of PAAY01000059.1, read as the reverse complement.
TTTTTCTCCTTCAGCCTTTCTTCGCAAACGTGGATACTGGTTCCTGACCGTGTATTTGACGGTGAGCAAATGCACGAGGGCTGGGCGGTGTTGGTCGAAGGAAATTACATTGTGGCAGCCGGACCCCGGGAAAGCATTCCGGAACCTGCTGATGCCAAAAGTCTCGACCTGGAGGGCTGTACGCTACTGCCCGGTTTGATCGAGGGGCACTCGCACCTGTTCTTGCATCCATACAATGAAACTTCCTGGAACGACCAGGTTTTGAAAGAAAGCCATGCGGAAAGGGTGGCCCGGGCGGTGGTGCATGCAAAAGCCACCCTCGAGGCTGGTGTCACTACCGTGAGGGATTTGGGTACGGAAGGCGCTGCTTATGCCGATGTGGGGCTAAAGGCAGCCATCGAGAAGGGTGTTGTGCCGGGGCCGAGAATGATCGTTGCCGGCCCGGCCATTGTGGCAACGGGGTCTTACGGCCCGAAAGGCTTTGCCCCTCATGTTCAGGTGCCGCTCGGGGCTGATGTTGCCGATGGTACAGATGACCTCATCAAGGTGGTGCGGCGGCAAATCGGCGAGGGGGTGGATGTGGTCAAGGTTTACGCCGACTATCGCTGGGGCCCTAACGGAGAGGCGATGCCAACTTTCACGGTGGATGAATTGAAACTCATCGTGGAGCTGGCAAGCAGTGCAGGCAGGCCGGTGGTGGCACATGCCTCCACCCCCGAAGGCATGCGAAGGGCTGTTCTTGCAGGTGTCCAGACCATCGAGCACGGGGATGGTGGCACTGCGGAGATTTTTCAATTGATGAAAGAACATGGGGTTGCACTGTGTCCGACCATTGCCGCAGGCTACGCCATCAGCATTTACAGGGGTTGGGACGAGCAGGAACCATTGCCCGAAAGGGTGAAGCAGAAAAAAGAAAGTTTCCAACTGGCCCTGAAGGAGGGTGTGACCATCGTTGCCGGTGGCGATGTAGGAGTGTTCAGCCACGGGCAGAATGTATGGGAGTTGGAGTTGATGGCTGCCTATGGGATGCCACCGCTCGAAGTGCTGCGGTCAGCCACATCCGTCAATGCCCGGGTTTTTGGAATCGATGAAAAAGTGGGCAGGGTGGCAAAAGGCATGCTGGCTGATTTGTTGATCGTGACTGGCAATCCAGCAAAAGATATCAGTTCTTTGCGGCAGGTAAAATACGTCTTCAAGAATGGGCAAATAGTGAAGGCAACATTTACCCGCTAATGTTTGAATAACTCCGAAATTCCGGAAGATTCTTGTTTTAGTGTATTTTTGGTTCGTAACAAAGCCAGGTTGTTGACGTTTTTTTTAATGTGTAAACATTTGGCTGACTTCGGAACATAAGGCTTTAGTGTTTTGGCCATTGAGGCCGTTAATGATGCAATTCACATTTACAAGCAAATTGGTGATGAGTGTACTCAGGTTGATAGTAGTGCTGGTGCTTGGTTGTATAGCTGTTGGTTTGGAGGCGCAATCGCTGCAGCGGCTCCATAAAAAGGCCATGCGGGCTTATGAAGCAAATGACCTGGAGCAGGCGCTGGCGTACACCGATGCCATACTGAAAGAAAAAGAAGATCCAACCTTGCTCTACCGGGCCGGATTGGCAGCATTTGATATCAGGGATTATCGTTCTGCCATAGCTTACCTTCGGAGAATTCCTTTCAGTGACAGAAAAGGCGAGTTGGCTTATACGGACTATTTCCTTGCAATGTCCTACAAGGGTTTTGGGGAGTACGACAGGGCCATTGCCCAATTGGACCGCTTCCAGAAAACCAATCCACAGGCAAGTGAGGAGCTGAGGGTTAAGGATGAGTTGGAACATTGCAGGTGGGCGAGAGAGCAACTCTATTTTCCGGTAAAGATCAAGATTAAAAATGCCGGTCTGGCAGTGAATACTGCTGATGACGACCTTTCGCCATTGATGTATGCCGACAAGCTGTACTACTCAACAAAAAGGGGCAATGCTGCTAAGCTCTATTCCAGGATTACAGGTTTTTATGCAAAGCCAGCCCGGGAAAATCCCGATTCAAAAGAGGGCTCTATTGAGAACATAGCCCTGACCGCCGATGCCCAAACAATGTTTTTCAACATTTGCGACCTGGAAACTGGGGACTGCATTCTTTACCGCCGTGAAAAGAATTACGAAGGCGAATGGGGAGTGCCCAAAAAGCTGCCCCGCCATATCAACCTTTCGGGCTATACTGCCAAACAACCTGCCGTGGGGTATGACAGAACGCTCAAGCGAAATGTGCTTTACTTCGTGTCGGACAGGCCGGGCGGCAAAGGCAGTTTGGATATCTGGGCATCGATCATTGAAAGGGATGGCAGCTACGGAGAACCTTTCCCGCTGCCGTTTAATACGGATCAGGATGAGATCACGCCGTACTTCCACCAGGCTAGTCAAACCCTGTTTTTCAGCTCCATGGGGTTAACCGGTTTCGGTGGGTTTGACATTTTCAAGTGCAAAAAGATGACGGCGGAAAGCTGGTCAGAACCACAAAATCTAGGCAACCCACTGAATAGCAGTTTTGATGAATGTTATTTCACCTTTCATACCTCCACAAAACAGGCCTTCTTTTCTTCCAACCGGCCTGGCGGCGTGAATGATGGTAGCAAAAGAGGTCTCCCCTCCTTCGATGTATATGAAGCACAGGTTTTCGTAGAACTGAAACCCCGCATTTTGGATGCAGTTTACGATTACCAGATTTGCAAGGCTACCGTGGTTATGGAAGAGCTTATCACAGGTGAGTTGAAAACCTATCAACTCAAAGGCAATTGCGATGAGGTGGCAATTCCCCTGGATCTCGAGCGGATATACACCATCACCATAGAGGTTGATGATCACCTGCCCGTTACCATTCACTTGAATACCCTGGGAGTCAATTTCACCAGGCTCTTCGAGCCGGAGGTGAAAGTGCAGCCTGATGATGCTGCTTACCTGGCGCCAAAGCCCAATGCGGTGGTGAAGCCATAAAAAAAGCACCAAACATTGCTGCCTGGTGCTTCTAAACTCTCAGTTTACCCGTTATTTCTATGCGCGTACGAGTAGCTCGTCAACGTTCTTGTAGCGTTTCTTGATCTGATCCTTGAGCAATCGCCTTGCAAAGAAGATCCGGCTTTTTACAGTGCCCAGCGGCAAGTCGAACCGGTCGGCGATTTCCTGGTATTTATATCCTTTGTAGTGCATCAGAAAGGGTATCCGCAGTTGATCTTCGAGTTGATTGATCAATTCGAAGAGTTCCTGAATGAGTATGCTCGACTCTCCTTCGTTCTCACCCCTCTTAACACTTGAATTGATGAAATACTGATTGTCGGTGGAATCGAAGATGGTGTTGGCCTTCTTCTTCTTGCGGTAGTCGTTGATGAAGATGTTCTTCATGATGGTGAAGAGCCAGGCTTTCAGGTTGGATCCTTCCTCGAACTTCTCTTTGTTCTTCACTGCGCGGTAAGTAGTCTCCTGAAAAAGGTCTTTGGACGCTTCTTCATTGCGTGTGAGCGAGTAGGCAAATGCTCTGAGCATTTCTTCAAATAGGCTGATCTGGCGGGAGAATTCTGTTGTTGACATGGTGGTTAGGTTTTGGCCACTTGTTTTGTATTGTGCCGCTAAAGTAAGACGAAGGTTAAACAAAAGCAAGTAAAATGGTTAAACAAAATAGCGTGTTTTCATTTTTCAGACGATAATCCTAAATCTAGTTATTGACTTAATCGCTGTTAATCAGCGCTTTATGTGCAATCTTAAAAGATTTGTTAATTTTCAGAAAAAAGTGAAAGTTGTTTAGCCTGGATCCCATTTGACGGGAATGGACTCAAAAATGAAGCTGATGGGTTGTTGAAGAAAGGATAAGGTGGGTACAAAAAAAACGGCCTCCATAATGGAGGCCGACTCTGCTTTTTTGGGATGCATTATAGCTGTGGAATGCAGACTGGCTGTTCAAGGGTTAAATAAACTGGCCATCGTGCGGAGAACACCACATAGAGCTGAGGGTTCTCCAGATTCCACATATCCCTGAAGTTTTTTTTTGATCAATGTGTAATTACCAGTTTAGTGCTACCCCAGTAAGGTCCGGAGACCAGCCTTAGCAGGTAACAACCATCTGGCAGATGTTGTAAATCCAGCAAAACATCGGCGCCTTCATGCCACTCGTATTCCCCGGAATTCATCAACCTTCCATTGATGTCAAACACTTCTGCTCTGATCAGCGGGTCAGTTGTCCCTTTCAGGCTCATGGTGAACAAGCCACTGCCCGGATTGGGCCAAACCGTCAGTTCGATGGTTCGGAAGGGATCGTCAACGGCATTGGTTGAGAAAGTGACTTCCACGCTTTCGGTGCAGCCATTTTCGTCCATCACCACCAGGGTGTAAGTGCCATTGGGCACATCGGTGAAAACCGGGCTGTCCTGGAAAGTAAGTCCACCGTCCAGCGAATACATCAACGTACCGGTGCCACCGGAGGCATACACGAACAGCGTGTCTTCCGAAGAGGTTGTATTGATCTCGATTTGTGCAGGTTCATCGATGAATACCGGGTGGGCTTCAAACAGGTAGCCGGTAGAATCCATGACCACGAAAATGTATTTCCCAGCTTCGAGGTCTGAGTAGGTCAGCTGATCGGTAAAGTCCCCGTTGTTCATGCTGTACAGGAAAGGAGCATAACCGCCGTTGACTCCCTCGATCACTATTTCTCCGTCTGTTCCGCCAAAGCAACTGACGTGAACCACGTTGAAGAAGACCTCCAGTGGGGCATTCACCGTGGTGCTGGCCGTCGCTTCGCAACCGTTGGCATCAACCACGTAAAGGGTGTAGTCACCGTTATCTATGACCTCAAAAGTGTTCTCATTCTGAAAATTGTTGCCGTCAATACTGTACTGGTAAGGTGGTGTACCTCCGGTTGCTGCCACGGTTATTTCTGGGCCGAAAGCACTCGCATCGGCTTCCAGCAGGGCCGGGCTGTTCACCACGATGTTGTCAACGTTTTCTATTGTTCCGAAAGCATCTTTGACGTAAACGGTATAAGTGCCTGCCGGCAGGTTGCTGAAAACATTGGAGGACTGGTAATCAATGTTGTTGAGGGAGTAAGTACAGGGTTCAGCCTGGCAGTTTGCTACTACCTCGATGCTGCCGTCATTGACGCCAAAGCAGCTCAGGTCCAGCGCCAAAACACTTTGGATGTCAGGCCCGGGCACGTTAACCTCAAACGACATTGTTTCAGAACAGCCGTTTGCATCCATCACCTCTACCGTCACGGTTCCATTCTGGCTGAGTTGGTAAGTTCCTGAACTGGAAAAGGGACCTCCGTCGAAACTGTATTGGTACGGTGGGGTGCCACCAGCAGCCATGACGGTCATGGTAGTTCCCGTCAGGCTGAAATTGGCACTGAGCGGTTGCGGTTCGCCAACCACGACCCCCATTATGACGAAAGTGAAACCACCCTGGTCTTTTGCTTCCACGGTGTAAGTGCCGGCGGGCAGGCCCGAGAAGATTCCGCTTGCCTGGAAGGCACCACCATTCAGACTGTATTCATAAGGGCCTACACCGCCATTTGCAGCAACGCTGATGGAGCCATCAGAGCCACCGGCGCAACTGACATCTTCTGTTCCGGTAATAGTTGCCGTCAGCAAATCAACGGTTACCTCAACATCAATACTGGTTTGGCAACCATTGGCATCGATTACAGTCACCGTGTGCGAGCCTGGAGGCACGGGAAAAAATTCATTGTTCTGTTGCACGGTGCCACCGTCCAGGCTGTAGAGGTAGGGCGGTGTTCCACCGCTGGCGGTTATGGTGACATTATATCCGTCAGCACTGCCACCTGCCGTCAACAATGCAGGCGCTGTGAGGGTAACGGTGTTGGTGCTGACCGTGAAGCCGTCGGCGTCCATCACTTCAACGGTATAAGTGCCCGCTCCGAGGTTGGAGAAGGTAGGGTCATTCTGATAGGTACCGCCGTTCAGGCTGAACTGGTAGGGCGGCGTACCACCACCAACGCTGACCAGCAGCTGTCCGTCAGTTTCACCAAAGCAGCTGATTCCTTCGGAAATTTCGAGGGCTGCCGAAAGGGTATTCACCGCTACGATGACCGTAAACTCATCCGTGCATCCGTTGGAATCCTGCACCCCGACGGTATAAGTGCCATTCGGAAGATTTAAGAATGTAGGATCGGCCTGGTAGGCCCCACCGTTCAGGTTGAACTGATAGGGCGGAGTTCCTCCGGTAGCTGAAGCTGTTATGTCATCCTCATTGGCGGTGGCCGTCAAATCAAGGGCCGCAGGTTCGGTAATTTCAATGGTGTCGAGTACAAGCGAAAAGCCGGCGCTGTCAGTTACCATTGGCACATAAGTGCCTGGGCCCAGGTTGCTGAATGTCCCGCTGCTCTGAGCGGGCCCACCATTCAGGCTGTATTCAAAAGGTGGATAGCCGCCCGACGTCTGGACCGTTATTTCCGCATCCGAATTGCCAAAGCATGAAACGGGTGCTGTCAGATTCGCTGAGGCCTGAAGGGTATTTTCGATGATGTTGATGGTGAAGTGCTGGTTGGGCAACCACCTGTTACCGAGGGTAAGCAAGTCAAAGTCAAAGCCATCCGTCGGACCGGTATAATTCAGGTGTTGGTAGCTCAGGTTGCCACTGTTGATGTCCACCTGTGTGAAGGTGTCACCCACGTTGAGCGGCGTGTTGTTGAGTCTCAATTCACCGGAGGTGGTAAGTGTCAGAACGGTGTAAACAGCCGGTGAGTCCTGAGTCATCAGGTAAGCTGGATCAATGGTGCCCGACTGCCCTTCCAAAACGGTCAATGGATTGTTGACATCGAGAGCGGCGGGCTGCAGCATGCTTGCCGAGCAAAGTGTCAGCGACCAGGCATTCAAACTGCCTCCGTCTTCGTCAAAAACATCTTCCAGCGTCAAGGACCACACTCCATTCGGATTTTCACCGGTAAAGGCTGCCAGCGGCACGATGGGTTGGAACTCTCCCGAAATCGCCGGCGGAGTCGGTGAGCAGGAATTCTCAAAATCTTCGGCCGTCATGATAGCGTTGTCGCTGAAGGTTACGAAGATGTCATCTTCTCCACAGCCAAAGGTGCTGGCTGGAACACCGGGTTGGTCGAAAAGCAAAACATCGGTTCCGGCGGGCGAGATCAGGTTCCCGATCAGGTCGCCCGTCCAGGTGTGTGAAACATCGAGGTCCATTTCAACATTGGTGATCAGATCGGTAATCGGAATGTCCAGGGTACTGGTGATGGTTCCGGTTGAAGTTGATGGAATGTCTATGGGAACATCTGTGCTTTCAAAGGTTTGGCAACTTTCAGTACCCGTTTGGAACGAGAAAGTTTCTGACCAGGGACCCTCGCCACAGGCATTGGTGCCCTTTACCCGCCAGTAATACACTGTTTCCTGCTCCAGTCCCAGAATGGTAAGGGAGTTGGAAATACTGGTCTCCATTGCAACGGTAGTTGCGAAGGAAGGATTGGTTGAAACCTCGATCTGATACAATGTACTGCTGGGAAGGTCTTCCCATCCGAGTTCTGTACTGCCGAAGGGCACTCCGGTACTGCTGTTCGCCGGGCTTGTCAGGGTGACCTGGCTCTGTAGTTCTTCTAAAACCGTCAACTGCACATTCACGCTCTTTGCAACTGACAGTCCCACCGCATTTACAGTCAGGGGATACACACCGGGCGTGGCATTCTGGATTCCTGTTATCGTCAGAACGACCTCACCGGGCGGGGTCAGTTGGTTGGGTGCAAAGCTGGCTGTACTCCCTTGCGGCAATCCGTCTATGGTGAAAGTGAGCCCTTCACTGAAGCCCAGCACGGTGGTGAACTCCAGTACGAAAACTGCCGTGTCATCCGGGCAGGCCACAAACTCTTCCGGTACGGCATTGACGAAGAAAGTAGGCGTGGGAGGCAGGTCAATGGTGAAGTTTTCATTTGAAATATCAAAGAAAACATTGTTGTGGCCTTTCACCATCACACGGGCGGTAGTGGTGGTGGTGTTGGGTACATCGATCGTAGCCTGCCCGTCATTGGGGGTGTTCTCCAGCAGGAGGATGGGATAGGTAAGGCCGCCATCCAGCGAGAGGTAAATGTCAACAGCATTGGTGTTGACAGGAGCCATATCGGTGTTGGCCACATCCCAGGTGACCACGTTCTGGTCTCCGACAAACCAGGTGATGCCTGCGGCATTGGGTTGTGTCACCAGGAAAGGCCCGGCAGTGGCGGAGAAATTCAAGGTCAGGTCAGCGTTGCCTGTGCAACCGGCTCCGGGTGCATTGTCCCTGACCGTGCAGCGCCAGTTCATCGTTCTGGTTACCGAAGGCAAAACCTCCCAGGTGGGGGTGGTGCCACTGATGATGGCGTTGATGTTTGGCAGGTACCTCGTCGGAGAAGGCGTGGGTGTCAGACTTCTGAATGCCGGGCCTCCGGTATTGGTGCTGACGGGGGGCATGGTGGCCACCTCGTTGTCCATCTGATCCCAGTTGTAGGTCAATGCATCTCCATCCGGGTCAGAACCCTCTGCCGTCAGCATGATGGGGGTTGAGACGGGGACATTGTAGGAAGATGATGCAATGATAACTACAGGAGCTGTGTTGCCCGTGGCAGTGTGGTCGGGGCAGCTGTTGGCACCGCCCTGGATGAAGGTCTGTATCTCGTCGAGGCTGATGGCGTGGAAATAATCGTCGCTGTTGTTCTGCACATTGGGTGCGCAAATGCCGGCATACCCCATGATGGTGCTGGCACTGCCAGGCTCCATGGCCGTGGGGCCGTGGCGGTTGCAATTGTTATTTTGGGTGTGGTTGCCGCCGAACTGGTGCCCCATTTCATGTGACACATAGTCAACATAAAAAGGATCGCCAACCGGCGAGCCAAGGCCGGTCACCCCGCGGGCTTTTAAATTGGTGTTGCATACGGCATTGAGGTTGGCCACCCCGCCACCACCGGTAGAGAACACATGGCCAATGTCGTAATTGTTGTTCCCGATGATGTTGTCGCAGGTGGTTTGGTTTTGACCAAGCATGGCACCACCATTGTTGTTGGTGTAGGGGTCCGTGGCACCATTGAGGAAAATGAGCTCATCGGTATTGGGCACCATTTGCATCGTTACCCCGACTTCCCTTTCGTAAATGCCGTTGACGCGGGTCATGGCCACATTGAACTCAGCCAGCACCAGCGGTTTTGTGCCGCCGTGAAACTGGGCGTATTCCCCTGTACAGGCCAGTGCCAGTTCGTAAGTCCTCAACTGGCAGTCGCCACCTGACTTGTCCGCTCCTGCGCCTATGCCCATCAATGAAAGGTCTCCTTTGCCGGGCACCTCGGTCAGGCACTCAAACCCTGTGTCCTTCTGGTAATCAGGCTTGTAGTAACTAATGTAGTGCTCCGTATCAGCCGTAGAATAGGCGTCGATGAACACCGCAGGATGTTCTGACGAAAGCACCATGGCATGAAAGCCTTTCTGGGTATAGCCAAAGCGGAGGTAATCGCTGCCTCCGTCAACCGTCCAGCCGGCAAATGACTTCATGCCGGGGTATTTGGCTGCCAGATCGGGGTGCATGACCGGCGCCTCAACGACCTGGAACTCCCTGTATGAACCATCCGGGAATGGAATTGCGACGACAGGCATTTCGCTTTTCTCAGCTCCGCTGAAACGCATAGGGGCGTCATCCAGCAGCTTCTTCATGCTTTTCAGGTTCAGGGAAAGGGTCCTGTAAGTCTGTGGAATGATGAGGCGCTGGCCGGATTTTTCCGCAAGGGTGGATTCGTCCACATCGGTCCACAAGTTGGATTGTTGGGCAAAAAGGCTGAAGGCAAACAATTGTAGAATTGTCAACAGGGAAATCTTGAGATACATAAGCTTTGTGAGTAATTGGTGAAGAAGAAACAGACTGTAAGGTGAGGTCGTCGGGTGAGACTCAAATTTAATTTCTGCCTTCGCTTCGCAAAAGCGCTTTGAGCGTTCTTGTGCCATAGCTTGCAAAAAAACTGCCGGGTAGGAAGTCTAAGCTCCTCAACAGACCAAAATGTGTCTTCTGATAATCCTCACTTCTTATTTGATGTCAATGAACATTATCTTGCCAGCCAAACAAATAATGCGGAAATGAAGATGCTTTTCCCTCCTCCAGGAATCACCCTTTGGCGATGGATACTGTTTTTATTGGCTCCGGTGGTTGCCGCCATCATTGCGCTGTTCATGGATTTGGAGCCGGGTAAGCCGGCAGTCACTTATACCCTGGCGGTAGCTGTGTTCATGGCTTTGTGGTGGGTGGCGGAGGTGGTGCCCCTGGCCGTTACTTCTTTGTTGCCCATTGTTTTCTTTCCGCTTTTTGGGATCATGAATGGAGCTGAAGTCTCCAGCACCTATTTCAACCACATCATCTTCCTGTTCATTGGCGGTTTCGTGGTGGCACTGGCCATTCAGAAGTGGAATCTCCACCGGCGAATAGCACTTTACATTCTCAAAGCTGTCGGCACCAGCCCCTCACGGATTCTTCTGGGATTCCTGATTGCCACCGGCTTTTTGTCCATGTGGATATCCAACCTGGCCACCACCATGCTCATGCTGCCCATTGCCCTGTCCATCATTGCCAGGCTCGAGGACAACAACGACCCCGAAACGGTGCGGCATTTTGCCATTGGGCTGCTGCTGGTCATTGCCTACAGTGCATCCATCGGCGGCATTTCCACATTGGTGGGCACACCGCCCAACCTTTCTTTTGCCCGTATCTACCAGATCTATTTTCCGGAACGGGAAGCCGTCAGTTTTGCGGACTGGTTTTTTTATGCCTTCCCGCTTTCGCTGATGCTCTTTGCTTTTTTGTATTTCTTCATGAAAAGGCTCTTCGTCTCAAAAAGCAGGACCTGGAAAAGCATTTCGGGCGAGCAGATCAGGGAAAGTTACAAAGCCCTCGGCCCTGTCAATTACGAAGAGAAAGTCCTGTTGATCAGCTTTTGTGTGCTGGCCTGCCTCTGGTTTTTCAGGGCGGATATCGTGATTGGAGACTTCAGGATTCCAGGCTGGTCGAATCTTTTCTCGAACCCCAAGTTCTTCAACGACGGCACCTCTGCCGTTTTCATTGCCATCCTTCTGTTTCTGATTCCCTCGAAACAACAGAAAGGCACTTTCATCATGGACTGGAAAACTGCCGAAGACATCCCCTGGGAAATCATTCTGCTGTTTGGCGGGGGCTTTGCGCTGGCCACCGGCTTCAAAGAATCCGGACTTGCGGAGTGGTTCGGCCACCAACTGGAATTTCTCAAAGGTGTTCATCCGCTGGTGCTCATCCTGTGCATCACCACCATGCTCACTTTTCTGACGGAGCTGACCTCCAATACGGCCACTGCTGAAACCTTCCTGCCCATCATGGCCAGCATTGCCGTCAGTGTGGATGCTGACCCGCTGCTGTTCATGTTGCCGGCAACGGTGGCCGCATCCCTGGCCTTTATGCTGCCGGTGGCCACCCCTCCCAACGCCATCATCTTCGGAACGCGCCGGCTGGAAGTGCACCACATGGCCAAAACCGGATTCACCATCAACTTCGTCGGCATCTTTGTAGTTACGCTGATGACCTACTTCTGGGGCAGGCTGGTGTTCGGCTTGTAGGCGGGTCACCGCAGGAGGGTCACATCCCCTTTCAACACCTTTTCATCAGCGGGCACGCTCACCGGGCAACCCACCTTGATGAGGTAGATGTAAACATCACTCTCAGCGGGTTCTCCTTTCTGTTTGCCGTCCCAGGGGCCACGGCCCTCGTACACCAATTGCCCGAAGCGGTTCCAGATTTTCATCTCCTGCACCAGCTCGCTGCCCTGCGATACGATGCTGAATGTGTCGTTCACCTGGTCGCCGTTGGGCGTAAAGACATTCGGTACATCGGCTTTTTCCGGATTGCATTCGGGAATGGCCACCACGGTTTGCGAAGCGCTGCCCTGGCAGCCGTCACTGTTCCAGGCCGTTACCTGGTAGAGGTATTCTCCTCCTTCGGTCAAACTGTCAGTGCAAACCAGTGAGTTGGTGCACAGGCCCGTGATGTTGCCGCCAAACCACAGGATGGAATCGAAAGCGTTCGGCTGGATACTGAGTTCCAATACATTGCCGAGGATAAAGGTGTCCGGAACGAGGAACTCAAAAAACGGTGTGTCAATCACCGTCAGGTTCAGGCACACCGTGCTGTCGCAACCATTCTGACCGGGATAGGTCACACAATGCAGCCCTTCATCGGAAATGCTCATGTTTTCGAAGATCACATTGCCCCCTTCACAAATGGTGTCCAGGGTCAGTGTCGTGTCGATGCCGGGCTTCAGCAGCACGTTGATGCAGTGAACACTGTCGCAGCCCGAACTGAGCTGGGTGGTGTCGCAATAGGTGCCGGGGCTGTCCACCACCTCGCCGAAAATGACGGTGCTTTCGCCCTCGCAAAGTTCCACATCGGGGCCTTGAGTCACGATGGTCTCCGTTGTGACGAAAACAGTGACGAAAGCCTGAGCAGCACAGCCCGCCGTGTCGGTGCCGGTCACAGTGTAGGTGGTGGTGCTGGCAGGAGCCACCATTACCGACGAGCATTCTGAATTCAGGCAGGTTGCCGCAGGCGACCATGAGTAAAATTCGGCGCCGGAGGCCTGCAAAGTAGCGCTGCCGCCTGCGCAGATGGTGATGTCAGGTGAAACAGTGACCACCAGGCTGTCCAGGAACACCACACTTGCCGCATCGCTGGCTTTGCAACCGGTGGCGGGGTCGGTCACCGTCAGCACGAAAGTGGTGTCGATGTTTTGCAGTACAAAGGGATTAAAAGTGTTGGGATTGCTCAACAGCGGCTGGCCGTTGGCGGTGGCCGGTGTCCAACTGTACAGCAGGCCGGGCTGGCTGGAAGCCATCAGCTGGGCCGGATCGCCGGTGCACAAGGTCTGGTCAGGCCCTGCGTTCGCCTCCGGCAATGGGTTTACGAGGACTTCTACCGACTCCGTTCCCGTACAGCCGATGGCATCCACCACCGTCACGCTGTACACTGCATTGGCCGAAGGGCTGACGGTCTGTACCTGCAAGTTGGGGTTGACGATGCCCGGGCCTTCCCAATTGTAGCTCGCTCCTTCCGTCGCAACGAGGTTGGCGCTTTCACCCAAACAGACAGGGCTGTCGGCAAAGGCAATCCCGGGAACCGGGTTCACGGTCACATCCAGCAGGTTGTTGATCTGGCAGCCGGTAAAATAGGTTTGCTGCAACACGAACTCATACACCACGGGCAGTGGCTCTTCATTGACGCAGTTGAAGGTGGTGGTTGACTGGCCGGTGCCCGAAAGGCAGTCGGCCGGCACCCACAGGTAGTTGTAACCCGGTTGGGCCGGCAGCCCGATGGTGGCCGACTCACCGGAACAAACCGTGGTGTCCTGGTTGGTTTCGTAGATGATGGGGGCTGTGGCGCTGATGATGTCGCCGGCACAGGCGCATTGGTCATCGGGATCGATGACGGCCAGAAACTGGCACAACAAGCCGGCCGGCAGGGTGAGCTGGCCGGTAAGGGTCACCGTCTCGCCACTTCCGAGGCTTTGCGGGTGTGTTTTCGTGTGCACCAGCTGATCGCCGGAGCCGTTCCCGTCGGAGTCGAGGTAGAGGTCAAGGATGACCGAATCGTTCGAGGGCGCACCGTTGTTGGTGATGTCAATGTTGTAATTGACCACGTCGTTGGCACCAGCCGAAGCCGCCTCGATGGTGAAATTGGACAGTTCGAAAGCGGGGCGCTGGGGCTCGTAATTGAGCACCACCTCTCCGGTGTTCACTTTTACGGAACAGGAATCACCGGTTTCGGCGCAGAGGGCCTGGGTTTCCACTGCCGTTCTGAAAACCACGATGCCTTCCTTACAGGGCAGCGATGCCCAACCGAGGGTGTTGAAGCTGAGGCAGATGAGTTCACCTGCCGGCACGCCCTGTGGCAGGGTCCAGGTGTAATTGCCATTGTCATAAACTGGCACGCAATCGAAATTGCTCTGGCAGTCTGAGCTGCACGAACCGGCTTCGTAAGTGATTCCTTCGGGCAATGTGACGATGAGGCAGGCGCCCGCCGGCAGGGCTGTGCTGGCGGTAATGCTGACATCGTAGCTCAGTTGGTCTTCGCAGCCGGGTTGGCCGCCGGGCTGTGCGGTGATGTTTGCTGTATAAGGTTGGGCAACGCCATTGATGCACAGCGGCTCGCCGGGTTTGGCCACGCTGTTGGTGGGCACATTGCAGTTTTGTTGCGCAGCGATGATAAAATAAGGCCTGGCAAGAGCCACCGTTTCACAGGAGGTTTTCGTCTGAAAACTCACCGTGATGCTGTTGGCCGGAAAAGTCGTTACGCCCGGCAGCCCATGTGCCAGGCTGTCGAAAAGGGCGGCAAGGCCGTATTGATACACGCCGCTGGCAATGTTCTGCGGCTCGCCAATGGGGTAAAAGTTTCCGCTGCCGGTGGGGTATTCCACCTGGCTGCTGCCGGGCAGGATGTCCAGCCCCGGCGGCAGGAATGCGGAAAGCTCCAGGTCGTAAACGGCGCCCAGTTCGGCATTGAAAATCTCGAGTGAGTAGGCCGGTACCGTATCGCACAGGTCGAAACAGCCCTGCGGACTGTGTACGAAAAAGTCTATTTCACCGGGCGGCGACTGAACGGTAAATGGCAAGATCTGATGCGAGCAGGAGGTTTGCAGAATGCTGGTGAAGGGATCGCAATTCCAGCCGTAATGCAGCTCAAAGGCCTCTTGTTCGCAAGAGGTGTTTGTAGCCAGCAGCCGGAAAGGAATGGTGTCCTTCGGAAAATTCCCCAACAGGTAAAGGCCGTTTTGCGGAACGAGGGTATCTCCGCTTTCGAGGTTAATGATTTTCACGTCAACCAGTTTGCCCGAAGGCGAGAGGAAATAAAGCCAGGTGTTGGGCGCTGCACCGCTGACCTGCGAGCCCACCGTGGTGGAAAAATTTGCCAGCTCAAAGTCCAGTGAAAGCTGGTTGTCGAAAATGGTGAGGTTGGTCAGGGGCGTACTCAGATTGAGGTTGGGCACCAGCATGCGCAGGTTGTTGCTGGAGACGAAGAAGAGCAGCGGATCCTCTTGCTCCGGCAGCAGCGGATCGAAATCGAGCGTGATGCCATAGGTTCCTTTCTTCGCTCCCTTCAGGTCGCAATCGGCATTGAAGCGGTATTGAAACAAACCGAAAAAGCCCTCCTCGAGCACCGGTTCCTGAAATTGCGACAAGTCAAAAATGTAGGTACTGCCCTGCAAGGTGGGCGTCAGTATAACTTCTTCGGCAATGGAGGTGCCCGTTTGTAACCTCAGAAAAGTCAGCTTCGCTTCGGCAATCTCAATTCCTGTTTCAAGCGTCACCTGCCAGTTGAGGGCTTTGGCCAGGCTGCGGAATTCATACGGGAAAAAATTGGGCCCCGCCAGTTCCAGCTTGAACAGGTTGCCGCCGGAATATTCCGAGGTGCTGCATGGGGGCAGGGAAAATATTCCCGGCTGAATGCTGTACTCGTAATAGGATAACTCCAACTCGTTGGGGAAACAGTTTTCACAGTCAATGGATGCAGCAGAAAAAGCAGCTGTGTCCTCAAAGATTTTGAATGTCGGTTGAATCAATATGTTTCCCATCAAAGGCGTGGGGTCGGATTCCCGGACAGGATTATAATTAATGATGAACTCACTTTCAATCAATACGGAGTCACCGTTTTCAAAAACAAAATTGGCGGGTAAGCCACATGGTATAAGCTGATTAGTGCTGGCAGTGATGGTGTAAATTATTTGTCCGGGATTGGGTGCATTGATGTCGGGTTGAGGAGCATCACAGGTGAACCAGGCATTTTCACTTTTGTCGAAAATGCGGATAATTCCTTTTGTATAGGGCAGGTTTGTTTCTGAGAACAGAACAGCTCTGTTAAAATTGTTCATTTGGCTGCCACCAAAAAAATTAAATTCACCGGTGATGAATTTAAGAGGAATGGCAGGATCATCTATGATTACTTCCCCTTTCAGTGCTGCGTATATGGTATCTCCAGGTAGCAGTCGGTCACGCCTTATTAAACTGAGATTCACTGTGCCGCTGCCATCGGCAATCTGGTCGTCATCATTATCCGGCAATCCAAGATTTTTCCTGACACTCTCCAGACCATATCTCAGATAGCCAGGGACTTTTGTGATGCATAAGGAATCAATTGGACAATCGACAAGTGAGCCGAATATGGTACAAGCCTGAATATTGCAGCCATCCGGAAAATCGGGGCATTTTAAAATGGCAGCAGTAATCTTTCCACCAACCGACAAACCCGGAGATGAGCATACGGGTTCGGAACAACTGGTCTCAATAGAATCTTTACAGGGTGGCAATATTTCTGAAATGAGGTCGCAATCAAATGTAAATTGAAACTGGGTTGTGGCAAGATTATTCGGAAAGGGGAGTTGGTAGCGGGCAGTAATTTTTGCCGTGGGGCCGGATTGGTCAATGGTGATATCAATGGGCTCAATTCCATCGAATGCAAGGTCATTGTCGAGGTCCCAAATGGCTCCGGGTGGCATGGTGATCTCCAAAACCAACTCATCATCGAGCAGGCTCAAGCTATCATATTCAAGGGTATAGTTTGCTGCGTAAAGGGTGTCAGTAGTGTAAGTTGAAGGGGTTTGGGAATAGGAACCCTGCAATAGCGGAAGCGTTTTCTGGGCCTCAAATATTCCGGTATTTACAAAGCTTCCTTCCGGGCAGGGTTTGTCGTATCTGATTTTATAGCCCCACCCCGCTCTGGGCTGATTGCAGTTGGTGCTGCAGTAATAGTTATCCCACTTGATTGTAATTAATTCTCCCGGTTCCAATTGGGGAATGATCACCGTTATAGCGCTAAATGTTGGTGCTGGTGATTCACAGACAGCCGCTGGATTTACAACAGCACCAGGTATCATTTGAAAAGGAATTTCGAATCCTGAACTGTCAACAACGAGACTCGCCGTGTCAATGTACCCAGGTGTTACCCCCATAATTTGTGATAGAGTAACTGTCAAATTCATTGCGGTGGCTTCACCGGAATTGGTAATGGTCAGGGACTGCGGAATACCATCAGGGCCGCAAAAGCATTCCGGGACATTCACTTTCGGGGTGTATTGCAGAACCGGAATTTTTGTGCTCAGATCAATCAATACCACTGCCGTGGTCAATTCTGATTGGCATACTTCTTCATCGAGGCAGCTCCAGCTGAAGGAGATATTCGATGCTGATGATTTCTCTTCGAGACCACATCCGGTGATCATTATTTCTTCGGTAATAACGATCACTTCGTTGAATTCAAACCATTCGTCACCGTCGCCGATGTTCATGAAATGGGAAGGGCCGAGGGTCAGCTGAAAGGTGTCTGCGGGATTGGCTTCATCGGGTCCCAGCGGCGAGGAGATGTCAATACCCGCCTGGAATGCATCGGTAAATGTAAAGGACCCCAGCCGGCCCGGCCTGGTGTTTTGAATGGTGAACGTGCGGATGAGTTTATCCCCCTGGCTGCCTTTCAGGATGGTACCTGATTGCTGCGTCAAAACCAAAAGGGGCCTTTCTATCACATAAGGATCGGTTGTCAGGGAAGTTTGTCCACCATCCCATTGCAGTGTAATTTCATTGATGAAAAGCTCGGCGTTGTCAATGCAACCGATGACTTCGCAGGGAGCTTCGGCCTTGAATGAAATGTTTGCCTGATTGCCGCTGGCAATATTGCCAAGAGAGAAAACCGGGTTTCCAAGGTTGGAAATATCCTGCTCTGAGGCGTTCACAATGGAATTGAGGAAATAGCTGACCCCGCAGGTTGATCCCTGATTGGTGGTAAATAATATGCTCAAAGTAGCATTTTGCAGATCGCCGGGAGAATCGTTGCTCACCGTTATGCTGAACGTGGCATCTTCACAAAGGAAGAATTCAGCAGGGTTCACATAAGTTATTGTCTGGCTATTAAGTGTAAAGAGCGGAACGAGCGTGAAAAGAAGGAGTGTTGACAGTGAGAGTTGGGTATGTTTCATTTGGGAGTCGTTTTGCTTCGTCCAAATATAGTTGTTCGGACTCTGACAAAAAAGAGGGGCCTTGAACAATGTTGGTTGTCTTGCAAAAAAAAACAGGCGACCAGCAATGTTGCCGGTCGCCTGGGGCTATAAACTGAATAGAAATTTTACTTCTTATTGGCAGCCAGTTTTTTGGCTTCTTTTGGCCATGGTGCCGGGTTGCGGAATTTTGACATATTGTTCTCCCGCAGAATCTCACGAAGCCTGTCAACACTGGTGTTGGCCATGTCTTCGAAAGTCTTGATGCCATATTTGTACATCACTTCCATCACTCTGTCACCCAGGCGAGACAGTTGGGTGAGGTCATCGCCTTCCAGTGCTGGCTTTTGTTTTTTAGGTCTTCCGCGTCCAGTCTTTTTGGTGGTTGCGGCTTTGGTAGTTTTAGCGGCGGCTGATTTTTTGGGCCTTCCGCGTCCGCGCTTTTTTTCAGCGGGAGCGGCTGGTGCCGGAGTAGCTTCAGCAGCGGCTTCGGTGGTTTCGGATTTTTTAGGCCTTCCGCGTCCGCGCTTTTTGGTGGTTGCGGCTTTGGTGGTTTTAGCGGCGGTTGATTTTTTAGGTCTTCCGCGTCCGCGTTTTTTTGCCGGGGCCGGTGTTTCTGTTGCGGGGGCTTCGGTTGAAGCCGCTTCAGCCATCGCAGCCTTGTTTTCCATTTCTTTCAAATATGCTTTGAATTCTTTGGCAGCGGCTTTTTCGGCGTGTTTAGCGGCAGCGACGATTTGTTTGAGATAATCGATTCTTGCTTTGAGCGCTTCTCGCTCTGCTTTAAGGCTTTCCGCTGCTTTTTGTGCTGCTTCCTGTGCAAGCTCCATTGCGCGTTTCCTCAATTCCAATCCTTCTTGCATGTTCCGATAATTTTGTTAATGGTTGTGGTTGATCGTCTTGTAATTTGGGAAAAACTTCAAGACGTTTTCTGAAGGACTTCCGTGCGAATTGAATTTAAAAGCACGATTGCCTTCAGGGCTTTCATTCTTATTCGTTTTCAAAAGATGTTTCGGGACTTTGATTATGTAGTCGCTTTGTTTACGGAAAAACCAAAGCATTGTTCACGTGGCTGTTAATAAGTGTTTCAGGTGCTTATCCCCGTCGGGAAGAATAATACAAAGAATAAACAGGGTGCTATACGATAGGGTTGATAATTGGTATTTCAAAAGTGAGACCAAAGATATTGCAATAAGCTCCACATCGTCAAGTTTTTAGATGTGTTTTTTGTCAATTGTCCGGATTTTATTAAAAATTTGATTAAACCGGATAAATTGATAGCCCATTCAGCAAGGAGAATAAGCACCTTGTGAAGGTTGTTCCGAACTAAAAAGATATGCTTGAAAAGAAGCGGTTTGGAGCCCAACCCCGAAGGATTTCGGGGTTCGGTATCACCACCCAATCCACCCTGTCTTTCCATGGTGATTTAACCAAAGTATTTGAAATTGGCTTTAGCTATTGAGGACTGGTTTTCAGAATAGTTAGGACTTTTTGCAGAAGGGGTATTTTTAGAGGCAGAAGGCTCTCACTTTGAGGGGGCATAAATGGAGGCCCTCGCGGGTTTTTGATACCACTTTCAGATGAGGAAATTGAAGCGCACAGAAGCACCCTGTTCGGGGCAAATTTGGTACCTTTGCGGCATGAAAAATACTGATGTGAAAGACGAGAATCTGAAGCCATCGAATGGCAACTATGATGCGGGGAATATCACTGCCCTGGAAGGCCTCGAAGCAGTGCGGAAGCGCCCTGCAATGTACATTGGAACTACTGATGTAAAAGGGCTTCACCACCTCGTTTGGGAAGTGGTGGACAACTCCATTGACGAACACCTGGCAGGCTATTGCACCAGGGTAGATGTAATTATTCACGAGGACAACTCCATTACCGTTCAGGATGATGGACGAGGCATCCCGGTGGGAATGCATCCCAAGTTGAAGAAATCTGCTTTGGAAGTGGTCATGACGGTGCTTCACGCCGGTGGTAAGTTTGATAAAGACACCTACAAGGTATCCGGTGGTCTCCACGGTGTGGGTGTGTCCTGTGTGAATGCACTTTCCGTCAAGCTGAGGGCAGAAGTACATCGTGAAGGTAAAGTGTATGAGCAGGAATATTCCAGGGGAAAGCCACTGTATGAAGTTCGTGAAATCGGGACTTCAGAAAAGACCGGAACCAAGGTGACCTTCCAGCCAGATCCGGAGATATTCGATTCACTGGTTTATAAATACGACACCCTTGCCACCAGGTTGAGGGAACTCGCTTTTCTCAATAAAGGCCTGACCCTCACCATTACCGATGAAAGGGAACTGGATGATGATGGAAAGCCACGGAGTGAGGTTTTTTATTCAGAAGGTGGCTTGAAAGAATTTGTCCAATTTCTGGATGAAAGCCGTGCCAAACTCATAGAGGAGCCGATCCACGTTACCGGAAGGGAAGACAATGTAGAGGTGGAGGTTGCCATGCAATACAATACCTCTTATTCCGAGCATGTATTCTCTTATGTCAACAACATCAACACGGTTGAAGGCGGTACGCATGTGAACGGATTCCGCAGGGCTGTTAGCCGGGTGCTGGGAGTTTTTGCCGAGCAGTCGGGCATGACCGCTAAAAGCAAGGTTTCACTCACCGCCGAAGACTTCCGGGAGGGATTGACCGCCGTTGTTTCTGTCAAGGTTCCGGAACCGCAGTTCAAAGGGCAAACCAAGAGCGAGCTTGGCAACTCGGAGGTAACGGGAATCGTATCCAGAGCCGTAGGAGAAAAATTGAAAGAGTACGTCGAGGAGCACCCTGTTGAAGCCAAGCGAATCATCGAAAAAGTGATTCTCGCCGCCACCGCCCGGCAGGCAGCCCGCAAAGCCCGCGAAATGGTGCAGCGTAAAAATGCACTCACCGGAGGTGGCTTGCCAGGTAAACTGGCCGACTGTGCCAGCAAAGATGCATCCATCTCTGAACTGTTCCTCGTCGAGGGTGATTCTGCCGGTGGAACTGCCAAACAGGGACGTGACCGACACTTCCAGGCCATTCTGCCGCTAAGGGGTAAAATCCTGAATGTGGAAAAAGCCCTCGAGCACAAGATTTATGAAAACGAGGAGATCAAAAATATCTTCACCGCCCTGGGAATTACCATTCAGGAGGGCGAGCATGGAGAAAGGGTGCTGAACATCGAAAAACTCCGCTACCACAAAATCATCATTATGTGTGACGCCGACGTGGATGGTTCGCACATTACTACCTTGATTTTGACTTTCTTCTTCCGTTACATGAAGCCCCTCATTGAATTGGGCTATGTGTACATTGCAGCTCCGCCGCTCTACATGGTGAGAAAAGGCAAACAGTTTCGTTATTGCTGGACAGAAGAAGAGCGAAAAGAAGCAATTGCCGCTTATTCCAACGGAGAAAATGATACTTCTGTAAAAGTTCAGCGATACAAGGGTCTTGGTGAGATGAACGCCGATCAGCTGTGGGAAACCACCATGGATCCGAACACGAGAATCCTGCGCCGTGTCACCATCGAAGATGCTGCAGAAGCTGATCGCATCTTCTCCATGCTGATGGGTGACGAAGTGCCACCGCGGCGGGCATTTATCGAAGCCAATGCCAAGTATGCCAAAGTGGATGTATAGATAGCTGAAGTACAAATTGAGCCGGAGAGGGCCACTCATCAAATGATGGGCGGCCCTCTCTTATTTTCGATGATCAGCAAGTTGAATCTTGCTTTTTTAGATGGCGATTTTTTGTTAAATTACCCCACTTCGCTAATGGCTAACACTAAATGTACTGCAAACTTTCATTTCTCATGGTGGCACCATGAAAAATGATTTTTTGCAGTGAGTTCGACAATTTACTAAACGCTTCTTGATCATGAACAATTTACTACCACACAAGTACAAGGCTTACTCATTGCACAACTTCAGGAGTATTGAGTACATGAACAGACTAAGCGAGCAGGAGCTTTTTGACATTGAAGTTGTGGGTAACGTTTTTCCTTTTAAGGTAAGCAACTATGTCCTGGATGAATTGATCAATTGGGACAATTACCAAGATGACCCAATTTTCAGGTTGACTTTTCCACATAGAGACATGCTGGTTGAGGAACATTATAATCTGATGGCTGAAACGCTGAAAAACGGAGCGGGCAAGCTGGAAGTCAGGACCGTGGCCAACCAAATCAGAACCGAATTAAATCCACATCCTGCCGGGCAAATGAAGCTCAATGTTCCGGTTTTCAACGGGCAAAGGCTGACGGGTGTGCAACACAAATACCGCGA
Source organism: Saprospirales bacterium (assembly GCA_002698985.1). Taxonomy (GTDB): domain Bacteria; phylum Bacteroidota; class Bacteroidia; order Chitinophagales; family Saprospiraceae; genus UBA6168. The sequence continues at coordinate 43,359 of PAAY01000059.1, read as the reverse complement.
AACAGTATTGTTTTTCCCAAGCTCTGGCCAAACATGCCATAGCTATTGCACTTTTTGTTTCAGGTGGCCCCAGTTTACCGGCATTGATGAGCTGAAATTTGCCATGAAGGAAACGGACTTGCTTGTAAAATACCTGCAGCAACACCATGAAGTTACCGACCTCTTGTTTACTGGCGGCGACCCCATGATCATGAAAGCGAGGGTATTCAGGAAATACCTCGAACCATTTTTGGATGGTACACACAATACCAATATCCAGACCATTCGAATTGGCTCAAAATCACTGGCATACTGGCCCTATAAATTCACGACCGATGCCGATGCTGATGAAATGCTGGGCATATTCAGGGAGTTGGTTGATAAAGGCTTCAATGTAAGCTTTATGGCTCATTTTAGCCATCCTGTGGAATTGAGCACTGAAGCTGTGCAAAAGGCTGTTGAGCGCATCCTCGCTACCGGCACGCAAATCCGCACGCAATCGCCAGTTTTGCGGCATATTAACGACAATGCAAATCTGTGGTCTAAAATGTGGCGGCAGCAGGTCAACATGAATATGATTCCATATTACATGTTTGTCGAACGCGATACGGGTGCTCAACACTATTTTGAGATACCACTGGAAGAAACCTGGGAGATATTCCGGCAAGCATACAGAAAAGTCAGCGGGATTTGCAGAACCGTACGTGGTCCCAGCATGTCCTGCACACCCGGAAAAGTGGAGGTTCTGGGCGTACAGAAAATCGCAGGTCAAAAGGTTTTTGTCCTTCGCTTCATTCAGGGCCGAAACCCTAATTGGGTAGGAAGACCCTTCTTCGCAAAATATGATCCGGAAGCAACCTGGTTTAATGATCTGGAACCGGCGTTCGAAAAACACTTTTTCTTCCAGCATGAGATGGATAAGGAAACGGAGGAAGCAATTGAATCAAACAACAAATACCTGTTTAACTGATCTGTACTCAGATCGAAAAGCGCACTGCTCCTCCTGGTGTTGAAACCTGGAATTATTGCGACTAATTTAGAAATGCCGGTGTTGATCATATTCAGCGCCGGCATTTTTATTTGCCATCACCGCTCAATTTTGCCGGGGAGGATAAACTGATATTGTTTGCGATATAGGTATGTGTGAAGCCAGCGGTCAATTTTGCGAAGCGATAAAAACAAAGCCCAGATGAAATTGTCCTCTTTGTAATAAGCAGCTACTTCCTCTTCAGTTAATTTGCCAGAACTGCGTTCGTTGATCTTCTCAATAAAGAGCGGAACCAAATTCGCTAACTTTTCTTTGTACAGATTGGCTACCAGGTCCACGTTGACGGATTTTTCGTCGTAATAGCGATTCATGACATCTGCCAGGAAAAACTTTCTGATAATTGCTCTGCCAAATGAGGGTGCACTGGTCAGGATCAACTCCGGGTCGAGCTGTTCAATGCCGTCAATTTTGAACAATGGGGTTGAGGTGTCGATGTAATACAGCTCATTTTTATCAACGACATACGCCCAGTTGGAAATCTGGGCATCGATGGCCAATTGGTATTTATCCTGGCTTTTATTGAATCTCCATACGCTATATATGGCAGCGATGACTCGCTCTATGAATTGCTCCAGCTCAGCTTTTTCAAGGCTTTTCAAAACTTTGTTCCCGATTTGTTCCGGAAGAAACTTTTGCTGGGCAAAATACAGTACGGTCAGGCGTTCAGACTTTTTTATGATGGCGGTATCATCTGCCGGCAACTTCAACCCGGCGGCATTCAGAAGACTGCAATATTCGCGGTAAGTATTCAGGTAGTTTTCAGCTGAAGCAACATCCGGGAACATGGGCATACGCTTCAGTACCATGCCCGGCAAATCCTGCAGCGCTATGATCGATGATATTTCGCCAAACCCCACCAGCTTTGCCGGGATGCCTGAGGCTTCAATGTTCTGGGGGTCCAGTTGTTCCTCAAATTTGCGGATCAAATCCTGGTCAATTTTCATAGCTGTTCCGGTTAACCTTTGGAGAACATATTTCCGAAAAAATTCTTCACCTTCAGCAGGGGCTTGAGTTTTTGGGCTTCCTGCATGGCTCTGTCCAGTTTGGGGATGATCTCATCCAGCTCTTCTTCCGTCGTAATGAGTGGTGGCAAAAACTGGCACACGCTTTTATCATTGTTGGCATACACCAGTAGTAAGCCCTGGTCGAAAGCAGTTTTGGTCAAAAGCGGCCCACACAATTCATCTTTTAATTTCAGTCCTGCCATCAATCCTTTTTGGCGTATTCCCATGAAAAACCGGGGATGCTTGTCAATGAGCACTTCCAGTTTTTCCTTTACCGCCTCTGCGATGGTATTCACATGGTTCAGAAATGAATTTTCCGAAGAAATTTCCAGCACTTTTTTCATTACCTGGCACCCCAGCTCTGACCCGCCAAATGTGGAAATATGGATAAATGGATCCTTGTGGAATACCTGCTCAAGTGGCTGTCTGATCACCGTGGCTGATATTGGGTAAATGCCTCCCGAAAGTCCTTTGCCCAATACGACGATGTCCGGAACAATATCGTAGTGTTCAAAGGCCCACAGACGGCCGGTGCGACCCAGTCCGCATTGCACCTCATCCAATATCAGCAAAGTGCCGTTGGCATCACAGAGCTGTCTGATTCCTTTCATGTATTCAACCGAAGGGATGGGCATGCCGAGGGTGGCCGGGATGGTTTCCAAAATAACCGCTGCTGTGTCCTGATTGATCTCTTTTTTCAGTTCGTCAATATTGCCAAAAGGCACCTGGACAAAGCCCGGTAATTGCTTGCCGAAGGGCAGGCGGTATTTTTCATCGCCGGTGGCAAGGGCCAGGCCGGTGTGGCCGTGGTAGCCCCCTTTTGCCGAGATAATTTTTTCTCGACGGGTGTATCCCCTGGCAATTTTTATAGCAGTATCAGTTGCCTCTCCGCCGCTCACGCCAAATACCACATAGTTCAGGTCACCGGGCATCAGGTCGGACAGCAGCCGGGCGGCCTCGGCCCTTGCCGAGCTGATGAGGTGGTGATTGCCGATGTCATACAGCTCCAGTGCTGATTGCAAAGTGCTGATGATTTCCGGGTGGCGGTGCCCCAGGTTGAACACCCCTCCATTGCAATGCAGGTTGATGTAGCTTTTGTCATTTTCAGCATCCCAAAAGCGGATGCCTTCTCGCCTGCCCATGACGAGGTCCATGTTGTACTTTTCGTAAAAAGCAACCTTGCCGGAGTTGACATGCTGCCTGAAATCTTCGATGACCTGCTTTTTGGTTTTCATTTTCTTCGAGGAATGTGTTCGGCCAGCAAGTTATGTAGGCTTTTGCTTTCATTCTGCAATTTCTGAGCTGCAATTTCACTTGCATTCGGTCATTGGCCGGGCAAGTTTCCAATCTGTACATTTGCCAATCTTTGGCAATAAAAATTTGAAAAAATGAGCGGTCCGTATTGGGGCATCGATCTGGGTGGAACCAAAATAGAAGGAGTTGTCTTTGATACATTCGAAGACTTGAACGTGTTGGCGCGCATGCGCCTGCCAACAGAACGGGAGAAAGGCTACCAGCACATTCTCAACCAAATTCAGAAGTTGGTGGAAAGCATGACAACGCACGTGGGGGTAAGGCCTGAGATCATCGGCATAGGTACCCCCGGCACGCTGGACCCCCAAACCCAAAAGCTCAAAAACTCCAACACCACCTGCCTGAATGGCCAATACCTGAAGTCCGATCTCGAGGCCGTGCTCGGAATACCGCTCAGAATGGCCAATGATGCCAACTGCTTTGCGCTGGCAGAAACCAAACTCGGCATTGTCCGTGAGAAAGTACCCAATGCCAATGTGGTTTGGGGAATTATCATGGGCACAGGTACGGGTTCCGGCATCGTGGTGGGCGGCAAAGTGCTCAGCGGCCTGCATGGCATCGGCGGCGAGTGGGGGCACAACTTTCTGGATGAAAGCGGTGGGCCTTGCTACTGCGGCCATTCCGGCTGTACTGAAATGGTCATTTCAGGACCTGCCTTGTCGAAATACTATGCCTCGCTGACTGGCGAAGAGCTGCCCATGGCAGAAATCGTAAAGCGATTCGAGCGAGGGCGAGAAGAAGCGGCGCAGATGACCATGGAAAGGCTGCTCCATTTTTTCGGAATGGCGGTGGCACGGGTCATCAACATCATCGATCCCGATGCCATTGTCATTGGCGGAGGTTTGGGCAATATCGAACTGCTCTATGATAGGGGTCCTTTCGAAGTGGCAAAGCACATTTTCAATGACCGGCTGGCCACGCCATTTCTGAAGCCAAAACTGGGAGACAGTGCAGGGGTGTTTGGTGCGGCCCTGCTTACGGTATGAAGCTCGCCCGACTATCCGGGCTTTCTTGCCTTACTTCGGAATTTTGATCTCGTATTGCTTGCCGCTCTTGTTCGGGAGGGTGTATGACCTCAGCCAGGGGTTGTAAATCTTCAACATACGATAGCTGACGCCAAACTGCCTGGCAAAATCACCCAGGTTCGAAATGGTGGTATCCACTTCTACCACGGCGTAATTGTCCAGCGGTGGGTAAGTCTCTTCCTCTTCTATTTCAAAACCGAAATGACCGGGATTCATCAAAACGTATTTGATGGCCACCAGCCGTAAGATATAGCGATTGGTTTCCTCGCTGAGGTTCAGATCGTAATAAGATTCGGCGCCCTGTCTTTCAAGTTCTTTGCTGAGGGCGCTGGCGCCCATGTTGTAAGCCGCAGCGGCCAGGGTCCAACTGCCGAATTTCGAATAATAATCTTTGAGGTGCTCGCAAGCCACCCTGGTTGCTTTTTCGAGGTGCAGGCGCTCGTCCACATAGTCGTTGACCTCCAGGCCGTAATCCCGGGCAGTGCCTTTCATCAATTGCCAGACGCCCCGTGCGCCGGCTGGCGAGGTGGCATTGCGGAAATCGCTTTCGGCAACTGCGGTGTATTTGAAATCTTCAGGAATGCCATACTCCTTCAGAATGGGCTCTATGACAGCAAAAAAGCGCCGGCTCTTTTTGATGTTCAGAATGGTGTTTGAATGCCGGTAGGTGTTCACGATGAACTCCCTTTCCAATCTTTCCCTTACATCGAAATTGTCAACGGGTACCCGTTCATTGGCGAACCAGTAATCCATGGTGGGATCAACGGTGGGAATGATAAAATTGCGCGGTGAGATCTGGAGCCCGGGGTCGTTTTCATCGGTGGCGGTAAACAAGAGAATGGTGCCGCTTATTGCGACGAAAAAGAGGATGAATTTCAGGGCATTGCGCATTTGATTTCGTTTTTTCCTGTCGAAAATGCTTGTTGAGAAAAGGAGGTCTGCGGATGTTTCAGGTCACCTTCTTTTTGAAAATCGGAACCGTTGAACATGGCTCGCCATACATGATGCTTTTCACTACGGGTTGCAATTTTCGTGTCAGCTCTGCATAGGCAGCTGGTGGAACGGGTTTGTTGCTGCAGCCCTTTATCACGATTCGTTTGTCCGCATATTGTTCCGGATCGATGGATTCCAGTGCCTTCAAGAAAGCAAATTTGAGGTATTCCTCCCGGCTGCCCTGGAAAACGCTCCTGGCAAAGGGCGCCGCAGCACTTGCCACCAGCATGAAAGCCCAGACGGGAATGATGGCATCGGCTGAACAGTAAACCAGCAGCACCTTGTCACTGTATTGCGACCAGTCGTGGGCATTGACGGCTTCCCGGAAGTCTTTTTCCCGAAGGACAAGCCCCTGAAAGAGGTGGTCTTTCAGGTCGAAAACAGCAATTTCTTCCTTCGGAAAATACTGCTCCAGATCAATGGTGATCAATCCGCTTTTTGCCACTCTGTTTACCAACGGTTCCATAAGCGCTTATTCTTCTTCACGTTTTTCTTCCTCAACCGGGGCCCTTTCGCCGATTTCGCTATCCGGTTCCTTGAAATCTTTGGGTTGAGGAAGGTCTTTGATGCTCTTCAGCCCGAAGTAATCCATGAATTTCACACTGGTTCCGTAAAGCAACGGCCGGCCCGGCCCCTCACTCCGGCCAATGATGGAAACAAGTTCCTTCTCCAGAAGTTTCTGAATGGTGTAATCGCAGCTCACACCGCGGATGGCCTCCAGCTCTGATTTGGTGATGGGCTGTTTGTAGGCAATGATAGCAAGCGTTTCAATGGCAGACTGAGAAAGCCTGCGTTTGGTAGTTTGTTTCAGCCAGGTAGCAATGACATTGTGGTAGGCCGGCTTGGTCATGAACTGGTATCCGCCGGCAATTTCAACCACCTCAATGGCGCATTGCTCCTGTTGGTACCTGGTTTTTACTTCATCGATGGCCAGGGTGATTTCTTCTTCGGAGAATTCGTGCTCGAAGGTCGTGTTCAGACATTCCCGGATTTCTTCCAGACTAACCGGCGTGTCGGCTGCGAAGATCAATGCTTCAATGTGCTGGGATAAGTGGTCCAATGGTTTCGTGTTTTTTTTTCGAAGAGCAAAAGTAGCAAAATGGGACGGGCTGGGCGGAGCTGTTTTTCCTGCGAAAGGAGCGCAAATGATCAGCCAGGACCAGGATGGATCTTTACTGTCCGCAATCCTTTTCTACTTTTTTCCGGAAGGGGAGGCTGCTTGTCAGCTTTCCAAAGCTGGACGAATTGTGGGCCGGATTCATGGCGGGGTTCAGGTCCTGGTAAAAGAAGTCGGCGAGGCCATCGAGACCGCCAAGCAGAAAGGCTACCCCAACGATGCAGCTTACTTCCTCAGGAGCCGCATCAGGATGCAGTTTAAGGTGCTTTTCAACGGCTCGTTCCATAAAGCGGCTGATCTGTTTTTCCGTGGGCCGGTTGAGGTAGAGGGTGTTGATTTCCGGTTTTGACGGAACGTAAAGCACCACGAATTCATCACCATTGATGACCGGCATGGGGGAGAGTTTCGCGATTTCAGCACGGTCCAGCTGGCCTGTAATGATGTCGTTTCCCTGGATGAACTGGTATTTGAGCACCGAAGAGTTTTCTTCAGGGCTGCCTGTTATCCTGGCAATGGTTTCTTTGCCTTCTTTGACCAGCAATTCCTCTGCCCGGCTCAGCTCGCTCTTTTCAGAAAAGGATGGCAAGACCAAGGCTGCAAAAAGCACCAGTCCCACAAAAACACTCAAGGCCACCAGAAACTGACGCAGGTACTTTCGCTCGATGATGCGGCGAGCCCGGTTCCGGGGGGTGTCGGCAGTTTTGTCAATCTCAAAGGTGTAATACATCTCATCGCCCTTGCGCTCCAGACATACCCGCACCAACTCGTCCTCAATGAAGAAGGTGTACTTTTTCGATTCAAAAACCCGGAAGTCAATGGTCACTACTTTACGTCCGACATAAATCAATACATGGCCGGACTTGCTGCTGTGGTACAAGCCAACTTTGTGAGAATGCCCGGCATCTCCGACGTATATCCAGCTGTAGTGATTCAAAGGCTAAAAGATGTATTTGCTTACCAAAAACAGAACAGGCCACTAAAACTAATGGTTCTCCGAAGGAAAAGAAACAAGAGGTATGCGGAGCTTTGGTAAGCAAACGACCAAAAGGGGACTCATTGCCGCCTGACATAGGCCGCAAAGTATTTGCACTCGGAAATGATTTGCTGGTAGAATTTCGTGCTGCTGTATTGCTCCTTCAACCTTTGGTAATGAGGTATTTCCTTTTCTGTCAGAAGGGGCATGTTGTTGCAGCAGGGCGGTGGCTGCCAGGCCTCTGAGGCAAAGAACATTTTCTGCTCGCAGCGGGCAGCCTGGAAAGCCGCTTTGGCTCCCAGCTCGGTTTCAACCCCTGCCAGCAGGCGGGCCTTCTGGAAGTGGTACAGCGCCCTTGACAAGTCGGTGTTCTCCCGAATGCAGTTGGAGTATGGGTAGAAGCAGTATTCGCCGTCCTTGCCTTTGTTCAGGAAATTCCAGGTGGCTCCGCTTCGGGTGTAGTCCATCACCTCCCAGGCGTAGCCGAAATAGCTCATGTTGTAAAATGCAAGCCCCAGTTGGTAGTGGTGCATGGCCACATTGCCGATGTTCGCCCGGGTTTTGTAGTCCAGGTCGATGAGTTTTTCCAGCAGCTCGCCTTTGTTGAGCAGGTTGGCAGTGGTTGTGTCTCTTCTCTGGTAGCACCTAATGCAGTCTTTGGTGGTTTCCTTGAACACATTGTACAGGTCGTAGTCGTCCCAGTTGGCCGCAGGCATTCTCCGGTAGGTTTCATAGGCAGCCTCCAGCTCTCCCCGGGCCATGTGGAGCGATGCTTTCATGTCGAGCAGGTCATTGGCCGTCAGGTTTTTGAGCAGCATTCGTTCAAAAGCATTGTGTTCTTTCTTTTGGGCCATTTTCAGCAGGTCCTCCACCAATTCCATCTTGGGGTTTGCCCTGAGCTCATCAAAAGAATTGATGCAGAGGAAGGCCTTGCCCGGTCTGTCATTCTGACGGTAAAGCGCAGCCATGCGGTGCTTGACAAAGTCGGGCATGGAGGGGTATTTACGATAGAGGCTGTCCTTTCGAATGAGGCCAGCGATGAAAGATTCTGTCTCATCATCCGGCTTTTCGAGTTTGCTCAGCTTCATCACCAGCCGGATGACTTCCAACTGTTCTTTCAGGGCTGGATCTTCGATCGGTTGCTCCTCGATTTCTTCAAAAACCTTCTCAGCGGCGTAGAGGTCACCGGCCAGAAATGTCAGATAGGCTTCGGCAATTTTCCAGAACAGCGGGCGGCTTACTTTCTTCTCTGCAGCCACCTCTTTGACGAATTGCAACAGCGATACCAGGTAGTCTTCAGCTCCCCTTTCAGGAATCTGGTACACCTCCTTGTTCCGCGAAGCATAAGGATTGAATGCAAGCCCTAGGAAATTGAGTTCCATGCGGTCAATTTCCTTGGTCAGCAGCGGCTCCAGTTGATCATTGGTGGGGTCGAGGCGGTAAATTTCACGCAAGTCGTCCAGCGATTTGCTCCGTTTGTCGCCCGCCCTGATGGCCAGGGCATAGGCCCTTTCCCGGTCAGAGAGGCACCGGTTCATCAATGAATCCCACTCCTGGTCGGTCTTTATGAGGAAGCTCTGGAAGGCCGATGCCCTGCGTTCGGGACTGTTCATGTAGATGAGGGTGTACAGGTAGGAGGCCTCCACCCTGTTGCCCAGGGCTCTCAGAGATCCGGCACGGTGACCCAGCATCCACTGCGGAATGATGCTCTCCTTCCAATGGGCTTTCAGTTTGTCAATCTGGGCTGTCAGTTCATCGTACAGGTCCAGGCATTGCTGATAGCGCTTGGCATAGTGTGCCAGCCGGACCAGCTGGAAGGCATAGCGCATGCGCAGGTAATCGGACTTGGTCTTTTTGAACTCCTTTTTTCCTTCGGCAATGAGGCGGAGCATCGCTGTGGTATCCCTCGGGCTGGGATTCCAAGGGGTGCCGCTGCTCACCACATGCGGTTCACACTGTTTTGCGAAGCGAAGGTATTCAATGGTTTCTGTGCATTTCTTTTCCCAGAGGTAGTTGGCAAAGTCGTTGTCGCGCAGCCGCACGGGTACCGGCAGCGATTTGCTTTTGGTGGCGGTCAACAGCAGACCGAGGTCTTCGGCAGGAGCCTTGTAAATGAGGTAGGCCATGTCGGCTTCTTTCACCAATCCGCAAAAACGCACCATCCATTCAGCCAGGTTGGCGTTTTGCTTTACCTGTTCTTTTTCTTCGAAAAAAGAGCGGTACAGTTCACTGAACCTGACGTACCTGTTTTGTAAGGAAACTCCAGGCACGGGAGGAGCAACAATGCCGGGGTTGAGAAAGGTGTACCCTCGCACGGTGAAGGAGGGGCTACACGCGCGGGAGATATGTTGGGGAACCAAAAAAATGGCGCACAGAAGAAGACTGATTCTAATGAGATATTTCAAAGTGAATGATGCTTTGGAGGTTGATTGAATCAGCAAGGTAAAAAAGGATGGCAAGAAATGCGCTGGACCTGGAGTTCAAAATGGGACAAAAAAAGAAAGGGCAACCGAAGCTGCCCTTTCAAACCCCAAAAAACCAAATGAAAACAAAGTATTTTAAAGGAAATCCTTTTTCTCTATTTCACCAACCTTAAACGGATGAATCCGTCAAAAGTTGGGTTCAGGCGGTTACTTCTTTCGCTTTTTGCCGCTTTAAAGTGTTGGGGCAGACATAATCCGTCAACTCGAATTTTCCACTTTCCTGAATGGCTTTGAAACCACCTTCGATGTTGACAACCTTGTCGAATCCCCTGGACTTCAAAATGGAGCAAGCTATCACTGAACGATATCCGCCGGCGCAATGTACGAAGTATTCTTTGTTTTTGTCAAGATCTGACATAAAGTCATTCAAATAATCCAGCGGAAAATTGTCGGCATCCTTGATGTGTTCGGCGCTGTATTCGCCCGGACGGCGCACGTCCATGATGCTGTCAGCCTCGTGATGCTTGTATTCTTCGGCAAATTGATCCACATCGATGGAGCGTATGGTGTCAAATTCCTTGCCTGCATTTTTCCAGGCTTCAAAACCACCGTCCAGGTACCCGATCACATTGTCGAAGCCCACGCGTGACAGGCGGGTAACCGCTTCTTCCACACGGTCAGGCGGTGCGATGAGTGCGATGGGCTGGTTGACATCGGCGATGAGTGCGCCCACCCAGGGAGCGAACTGGCCGTCGAGGCCGATGAAAATGGAGTTGGGGATGAACCCTTTCACAAACTCATCTTCATGGCGCACGTCAAGCATCACAGCTCCGGTGGCATTGACGGCTTCTTCAAAGGCATCCGGTGAGAGCGGATGGACAGCTTTTTCCATCACTTCATCGATGCTGGTGTAGCCCTCTTTGTTCATCCGAACATTTTGTGGGAAGTATTTGGGTGGTGCCAACAAACCGTCGGTCACCTCTTTGATGAATTCTTCTTTGGTCATGTCGGCCCGGAGGGCATAGTTGCTGGCTTTTTGCGCTCCGATGGTTGACACTGTTTCTTTCGACATGTTTTTGCCGCAGGCAGACCCGGCACCGTGAGCCGGATAAACGATGGTCTCATTGGGAAGGGTCATCAGTTTGTTGCGGAGGCTGTCGTAAAGGTGACCGGCCAGGTCGGCCATGGTGAGGTCGGACTTTTGGGCCAGGTCGGGGCGTCCAACGTCGCCGATAAACAGGGTGTCACCGGTGAAAACCGCATGGGGCTTACCCTGCTCGTCCAGCAGGAGGTAGCAAGTACTCTCCATGGTGTGGCCCGGAGTGTGCAACACCTTGATTCGGACTTTGCCAAGCTGGAATTCCTCTCCGTCTTTGGCAATGTGTGCAGGGAAATTGGTTTGCGCATTGGGGCCGAAAACGATGGTGGCTCCGGTTTTCTTTGCCAGGTCCAGGTGGCCCGAAACGAAGTCGGCGTGGAAGTGGGTTTCAAAGACGTACTTGATCTTCGCTCCGTCTTTTTCTGCCCTTTCGATGTAAGGTTGTACTTCGCGCAAAGGGTCAATAACGGCTGCTTCTCCTTCGCTCTCGATGTAGTAAGCGCCCTGGGCCAGACAGCCCGTATAGATTTGCTCGATTTTCATACGGTGTAAAATTTTTATTTCGCTGTTAGTGACCAGGACTGGCGCCCCGACGCACTATTTTGTTTGAAAAGCGATGCAAATTTCGGAATGATCGACGGCGTAAGCGGCGACAAATGTCACAATTAGATGATTTTTGTCAGCTACAACAGCTCGATACGGTTGCGGTGGGTTTTGATTTTACCCATGGATTCCAGTTTTTTCAGCAGGCGGGTCACCACTTCACGGCTGGTGCTGAGCTCATCTGCCAGTTCCTGGTGGGTGTTGTAAACGTATCGCTTTTCCTGAAGGGCAGCTTTTTTCTTCAGCAATCTCCAGAGCCTTTGGTCCATTTTCTGAAATGCAAGGCTGTCCACTGCATCCATCAGGTCGTCAAAACGGTGTTGGTAGGATTGAAAAACAAAGTTCTTCCAGGAGGGATACTTCTGGAGCCACAGGTCCATCATTTCAGCAGGCACCATGATGATTTTTGTAGGTTCTTCGGCAATGGCTCTGACCGAACTGGGCCGGTGGGCGGTGCAGCAGGTCAGGGACATGGCGCAGGTATCACCTTCGGTAAGAAAATAGAGGAAAGTCTCATTGCCTTTCTCGTCCTGTCGCATGATTTTGATGCTGCCGGAAAGTACGATGGGGATGGATCTGATATACATGCCCGGCCGCATCAATTCTTCTCCGGCGTCCAATTGTCTTTCACTTCCTAGCTTCTGGATTTCTTCTACGAGGGCGGGCTCAAAATTGTGAACTGCACTGCGTTGTTCGATTGTCATACTCACTGGTTTTAATGCTGTGGGCGCCGAAGATACTAAGTTTTTAGAGTTTGATTTGAGAACAGCTTTCCCCTGTTTTGGTTGAGCTGACTTTTGGCAGGCAGTGGTAGCAGGTCTTTGCGGTGCAATTTTTGGATAAGCTGAACAGCAGCGGCCTTTCCCTTCGGAACATGCGGAGGCCGGATAACCTCTTCACCTGATGATGTGCAGCAAAACCGGATACATGAAATCGCGCAAAATTCTCTTCCTTCGGCAAACGGCATTGATATCCTTTTGTATCATTTCCCATTTTGTTTTCGGACAGTCTTTGGTTGTCAATGGCAGTGCCGTTGACCTGCAGGGCTCCTGCTACCTTTTGACCACCGATTCTTCCGCCAACCAGGCAGGCTCCATCATGTCAAACGGACAATACAGTCTGTATTCTCCTTTCACGCTAAAAGCCCGGTTCAACTTTGGTTGCGACAACAACGCCGGCGAGGGCCTCTCCTTCGTTTTTGCGAAGACAAACAGCAACACTGGCAACAGCGGTGGAGGGCTGGGTTATGAAGGCATTACCCCTTCGCTGGTGATCCAGTTCGATGCCCAAATGGACCCCGCCAGCGGCGACCCCGACTACGACCACATGGCCATCATGGCCAATGGCAGTACCGATCACAATGGCAGCAACAACCTGGCAGGGCCGGTGCAGTTGCCGGAATTGCAGGATTGCGAAGAGCATTGTCTATTGATCTCCTGGCAGCCTTCTCCAAAAAAACTGACGGTAACCCTTGACGATGTTGAGCTTACCTACACCGGTGACATCATCAACGAAATCTTTGCCGGCTCGCCGGATGTTTACTGGGGCTTTACCGGTGCCACCGGCAGTGTGCCTGCCGTTCAGCAGGTTTGTTTTGCAGCTCCGCAAATTGAAGAAATGCCGGACATCGAGGCCTGCCCGGGCGACAGCGTTCAGCTCCATGCCGATCCCAGTGGCCTCAGCTACAGTTGGTTCCCGTCGCCATGGCTCAGCACACTGACTGACCCCAACCCCACTGTCAGCCCGCTTGCCACGACGGTTTTCTTTGTGACCATCACTTTTGAATGCGGCTTTGAAGCCACCGATGAAGTGGTTTACACCGTGTTGCCGGAGCCGGGGCTGGGCAGCGGCAGCAACAGCCCCGTTTGCGAAGGCGATCAGCTCAGCCTCTTTGCCGGCGGTGGCGACCTGTTCGAATGGACCGGACCCAACGGTTTTACCTCCAACCTGAAAGAACCCGTCATCGATCCGGCGAAACCGGAAAATTCAGGCCTTTATGTGGTCAAGGTGACCGGTGCCAATTTGTGTGTCGGTGTCCATGAAATCGAGGTGGAAGTGCGGGACACGGCTTTGACAGAAGAGACCATCCAGATTTGCGGAAATGAAACCGTGGACATTTTCGGAACACCCACCAGTAGCCCCGGAGACTACCATCAGACCTACACCCGGCCCAACGGTTGCGACAGCACCCATGTCATTCACCTGCTGGTGAACGACCTCATAGCCACTTTCGATACCGTTTCCATCTGCGAAACGGAAACGGCCGATATTTTCGGAACAGCTACCAATGTGCCGGGCGATTACCAGCAGACGTTCACCGGCGCCAGCGGTTGCGACAGCACACACAACATCCACCTCATCGTCAATGACACTTTTTTCCTTCGGCAAACGATCTACCTGTGCCAGGGCGACAGTGTGGAAGTCTTTGGGGATTTTGTCAGCCAACCGGGCACCTTTACCAAAACCTGGCAGAGCTACCTGGGCTGCGACAGTACTAGGGTTGTGGAAGTGGTTGTTGACGATGCCATCGATCTTGCCATTGAAAAACAAGATCCCTGCCCGGGAGCCGGAGGAGGAAGCATTACGGTCATTGCCTCAGGAGGCTCACCGGATTTCCAGTATCAGTGGAGTATTCCTTCGGTAAACGGGAGCACGGCAGACGGGCTGCAAGCCGGTGAATACGGCATCACGGTTACGGATCAGATAGGTTGCAGCGCCGAGGCCAGCGTCACCCTGGCGGACGTGCAACCCTTTGATTTCGGATTCGAGGTGTTTGATGCGCATTGCTTTGGAGAGCCAAGTGGAGCCATCGAGTTGTTCAGTTCCGGCCCTGAATTGAACTACAGCATCGATGGCAGTGCCTTCCAGAATACTTCCTTCTTCGACAACCTCACGGCAGGGGATTACCTGGTAGTTGCGCAGGATCAATATGGCTGTCAGAAAGATACCACTGTGAGCATCGGACAGCCCGCACAAATCTTGCTCGACCTGCCACCCAGCTACGACATCGAGCGGGGCGACACTATCAGGCTGGAGCCACTGTACAACGACGGCAACCTGTCATTTGCCTGGTCGCCTGCCGATGATCTTGAATGCACGGACTGCCCAGATCCGTTGGCCCAGCCACTGGATACCATCCTCTACATCCTTACGGCTACTGACAGCACCGGTTGCCAGGTCAGCGACTCCGTTTGGGTAAATGTGGAACTGATTCTGGAAGTGATGGTGCCAAATATCTTCACCCCCAACAATGACGGCACCAACGACCGCTTTTACCTGATCGGCAAAGGCATCGAGTCTTACAGCCTGCGGATTTTTGACAGATGGGGGAGGTTGATTTACGACAAAGCCGGCCTTCCTGCCAACGACAAGACCATTGGCTGGGACGGTACCGAGAACGGAAAGAAAGTGCCGTCGGACACTTACATCTACCAGGCTGTGGCCGATTTCGTCAATGGAACGCGAAAGGTTGCCAAAGGCGAAGTGATTTTGGTGCGCTAGGCGGTTTCGGGCCTAGCTTCCGGTTTGGAAATGAGGTATAGACCCGCAATGGTCAGCAGGCCGTTCAGGGCCAGGTTGAGGAAGCCGAATTTGAAGTTGAACTGACTGGCTGCCACATCCACGATGATCCAGGTTAGAACGGGCGCAGCCAGGCATACGGCTATCACCCATTTGTCCCGGATGGCTCTTTTTGACAGCATTCCGAAGGTAAACAAGCCGAGAAGTGGTCCATAGGTATAACCCGCAGCCTTGAACAGGGAGTTGATCACAGCATCGTCGTTCAGGGCGTTGAAGATGAGGATGGTAACGAGCAATAGCAAGGAGAAGCCGACGTGTACCATCCGCCTGACCTTTCTCTTTTCCGCTTCCGTTTTTTCACTCTCTTCGAAATTCAGAAAGTCCACGCAAAATGAAGTGGTCAGTGCCGTCAGTGCCGAATCGGCGCTGGAATAGGCTGCGGCGATCAGTCCCAGGATAAAGGTCAGTCCGATGAAAGTTGGCAGGTGGTTCAGGGCAATGGTGGGGTACATGTAATCAGAACGGCCGGGAGTTTCAATGCCATGATGATTGGCGTAGAGGTAGAGAGCTGCCCCCAGGCTGAGTACGAGCAGGTTGGTGAAGAAAAGGATGCCGGAAAAAGTGAACATGTTCTTTTGGGCATCTTTGATGTTGGGGCAACTGAGGTTTTTCTGCATCATGTCCTGATCCAGCCCGGTCATCACAATGGTGATCAGTGCACCGCTGAAAAACTGTTTAAAAAAGTAGTTGGGATCCGACCAGCCGTTTTCGAAGAAAAACACTTTGGAGTAATCGCTTTTCCGGATGGTGCTGATCAGCCCTCCCAGGTCTGTGTCCATCCCTTTGGCGATGTAAACCATTGTTGCAACCATTGCAACGAGGAACATGATGGTCTGGAGGGTATCTGTCCAGATGATGGTTTTGATGCCGCCTTTAAAGGTGTACACCCAGATCAGCACAATGGTGGCAATGACGGTAACCTCGAACGGAACGTTCAGCGGCGGCACTCCGAGTACGAATTTGTCCAATACGATTGCGACGAGAAAAAGCCTGAACGAGGCCCCAATGACCCTGGACAGCAGGAAATAAGCAGCGCCGGTTTTGTTGGAATAGTATCCAAACCGCTTGCCGAGATAGGCGTAGATGGAAGTCAGGTTGAGTTTGTAATACAGTGGCATCAGCACCAGGGCAATGACGGCATAGCCCAGCATATAGCCCATGACCACCTGCATGTACGAGAAGGCGCTGTTCAGCCCACCGGCACCCACAGCTCCGGGAATGGAAATGAAGGTAACTCCGGACATGGATGCCCCGATCATCCCAATTGCGACGATGAACCAGGGCGCTTTTCGGCCGGCGATGAAAAAATCCTGGCTGTCGGCTTTTCTTCCTGTGTACAACGAGATGCCAATCAGGACGAGGAAGTAAGCGGCAATGACGCTGAGTATCAAAGTTGGTGAGAGGCCAGGGTTCATGCGTTCTGTTTTTTGTCAGAATGTGCAATGAGCAATTTTGCGAAGAAAGGAAATAAAACCAGACCCGCCACCGCCACCCACCAGGGGAAACTGTCTGATTGTTGATTGAGGGCCTGCAGGTCTTCCTGGTAAAACCAGGCTACCACCACCTGCACACCGTTGTTGAGGAAATGGGCAAAAATGGGAACCCAGAGGTTTTTCGTCCAAAAGTATAACAGGCCGAGTACCGTTCCGAGCCAGAAGATGGCCAGAAATCGCTGCGCCTGAAAATGGATGAGGCTGAAAAACAGGGCAGCGATCAGTATCCCCGTGACCGGATTCTTCATCGCTCTGATGAGTTGTTTCTGGAGAAAGCCTCTGAAAAGCAGCTCTTCCCCAATGGCAGGCACCAGTGCCATTGCGATGATGCTGGTGATCAACTCCCAGATGGAATCCATTTTGAGCAAACCGATCTGGAGGTTTTCCGAAGCGCCTTCCAGCTCCAGCAGTTGTTCACTAAAAGCAAAATGGCCGAGAATCCAACGGTTCAGTTCAAACAGGCCCTGTGCGACAGGAAATGCACACAGCAGTATCAGGAGGGCCAGCCAAAAAGTCCTGACACCCGGAAACAATCTGAGCTCGAGGCGCTCCGGCCATTGCCTTTTGTAAAAGAGCAGGCCCGCAATGAGGCAGGGAAGCAGGAAAGAACTGAGGTGGTTGAGGAAGAGCAGGCCTTTTACAAAGTTTCGTTCAGGCGCTGTGCTTTCAGGTCCGAAATCTTTTAATGCATCGGCAAGAGGGATGCCTTGCCAGTCACACATTAGTTGTATAATTCCGCCACCAACTGCACTCCCCAGGAAAAATAGTGCGACAACCGTAAGAATGATCCTGCCGGGTGAGCTTTGCGGTATTTCGGGCTTTTGGTCTTCCATTCTTTCTCTGGGTGTGTGGGTTTACAGGCTGTGATCAGCGATACATTTTGGAATGTTCCCAATTTGTAATTTAGCGGCCCAAAGATAAGCCTGCTTTGTTTATCACTCATCGGGCAGGCTTCTTTGTAAAATTCATCTTATGACCCGACTTAGCGTGAACGTGAACAAGGTTGCCCTGCTGCGGAATTCGAGGGGAGGCAATCTGCCGGATTTGATCCAGGTGGCAAAAGATTGCGAGGCATTTGGAGCAGAAGGAATAACTGTTCACCCTCGCCCGGATCAACGGCACATCCGCTACGACGATGTTCCAAAACTGAAGGAAGTCGTTACCACAGAATTCAACATCGAGGGCAATCCAACTGAAAAGTTCATCGAGCTGGTTTTGGCCAACAAGCCTCACCAGGTGACCCTGGTTCCCGATGCACCATCAGCACTGACTTCGGATTCCGGCTGGGACACCTTGACCCATGCCGGTTTTCTGAAGGATGTCATTGCCAGGTTAAAAGCGGCCGGCATCAGGGTTTCGCTTTTCCTGAATGCTGAAGAAAAATTTGTGGAAGGAGCAAAAAACGTGGGCGCTGACCGGATCGAGCTTTATACCGGGCCTTATGCACACCAGTTCAGGAAATGCCCCACGGCAGCCGTGGCTCCCCACAGAAAATGTGCAGAATTGGCCGTTGAACTGGGCCTGGGTGTGAATGCCGGCCACGACCTCAACCTGGAAAACCTCCATTTTTACAAGGAAAATGTACCTGGTTTGCTGGAAGTGTCAATAGGGCACGCACTGATCTCCGATGCCCTTTATTACGGCCTTAGCAACACTATTCAGATGTACTTGCGACAACTGCGCAGGTGAAATTTTCAGAGATTTTTGGAGCCCAGACAGCATTTTTGAAACCTAAACGTTCTCTAAAGTGCTAGTTACGCAAAAGTTAAATCGGCAACTGGGGGATTTTGCGAAAAATTCTACATTTGCCTGGTTTCTTTGTAATTAAATCATTTCTTTCATTAAACTGAATTAGTATGAAAAGACTCTCACTAGCCATCATGCTAGCGCTGATGAGCATTTCCGCAATGCTTGCTCAGCGTACTGTCTCTGGCACAGTGACCGACACCAAGGGCGAGCCCCTCATCGGTGTCAGCATTTTTGCCAGAGGTACCTCGGTCGGTACTGTCACCGACATCGACGGAACGTATTCCTTAAACGTTCCAGAGGGCGTAAACACCCTCGTTTTCAGCTACACTGGTTTTGAAACCAAAGAGGTTTCCCTCGGTGCTTCCAACGTCATAGACGTTCAAATGGAAGAAGCCGTCGAGCAACTCTCTGAGGTGGTTGTAACCGGTCTTGGTATCCGCAAGGAGAAAAAGGCCCTCGGTTACGGTGTAACCACCCTGGACCAGAGTGCGCTGGAGCTGCGTCCTGAAGCTGACGTTGCCCGTGTTCTTCGTGGTAAGGTTCCAGGTGTGGACATCACTTCTACCTCCGGTTTGGCCGGTTCCGGTACCAACGTGATCATTCGTGGTTACTCATCCATTACCGGTACCAACCAGCCGCTCTTCGTTGTGGACGGTGTGCCTTTCAACTCTGACACCCGTGCTGACCAGGGCGTACTGGCAGGTGCTGCTTCAGCATCCAGCCGTTTCCTCGACCTCGACCCCAACAACATCGCTGAAGTGAGCGTATTGAAGGGTCTGAGTGCTACTGTACTTTACGGTGAGGCCGGTCGTAACGGTGTGATCCTGATCACCACCAAAAACGGTGCTTCCCGCGACCTGAACAAGAAGTTTGAGGTAACTGTTGACCAGTCATTCTTCGCCAATGACATCGCCAGCCTTCCTGATGACCAGGACGCTTACGGCAACGGTTTCTGGAACACTGCTTCTGCCGCCTTCTCCAACTGGGGTGCTCCTTTCGATCAGCCCGGTAAATATGGTGTGGCTGAAGACGGAACCATCCGTCACCCATACGACCGTGCAGCGCTCAATGCTGTATTCCCGCAGTATGTAGGTGCCCGTTATCCGTACAAAGCTTACGACAACCTGCAGAACTTCTTCCAGACTGGTTTGATTTCCAACACTTCTGTGAACATCGCCAACCGCTTGTCTGAAGGAACTTCCATCAACTTCAACTACGGCTACCGAAACGAGGAAGGATTTGTTCCGCTCAGCAAGTACAAGAAGAACACATTCGGTTTGGGTATCAACACCCGTCTGTCCAACCAGATCGGCGTTCGCACCACTTTGAACTTCGTTCGTTCAGATCGTGTTGCTCCTCCAACCGGTACTTCAACCAGTTCAAACCCGAACGATGGTGCTTCATTGTTCTCCAATGTATTCTACACACCACGTTCTGTTGACCTGAACGGCCTTGAATGGGAGAACCCGCTCGACCACAGCAGTATTTACTACAGAGGCGGTAACGACATCCAGCACCCATACTGGACACTTCACAACACCAAGAATTCTGAGTTGGTGAACCGTTTCTTCGGTACCCTCACCTTCGATTACAGCCTGACTGACTGGTTGACTTTGACCTATCGTTATGGTCTTGACACCTATGCACAGCGCAACCGCTACGCCATCAACAAAGGTGGCCGTCAGGTGCCTGATGGATTGCTTGAAACCCGTGAGCGTATCAACACCATCCACGACCACAACGCAAGTCTCTCCATCAACAAAGACTTGAACGAAGACTGGAACCTGGATGCTGTTTTGGGTACCAACCTGCGTGCTGATATTTACAACTTCACTGGAACCTACAGTACCCAGCAGTTTGTATTTGGATTGCAGGATCATGGCAACTACATCGAGCACAGCAATGATTCTTACTTTGAAGAAGAAAGTCTGCTTGGTGCCTATTTGTCTGCAACCCTTGGCTACCGCCGTTTCTTGTACCTGAACCTGCAGGGACGTAATGACTGGACTTCTACCCTGGAGAAGGATAACCGTACCCTTTTCTACCCAAGTGCTTCACTTTCATTCATTCCTACCGAAGTATTTACAGACATGACCTCCGGCGGAGTGATTGATTACCTGAAGATCCGTGTTGGTTATGGAACATCTGCCGGTTATCCGAATCCGTACCAGACCAGAAACACACTTGGTCTGACCACTCGTGAATTTGTTACAAACTCAAATGCGGTAATCAATACGAACTCAGTGAGTGACTTCTTTGCAAGAGCAGACCTTGCTCCTGAATTGCACAGAGAAGCTGAGATTGGTATAGAAGGCCGTTTCTTCCGCAATCGTTTTGGAATCGACCTTTCACTGTATCAGAAAAAATCCGAAGACCTGATCATCGAACTCGATCTGGACCCATCCACAGGTTTTGATTTGTCAACAGTGAACGCAGCGAAGATTACCAACAAGGGTATTGAGTTGGGTATGGATGTAACACCGATCAAAACCCGTAATCTGAGTGTGACTTTGAATGGAAACTTCACCACCAATGAGAACACCGTGGATGAAATTTTCCCCGGAATTGACCAGATTGCGATCGTTGGAATTTTCACCACCTTGGGCAGCTATGCTATTCCTGGACAGCCTTATGGCTTGATTCAGGGCGAGAAAATCAAGCGTGATGATAACGGTAACTTGCTGGTTTTGAGCTCAGGATTGTATGATGTCAGCTCAGACCTTCAGGTGCTGGGAGATCCAAACCCTGATTTCAATCTCAACGGTGGCATTAGCATCAACTACAAAGACATTGTCACTTTCAATGCCCTTTTGACCTATGTTGAAGGTGGTGCTATTTACTCAACGTTGCCTTCCACTCTCATGGGTAGGGGTATCCTTCAGGAAACTGATTTCGATCGTTTTATTCCTCTCATCGCACCTGGTGTGAAAGCCGACGGAACACCCAACGACGTTCAGATTACTTCCACTGATCACTACTGGCAGAATGGCGGTGTATTCATCGATGAAATGCGTACCTACGATGGTTCTTACCTGAAGCTGCGTGAGATTTCAGTATCCTTTGCACTGCCAAAATCAGTGCTGGACAACACGCCATTTGGTTCTGCTTCTTTGACCTTCTCTGGTCAGAACCTCTGGTTCCGCGCTTATGGATTCCCGAAAGGTGCCAATTTCGATCCTGAAGTACTTTCTACTGGTGTAGGAAACGCACGTGGATTTGAAATGATGAACGTTCCTACTGCCAAGCAGGTAGGTGGTACCTTGAGGCTTACTTTCTAATTCAACAAAAATTATCGCAACATGAAATACATCGTAAAACTATTCCTCGTCCTCGGGTTGATTTACGCCAGTGGCTGTAGCTTCTTTGAGCTGGAGGAAAAACTGGATAACCCGAATGCGCCAACTGCTGCGTCAGCAGAGATGGACCTGGTTATGAACAACGTCATGCTCGAGTTTGTCCAGTTCGTGGATGAAGTCAGTGACGAAACCATGCCCTATGTGCGCCTCGTGGCCATGACGGGTGGTGAAAACTATGAAAACCAGGACAGCCCAGCCAGTTTCGACTTTATGTGGAGTCAGGCTTACTCAGAATTGATGCCAGACATCAACCTTGTTATCGCTCTTGCAGAAGAGGGCGGCTTCACCGTACACTCAGGTGCTGCTAAAATCCTGAAGGCTTATATCATGTTCACTTTGGTGGATTTGTTTGGAGATGTTCCTTACTCTGAAGCATTTCAGGGTGTTGATATCCCATCTCCTAAAGCTGATCCCGGTGAGCAGGTTTACAATGCTGCCTTCGCATTGCTGGATGAGGCCATCAACGACCTGAAAAACCCTCTCGGAGAGATTAGCAATGACCTTTACTATGACAACAACGTTGACAGTTGGATCAAACTGGCCAACACGCTGAAACTTCGTTACTATGTCAATACCCGTTTGGTCAATCCTGGTGGTGGAGCCAATGTCGCTTCATTGGTAAGCGCAGGTGTCATCGAAGATGCAGCCGACGACTTCCAGTTCCAGTACGGATCCAACCGCGAAAATCCAGACTCTCGTCACCCTTACTACTCTGATGGCTATGAGACTGGCGGACCTAGCTGGTACCTCTCCAACTACTACATGTTCCTCTTCATCGGAGAAACTCAGACTGAAGACCCGCGTACCCGCTACTACTTCTACCGTCAGGATTGTGATGAAACAGATGAGAACTTCTTTACCCTGGATTGCCAGGACGGTCCATATCCCTTCCACTGGCCTGATGGGCTGCCCTACTGTACTGCATCCAGTCCGCTTTTCGGATCTGACCTGAGCAAGGCTCATAGCGGGTATTGGGGTCGTGACCACGGTAATGCTGATGGTATCCCACCAGACGACCTGAAGCGTACTGCCTGGGGTCTGTATCCTGCCGGTGGTAAGTTCGACGCCAACGATTGTGTTGACGTTGAGAACCAGGGCAAAGACGGAGGCCTCGGGGCTGGTATTCAGCCCATCATCCTTTCTTCCTACGTTTATTTCATGCGTGCTGAAGCCGCACTGGAAATGAACTCCGGTGAGGATGCTCGTGAAATGCTGGAGAAAGGTATTCGTGCATCCATTGCCAAAGCCATGAGCTTCGAATCCATCGCTCCGGTTGATCCTGCTTACAAGCCCGACCAGGCACAGATCGATGCTTATGTAGCTGAAATTCTGGATACTTATGACAACTCCAGCGACAAGCTGCAAGTAGTCATGAAAGAATACTGGAAGGCCCTTCAGGGAATGGGTCTGGAAGCTTTCAACGCTTTCCGCCGTACCTGCCGCCCAACCGGCATGCAGCCTACTCGTGAGGCCAACCCGGGCGATTTCCCGAAGACTTTCTGGTATCCTGCCAGCTATGTTAACCGTAACCAGAATGCGCAACAGAAAGCCAGCCTCACTGCTGTTTCTGTATTCTGGGATACCAATCCAGTTGGTTGTACTTATTAAAAACCTTTCCCGTATGAAGCTGGGGTGCTGCTCGTCAGCAATGCTGAAAAGCAGCACTCCATCAAGGTTTCATTTGGGACAAAAATCAAGTTAGTATGAAAAGAATTTTTAAATATTCACTTGCGCTTTCGCTCGCTATGCTCATGTTCAATGCGTGCGAAAAGGACAGGGCATTTCCTGAGTTTGACACACTCGAGTATGGTGCCATTCCCCGTCTGATCGAGGGAATCGACGGCCCTTACGGAAATGCGTTCAACTTCAGCGACATTGCAGGTTCTTACATCGAGTTCACTGTTGAATTCTACGATGAGAATCAGGGTCGCAACGTAACTGAGTACTCCTGGACTGTAGCCTACGATGGTGGTGATCCAGTGGCACTGGCTTCCATGTCTTCTTCAGATTTTGGAACCAGCCCGGATGGCCTTCCTTCAGCTTCCTTCAAGTTTACCATGTCTGATGTGATGGCTGCTCTTGGTCTGACTGAGAACGACATCGAAGGTGGTAAAAGCTTTGAATTCCAGGCTACCCTCAAGAAGAATGACGGCAAAGTGTTCACCAGTGTGAATACCAGCTCAAACCTTCAGGGACAGCCTGCATTCCGTGCTTTGTTCCAGATCAAGACCAACATCATCTGTACTTCTGACCTAGGAGGTACTTACGATGCCCACACCACTGCTGCCGGCCCATGGGGCTGCACCAATGAGTGGACTGGTCAGGTAACCTTCATCGATGAAGGAAATGGTGTTTACATCATCGCTGCTCAGGATGCTGACCACCCGGACAACCCATGGGACTTCTCAATGGGTGCTTACTGGGTATGCTATGGCACGGGTGCTACCCTGCCTACCGATGCAGACACCGGCGATCTGCGTTTGACCGATGCTTGTGGCAAACTCGGATACTCAGGAACCAGCCGCTGGGGTGAGGTTTACTGGCTCAACAGCGTAGTTGTTGATGGTGCCAACCTGACACTCGACTGGGAGAATGACTATGGAGAAGGTGGTGTAACCACGTTGACCCGCACAGACGGATCAACCTGGCCAACCAACCTCCGCAACTAATAAGACCATCCTGGTCTTTTGACGAACAGCCATCCGGTACTTTCCGGGTGGCTGTTTCTATTTGGGGACTGTTGTAACCGAAAATTGTGATCTTTAGGCTTCGCCAAAAAATGCACTCATGTCCAGATTGTTTCTTTTCAGCGTATTGCTCTTGTTCCAGACGACGCTCTCAGCACAGTCTGTCGAAGAAGCGCAGGTCATTGCAACCCTTTCAAAACTCTTTGATGGCATGCGGGCAGGTGACAGTGCCGCTGTCAGTTCCGTTTTCCATCCGGAGGCAAGGCTTCAATCGGCCTTCATCAGCAGGGATGGCACGCCGGTACTTGCCGCACAGGAGATCAGTAAATTCGTGGAGGCCGTGGGAACACCCCATGACGAAGTTTGGGACGAAAAAATCTGGACTTACGACATCCGGATTGACGGAAACCTTGCTACCGCCTGGACGGATTACACCTTCTACCGGGGAGAGGAAATGAGCCACTGCGGCGTCAATGCTTTCCAGCTTTTCAGGGATTCGGAAGGTTGGAAGATTATTCAAATCACCGATACCAGGAGAAGGGACGGTTGCATCACCAGCGCTGTTGATGAAAAAGTGGCCATCAACCAATTCCTCGACAACTGGCACCAGGCCGCCGCCAATGCCGATGAAGACACCTTTTTCGGTTCCATGACCATGGATGGTGTTTACCTCGGCACCGATGCTTCGGAATACTGGCGCCGGGATGAGATGCGCAAATGGGCGCAACCCTATTTCGACAAGGACACAGCCTGGGCCTTCAAACCAAAATCACGGCACATTTACATGAGTGCAGACGGCCAGATAGCCTGGTTTGACGAACTGCTGGACACCTGGATGGGCGATTGCCGTGGCTCCGGGGTGCTTGTCAAAACAAAGGATGGCTGGAAACTGAAACACTACAATCTGGCGGTAACCGTTCCGAACGATTTAATGGATCAGTACCTTGAATTGCTGAAAGCCAAACCCTCAAAAGAGTAAGCAATGGCAGACCCTTTGACCATCCTGGGCCTTGTAGCAGCCACTTTGACCACAGGTGCCCTCGTTCCGCAAACCCTGAAAACCTGGAAGACAAAATCTGCAGGGGATCTCTCCATGTCAATGTACATCATGATGGTGACGGGAGTGTCTTGCTGGTTGGTATATGGCTTTTACAAAAGCGACCTTCCTTTGATGCTCGCAAACGGTGTGGGATTGCTACTTTCGGCTGTCATTCTCTTCTTCAAAATGAAAGAAGTTCTCAGAAGCACGAACAACAATTAACCCCCTTCAATAAATGAACCGCAGATGAACCGTCAATTTTTCCTTTTCGCATTTCTCTGCCTCTCCATTGCGCTGGAGGCGCAGATCACTGTCACCAATAGCACTTTTCCACAAGTTGGCGACACCCTGAACCTGGCCGTGCATGCCAATCCGGCCATTCAGATCACCGCACCCGGCGGGCCATACACCTGGGATTATTCCGGTCTGGAGGCCCAGGTCGATCAGCAGATCATTTTCCGGCCTGCCAGCGAAGGAAGCATCGCTGTATCCGGGGCCACCATGTTTGCCGGTTACCCTGGCGGCATTGAGAATTATTACAGCTCCTCCGCCAATGCCTTTTTGTTGTTGGCAGTCAAAGGCCCTGTGGGGCAGGTTTTCGGTGTGGAGAGTGTGTTTCACTACAGCCCTCCCCGGGTGGAGCGTTCAGCCCCGCTGAATTACCAGGATGTGAACAGCTTTACTTCTAACCTGCTCGTTCCCTTCTCCACTGAAAACATTCCGTCGGAAATTATTGACAGCCTTGGCTTGCCGGTGGTGCCCGACTCCATTCGCCTGCGCATCGCTTCGCAACTCACTTCGGAAGTTGATGCCTACGGTACGGTGCAATTGCCTGATGGTGATTTTGAAGCCCTTCGGGTAAAGCGGACAGAAGCCCTTGACACCAGGGTGGACGTACTGCTGCCATTTTTTGGCTGGCAGGACGTGACGGATGTACTCCTGAGCGGCGGCCTGATACCCGGAATCGGCAATGACACCATCGTCACTTACCAGTTCCTTAGCGATACGGAAAAGGAGGTGCTGGTGGAGGCGAGCATGGACAGCACCGGTCAGAACGTACAGCAGGTCATTTTCAAAAATGGCGATGCGGTGAATGCTGCAAAAGACCGGTCAATTGCCAGGGGAGAATTGCTCCGCTTATACCCCAATCCTTTTTCGGATGTTCTCAATTTTGAAGCACGGGATCAGTTGCCCGGAGCCTTGCAAATCCAGTTTTTCACGGCGGATGGCAGTCTGGTCAAAACCATCGATGTGACGACCTCGTCACCTGCTTCGGTAAACCTTGCCGGACTGCCTGTCGGCTCAGTTCTTTTCAAGCTTGTCAATGACAGGGGGGAAGTGCTCCAAAGCGGAAAACTGATAAAGCAATAAAAGCACATGGCACGTTGGCGGGTAAACTGGGCTAAGCGAAAACAGGACCTTCAGGATCTGGCCTACAGGCATGAAATGACCTTTTACGAAAAGGATGAATGGGGAATGAATGCCCTACTGAAAGATTTTTCCTTGTTCAGTATTGGGCATTCGAGAAAGGTGTTCAACATCCTTTACTCCGCAACGGATTTTCTGGAAGAAAAGCTGGCGGTCTTTGATTATCGCTACACCATCCAGGCAGGCAATACCCCTGTCACCCACCTGCAGACCGTTTTTTTCATCCAGTCAAAACAGCTCTCGCTTCCGCAAATGCTCCTGAAGCCGGAAAACTTCTTTCATAAAATAGGGACCTGGTTCGGCATGCAGGACATCGATTTTGAGGAGTATCCTGAGTTTTCGGACCGCTACCTTTTGCAAGGCGAAGATGAACAAAGGATCCGCAAAACCATTGATGAAAATGTGAGCCGGTTCTTTCTGGTGCAAAAGAAATGGTCCATGGAGAGTGTTGGCTATTTCCTCGCCCTTTACAAACACCAGCACCTGATGGAAGCCCATGAATTGGATCATTTTCTGAAGAAAGGACAGGAGCTTTACGGCTACCTGAAATCAAAAGACGACATCTGAAATGTGCACGGTCACTTACATACCTCAACCGGAAGGCAGCTTCATCCTCACCTCTAACCGGGATGAAAGCCCGCTGCGCTCGCCAGAGAATCTGAGCCTGGAATCGCATCACGGGCGGACATTGCTCTTCCCCAAAGACAAGGGTGCCGGTGGGAGCTGGATCGCAGCTTCTGACGACAACAGGGTGGCTTGTGTGCTGAACGGAGCCTTTGTTAAGCACAAACACCTGCCCCCTTACCGCAAAAGCCGTGGCTTGATGTTGGTGGAGTATTTTGGCTTTCCTTCGGTCAATGATTTTGAGAAGCGATATGATTTTGAAGGGATAGAGCCGTTCACCTTGATCCTCGTTGAAGGGAACAGGCCATTTGAAATCAGGTGGGATGGCAGGGCACTGCATCATAAAATTCTGGAACCAAACGAAATGCATATCTGGTCTTCGGCCACTTTGTATCCACCTGAGGTTCAGGAAAAACGGCTGATGTGGTTCAATCGATGGAAGGAAGAAGCAAGCGATTTCAGCCTGGAATCCATCCGGGCATTTCATCTGCATGGCGGCGAGCCCGACCCCTGGAACGGTTTTGTAATGAACCGCAACGACAAGGTCAGAACGGTGAGCGTGACTAGCGTGGTTCAGGAACCGGATGGTTTTGAAATGATTTACGGGGATTTGCTCCGCAATACCGAGAAGCGCATGAAGTTGGCCTTCAGGGAAGCGCTTTTGCGTGCCAGGCCCTCGCACTGATTACGTCCCTGGCTGTGATGACTTTGGAATTCCAATAGCTGCTCTCCTGCAGCACATCCACCACAACACCCCTTCCTGATGTTGCATGAATGAGAGCCGTTTTGCCATGGTCGTTGGAAAGCACCAGTGAAACATGGAATACCCTGCCTCCTTTTGACTTTCTGAAGAAAAGCAGATCTCCGGGCTGCACTTCATCCAGCGCGATTTTTTCACCCTGGTTTTCCAGCATGTAGGAAGCACCGCTCACCGCTATTCCGTACTCATTCAGGACATGGCAAACGAAACCGGAGCAGTCAAATCCGCTGTTTCTGCTTTTGCCGCCGTAACGGTATTTGGCACCCCTGAGCTTATAGGCGTAATCAACGATCTCATTGCGGAGGCTGCTTTCAGAAGGCGCCTTTTTGGGCGAGGGACTAGGCCCCGAATCTGCCAATGGCCGGAAGTACTGGCAAGAGCCCAGCAATGAAATGAAGAGGAGAAGAATGAATGTCAGTTTTGCTGGACGGGATTCAGGCATATTGATGGTAGTCTGTTTGAACGAGGAACAGTCATTTACGCTCTGACCAACGGTGGGTTGCACCGGTAGCGTGTGTATTAGGAAATTTATCCATGTATTTCGAATGAATCCCGGTCGGGAAGAAAGGCGAGTTTTTTTCTGAACTCCAGCAGGGCCTGTTTCGAGAGTGTTGCAGAAAAAACAGCTTCCTGGTCGTGGATGCGGACGATGGGTGTACCGTTGAAATCGATGATTGAAGAATGACCGCAGTACTGGTGGCCGTTGTTGTCTTCGCCAACACGGTTGACCCCAATTACGAAGCTTTGGTTTTCGATGGCCCTGCCAACGAGCAGTTGGTCCCAGTGGTGGATTCTTGGCGTGGGCCAGTTTGCGACGAAAAAGAGCAGGTCGTAATCCACGTCATTTC
Source organism: Saprospirales bacterium (assembly GCA_002698985.1). Lineage (GTDB taxonomy): Bacteria > Bacteroidota > Bacteroidia > Chitinophagales > Saprospiraceae > UBA6168. Next base: position 14,218 of record PAAY01000059.1, on the reverse strand, counting down.
TAGCCCAAACCGGAAAGCGAAGGTCGTAGCAGATCATCGGGCAGACCTTCCAGCCTTTGTATTCCACAATCAGTCGCTCACGCCCCGCCAGGTAAGACTTGTGCTCACCGGCCAGGGTGAACAGGTGCCGCTTGTCGTAATGGCGGGTATAGCCGTCGGGGTTTACCCATACCAGCCGGTTGAAGAAATGGCCGTTTTCCCCGATGACCAGGCTGCCGGCAATGGCAGCATTCAGTGCAGCAGCCTTTGCTTTCATCCATTGAACAGTGGGTCCGTCCATTTTTTCGGCCACCTTTTCGGGGTTCATGGTGAAGCCACTGGTAAACATTTCCGGTAATACAACCAGGTCGGTTTGACCGGCAAGAGGCTGGATGAGGGCATCCAGTCTGTTTCTGTTTTCAGCGGGAGCTTCCCAGGAGAGAACGGTCTGAACGATGGAAATTTTCAACTGCTGGCTCATAACGAAAGGCTTGGAAATGAAACGGGGCATAAAGATGCGAAATCTTTATGCCCCGTAAGCGGCTGTGAGCCTGAAAGAAAATTATGCTTCTGCCTCGGCAGCAGCCTCTTCTCCTTCAGCAGTCTCTTCACCTTCTTCGTCTTCAGGCAATGCACCTGCACTCTTGAGGCTACGTGGTACCACAACACCAGCAATCGGAATGGCGGGTGCGTTCAGGATTTCTACACCCTCGTTGAGTTTGATGTCACGAACACGGATTACAGACCCCAACTTAAGCTTGGAGATGTCAGCAACCACTTCGGTAACCAGGTCTTCCGGCTTGGCTTTTACTTTAATGGTGCGCAGGTACTGAATGAATTTTCCACCGTTGCGCACTCCGGGAGAGCTGCCAGAGAAAGTCAAAGGCAATTCCACTTTCACCGGATGGCCATCTATCAGTTGCAGGAAATCAACGTGGTTAACAGTATCTTTAACGGCGTCAAAGGCAACCTGCTTAACGATGCAGCGGTAGGTTTTGCCGTCCACAGTGAGGTCAGCTACTTTAAAGTCTGCTGCATAAACGAGGTCGCGAACGTCATTGAGAGAAACTGTGAAATGAACGTTTTCGGAATTGACACCGTAAAGCACGCAAGGAATCTTGCCTGCTTTGAGGTCTGCTTTGGTAGCGCTTTTTCCAAATTTGGTTCTGAGCTCACCGTTGAGAGATACCGTATTCATGATCTGAATGATTAGTTGCCAGAAAGTTTTTCAGTAATAGCCAGTCTCAGAAAGTCAAGTTAAAGTGGTTCTGACGAAAGGCTTTGGGAATATAAGTGTCTGCTAACCACAGGTTTTGATCGTCTCAAAAACCAGGATGAAGCAGATACCCTTTGAAAAGGCGGGCAAAGATAGGCTTATTTTAAAAAAGCGCAGCAGTGTGTTTGAATTTTTTGAAGAAGAAAAGTGCATAAAAACTGGATTTGCTGGCAGGCTGCGCTGATACAGGGCAAATCTTGTGCTTTTGGTTTGTGATTTCTCTCAAAATACCGTTACCTTTGCCGGCCCTTACAGAAAAGGGTTTTCATTTGCAGTTTCCTAAATCAAGATAAAATGAAAAGGACTTATCAACCATCCAAAAGAAAGAGGGTCAACAAGCACGGTTTCCGTGAGCGCATGAGCACCAAGAACGGCCGCAAAGTTTTGAACCGTCGCCGTGCCAAAGGCCGTTGGAGCTTGTCAGTTTCTGACGAGAAGCGCGTCAAGTAAGCCTGTCCCCGGCGGCCCAGCCGTCTAATGATAAACCTTCACAAAGCCCGGAACAATTACAATTGTTTCGGGCTTTGTGGCGTGAGCCAAGCCCTTCTGATGCCTCGCCAATTCACTTACCATCTCAAACTGACCTTCGATAATCTGGAGATACCGCTGAAGGTGGTTGCGGAACCGCGGCGGTCGGTCCGCTATTACATTGGGAAAACCGGTGGCATTCTGCGCCTGCCGGCTCTGATGTCAGTTGCGGAACGGGAAAAAGAAGTGGAAAAATACAAGCTGTGGCTGGCCAAACACCTGCGTGCAAAAGATCAGCTCAAAGCCCATTACGAAGGAAAGACTTACTTCGATGGCGACAGCCTGAAAGTAGGTGAGCGCACTTATCTTCTCAGGATTCAGGAATCTGCGAACAAGAATTACAAGGGGGTAATCAAGGAGGGTGTCATTACCCTGCTTATGGCTGCAAATGACACCCCCGAAAACCGCAGCAAAGCCATCAGACACCTTTTGAGCAGGCTGGTGGCCAGGGATTACTACCCCTGGGTGGCTGAAAGGGTTGCGGCTCTGAACAAAAAACATTTCAACCAGCCCTACAACAAGATTTCACTGAAATACAACCTCTCCAACTGGGGCTCATGCAGTTCCAAAAGGAACATCAACTTGTCAACCCGTTTGCTTTTCGCCCCGCATGATGTGGTTGATTACGTCATCATCCACGAGCTGGCCCACCTGATAGAAATGAACCACTCGCACAGGTTTTGGGCGCTGGTAGAAAAGGCAATGCCCGATTACAAAGAGAAAATCGCCTGGCTGAAAAAAAATTGGGCATCCTGCAATTTCTGACCACCTTTACCCAACTGATCAGAAATACATCCACCATGAAGCTACTCTACCTTGTAATGGCAGTGATCGGATATGCAGCAACGCTGCTGCTCATGTTGCTCGAGTCGTTTGAGAACAAGAACATCCTCCTCTGGACCAAACCCGACGAGACCATCAGCGCCCTTTTCATCAACCGCATCTCTACCACTTTTACCATTGACCTGCTCTGGGCGGTGCTGGTGTTTTTCATCTGGGTGGTTTTTGAAGGCCGCCGCCTGGGCATGCGCCGGGTCTGGAAATACCACCTGCTGACCCTGCTGTTCGGCCTGGCCGGCACCTTTCCGCTTTTTCTCTACCATCGTCAGAAACAGCTCGAAAAGCAAAGCAATTGAGCAGCCATGAGCAAAAACCTGAAGGCACACCTTGCCCTGTTTGCGGTGGCACTCATTTACGGAGCCAACTACACCATTGCCAAAGAGGTGCTGGACAACGACCACCTGCATCCCTTTGCGCTGGTATTGATGCGGGTGCTGGCCGGTGCTGCCCTGTTCTGGCTCTTTGCCGCCTTTTTTATTCGTGAAAAAGTTGAGAAGAAAGACATGCCCATGCTGGCCCTGTGCGGCCTGGCGGGTGCCGCCGCCAATCAGCTGCTTTTCATTACCGGACTGAAATACACCAGCCACATCAATGCCGCACTGGTGATGACCACCGCCCCCATCCTGGTACTGGTCATCAGTTGGGTCATTCTGAAAGAGCCCATCAAGCTCAGAAAAGTGCTCGGAATTGCCATCGGAATTTGCGGAGCAGCACTTTTGATCATACATGGCAAAAAATTTGCATACACAAAATCTGCATTGAATGGCGATGTCCTGATTTTTTGCAATGCAATGTGTTACGGCTTGTACCTGGTGCTGGTAAAAAACCTGATGCGCAAGTACAATCCGCTCACAGTAATAAAATGGGTTTTCACCTTTGGGGTGGTCTTCGTACTGCCTTTCGGAACCCTTGAACTACTAAATGCACCCATGAACACGTTCACTCCCCAGGTCTGGATGGCGATAGCTTATGTGCTGATCTGCACTACCTTTCTGGCCTACCTGCTGAACGCTGTCGCTCTGAAACATGTCAGCCCTTCGGTCGTAAGCATTTACATCTATCTGCAGCCTTTGCTGGCCACCAGCATTGCACTGATGCTCGGCAAAGATGTTTTGACCACGACCAAGGTCGCTGCAGGAATTCTCATTTTCTCAGGGGTGTTTTTAGTGAGTAAACAATAGTGTAAAGACACGGGCCGGCGAACAAAAACCGGCATCAGGACATGCCACGCTAAAACACCCGGAACCTGTTCTGAGAAGTAGGGGGCCTCATTTTGGAACTTCTCTTTCCGCTTCCGGACCGGTCATTTTCGCCCGTTTACCCCATTTTTTGATTACGCCCTTCGGGTAAATGACCGTTTCCTTCCAAATTCCTGCCGTTGCGCAGATGAATCAGGACAAGCGCATACTGTCGAGAAAACCGCCGTTAATTTTACCGGAACAACAACCTAAAAAGCGGCTATGAGGCAGAATTTGACATCTACCCGTAAGGAGATTTTTGACACGATTTCAAAGTACGAAGAGATGCTGGACAAAGGACGCGTGTGCTTTCCCAACGAAGGCCCCTATCACCAGCTCATCGATTATTTTGAAAAAGAGTGTCTGCTCGACAGAGCGATTGAAGTGGCGGACCACGCCCTCGCTCAATTTGGTTTCACGGCAGATTTCCACATCCGGAAAGCTTCCACTTTGCTCAAAATGGATCTGGCCGATCAAGCGCTCATGGCCCTGGACAAAGCTGGTGCCCTCGCACCCGGTTTCCTGAAAATTGATTTAATGCGTGCCGAAGGACTTGCCGCACTCGGTATGAAAGAGCAAGCCCTCGACCTCTTGGACCGACTCAAAGAAACAGCCGATGCCCAGGTGCTGAGTGAGATACTCGTTTGTGAAGCGCTCATTTATGAGCAGGAGCATGCTTATGAACACATGTTCTACTTGCTCAAAGCTGCTCTTGAAGCTAATCCCATGAACGACGAAGCACTTTCGAGAATGATGCTATGTGTGGAACACGCCGGCAAACATGAGGAAAGTGTCGAGTTACACAAACGCATCATAGATGAGGATCCATTCAGCCACCTGGCTTGGTACAACCTGGGCGCTGCCTACCACTACCTCTGCGAGTACGATAAGGCCATCGAAGCCTATGAGTACGCCTTCCTGACCAACGAGTTCTTCGAATTCGCCTACCGGGACTGCGCCGAGGTCTGCCTTTATGTAAAGAACTACCAGAAGGCCCTGCAGTGCTACCAGGAAGTCATCAAACGCTTCGATCCTGACGCCGACCTGCTGGTACACATTGCCGAGTGCCATTATTACCTCGGCAACTACAAAGTGGCCAAATCCTTTTACATGCAGGCCGCCCAACTGGACCCCTTCAACCCCGATGCCGTGTATGGTGTGGGCTGTTGTTATGCCATGCAGAACAACTGGCGGGCCGCAGCGGATTTTTCCCGCCGGGCCATCCTCATCGACGACCAGAACGAACTCTACTTTGAAGCACTGGCCGACGCCTGCTACCACCTCGGCAAATACAAAGAAGCGGAACTGTACTACCGCCAGGCCACGGAAATTGCCCCCGAAGAAGCCCGCTACTGGATGAAACTCGCCCAGTTTCTGGTATCGCAAGGCCGATCAAAGGAATCGTTGGAAGTGCTGGAAGAAGCCGAGGAATACAGCGGTAGCTCCGAGTTGCTCTATTGCCGCAGCGCCTGTCTGTTTATGATGGGCAAAAAGAAACAAGCCATGCTGGCCCTGGAAGACGCCCTCTTCGAAGATTTTGAATCGCACGGGCACCTGTTCCAGTGGCTGCCAATTCTGCAAAACGACAGCGAAGTAAAAGCCATTATCGCCACACTGAAACCTGATATACCTGATAATATCGAACAACTCAATCAATAGCTGATACTTACTGATACTCCATACCCAAACAAGTATTCATGAGCAGGCCATTGGCCTGCTTTTTTTGTGTTTTTTATCGTCGCAATGTTGTGGGAGGAATAATTGAGGGGTATGTGCTCGGTGGTAGGGAGACCACAGCGCTAAATTCGGTCAGCTCCCGTGAAGACAAACCTCAGCGAAGTTCGAAACCTCGCTGAGGTTAGACACCGATTAGTTGTGTGGTGCAGGTTGCCCGCTTTCATCTGCGGGGTAGTAGGTCTTGCGCCATTTAGTTTGAGGGATAAATTACAAAAAGAATTGTTACAAATTGGGCTCAGGCCCACTTGAAATTCCAACGAGGAAAATAAGTATAATTCTCGTTCTACATAAGGCATTGTTGCGTAATATAACCAGCGATCTCGACCCTTTTTTTAGGGTCTAAACCTTCAATTATTACTTGAATTGGATACTGGCACTTCCCTAAACGCTATTCCATCAAGAGTGTGTCAGTATTTATATATATGTACCCTATAAGGGTCATTGCCGCTAAAATTTATTTTCGGGTTGTGATCTATCACAACTAATTCGAGGGGACTTCGGATAAAGATTAGGCGGTTGTGTTCGTTTTTATGTTTGTCCAAAATTTGGAGAGCATAATTTTCTATGCAAAGTGTATCCTTTAAAGATGGATATCTTCCATGAAATTTATGCTCCCTGACAAATGATTTCTTATTCTCTAGGTTGCGATTGATTTCTGAAATGCTATCTCTCATGCTCGCAGTATCTCTCACATCATGCACATGCAGGCTCCAGTAAAGAAAAATTATACTTTTTAAGTCTTTTACTTCCTGTTCGTTTTCAAGATCTGGTTTAATTCTATTAAGAAACATTTCAAACTCGTGGAATGCGTTTGAGCTTGCAAAGTTTATGTCTTGGAGCGAAGAGCAATAAGTTTTGTTTCCAATGAAATAGTTGTGATCATAAGCAGGCCAAACAATCAAGTCTCCTTGTGGCAAATCAAAAACTATCGCTGAATTAAGAGGTTGACAGATCTTGGATGTTGCCAGATACATTTTTACATTAAGTGATGGTAGCAGTTCGACAAACTTTAAATCAAAAGAGTCATTCGCTTCGAAAGATGTACAACGACCCCATTCGTAATTCAATTCTTTAACTCTCTTGTAAATTGAAAGAACATCATTGTTAGAAGAATTTGTGCACGCAGTGAATACCCCTAAAAAAACAAATGTGCTGTATATTGTAGCAAGTAATTGTTTCATAATTCAAAATTTACAGAGGACAATGACAGTCTATAGTGTTTTAGAAATCAATATCACTCCAGTTGCTGCAAGTATTAAGCGAAGCAGCACTTGCAGGTCCATTCCCAACTCGGCTAACGGTATCAGGCGCTAAATTCGGTTAGACTCCGATAACCTGTATGGTGCAGGTTGCCCGCTTTCATCTGCGGGGTAGTAGGTGATGTGGTCTTCGGAGTGGGGGATGCAGGAACGGAGATGTACAACAAGCAATCAACATTTTTCAAAATGTCAGAAGATTCAAATGATCGATGCGATTGAAACTCACATCATTGCTGACCAATGCTGCATTTTCATTCATCGCAGTTGCGGCTATAATGGCATCGGGTAATTTGATCTTGCTTTTTTGCCGAATCCTAACGATATTCTGCAATAAATCTTCATTGGTTGAGTCCAGGCTAATGGTCTCTACCCGGCTCTTAAACTGTGCAAATAATTTAGCATCTGAATCGGACAGTTGGGGGAATGACAAGAACTCCAATTCGACGATGACTGAAATTCCAATCCATTTCGCTCCCTTGAGAAGTTGCAACAACGCTGCATTCCCACTTAGGAGACCGATCACGGCATTTGTATCAAGAAGGAATCTACCATTCATCTCTTAACTGGCGTTGTTCAACCAATGCATCCCCTTTCCATTCCAACTTGCCGGCGAGGTCTGAGAAGTCGTACCGGTCGGGATCAGCGGTGGGTTCTTCGGGTTGCAAGATGGTTACATAGTCGAGTGTCCGAAGGAAACTGAGCAATAATCTGAAATACCTATCCTCGATCTTTAACACCAAACGCTTCATAATATAGCTTTTAACTTTACAAATGTACCGAATTGAACGCTGGAATCAAAGATTCGGTACGGGCCAGAATGCGTTTTGAGTTCAACCCGGCCGTTGCCGTTTTTGTCGCAGAGGAAGAGGCGGTTGATGCCGATAACCTGTCCCGAGAACTCGGGGTTGTCTTTTGATGGCCAGCTCCGACTGCCAGTGTGGTGCCGGCTGGCCGCTTTCATCTACGGGGTAGTAGGCCATGCGACCTTCTGCGTGGGAGATAAAGGTAAGAGAATTAGCCCTCTCTGAATAATTTCCAACACTTGGTGATTGATTATTGAGGTCATAATTTCAGAAACTTCATTGGCATCTTTCATTACTATAGGCCATTTGAAGGTCATCGAAGAGTTTAAAAGGGCAGTAGCCTGATTCAATATATTCAGATTTCATTTCTTCTAATGATCTGTAGTAAATTTCATCGTCGACTGCTGTTTTGGAACTAAGATATAAATCCTTTACATTTTTTTCCTTAAACCCCACAACACCAATTTCATCGAGTTCGTCAACTGCAAGGCCCCAGTCGAGCGAATCTGAAGTAGCGAAAAAATAGAATGTGTAACATATTTCTTGTGCTCTCCCAACGCAACCTTCATAATAGTCGGTGTACGAATCATTGATATCGAGTATCAATATTTCTACAACATTACCTTCCCAGACATAATTTTTTTCTTCTGTTTGTGAAGGCAGTTCTTTGGCGTGTTGATCAAATATATAAAAATAGAGCTTTTGATCCCCTCTTTGCTTCAAAAAATTTATTATGCGATTGAATGTATCTTCGTCCCAGATACAATCTGACACGAAAAACAGATAGCACTTGAAGGAATCATTGAAAGGGTTTCTTCTTAATTCATTTTCTGAAAAAAGCCTTTTAAAATTCTTCAGATGATACTCAAATTCCTTCGATCCTTTGATGAACCTGATCATGATGAAGCAAGTTTGTTTTTTGTTAATCTTTTCTCCCAAGCCTGATTTTTAAATTCGGCTTTTTTTGTCCGGGTTTTTCTCGCAGATCTGCTGAGAAACCACCGTTTTTGTCCTTGCGTACAGTATAAGTACGGCCTCCATTCTCTTTCTGAAGAATGGTCACTTTTTCATCTTCACGTATTACACGATATCCTGACTTCTTCACGTTTGCTATAAATTCATCCTTTTCGACATCTGTTGCTATATTTCGAACGGAACTTCTCTTGGTTGTAACATTTTCATACTTGGATGAAAGGCGAAGTGCATCATCAACATTGTCATCTATGACAGAGAATGAAGTCTCGCCTAATTCAAAAGTAGTCTTCCGAAATGCTCCCTGGAGCATTTTGCCACCCCATGAGCCCAAGCCAGCTAACGCTCCTCCAAGTGCTGCTGAAATAGCAAGTTCTCCTGTTTGGAATTTTTGCTGATCACCTGCGGCAATGTCCCACGTTTGGTCAACTATGTTTGCAGCGGCACCAGATGCTGCTCCTGCCAACACAATTGCACCTACGGTTCCTCCAGAAGCAACTGTTAGGTCGATTACTGCACCAGCAGTGGCGCCGGATGCAACTCCCTTCCATATGTTTTCACCTCTAATAGCGTTGATGACACCCCCGGCTATTGCACCAATAATTGTTGCAATGAACTCACCGTTTGGGTCATAGTTGATAACCGGGTTATTCCCTGCGTATGAATAGCCTGAATGTTCATAGTAGTTATCCGCCAGCGGATCCACTGCTCCCCACCGTGCTATCCCCGCATCATACCACCTCGCCCCATAGTCGTACCAGACCAGGCCCAGGTCGGAGTTGAGTTCCTTGCCGTTGTAGCGGTAGGCATTACCCGGTTCCCACTGGGTGGGATTCCAGGGTCCCTGCATTTCAAGGCCAAAGGGATAGTAATGGCTCTCCTGAATGATCTCCGTGTAGTCGGGGTCGTTTGTATCCTCTCCTTTGAGTTCTATACGGCCGTTGCCGTTTTTGTCGCAGAGGAAGAGGCGGTCGTTGCCTAGAGCCTGTCCCGAGAACTCGGGATGGTCTTTGATGACCAACTCTGATTATCAGTGCGGTGCCGGCTGGCCGCTTTTGGCCACGGGGTAGTTGGCCATGCGCCCTTCGGCGTGGGGCCAAAAGTACGGGGTCAAGGTGTTGCACAAAAGCCACCCCATCACCCCCGCTTCACCACCTTCACCCACACCGTTTGTCCATTGCCGTTTACCCGAAGGAAATAAATGCCGGCGGGCAGGGTAGCCAGCGACAGCTGGTTGTGGGAGATAGGGCTTGGCTGTTCTTTTCCAGTGAGGTCAAACAGCTGAACTGTGAGTTCATCAGGGTGCAGACCAGACCATTCGATGTTCAGCAGGTCATTGGTGGGGTTGGGGAAGACTTTTACAGGGGCTTCTGCCCGGATGTCTTTGGTGGCTGTGGCTGGGGCGCAGGACTGGTAAAGGGCAGCGGCTTCGGTCACGGCCCGGTACTTGGGGGCATTGTCGTAGGGTGGCTGCTCGTCGAACTGGTCTTGCAGGATGCCCCAGGAGCCGTACTGGCAGTTGGTGGGGCTGATGAATGAGAAATTCATGAAGAGCATTTCCTGGTCGCTGAGGGTGCGCAGGGTATCGAAAAGCTGGTTGTAGAGGTCGTACATACCGGGCAGGGTCTGGCATTCCACCAGGGCATCGCAGTAGGGCTGCACGGTGCCGAAGGGGCTGGGCGTGAAATGCTGGCCCCCTTCGTAAAAGAGAAGCCGCTTGCCATTTTGCGCAGCGAGCTGGCTGTACTGGTACCAGCCCTGCATGGCGTACTCGGCGGGGTCGAAGGTGAATCCGGCAGCGTGATCGAGCACCTCCTGGCCGGTGGTGGCGGTGCCCCAGTTAGCACTGATGTAGTCGTTGTCGAGGCCCATGTAGGCGGCGGGGCTGATGGCATCGATGAGGTGGTCCATGAATTCGGTTTCAAGTTGCAGGAAGATGCGGCGGCCGATGTCGTACCAGCCGTGCTGCACGGCCAGCACCCGCTCCAGCCGGTCGGTCTGACCGCTGAAAACATCCGTCCAGATCTGCATTACATGCCCGATGCGGGGTGCCAGTCGCTCGGGCCAGGGCAGGTTCTGATCCAGTGAATCCAGGCCGTAATGTGCCTGATCGAAGATCCAGTTCCACACCTCGTTGGAGTATTCCACATAGATTTTCAGGTCGGGGTCTAGCTGGTCCCGGAAAAGGGTGGCCAGGTTGGTGACGTACTCGTCATCGGCGGCGTGGGGCACGCAGATCCAGGCATCCGCTTTTTTGAGGTTGCACAGTTCGATCCATTGCTCGTAAGGCACGCCGCTTTTTTGCGTCCAGGTGTAGTCGGTGGGGAGGGTGCGCTGGTCCCAGTGGCGCATGTCGGAATTGTTGGTGTAGCCCCAGTCCATGAAGCGCAGGGCATTGAAGGGTTCCAGTTTTTGCAGCCAGTTGGGCTCCCAGGGCTGGGTTTGGTAGCTGCTTTCGGTGCCGGGCATCAGCACCCGGATATTGCGCACATGGTCGCCGGGCTGCGATTCGTAAATTTCCAGTGCAAAGAGGTCGCCGCTGTATTGCAGTTCAAATTCCAGTCTGCCGGGGCTTTCGCTGATGAGGGTGGCATCGCCCCACACGTCGAGGTCGCCGGTGCCGTCCCAGAGCACCACATAAGTGCCTTCGGGCAGGGCTTCAGTGTTGGCCCATACGGTACGCACGATCTGCGGGGCCTCCTGTCCGGGCAAGTCCACGGGCAGGTAAAGCGGATAACCGTCTTCATCGAGCGGTATCTGGTCCAGCACGCCGGTGTCCCAGAGGTTTTGGCCGCCGCCGATCCAGGCGTTGTTGTGGGTGATCCACTCACGGGCGTATTTCATGATGTTGACGAAGGGGTACTCTGAGCCCCAGTCCACCGGCCCGGCCAGGTTGGTGCCCACCTGCAGGCGGCAGGAGTCGGGCAGGTTTTGCGAAGCGAGGAAAAGAGAAAAAAGTGAAAAGGCGGAGAGGAGTACGGTTCTTTTCATAGGAATCCCGGTTAAGCGTTTTGACTTGGTTTATTGATTGAAAGTGATGGTAAAGGTGGTGGCAGATTTCTTTTGTTCGGTTTGATCAGCGGTCTTTCCCGGGCTGCTCACATAGTTGTATTGCACTTGCACGGGTTTTTCCTTCACCTTCGGCAAACGGAAATGGATCTGGATGTTTTTGTGGAACACCACCCGCACTCCCCTGTTTCTGGGCACTTCGTACTTCAGCAGTTTGACCAGCCGCACGGCTTCTTCGTCGCAGCCGTGGCCGATGCCTTTAATGACCCTGGCATCGGTAACCTCGCCTTTGTAATTGATGTCGTAATTGAGGTAAACAGTGCCTTCTACCTTGTTTTCAAGGGCTTCCTTCGGATAACGGAGGTTTTCGCCGATGAATTTCTTCAGGGCTTTGGGGCCGCCTTTGTACACCGGCTTTTTGATGAACTCCTTGTCTTTGGCTTCTTTGCGCATGGGCGGGATGGTTGTGCTGGTTTATACGGTTTGGTTTTGACAAAGATACTTTAGGAAGAGAAGGGCTAAAACAGCTGCCCGATCTCTATTTTGAGGAAGTCCTGCCAGGGTATTCCCTCTTCGCCAACAAGCAACACTTTAGCATTCGGATACTGGGCGGCAAAAGCCTGCATGCCACTTGCCCTGGCCAACCGTCCGCTTTTCACTTCGATGGCCGTCAATTTCTCGCCTTTTTTCAGAACAAAATCCACCTCCTGCTGCCGTTGCCTCCAATAGTACACATCGACGTGGTTCTGCAGGGCCTCATTGATTAGTTTGGCACCAATTGCAGATTCAACCCAACGTCCCCAGGTGCCTGGATCGGAAATCGTTTCCATAAACGTTCTTCCGGACAAGGCTGACATCAATGCAGTATTCATCACATGCAATTTGGGGCTGGATGCCCTGGTGCGCACTTCCGAACCTGAAAAATTCTGGATGCCTGTGACGAGACCAGCTGAAGAAAGTAATTGAAGATAATAGGAAAGAGTGGTTGTGTTGCCGGCGTCCTGCATTTGCCCCAGCATCTTGTTGAACGATAGGATTTGACCGGAGTACCGGCAGGCCAACTCAAACAACTGTTTCAGAAGAGCTGGCTTATCTATCCGGGCCATCATCAGCACATCTTTCAAGATGGTGGTTTCCACAATGGCGTCCCTGATGTAAGACTTCCACCGCTCTTCATCATCCTTCAAATCCATGGAGCCCGGATAGGCGCCAAACCATATATATTGTTCCGGCGACAAGCCAAACGCTTCGTGCACTTCAATGAAAGACCAATGCCCTAACCTGATCTGCTCAAACCGTCCTGTCAGTGATTCGGTCAAGCATTCCTGCATCAATAGCTGAGAAGATCCCAACAAGACAATTTTGAGCTTGATGCCCTCCCTGCTATCCCGGTCCCACTGCTTTTTCACCTCTTCACTCCACCTGGAAATTTTTTGAATTTCGTCGAAGACAAGAACAGCCTCCTCAGCTCCGGATAATTTCATCTTCAACCTGGATGATTCCCACTGTTGAGTGATCCAGATTGTATCAGAAGCATCTACACCGTCAGCTGAAACGTAACTTGACTGGATTTCAAGATCGGCCAGAACCTGATTGATCAATGTGGTCTTACCTACCTGACGTGGTCCGGCGATGACCTGAATGAACTTCCTTGGCTCCAACAGCCTTTTCCTCACTTCGTCAAAATAGGGCCTTTTAAACATGGAGAAACAGATGTGCTTAATAGTTACTCAACTCGGTGAGTAAAAGTACTCAATTGATTGAGTAAAAATACTCAGTGCATTGAGTAAAATGTTTCAATCATTGAGTATTTCGCCCCTGGCGGGGCAATGCTGCCAGGCTATTTTGCGAAGATCTGCCCGAAATCCCGGAAGGATTTGAACTCGATGGCATTGCCACAGGGGTCCAGAAAAAACATGGTGGCCTGCTCTCCCGGCTCACCTTTGAAGCGGACGTAAGGCTCGATGATGAACTCGATGCCGTGGTTTTTTAGTTTTTCGGCCAGGGCTTCCCACTCGTCCATTTCCAGGATGGCGCCAAAATGCTTCACGGGCACCTGTTTGCCATCCACCTCGTTGTGGGTGGGTTCGGTGCCGGGCTCATCTACCAGGTGCGCCACCAGCTGGTTGCCCCAGAAATCGAAATCGATCCAGCGGTCAGAGGAGCGACCGACCGGGCAGCCCAGCAGGCCGTGGTAGAATTCGTAGGTCTTCTCCAGGTCGGTAACGGGAAAGGCAAGGTGAAAGGGTTGCATAATTCTTTTGTTTTGGTTCGCTGGCGCAATTTAGGAGGAAGAGGAGAATTGAGGAACTCCTGTCTGCCGACCCGTCTGGCTGCCAGACAGGGCAGGCAGGAAGGATTTGAGGAACCGGCAAAAAGTCTAATTCGGGTTAAAAACGATTTTCACATAGGATTTTCCCACCCCCGGGATTCCTGAAACATCAAAAGCTTTTCTTGCCAATTATAGTAGAGCTTCCTCCCCCCTTGAGGCAGGATTGATTGGTTCTGTTATTTTTACGTTCTTTGACACAAATTGGAGAAAAATGCAATACAAAATGTTTGAGTTTTTCAACGCCT
>PAAY01000058.1 GCA_002698985.1 Saprospirales bacterium | reverse complement strand
GAATAGAAGTTTGATGTGGGTAGGGGGACTGGCAAAATTCCCGCCGTTGAAACAGCGGGTTACAAGATGGCTGATGTAATCGGGGCTTTTGGTCACTGCCAGGAACAGCGATTGAAAAATGATTTTTTCACATTCTATTAAGCCGTGTTGCAGAGACACTTTTCGATGAGATTGAGAATTGTGGGAAATCGAGAGCTCTCTAAACCATATTAACAGACACCTCCAATGCAAAATGGCCTATTGCATTGAGCTCACATTTCAACACTTCAACAATTCAACAAATCAACAATTTCAACAATTCAACAATTCTAACCCCCGAATTCCGGTGACTTTTATTCATGGCATAGACGGATTACCAGACAGGAAGCGAAATTTGCTACATTGCTTCGAATTTTTTCATTGCCCGCAGGGCTACAGCGATAAAACAGCGTACGATATGAAAAGTGCAATTCTCGAAAAGGATGATGTCATCATCAAATTTGCCGGCGACTCCGGCGATGGTATGCAACTGACCGGCGGCTTGTTCACCGATGAGGCCGCTATTGCCGGAAACGACCTGGCAACTTTCCCGGATTACCCCGCCGAAATCCGTGCCCCGGCTGGCACCCTGGCTGGCGTCTCGGGCTTTCAGCTTCACTTTGGCAGCCGCAAGGTGTACACCCCTGGCGACCGCTTTGACGTGCTGGTGGCCATGAATGCCGCCGCCTTGAAAACCAACCTGAACCGGGTGCGAAAAGACGGCGCCATCATCGTGAACGAGGACGGCTTCGACAGCAAAAACCTGCGACTTGCCAAATACCCCGACGGAGCCAACCCGCTGGAAGACGGAACGCTGGACGGCTACGAAGTCATCAAAATCCAGGTGACGAAGATGACCCGGGAGGCCCTGGCTGACTCTCCCTTGAGCATGAAAGAGAAAGATCGCTGCAAAAACATGTTCGTGCTCGGCTTCCTCCTCTGGCGCTACAACCGGACGCTGGACTCCACCATTAAGTTTCTGGAAACGAAATTTGCGAAGAAACCGGACATTCTCGACGCCAACAAGAAGGTGCTGATGGCCGGCTATCACTTTGGCGACACCACAGAAACTTTCACAACCCGCTATACTGTCCGTCCTGCAACGCTGGAACCTGGCACCTACCGCAGCATCATGGGCAACGATGCCCTCATCCTCGGGTTGATTGCCGCTTCGAAAAAATCGGGCTTGCCGCTGTTTTACGGGTCATACCCCATCACCCCTGCATCCAACATCCTGCACGGCCTTGCGAAGCATAAAAACTTTGGCGTCAGAACCTTCCAGGCAGAAGATGAGATTGCCGCTGCGGCTTCGGCCATCGGAGCTGCCTACGGGGGTAACCTGGCCGTAACCGGAACCTCCGGCCCGGGCCTTGCACTGAAAGGTGAAGCCCTCGGCCTGGCCGTGATGCTGGAATTGCCGATGGTCATCGTCAACGTGCAGCGGGGAGGGCCTTCCACCGGCCTTCCGACGAAAACCGAGCAGGCCGACCTGCTTCAGGCCCTCTACGGCCGCAACGGCGAAAGCCCCATGCCGGTTATTTCGGCCTCTACGCCAGCCGATTGTTTCGACGCTGCTTTCGAGGCTTGCCGCATCGCCTTGCAACACATGACCCCGGTCATCCTGCTCAGCGACGGCTACATCGCCAACGGTGCCGAACCCTGGCGTTTTCCGAAGGCCCAAGACATTCCGGAAATAAAAGTCGAATTCGCCAAACCCTCTGAAAACGGCGAACCATTCATGCCTTACCAAAGGGATGAAAGGCTGGTGCGCAAATGGGCCATCCCGGGCACCCCGGGCCTGGTGCACCGCGTGGGCGGACTCGAAAAAGAAGACGTGACGGGCAATGTGTCTTACGACCCGGCCAACCACGAACACATGGTGAAAACCCGCGAGGCCAAGGTGGAAAAGATAGCCGACTACATTCCGGAACAAAAGCTGGAGTCTGGTCATGAAGAAGGCGACCTGCTGCTGCTCGGATGGGGCTCCACCTATGGCGTTTGCGAAGCGACGGCCGAAAGACTGCGGGAAGTGGGTTACAAAGTGGGGCACGCCCACCTGCGCTACCTCAAGCCTTTCCCGCGCAACCTCGGCGATCTGCTCGGCAAATTCGACAAGATCATCGTACCCGAGATCAACAATGGGCAACTGGCAAGGGTGCTGCGCGACAAGTTCCTGGTGCCGCTGATCCAGTACAACAAGATCCAGGGTGTTCCCATTTCAACGGAAGAACTCTATGAGTTTGCCCTGCAACAACTGAAGTAACCACCATTTCTGAACAAATCATTGGCCCGGCGGGCCAATAAAACATAAGTGTCATGGCTGTAAATCAGAATATCAATCAGGAAAACGGACAACCGCTCAAAGCCAAGGATTTCGCCACCGATCAGGACGTGCGCTGGTGCCCGGGCTGCGGTGATTATTCCATTCTGAAACAAGTCCAATCAACCCTGGCCGACCTCGGCAGAACACAGCACAACACCGTGTTCATCTCCGGTATCGGATGCTCTTCCCGCTTCCCGTACTACATGGAAACCTACGGTATGCACTCCATCCACGGCCGTGCACCGGCCATCGCTTCGGGCCTGCGGGTGGCCAACCCCAACCTGAACGTGTGGATCATCACTGGCGACGGCGACGGCCTGTCCATCGGCGGCAACCACCTGCTGCACATCTTCCGCAGAAATTTCAGCGTCAATGTGCTGCTGTTCAACAACCAGATTTACGGCCTTACTAAAGGACAGTACTCGCCAACCTCGGAAGAGAACAAACGCACTTCTTCTTCGCCTTTTGGCTCCATCGATCACCCGGTGAACCCCATCGCCGTGGCGCTGGGTGCCGAGGCTACCTTCGTGGCCCGCTCCATGGACCGCGATCCGAAACACCTGAAGGAAATGCTGGCCCGAGCCGAGGCCCACAAGGGCACGGCCTTCGTTGAGATCTACCAGAACTGCAACATTTTCAACGACGGTGCCTTCTTTTCTTTCACAGAAAAATCCACCAAACCGGAAACCACCATCTTCCTGGAGCACGGTAAGCCTTTGCTCTTCGGCAATGAACACCAGTGGGGTGTCCGCCTCGACGGTTTCACACCCAGGGTAGTCAGCATGACTGACGGCAAGTGGAGCATCGACGACCTCTGGGTGCACGATGAGCACGACCTCATCAAGGCCCAGATCCTCTCCCGCTTTTTTGACGACAGGGTGAAAAACCCGGAAGGGCTGCCACGCCCATTTGGCGTATTCTACCAGACGCAGCGCCCCTGTTACGAAGAACTGCTCTTCGATCAACTGGATACCGCCACCAAAAAGCTGGGTGAAGGCGACCTCGATGCCCTGCTGGCCGGGAACAATACCTGGGAGATTAAGTAAGTGGTTTAGGGTTTAGGGTTTAGAGTGTAGAGTTTAGGGTGTAGGGTTTGGGAGCGCTAGCTCCTTCATCTCCGTGGAACTCCGTGCTAAAACTCTGTGGAACTCTGCGGTTGGTAAATGGAGTAGGGAGTAGAGAGTAGAGTTTGGGAGCGCTAGCTCCTTCATCTCCGAGGAGCTCCGTGCTAAAACTCTGTGCAACTCTGTGTAATAACTCTGTTCAACTGTGCGGTTGAAAGAGTTTAGGGTGTAGGGTTTTGGAGGCGCTAGCACTTACTACGAGCTACGAGCCACGAGCCACACGCCATCCTCTGTGGAACTCTGTTTAATAACTCTGTTCAACTCTGCGGTTAAAATAGTGTAGAGTTTAGGGTGTAGAGTGTAGAGTTTGGAGGCGCTAGCACTTTCATCCCTCATCCCTAAATAATCCTCCTTATCAGTTTCCAACTGCGCAAGGCGATGAGACCGGCCAGCAAAGGGGCCACCACCACACAAAAAGGGTGGTAATCGATGGCGGTGGCAAAATCGAGGTGGATGAGGTGCATGCAGGCGCGTGTCATGCCACAGCCCAGGCAGGGGCGATCAAAAAATGTCTGGGAGAAGCAAACGGCAGGTCCCGTATCGAAAAAATCGGCGGGTAAAACCAACAGGGTGATACCAATGAAGAGGTACAAACCCAGTTCGAGAATGCTGCTGGCTTTTTGATCCATTTTTCCTTCGGCAAATTTCAGTCTGCTCTCAGAACCACCTTTTCGTCAGAAACCGGCCGGGCCGGCTGCTGCCCTACCCTGTTCAGAATTTTCAGGGTGATCAGGTAGGTGGGTTTCACACCTTCTTCGCCCAGGCTGCCGGAGGCCAGGGTGTGGCCGGTCAGCAGCGGATTGTCAGAAGCGTAGTAGGCGTAACGAAGCACCAGGTTTGGATTTACACTGTTGCGGATGCGGGAGGCTGCCTGAATGGCTTTCTGGTAATGAGCGCCCTCCATTTCCAGCCCTATGGCCCGCCAGGATGATTTCAGGAAGTAGCGCAGGATGTCCTTGTTCTGCAAAGAGGTACCCAAAACGGTGATCATGGTACCCTGAAACACTTTCAGTCCATGCCCTTCGAAATCTTCCTTCTTAAAATCGTTGTCGATTGGATAGTTGTCGGCGGTGCCCTCAAACACATGGGCCGTGGGCACCATGATGTCGCCCTTTTCACCGCAGAGGATGCCGGCCTTGCCCATGATGGAAATGGACGCCACATTGAGCGGGATGCGCTCCTCACCGTTCACATGGGGTTTCAGCAGCTCGTCCATAACCTCGAAGGCCTGTTCACCGAAGGCGTAATCCATGACCAGGAGGATGGGTTTTTCCGACCGGATATAGTCAAAATCCCAGCTTATTTCCTTCGGCAAAATCTTTTCACTGAGCCGCGTGGTATCAAAAATCTGCACCAGGAGGTTGGTGCCGCTGGTATCGGTTAGCTGGTACATGCCGTGCTCAGTGGCAAAAGCTTCCACCAGGTGCCTGAGCTCCTCGTTTTCCGGATGGCTCAGCTCACGGGCCGCAGCCTCCACCGATTCAAATTCATGCGTTTCACGCAGGGCCGCCTGAGCAAAGAGTGAGTTCATCACGCTGTGCGGGTTGGAGCTGATGATGTGCAGCGGGCGGTGCAGCCAGTTTTTGCGGTGCAACAGTTGTTTGATCTGGTTGGCCCAAAGCTCCCCGTAAACGTGGTGCCCGATGCGCTCACGCAGGGCTGCCGAGAAGCTGATTTCACGGTCGTTCTTCTCCACCTCCTCCTCAATGCTGAGCTTGCCCAGCCAGTAAGCAATGTGAAAAAGGCTGTTCACTTTGGGCGTTTCCTCAAAGCGGTTAACTGCCTCCAGCGTCTCGGCAAAGGTGCGGCCGAGGATGGTACTCAGGTAGGTGGCTGCCACTTCCTTGTCAAACTCCCGGCCGGCATCTTCCAACTGGATGATCTTTTCGAGGTTGAGCCAGTCGCGGCGTTTGCGGTTTTTCTGGTCCAGGGCATTGCGCCGGATTTTTTCCGACTCTATGTACATGAATGTGAGATGCGTTAGAATGTCGTAGATATCTCCCCTGCCGTTGGTCATTTCCACGAACATCTGCTCTTCGTCGATGCGGTAGCAGTTGCGCCGGCGTTTGGCCGGCACGATGGGGTCGAACTCTGAATTTTCGAACCCTTCTTTGGTAATGAGGCGCACATAGCGACATTCCTCTATGCCCTGCGGCAGCCGCTGAAAAATGTACAGCAGGCCGTCCAGTTCCACTTTTTCCGGGTCGTTGATGTCGCCATAAATTTCCGGAGAGAGATTTTGCAAAGCTTCGATCATGGCCTCCCCACTGACACCCAGTGGTTTGTAGCTGCCCCTGATGAACAGGTGGCGCATGGAGATGTACAATTGCTGAATGGCAGCTCTCGATTCTTGCGCTCTTGAACGGTGGATTTCTTTCGTCATAAACTCATTTTGCCGCAAAAGTACGATTTGGCAGCATCCCCGGTTTCATCTTCGCTGGCGCAATGCCGCATTGCCGGAGGTGAAAAAAAATGCAACTTTACCCGGCCAACTGGTAACGAACTTCCATTCCCAAACATCAATGAGCAAATACCGGCAAGACGAAAAACTGTTGATTCAACTGAAAAGCGGCGACCGGCAGCGGTGGCACAGCTTTTTTGACGACAACCGTCAGCCGTTTGCGGCCTTCCTCATCAAATACGGCAACGTGGACAGCGATGAGGCCGACCAGATGTACCAGGAAGCCATCGTCTTGTTGCACCGGAACATCCGGGAAGGGAAACTGGAAACTCCCCTGCGAAGCAGCCTGCGCACCTATCTTTTTGCCATCGGCAAAAACCTGTGCAGGAAACGGGGCCGCTCAAAACTGACCTTCCCCGATGAAGTGCCGGACCTCCCCGAAAACCCGATTGAAGAAGAACACGACAGGCACCACTGTGCCGAACTGGTCAGCCGCCTGCTGAACAAACTCGGCGGCAAGTGCCAGCAGTTCCTCACACTGGTGTTTATCGAAGAAAAGGAACCCAAAGAAGTTTGCGATCTCATGAAAATCCCCTCTCCTGAGGCTTTCAGAAAACGCAAGTTCGATTGCCTTCGGAAAATGAGAAAGCTGGTGGAGTGATGTTGTTGGGATTATGGGGATTATGAGGATTATGGAGGATTATGGAGGATTATGGAGGGTTATGGAGGGTTATGAGAGTTTAGCAGGAATACGCTGTTCAACTCTGTTTCAAACTCTGATAACTCTGTGGTTAGAAAGTGTAGAGTTTAGGGTGTAGGGTGTATAGTTTGGGGGAGCTGGCTCTATGAAACTCCGTGTTAAAACTCTGTGGAACTCTGTGGTTTATTATGGATTATAGAAGATTATAGGGTTTAGCAGAATCAGCCACGAGCTACGAGCTACGAGCTACGAGCTACCCTCCGTGAAACTCCGTGTAATAACTCTGTCTCAAACTCTGATAACTCTGTGGTTAGAAGGATTATGAGGATTACAAGTTTTTTTGAAACTGCCAACTGAAAAAATGCCCAATTCATTCGACATATCAGAAATCGAAGCCTACCTCCGAAACCAGATGGACGGGGAGAGCCGCCGCAATTTTGAAGCCCGGATGGCTGCTGATGAGGCACTCCAAAAGGAAGTGGAAACCTACCGGCAACTGCTGACTGGATTAGATGCACTTCAGGATGCTAACTTTGCAGCCGAAGTGAAGCAATGGGCAAAAAGTTCCCAATCAAAACGTTCAAAAACTGGTTCCATGAAACAGAAAAAACGCAGACAAGCCAAAACCCGCCAACTCAATCCCATGTGGCGCAGAATTGCCGTAGCAGCCAGCATCGTCGTCATTGTCTTTGCCGCCTGGATGTACTTTCAGGGTGCCAACCAAAGCAACTTGCAACTGGCAAAGAATGCCTACGTAGCCCCCATGAGCTCTAACACCATGGGCGCTCAGGACGATTCCGGCCAGGTGCTGGTGGAACAGTTTGAAAAGGGCCACAGCCTGTTTCAGGAAGGCAAATACGAGGAGGCCGCCTCTGCGCTGCGGGATTTCATCACTTCCGTGCAAAACAACAAAGAGGCCTTTGACCCCCTCAGCCGCCAATTCTACCTCGAAAGCGCTCAATGGACCGTGCTGCTATGCGATTTCGCCACCGGAAAAATGGACGATGAAAAGATGAAGAAGATCCTCTCCGCCATGTCCAAAAAGACCAACAGCGACTACGGCAAGAAAGCAAAAGAATTGCTGGAGGCGCTGGAGAAAAGGAAGGGGTGAGGACTTGAGGTTTTTGAGGGTTTTTGAGGTTTTTTGGGCACCGGTTTACAACTTCCGCCACCCTTTCCAGACGATTTCAAGGTCTTGCCATACGTCGTAGTCTTTGGCGTAGAGAAAATCCAGGTGGCGCAGGGTGTGTTCATCCTTTACGGGCAGGGTCAGTGCATCGGCGGGGCTGAGCAGGCCGGGTTTGATGGAGGGAAAGCGGTTGGCAGACTGAGCGGGGTTGCCGGTGGCGTATCCTACCCATGATTTTTTTCCAGTCAAAATTTGCAGGCTGTTGCGCAGCAATGCTCCTTTCCGTTTTGCGAAGAGAAAAAAGAAAGGCACCAGGGGCAGCAGGAGCAGGTCCAGCATGCGCTTGTTCCTTCGGGAAACGGGCGAGGCAATGCGGTAGCTGATCTCGATGGTGTACAGCTCACCGGCGCTGTCTTTGGAGTGGCTGCCAATGATGCTCAGGCTTTCCTTCGGAACGATTTTGTAGTGGACCGAGGGACCCAGCCGGGTCATCCACTGCATGATGCTGTCCGAGCTGATATCGGCGGCACAAAAAATGACCTCATCCACTTTGAAGATGTTCACCACTTCGTTGAGGCGTTCGATGCCTGCCAGGCTTTTGGCGGGGTCATAGTCCTTGCCGGGGGCCACCGTTCCGATGTAGTTTTTTGGAACCTGGGCCAGTGCCAGAAGTTGCCGCACACGCTCGCTTTCTTTTTCCGAACCGACGATGATGAGATTGGACGGACGGGTTCTGCCCACCCTGAAATTGCCCGAACGGGCGAAGTGCAGAAAAGTGCGCAATGCAGTGGTGGCAGCCACAGCCCAGATGGCCCCCATCAGCAGGATGGCCCGGGAAGGCCTTAGCTCCAAAGGCAAGAGGCCGTAAACGGCGAGCAGTAGCACCGTGCCCGTAAGCAGCCCCCGGATGAGGCGCCGCAGGTTGAAAGGCTCGTCGTAACCGCCGTTGAAAAAGACCGCCCCCAGCCAAAACAGCGTATAGACCGGCACATTGATGTACAGGAAACTGTCGGGGTAATAGTTGGGATCGTGGTAGTAGTAGTTGGCCCAGAAGTTTTTCAGCAAGACCAGTCCGCCGCTGATCAGGGCAGCATCCGCCAGAAAGAAGCTCCAGCGCCGGAAAAAGCCCGAAACCAGCGCCAGCGCCGCCCGGAAATACACCGCTGCATAGATCATGGCGATGAACAGCCGGGCCTGCCGCCCGCTGAAATGCTTACGGGCAAAGATGAGCATGGCATTGTAAAAGGTACGCACATAATTCAGGCTGCCTTTTTTGGTGCTCTCGCCTTTGTAGTGGATGATGGTAGTCTCCGGAAAGTAGTAGTTTTTGTACCCTGCCTGCACGATGCGGTAGCTCAGGTCTATGTCCTCACCGTACATGAAGAAGGCTTCGTCCAGCAGTCCGATCTCGTCCAAAACGGCCTTCCGGATAAACATAAAGGCCCCCGCCAGTACATCCACTTCATTGGTTTCGTGCTCATCCAGGAATCCCAGGTGGTAGCGGTTGAAAAGCTTTGATTTTGGGAAGAGCCTCGACAGGCCGAAAGTTTTGCAGAAAGCCACGAAAGGAGCCGGGAAGCCCCGCTTGCTCTCCGGCAAAAACTTGCCGCTGCCATCGATCATCCGCACCCCCAGCGCCCCGGCATCGGGGTGGGCATCCATGAACTGGATGCACTTTACAAAGGTATCCTCCCGCACCACGGTATCCGGATTCAGCAGCAGCACATAACGACCGGCGGCCTGCCGGATCGCCTGGTTGTTGGCGGTGGAAAAGCCGGTGTTTTGCTGGTTCTCGATGAGCTTCACCTCCGGAAATTTCTCCCGCACCATGGCCACCGAGTTGTCAACCGAGTTGTTGTCAACCACGAACACTTCCACCTCGCCTGCCGGCAATGCGGCGGCAGCCCGCTGCACAGATTGCAGGGCCTGCTCCAAAAAGTAGCGGACGTTGTAATTGACAATTATGACGGAGAGCTCCATGGGCGGGCTACTCGTTGTTGAGTTGGTAAGGCACCCTGCCCACAATGCTGCGGCCCAGGGTCACTTCATCGGCGTATTCCAATTCCCCGCCAAAAGCCACGCCACGGGCAATGCTGCTGACATTGACACCGCCACCTTGCAGCTTTTTCGAAATGTAAAACATGGTGGTATCGCCTTCGATGGTGGGAGAAATGGCCATGATGACTTCCTTTACTTCGCCTGCGGCAACGCGCTGCAAAAGCGAGTCAATGGTCAGCGCATCGGGGCCAATGCCCTCCAGCGGGTTGATGAGCCCGCCCAACACGTGGTACAGGCCCCGGTACTGTCCGGTATCCTCGATGGCCATCACGTCGCGGATACTCTCCACCACGCAGATCAGCGAGCTGTCGCGCCGTTTGTCGGCGCAAACCTGGCAGATGGGTTCATCTGAGAGGTTGTGGCACACCGAGCAGTGCTTGATGTTTTGCCGCATCTTGCGGATGGCCTCAGCAAACTCCACGGTCTTTTCCGGCGGTTGGTTCACCAGGTGAAGGGTCAGCCGCAGGGCCGTCTTGCGGCCAATGCCCGGCAAACCTGCAAATGCCTCAACGGCTTCTTCTATCAGTTTGGAAGAATAGTTCATCAATTGCTGTTGGAACTCTTTAGGATTGTGGATGTTGGTTCCCTGTTTTCAATCAGAAACATATTTTTGCGCCTCTTCGCAAAAAGGGGGTAAAAGCGAAAGGCGAAATTA
This sequence comes from Saprospirales bacterium, assembly GCA_002698985.1. Classification (GTDB taxonomy): domain Bacteria; phylum Bacteroidota; class Bacteroidia; order Chitinophagales; family Saprospiraceae; genus UBA6168. The sequence goes on along the minus strand of PAAY01000058.1, from coordinate 29,152 downwards.
TTGCATTTTTGCGAAGAAGCTCATGTCACCGCTGCACGGTGAATCAACGCCCTGCCAAATCAGCGTCCTTTCAGGACCAACACCCACTTAAAACAAGTACCAATTTAAAGAAAAACGAAATGGCCGAAATCATCAAAATGCCCCGCCTCAGCGACACCATGGAAGAGGGCAACATCATTGCCTGGCACAAAAAGGAAGGTGATAAAGTGGAGCCGGGGGAACTGCTGGCAGAAATAGAAACCGACAAAGCCACCATGGATTTTGAAAGCCTCTGGGAGGGCTACCTGCTTCACATCGCTGTGAAAGAAGGCGCCGTGCCCGTTGAGAGCGTCATCGCTGTTATTGGCGACAAGGATGAAGACTGGAAAGCCGCACTGGCTGCCGAGCAGGGCGCTTCCAATGCCCAGGCCGAGCAACCGGCCCCGGCCGCCCAGACCGCCGAGCCAGCGGCCACCACCACCGCACCCGCTGCACCGGCCTCCGTTGCCGAAGCACCGGCTGCCACGCCTTCGGAAGGACGCATCAAAGCTTCCCCGCTGGCCAAATCCATCGCAAAAGAAGCTGGCATAGACCTTTCGGCCATTCAGGGCACCGGCGACAACGGCCGCATCGTTAAACGCGACGTAGAGGCCTACCTCGAAACCAGAGGCGCAGAACCCGCAGCAGCCAGCGCCCCCGCCGCACCGGCCTTTGCCGTTCCCGGCGTGGAGTCCTTCGAGGACAAGCCACTGAGCCAGATGCGAAAAACCATTGCCCGCCGCCTCAGTGAGAGCAAGTTCACTGCGCCGCACTTCTACCTCACCATGGAAATCGACATGGGCAATGTGGTGGAAATGCGCCCCCGCCTCAACGAACTTTCACCGGTCAAAATATCTTTCAACGACATCGTCGTAAAAGCAACGGCAGTGGCCCTTCGCCAGCACCCGGCCATCAACGCCTCCTGGCTCAATGACAGGATCCGCTACAACCACCATGTAAACATCGGAGTGGCCGTGGCCGTGGATGAAGGTTTGCTGGTACCCGTCATCCGCCATGCAGACATGAAGTCGCTGTCGCAAATCAACCAGGAAGTGAAGGCCTACGCCGAAAAAGCCCGCCAGCGCAAACTGCAACCGGAAGAAATGAGCGGCAACACCTTTACCATCTCCAACCTCGGCATGTTTGGCATCGAAGAGTTCACCGGCATCATCAACCCGCCGGATTCCTGCATCCTGGCCGTGGGTGCCATCATTCAAAAACCCGTTGTGAAAAACGGTGAGATCACCATCGGCCACATGATGAAGGTCACCATGTCCTGCGACCACCGCGTGGTGGACGGAGCCACCGGCGCCGAATTCCTCCAGACCCTCAAAGGAATTCTGGAAGAGCCGATGCGCCTGTTGGTTTGATCAATTGAATCACAAGCACAAAGCCGGGCCGGATGGACACAGTTCCATCCGGCCTGTGTGTTTTACCTCCCTTCGGAAAACAAATATCAACCCCATCCATTTTCAATAATCCATTTTCATAACCTAGTTTGGCAGCCGAAAACTTCACCTCGCCCGCATGAAAAAGACCATCGTATTAGGCGCTTCACCAAATCCTGCCCGGTATGCCTACACAGCCGTGATGCGGCTTAAAGCGGCCGGTCATGAAGTAATCCCCATTGGCATTCGGGAAGGTGAAATCGACGGCATCCCCATTGTGATAGGAAAACCTGAAATAGAGGACGTCCACACCATAACCATCTACCTGAATCCTCAACGCTTGGAAGAATACTACGACTGGATGCTGGATGTGATCAAACCCAAAAGGCTGATCTTCAATCCCGGCGCCGAAGAACCGCATTTTATGTGGCGGGCCAAGATTGAAGGCTTTGAAGTCCTGGAAGCCTGTACCCTGGTCTTGCTGGCTACCGGGCAGTATTGAGGGGAGGATTATGAGGATTATGGGGATTATGGAGGTTGTAGGTTGTAGGTTGTATGTTGGGCGGGAATACTCTGTTCAACTCTGTTTTCAACTCTGATAACTCTGCGGTTTAATTAGTTTAGGGTTTAGGGTGTAGAGTGTAGAGTTTGGGGGTGCTAGCTCAGTGAAACTCCGTGCCAAAACTCTGTGGAACTCCGTGTAATAACTCCGTTCAACTCTGCGGTTTAATTAGTTTAGGGTTTAGGGTGTAGAGTGTAGAGTTTGGGGGTGCTAGCTCCCTCGATTCCTCAGTTCTTCCCCCGATCCCGAAGGATTTCGGGATTCGGGGCTCAATTTCTCTCCATTTCCCTATCGCCGCTCGTTGCGATTCTGAATTCCACCCTGCGATTGATGATTTCACTGCTGCGGCTGGGCACCAGAGGATCGTCCTCGCCGCTGTACTGCAAGATTAAACGGTGGCGTTCGATGCCGTGGACGTGAACGAGGTAGTCGATAACCGCTTTGGCACGACGGTAAGAAAGATCCAGGTTGTAGGTTCTGGAAGCAGTTCGGTCGGTAAAGCCTTTGACCACCAGCCGGATATTGGGATAGCGTTTCATCAGCCGGGCCACCGTGGCCAGGTGGGCGTGATCGGCATAGCGGATGTTGTCGCTGTCTTCGTCAAAATGGATCAGGGGCAGGAAGGCGTTGATCACTTCCGGATCGATGTCGGCTTCGGGTTTGGTTTTGTTTAGTTCGTCCCGAACGATTTGCCTGATTTCCTCTTCTGTCAGGGTTTTGTTTTTGTCGTAAAAAGGAATGTAGGGGTCGGGGTCTTCGTAATCCGGCAGGCCATCGCCGTCGCTGTCGAGGGGGCGGCCGCGGGTGTCAACGGGCACATCGGGAGGAGTGTGAGGGTCCAGGTCGAGTTCATCCAGCACGCCGTCGTGGTCCTGGTCGGAGAAGTTGACCGGGGCGGGCGTCTTCACCTCGGTCACCTGTTCCAGAATGGCATCGATGGGGCTGGCCCAGTACAGGGGCTGGCTGCGCCGGCGGGTATCGCCGATGTTGTAGTTGAGCCGGAGGCTCGAAAAGGCGGCCACATCATTTCCCCGGCGTGAAATGCCATCCAGCCTGTCGGCATTGTTGCCGAAGAGGATCATGGCGCCGGCTTCCAGGCCGATGTTGAACCGGTCATTGATTTTCCAGGCCAAGCCCATTCCGGTTCCGGCATGGGTTTGCGAGGAAGAAACAGGTCTCAGATCGGCACTGATCTTTTCCTTGACCTTCACTGCGTAATGATTTACACCGCCGCCCAGCCAGGTGTACAGGTTGAATCGGCGGGGGCCTTTGCTGCTCCAGTTGAAATTGTTGAGCGTAACCAGCAGTTGCAGTTCGCCGGAAAAGAAGTTCGTGCGGGTGGTGCCGTCCTGTTGGTCGCTGTTGCGAAAGCGAAGGTACCGGGCCTCGGCACGGAGTGAGAAGAGGTAATCCAGTGATTTTCGAAGGTGAAAGCCGGAGGCCAGGCCGGGCTGGGCGTCGATGTCGGCGAGGAGAACGGCGCTGCCGGTGTGCAGGCCAAGTTCCCACATCACCGGGTTTGGGTTGGAAGCGGGTTTGTTCCTCATGGTCCAGAGCTGTGCATGGAGCGCTGTTTGGCTTGAAAAGCCGAAGAGAAACAAGATGGACAGAAAGGTTATTCTGGCAGACATCGGCAAGGATTTGTCCCTGAATTGGCGGTGAAGTTATCGCAGAATCGAGGAACGGCCGATTGCGAAGCGAAAAAATCAGCTCAACTGCTCCAACAACTGCTCGGCCAGCCTGAAATGGGTAGCCTGCGACAGCTGAGCACGCCGCAGCGGCTGGTCCCATGCTTTGGCGTAGGCAACCCAGGCGTGGTAGTTGCCCGCATTGTCGCGCTTGCAATAGGCCCCCAGCGGGGCATGGCATCCACCGCCAATCAGTTGCAGCACCTTGCGCTCCACGTTGGTGCAGGCCGCCACCTCCGGGTGGTGCAATTTGGCCAGAATGCGGCGGGTCTCCTTGTCCGCCTCCCGGCATTGGAATGCCAATACGCCCTGTGCTGGTGCCGGCACAAACTCTACCGGATTGAAGCGCACGACGGTGAAATCGTCGAGGGGAATATCCAGGCGCTGCAGACCGGCAGCCGCCAGCAGGATGGCGTCGAAATCTCCGGAGCGGAGTTTTTCCAGGCGGGTGGGCACATTGCCTCTAATGTCTTTCAATTGCACATCGGGCCGAAGTGCCAGCATCTGCGCCTTGCGGCGGGCAGAAGAAGTGCCGACGATGGCTTCCTCCGGCAGTCGCAACAGTTTCCCGTCGGCTTCGGCACCCTGCCGGATGATGAGCCAGTCAGCCGGGTTTTCACGGTACGAAACTGCGGCCAGCACCAGTCCTGCAGGCTGTTCGGTGGGCAGGTCCTTCATGCTGTGGACAGCCATGTCCACCTCGCCACTCAGCAGGGATTCTTCCAGTTCCTTCGTAAAAAAACCTTTGCCTTCGATTTTGTCGAAGCTGAGGTGCTGGATGTTGTCGCCTTTGGTTTTGATGATGACCAGTTCTGAATCCACGCCTAGGTCTTTCAACTGTTTTTGGGTGTATTCAGCCTGCCAGAGGGCCAGTTTGCTGCCACGGGTGCCTATCTTGATCATGTTTGTTGAATTCAAAATTTGGGCAAATGTAGGTGGGTGAGCCAAAACAGGAATACCACAACCATTATGAGGCGTCCTCAAAAGGACAGGCACTTTGCCAAAAAAGCCTCCCGGGCCGAATTCCCAACTGGCGGGGCCTGCCTATCTTTGCCGCATGCAAATCGCAGCGAGTGAAATAGCACAGTTGTTGGGCGGCAAGCTGGAAGGCGACCCTGCTGCCCTGGTGAGCCGCCCGGGAAAGATCGAAGAAGGGGGGACTGATGCATTGACTTTTCTCGCAAATCCCAAATACGAACAATTTGCCTACGAAGTGCCCGCAGCCGTTCTGCTGGCCGCCGAGGACTTTGTGCCGAGCAAACCGATTGCCGCCAAAGCACTCATACGGGTTCCGGATGTTTACGAAGCTGTCCGTTTCCTCCTCGCCAGGTTCGACCGGAAGCAGCACCATGAAAACGGCGTTGACCGCTCTGCTTCCGTGCATCCCACCGCAAAACTGGCAGCAGAGGTCAGCCTGGGAGCCTATGCCGTGGTGGAAGCCGGTGCCAGCATCGGCAAAGGAACGGTGGTTTACCCCCAGGTGTACATAGGCCGCAATGTGCGCATCGGCGAAAACTGTGTGCTGTACCCGGGTGTTCGCATCTACCACGACTGCGTCATCGGCAACAACTGCACCTTGCACGCCAACGTCGTCATCGGCAGTGATGGTTTTGGCTTCGCTCCGCAACCCGACGGCAGCTACCGCAAGATCAACCAGATCGGAAATGTGGTCATCGAGGATGATGTGGAGATCGGCGCCAATACCACTGTTGACAGGGCCACCCTCGGCTCTACGTTTATCCGAAGGGGGGTAAAACTCGACAACCTGGTGATGGTGGCCCACAACGTGGAAATCGGAGCCAATACGGTGGTGGCTGCCCAGGCTGGTTTTGCCGGCAGTGCCCGCATCGGTAAAGGCTGCAGAATTGGCGGCCAAAGCGGTTTCGTAGGCCACATCCGCGTAGCCGACGGCATCCAGGTGCAGGCCCAGAGCGGCGTGGCTGCCAACATCGAAAAGGAGGGAAGTGCCGTGTATGGTTCTCCGGCCTTGCCTTATTCGCAGTATCTTCGCGCCTACGCCGTGTTCAAACGGCTGCCTGAGTTGTTGCGCAAACTGACCCAACTGGAGAAAAAGCTAAATGCTGATAAGGGTACAAAGTGATGGAGAAACGGCCGTGATTATTCAATCGTGGTGAGTTCCATTTGTACCATTGAAATCAGCGACTTGTAAACAGATGAAACAACGTACCATACAAAAACAGGTAAGCCTAAGTGGGGTAGGGCTCCACACGGGATGTGAGGTCAGTTTGACGTTGTGTCCCGCCGAAGCCAATTACGGCATTCGCTTTCGCAGGCTCGACCTGCCCGGCACGCCGGTCATCAAAGCCGATGTCAGCAACGTGACCACCACCCTGCGGGGCACAACCATTCGTCAGGGCGATGCCCATGTAAGCACCGTGGAGCACCTCATGGCTGCCCTCTTTGGCCTCGGCGTGGACAATGTACTGGTGGATATCAACGGGCCGGAAGTGCCCATCCTTGACGGCAGCGCCATAGAATTTGTGAAAATGGTCGGCAATGCCGGCATTGTGGAACTGGAGGATGAAAAAGAAGTTTTTGAAATAAAAGAACCGCTGCGCTACAAGGACGAAAAAACCGGCGCAGAACTGGTGGCGCTGCCCTGCGAAAAAATGGAGCTGACCACCCTGATTGATTTCAACTCAAAAGTGTTGGGGCAGCAGTATGCCTGCCTCGACAACCTGGAGGACTTCAGCTCGCAAATCGCCCCTTGCCGCACTTTTGTGTTTTTGCACGAACTGGAATACCTCGTTGACAACAACCTCATCAAAGGCGGCGACCTCAGCAACGCCATTGTCATCATGGACCGCCTGATGAGCGAAGAAGAACTGGAAAAGCTGGCTGCCAAACTCAACAGGCCCAGCGTCAAAATTGACAAGGAAGGAATACTCAATACCACCGAACTGTTGTTCAACAACGAGCCGGCAAGGCACAAACTGCTGGATGTACTGGGAGACCTTGCCCTTACAGGCTGTTATCTGAAAGGAAAAATCGTTTCCACCAAGCCCGGCCACACCGCCAACATTCAATTTGCTAGAATGCTCAAAAAAGCGTTTATGGAACAGAAAAGAAACAAGGACGTGCCCGTTTACGATCCGAATGCCGAGCCCATCTACACCTCCACCGATATAGCCGGTTTTTTGCCGCACCGCTACCCATTCCTGCTGGTTGACAAGATCATCGAGCTGGGTGACAACCACGTGGTTGGGGTCAAGAACATCACTTTCAATGAAAGCTTCTTCCAGGGGCACTTCCCCGGCAACCCCATCTTTCCAGGGGTGCTGCAACTGGAAGCCCTGGCGCAAACCGGGGGCATCCTCGCCCTCTCACAGGTTGGTGATCCGGGTAACTGGGACACCTATTTCCTCAAAATTGACGGCGCCAAATTCAAACAGAAAGTGGTGCCCGGCGACACGCTGCTGCTGAAGATGGAGTTGATAGAACCCATCCGCAGGGGCATCGTGCAAATGAAGGGCACCGCTTACGTTGGCAACAAAGTTGTTTCCGAAGGCATTCTGACGGCACAAATCGTCAAACGCAAAACCGAACCAGCGGAAGAAAAGGCCATTGCAGGAAACTCCTGATACACTGTCTTTCAACACCTTATCCTTTCCATATGCCAATGGATTGCACGATTCTGTTTTTTCATTTTTGCCGGGCAATAAAAGGCAACCCGAAAAGTTAATGGGTCGTTAAGTTCTTCGGGCGGCCTGGCCTTCAATCGTACTGTAGCCGTCTGAAAGCAACAATAGCGCCTGGGTAAACCACGCTCGCCGGAAAAGCCGGCAGCAGAATTAAAAATCACCGTAAAACACATTAAACCATCGAGATGAAATTTACCGCAGAGCACCAGGCTCAAAGGCCTTCTGCCAATGGAAACAGGCACCCCTTCTCCTTTATCCACCCCGAAGCCAAAATCGGAGAAAACGTGACCATAGAGCCATTTACGACCATTGAAGCTGATGTGGTCATCGGCGATGGCACCTGGGTTGGCCCGCACGTCACCATCATGAATGGCTCCCGCATCGGCAAGAACTGCAAGATATTTCCGGGCGCCGTCATTGGTGCCGTACCGCAGGATTTGAAGTTCAGTGGGGAATACAGCACCGTAGAGCTCGGCGATGAAGTCATCGTCAGGGAATACTGCACGCTGAACCGCGGCACCAAAGCCAGCCACCGCACCACCATCGGTAAGGGCAGCCTGCTGATGGCCTACGTGCACGTGGCCCACGATTGCCACATCCGCAAACACTGCGTCCTGGCCAACGGTGTCACCCTGGCCGGCCACATCGAAGTGGAGGATTTTGCCATTCTGGGAGGGCTCACCGCCGTACACCAATTTGTCAAAATCGGAGCGCACGCTTTCATCGGTGGCGGCTCATTGGTGCGCAAAGACGTGCCTCCTTTCGTAAAAGCTGCCCGCGAGCCGCTGTCTTATGCCGGCATCAATTCCGTGGGGCTGCGCCGCAGGGGCTTTGCTCCGGCCCAGATTCACCAGATTCAGGATATTTACCGCATCCTCTTCGTAAAAGGCTACAACACTTCGCAGGCGGTGGAAATCATTGAAACCGACATTGACGCAACGCCTGAACGCGATTACATCCTCGATTTTATCCGTAAAGCAGATCGGGGCCTGATGCGCGGGTTTCAGCAAACCAACACCCGCCGTTGATTGGCCCAACGCCTCGAGCGCATGGAGATTCAACTACACAAGGCCGGTAAGCGCTACAACTACGAATGGATCTTCCGCGGGCTTTCTTTTCGCTTCGCAACAGGCGGCCAATACGCCATCGGCGGGCCTAATGGCAGCGGAAAATCCACCCTCATCAAAGTGCTTACCGGACACCTCAGCCCCAGCGCCGGCAGCATCGCCTTTTTTGCCGAAGGAAAAAAACTGGGCGCCGACGAGGTTTACCGCCACATCAGCCTGGCCGCTCCCTACATCGATCTCATCGAAGAGTTTACCCTACGGGAAATGGTGCAATTCCACACCAGGCTCAAACCATTGATGCCGGGAATTTCATCCGGAGAGCTCATCGAGATTGCGGAACTGGAAAAGGCTGCCAAAAAAGAGATCCGGCATTTTTCCTCGGGCATGAAACAACGGCTGAAGCTCGCTCTGGCCTTTTGTTCCGAAACACCCCTGCTGCTGCTGGATGAACCCACCTCCAACCTCGACGACCAGGCCATCAATTGGTACCGCTCCATGGTTGAGCGGTTTGCCGGAGAAAGAACCCTCGTGGTGGCCAGCAACGCCGCCGTGGACTTCGATTTTTGCGAAGAAAAAATTCTGATTACGGATTACAAACATTCCAAACGGCCCCACCCCGCTTCGCCTGCCGGCAACTAAAAAAGCCTTGCAACGCTGGTAGTTTGCAAGGCTTTTTTATGGACTCAAAATCCCTTAGGAAGGAAGGAATTTGAAATTGTAGCGATACAGGTAAACCAGCAGCATGATGAACAGCAGGAAGTAAATGATGAGCCACATCACAAATCTCCCCTTCTTACCTGCATTTTCAATATGATCGGCCATGACGAGTCGTTTTGGTGTTAGGTTTTGTAAATGACGGCGCAAAAGTAAGCTCGCCTGCCGGCAATTCCAAAGATTGTTGAAACTGTTCGCCCACCTGCCAATCAGGCGGGCAAAAGTAGGTTTGGGCCGTTTCCTTCCACCCGCACGGAACACGTTTGGAATTAAAACAATGGTAACCTGCTATTGAACCGCTGTTTACACCCGGTCAGCACCTTTGCCACCGAGAGTAAAAATTAATCGCTGCGTTCTTTATTCCCACCTTACTACCTAATGTCGCTTACTGATGCAAGCCCATGCCGCCCGGTGTTGGGCTTGACTTTTTTTGGGCCTTTGCAAAAGGGGACTTGCTGAAACTCACAGGCCGCCCCCCGATTGCCGGTTGAAAATTTGTCTGTATAGCTGGTAAAAAACCAACAGATGTCAGACCTTGCGTGCCAACAAAACCACAGCCTCATGCCTGACATCAACGACATTGCCGGCCTGCGGGCCGATACCCCGGGAACCTCGAAAGTCATCCACCTCAACAACGCTGGCGCCAGCCTGCCACCGAAACCCGTGAGCGAAGCCTTGGCCAATTACCTGGCGGAAGAGCACCTGATGGGTGGGTATGAAACCATGCAAGCCCGGGCGGAGGAGTTGCGGGAGTTTTACCTCCTCGCTGCGCAATTGGTAAACGGCCACAAGCGCAACATGGCTTTTGCCGGCAGTGCCACCAACGCCTTCAACAAGGCGCTGTCTTCCATCCCTTTCAAAGCCGGTGATGTGCTGCTCACCACCGACGACGACTACGTCTCCAACCACATCGCCTTTTTGTCCTTGCAAAAGCGCATGGGCATCAAGGTCTTGCGGGCCGCCAAAGCACCGGAAGGTGGCGTGGACGTGCAGTCCATGAAAACGCTGATCGACCGCCACCACCCAAAGCTGGTGTCCGTCACCCATGTTCCTACCAATTCCGGATTGGTGCAGCCCGTGGAGGCCATCGGTGAGCTGTGCCAGGCCAAAGAAATCTGGTACATCGTGGATGCCTGCCAGTCGGCAGGGCAACTGCCGCTGGATGTGAGCAAAATAAAATGCGACTTCCTCAGTGCCACCATGCGCAAATTCATGCGGGGGCCAAGGGGCGCCGGCTTGCTGTACGCCAGCAACCGGGTTTTAAAGGAAGGCCTGGAACCTTTCTTCCCCGACCTGCACGGCGCACAGTGGACCGACGTTGAAGCATACCGCCTGGCGCCCTCAGCCATCCGCTTTGAGTACTTTGAAAGGCCGTATGAACTGATGGTGGGCAGCGCCGCCGCCATGCGCTATGCGCTGAACCTGGGGCTGGCAAACATCGAACGCCGGGTAAAAGCCCTGGCGGACCTCACCCGGCAAAAACTCTCAGCCCTGCCCGGCGTACGCGTGCTTGACAAAGGCGCAGAACTGTGCGGCATCGTCACCGCAGCAAACCCCAATTGGAAAAAGGAAACCCTCATCGGCCATCTGAAGAAGGCCAACATCAACTTCAGCACCCAGGGCCGCCACAATGCCCTGATTGATTTCGACGAAAAGGGCGTGGAGTGGGCCTTGCGGGTTTCTCCGCATTATTACAACACCGAAGAAGAGATTGAGGCCTTGGTAGCGGCTTTGCAAGATTTGGCCTGAGCCGCATTTGTTGCGGCTGGCGCCGCAAGGGTTTTTGGGCCTTCGGCCGGTTTTTGCCGGGCTGTCGCCCTTCCCGGTTTTTGCGGCTGTCGCCGCTTTGGGTTTTTGTCGGCCTTCGGCCTCCACGGTTTTTGCGGCCTTCGGCCTTTTGGGTTTTCGTTCGGCCTTCGGCCAACTCACAACTCATAACTCACAACCCACAACGCTCATGGGTCGGCCTTCGGGCAACCTGATTTTCAGGGTTTAGCAGGAATGTTCTCCGTGTCATCTCCGTAGCCCCGTGCCCTCCGTGGTGGAATGGCCTTCGGCCGGTTGATGCGGCTGGCGCCGCAAGGTTTTTGTCGGGCTGTCGCCCTCCGCGGTTTTTGTCGGGCTTCGCCCTTCCCGGTTTTTGCGGTTGGCGCCGCAAGGTTTTTGTCGGGCTGTCGCCCTCCGCGGTTTTTGGGCCTTCGGCCTTTGGTTTTTGGTCGCCCTTCGGGCAACCTGATTTTCAGGGTTTAGCAGGCTTCTTCTCCGTGTCATCTCCGTGTCCCCCGTGCCCTCCGTGGTGAAATGGCCTTCGGCCGGTTTTTGTCGGGCTGTCGCCCTTCCCGGTTTTTGCGGCTGCGCCGCTTTGGGTTTTTGTCGGGCTTCGCCCTTTCCGGTTTTTGCGGCTGTCGCCGCTTTGGGTTTTTGTCGGGCTTCGGCCTCCGCAGTTTTTGGGCCTTCGGCCAACGAGGTTGTTGGGGTTTTGCAGGCTTCTTCACCGTGTCATCTCCGTGTCCCCCGTGTCCTCCGTGGTGGAATGGCCTTCGGCCTTTTGGGTTTTCGTTCGGCCTTCGGCCAACTCACAACTCATAACTCACAACCCACAACTTACATGGGTCGGCCTTCGGGCAACTCACAACTCATAACTCACAATCCACAACGCTCATGTTTCGCCCTTCGGGCAACCTGGTCTTAGGGGTTCACAGGAATTCTCCGTGCCCCCGTTGTGCTACCAAGACATATCAAACACCCTCCTCATCCTTCGGCAAAAAAATTACCCTCCTTCCTTGCAAGTATGAAACTTTCAAATTACCTTAGCCTGCAAACGTTCCACCCGCCTGAAACACTATTTGATTTTTTAGCATCTATCCCTTTAGTAAAATTCTTTGCTGCATGCAGAAAATATCCTGTGAGCATTATGTAAACACATTTTTCAACCTTTAAAACTTTTTGTTATGTATTCTCAAACCGATTTTCCTCACGACCTCACGACCTCACGACCTCACGACCTCACGACCTCACGACCTCACAAAAAAATGCTTGTAAAGTTATACCGATGTGGAGCTTTATGCGCTTTTTTATTGTACTAATCGGATTGATTTCGTTTGATGATTCACAGCTTTTTAGTCAGTGCCCATCTTCTGTTGACCAATGGCTGATAGCATGTACAGTTTCTGATCCGAATAATGATGATGAATGCCTTCGAATGACATTTCCTTACTATTTTGAGTATGTTGGCCAGCAGCAACCCGCTCCCACTTCTTTTGAGGTAAAGCAAGCAAATATACGATTTACTATTTCCGGGGATGGTTATTTTGACATTGATAAATGCATCTCAAATTATCAATATGGAAATTTCACTTTGACAAGTCCGAAAGAAATAATCTGGTTTACTTCCTGTGAGGATACTCCCCCCGGTCACAATTTACCTTATGGAGATTGTCAAAACCTGTTGTTGTCTTTGGCAGTAGTTGGCGAACCTGGTGCACAGATTACAGTAACACCAGAGTCATCATTGTGGTACATGAACAGCATAGCCGGATGTGATTGGGAGGATCGATGTGTAATTAATTCTTTTGTAACCACTGAAACAAAACAAGTGGCGCAGGATTGTTCTACCGATTACAGCGTTCGTTTAGATAGCATTCCAACAGGGGATCCGGGAGATGAAGTGCAATTGTTTTTGGTGATAGAAAACAACAGCGCTACTGAACTTACTTTGAATGAGGTAGATTTCAAAATTAAAATAACCGATGAATATGGTACACTCGGTGGAATTTACCTTGATCCGAACACAAACAACAATGATCCTCCTGCCATAGAATTTCAGTCTGATGATGACTACTATTATTTGTTAAATTCCTTTATGGGAGGAAATACCATTCCGGCGGGTGGTGAACTGACGATACTTGCCTTTTCAATCAATGAGCCGGATGGTCTTGAAAATCTATTGGGTGAATCCAATATAACAGTCGAATATGCCAGAATGAATATTGCCGGTGGTAGTTGTTGTTTGTTGGATGTGTCGTCAGCCAAAGGGACAGTAACCTTTCCGGGAGAGCTGCCTTGTACTACAAATGACGTTACTTTTCTCATTCGTCAAATCAACCCTCTCCAGTTGTCAGATTGTCAGACGGGAGTTGAGATATTTGCAACTACGGCTACAGGGGCTCCTGTAACGATTAAAAACCTACTGTTTGAGTTGTTGACAGAGACTTCGGGCAATTTGCAGATAGGTACAACTAACACCCCACCCGGATTTTCATCAAACTATAGTTGTGGTATCATACCTTGTCAACAGGGTGGAAATTATCCAATTTGCTATGGTTGCACCACCCAATTTGAATACAATGGAACCGGAATTACTTTAAATAGTGGAGATGCGTTCCAGATTATTTTCGACGGACTTAATGGTCAGTTGGATGTGGTGGAATTGCTTCAGGCTGCTATTTATGTTGAGGGTAGTTCAGGGTTGTGTATTCCAAAAATTGACATTGACCCCGCTTTAAGCGCCAGCTTGCCTATTAGCAATGGATGCAATTTTTGCAACAACATAAGTTTAGTAGTTGACGACTTTCAGGGGACAAATGAGCCATTAGAGCTGTGCGAACAAGGGTTTTCTCTAAAGTTGGATATTTCAGGGAATGCGGTTTCGTTGGATGAAATGGTGATTGAATTTAAAGTGATGGCGGATGGTCCTATCAACTTAGAAGCGTTTCCACTTTCTTTGTGCAATTTTAACGGCAGTAACAACTGTTTGCCGCCAGGACAGACTGAGTGCGTTAGTGTGAACAACAACATAATAACGTACCGGATATGTTCTACCAATTCCATTGGCGGGCAATTTAATATTTTGGATGTGAAGTTTTCACATTCAGGTGCGGGGCAAAACGAATCCTGTGTAAATGGCATTTTCTTTACAGAAAATACCAATATCAACATAGAATTACAAGGTAGCTGCGTACCGTATTATGACATGAGCAACGATCCCTTCCCGTTGTGCTCTTCGTGCGACCCTGATGTAAATACCATCAGCGGAAGCATTTATAAAGAAAATGGAGATCCCGTTCTCATTGCCATTAACGCCAATTTTGATCTGCATGATAGTTGTGCGACTAACCCAATTGAAGGGATCACCATAAGGGCGGGTCAGGAATCTGGAAGTAGTGGTTGTATTTGTACACCCCAGGGATGTCCGGAAGAATTGACTGGCACTTCGATAAATCCCTGTGGTTTTTATTCACAGGTGTTTAATTGCGGTCAGAACACCTACAGCATAGCCCCGCATAAAAATGTTAATGCAATAAATGGAGTGACGACTTTTGACTTAGTGCTGATTAACAAACACATCCTTGCTATACAGCCCCTGGACTCTCCCTACAAAATCATCGCAGCGGATGCTGCAAATTTTCCTGGTCCCCCAGTAATTTCGAATTATGACTTAATATTTTTTAAACAATTAATACTTAATATTATTCAAGAAATTCCAGGAAGAACCTCCTGGCGCTTCATTCCTGCGAGCTATGTTTTTCCCGATCCGGCGAATCCCTGGGCAGAAGACTTTCCCGAGTGCATTGCTGTGGATATGACCAACCAGACGGAGGCACAGGACCAGGATTTCATAGCCATCAAGGTAGGCGATGTGAACCTGTCGGCCACCACGGGTTGCGGCAATGCGCCTCCGCTGGCCGGAGCAGCAGCGGGCCGTGCTGCCGACGCCGTGCAGTTGCAGGGTGTGGCCGGGCCTGTTGCCGAAGGTGAAAAGGCCGAAGTGCAGGTTTGGGTAGAGAGCCCGGCGGATCTGGTGGCCTGGCAAGCCGGTTTGTGGTTTGACACCGGCTACCTTGAACTGGAGTCGGTGGCGGCTGGCGCATTGGATTATATGACCCCGGCCAATTTCGGAACGACGGAAAAAGAAGCCGGCAAATTGCGGGTGCTTTGGTATGCCCAAGACGCCAGGCCGCTGCCGTACAGCCGGCCTCGGGAGGCCTTCAAGCTGCATTTTCGCATCAAGCGAGCGTTTGATGATTGGTCAGCGGTGCTGCGGCTGAACGACGACGTGCTGGGCAATGCAGCCTGGGAAGACGACGGCCGGATACATGCACTCAGCATGTCTTTCCGCAGTGAACCCATCGCAACGGAGCAGGCCGCACAGGTGGAGCCGCAAGCCACGGCCATTCCCAATCCGTTTTCAGAAAAACTTACCGTGAGCGTAACGCTGCCGGCAGATGAATGGATACGGGTGGACATATTCGACGCCACCGGACGCCACGTTGACAACTGGCAAGGCGAAACCACCAACCGCAAAGCAGCGGCAATTTTTGACACCGCCGGCTGGGGGCGGGGTGTTTACACCTACCGCGTGTTCACAGCCTACAAAGTGCTTTCAGGCACCGTGCAACGACAATAATTGGTTGAAAAGCAATTGCCGGACAGGAAACCCTGTCTGGCAATTGTATCAATTCGTTTTGAGTATATTCCAATTACTCCAAAAAAAACATTTCTACAATTTTCGGTTAAAACCCGCATCCCATGAAGACATTTTTTCCTTTTTTAATGATATTCTTTTTTTGGGCTTCAAAAAACCTGGAGGCCAAAATCATTTACGTCAATGCCAATGTTGCAGGTGGAGCACAGGATGGCAGTTCGTGGCAGGATGCGTACCCCCTGTTGCAAAGTGCATTGTTGTTGTCGGAATATGGCGACAGTATATGGGTGGCGTCGGGCACGTATCATCCCACGACCGGCACCAGCCGGTATGTGTCGTTTATTTTAAAGAACGGGGTGAAGCTGTACGGTGGATTTGCGGGTACGGAAACCGCTTTGGATCAAAGGGATTGGGAGCTGAATGCAACCATTCTGAGCGGCGACATTGGGGTGCCGGACGACAGCACGGACAACAGCTACACAGTGGTTTATTGCGAATATGTGGATTCAACCACCGTGTTGGATGGGTTCATCATCACCGGAGGCAATGCGGATAATCCTTCGACATTTATTCCGTCCACCGACAGGACCAAGAGCGGGGGAGGGTTGTATCTGAAGGGTTCTTCCCAGATGGAAGATGCCCGGCCCGTTATTATCAATTGTAAGTTTATCAGGAATAACGCCATAAGCAATGGGGGTGGATTGTTTATGCAAAGCACCTCCAGCGGAGCTGCCACTCCACTATTGATGGGCTGTATTTTCGAAGAAAATTACGCAAGATCGGGGGGCGGGGTTTATAAATCCGGCAGCAGTATGAATCACGATATGCTTATTGTAAACTGCTCATTTTTAAAAAACAATACATCAATTCGGGGTGGCGGTTTTTGTTATATCAGTGATTATGGTTCCCGGAACCTTTTTTTTCGTGACTGCCAATTTATATCTAATTATAGTTTGGATGAAGGTGGAGGAATTTTTCACGAGAGAAATGATCCTGTTTCACAGATATATGTAAAAAGATGTAATTTTAAAAATAATGAAGTAGAACTTGATATAGGTGCGATTGGTGTTTATAATTTTTGGTTTCCGCCATCTAAATTCAGCCTGACTATTGATAGTTGTCATTTTGAATCTAACAGCAAAATAGCGATTGTTGTAGCGGGAGATTCAGTACAAATATCAAATTCAAGTTTTTTCTTAAACGGCTTATGTGTTGCGATTGTTGCGGGTAGTAAACTTACAGTTGATAGCTGTGTTTTTCAAATTAACGATGGATGTCTAAATGGGTTTACTGATGAGGATGTAGTGGTGACCAATTGCCAGTTCATTGCCAATACTGCTCAGTTTGAAGGAGGGGCGTGTTTTAATGGGATGAGAACTTTAAAAGTGGAAAATTGCTATTTTGAAAACAACATTGATGAGTCTTTAAGCAATAATTTGATAGGAGGTGGAGTACTATTTGCTGAGACTAATTTTTATGGAGAATTTACGAAATGCAAATTTATTTCGAACTCATCTAGTAATAGAGGAGGTTGTTTTTATAATAGAGGTGTTTTAAAGATAAGTGATTGTTCATTTGTTGGTAATTATACAGAAGGAGAAGGAGGAGTATTTTATGATAAGGATGGAAAGGGTGTACTAGTAAACAATTGTTTGTTCGACGGCAATTATTCCGATGGTAGAGGGGGGGTGTTTTATTCGGATTTCCCACAGAACACGTGGCGTATCACAAATTGTACTTTCACAAAGAATGAAAGCCCTTTGGGTAGTATTTTATACAGTGAAAATAGCAACTTTCTGGAGGATGAAATTTATTTTATCAATTGCATATTGTGGGGGAACAATTTTGGTTCCGATACCAATCAAATCATATTAAATCTGGCGGATAGTATCGGTGTTGCTTTTTCCAACTCATTAATAGACGTCTCCGACTGCGCTTCCATTGCCAGTGGCCCCATCACCTGCGGTCCCAACACCCTCTTCAATGTCGATCCCATGTTCCTCGACACCGCTGGCGGTGATTTCCGGCTGCACACCTGCTCTCCGGCCCGTGATGCCGGGGACAACAGCATCATCGACTCGCTGGGGCTTATGACCGACCTTGCCGGCATGCCCCGCATTCGGGGCGGGGTGGTGGACATGGGCGCCTACGAAAGCCCCGCCTTCAGCATCCACACCGACAGCATCGAAGCGGTGCCCTGCCAGGGCAGTCCCGGCAAGGTTTGGCTGGAGCTCGACACGGGCTGCCCGCCCTTCTTCATCGCCAACGGCACCGACACCACAATAAGCGATACCAGTCGCATCCAACTGCCGCTGCCGGCCGGCACGCACACCCTCGTCATCACCGACGGGCGCATGGACAGCGACACCCTGCAAATCACCCTGCCCGATGCCCCTCCACTGGAGGCCACCCTGAGCAGCACCGACGTGCTCTGCCCCGGCAGCGGCGGCACAGCCACCATCAGTGCGCTGGGCAACACCGGCCCCTACACCTACCTGTGGAGCAGCGGCGACACCAGCGCCACGGCCACCGGCCTGGCCGCCGGCGTGTACAGCGTCACCCTGACCGACGCCCAGGGCTGCACCCTCACCGACAGCGTGGAAATCGGCAGCTCCGGCCACCTGACGCTCGGCATCAGCATCCAGCCCATCAGTTGCCACGACAGCGGCGACGGCGTGGCAGCCATCAGCCCGCAAGACGGCACCGGGCCCTACACCTGGCTCTGGAACGACGGCCGCACCGACAGCCTGCGCACCGACCTGGCCGGCGGTCAGTACAGCGTGACGGTGACCGACGCCCTGGGCTGCACCGACGAGCTGAGCTTCTTCCTGCCGGCCCCCGACAGCCTGGTGGCCAGCGCCACGGCCACGGGCACGAGCTGTGCCGGCAGCAACACCGGCAGCGCCACGGCCACGGCCACGGGCGGCACCAAGCCGTACAGCTACTTTTGGAGCAACAGCAGCAGCTTCCAGACCATCAGCAACCTGGCCCCCGGCTGGTACAGCGTGACGGTAACCGACATCAAAGGCTGCCAGGACACGGCCAGCGTGTACGTGGACACGGCGCCGGCGCTCAGTCTTTCCATCGCTGGCGCAACAGTGGTGTGCCCGGGCGATTCCACGGCCCTTGCTGCGCAAGCCGGGGGCGGCACGCCACCGTACACTTACCAGTGGAACACCGGCAGCCAGGACAGCAGCATCATGGCCGGCAAGGGCAGCTACAAAGTGACGCTGACCGACGCCAACGGCTGCAGCCAGACGGCCAGCCAGGTGGTGAGCGAAGACCCGCCCATTGAGTTGCTATACGAAGTAAAACCGGTCACCCATCCCAACCAGCCCAACGGCGCCGTGGAGGTGCAACTGACCTTCGGCGGCACGCCGCCGTACAGCTACCAGTGGAGCCACGGCCCCACCACCGCCAGCGTTGACAGCCTGTCCGCCGGCGAGTACACCCTGACGGTGACCGACGCCCTGGGCTGCACCGACACCTTCACCTTCGAAGTGTTGCTGACGGCCACGCGGAATCCGGCCGCTGCCAGTTTGCAAGCGCTGATCGTGCCGAATCCCTCGGGCAGTGCCGGCGCGGTGCTGCACCTGCGAGGCCCCTGGCCCCTGCGTCTGCGCCTCAGCCTGCACGACGGTGCCGGCCGCCTCCTGTGGCAGCAAGAGGTATTGCGCAGCGAAGAAATCGATTTGCCGAAGGAAAGCCTGCCCCCCGGCACCTACTGGCTGGTATTGCGCAGCGAAACAGGAGAAGTGCTGCAAGGCCTGAAATGGAGCCGCTGGTGACATGGCCTGCGGCCGGTTTTTGTCGGCCTTCGGCCTTCCCGGTTTTTGCGGCTGCGCCGCTTTGGGTTTTTGTCGGCCTTCGGCCTCCGCGGTTTTTGGTCGGCCTTTGGTCAGGCGCTTTATTCAAGAGGGGCGTCGCTATGCGCCGCAACTTTCTGTTTGGCCACTGAGCTACCAAGAGGAACGGCGCTCTGCGCCTTGGAGCATCTGGCCAATTCCGTTTCCAATCGCCACAGGCAGTGGTAGCATTTACAGAAGGGAATAAAAAAAAATAACCACGGGGAACACGGAGGACACGGGGTGAACACAGAGAGCATGTGAAGCAATTGGCCACTGCCGAAAACTGGCTCAGATGCGAGGCAGCAAATTCCAATTTGGCCACTGAGCTACCAAGGGGTGCGGCGCTCTGCGCCTTGGAGCATCTGGCCAAAGCTGTTTCCAATCGCCACAGGCAGTGGTGCCGTTTACCGAAGGGAATAAGAAAAAATATCCACGGGGTTGATGCGGTTGTCGCCGCAAGGTTTTTGTCGGGCTGTCGCCCTTCCCGGTTTTTGCGGCTGTCGCCGCTTGGGTTTTTGTCGGCCTTCGGCCTCCGCTGTTTTTGGGCCTTTGGTCAGTTTTGGTCGCCCTTCGGGCAACCTGATTTTCAGGGTTTAGCAGAAATGTTCTCCGTGTCATCTCCGTGCCCTCCGTGTCCCCCGTGGTGAAATGGCCTTCGGCCGGTTGATGCGGCTGTCGCCGCAAGGTTTTTGGGCCTTCGGCCCCGGTTTTTGTCGGCCTTCGGCCTTCCCGGTTTTTGCGGCTGTCGCCGCTTTGGGTTTTTGTCGGGCTGTCGCCCTCTGCGGTTTTTGGAGGACAACCTGAAGGTCGTCCCCACTGTCGCAGCCTGAAGGCTGCGCTACTGTAGCATAGCCTTTAGGCTGTGCAGTAACAACGACCTTTAGGTTGTTGTTAACCTTGCTATGCGCCGCAAATTCCTGTTTGGCTACTGAGCTACCAAGGGGAACGGCGCTCTGCGCCTTGGAGCATCTGGCCAATTCCGTTTCCAATCGCCACCGGCAGTGCTTCTATTTACCGAAGGGAGGAACAAAATAACCACGGAGGACACGGAGGACACGGGGTGAACACGGAGAGCATGTGAAGCAACCAGCCACCACCGAAAACTGGCGCAGATGCGAGGCAGCAACTTCCAGTTTACCGCAGCACTTTCCGGACGGGTAGGGTTTGGACAAGCCAAACCCCTACAACACGCTCAAACTCTACACTTCCTGTCAAAGCGAGGCAGCAACTTCCAAATTACCGCAGCACTTTCCGGGCGGGTAGGGTTTGGACAAGCCAAACCCCTACAACACGCTCAAACTCTAAACCCTCAAACCCTCATAAACACTTTTCCCGTGCCCCCGCATTTGATGGGGCTGGTGCCGCAAGGTTATTGCCGGGATGCGGGCAGTGCCATGGGGGCTTTCAATCGACCAGGCGCCAGTTGATTCCGAAGCGCACCCCGCCGTTGTTGTAGCCATAGGGCAGGGGGTAATCCAGCGTTTGGAAAAAGTGGGTGTTGAGCGGCCGGCTGAGCACGTTGTCGATTCTGAGGAAGAAGCGGAAGGTTTTCACTTTGAAACTGGCAAATACATCCACCAGGGGAGTGAAAGGCAACGAGCGCGCTTGCTGCACCAAAAACTGGCCGATGGCAGGCGACCAGGCCGGAGCGTTGTAAGAGGAGATGAAGCGCCCCCTGAGGCCGAAGCGGGCCAGCATTACTTTTTTGAAGATTTTGCCTTCCAGAAACAGGCTGTGATGACTGTACAACTCCGGCCCGGCAAAAGCTTCCGTCGCCGTTCGTTGCAAACCGACCCAGTTTTCGTTGTGCAGTGGACCGAGCGAGAAGTCCTTTCTGAACACCAGTTGCCAGACGCTGAAGGTGCCCGACTGGGCAGGTCTTGCGTTTTCGTCGTAATAAATGTAGCCATCGGCCAGGTGGTAACGCAGGGTGGCCGAAGCCTTCAGAACAGGCACTGCGTAGGTCCCGGAAAATGAGGTTTCAAAAGTGCGCCCGAAATCGTTTTTCCAGATTTGCTGATTGGAAAGAAAGTATTGCTGCGCCAGCAGCGAAGGAGAATACAACTGATTGACGACCTCCAGTTGCAGTTGCCCCAATTTGTTGAGGTTGATGAGCAGGTTGCCGGACAGGCGGTAGTCGCCCGCATCGGCGCCGATACCCAGGTGCCCGTAAGCCTGGAGCTCCATGCGGTCGCTGGGGGAAAGTTGCAGCTTGCCCGTCAGGAACAGGTCGTTGCGAATTGTGCGACTGAGGGGTTCCTGGTCGATGAGGTAGAGCGCATGCAGCAGCCCCACTTCCAGGCGGTCAGCCGGCACGATTTGGCCTTTGGACTCCCGCAGTTTGAAAGTTTGCAGAGAGAAATCGTTTTGCAGGCGCCGCACTTCCAGGTAGTGCCTGAGGCCCCGGTCATCCACGGCCAGGTCGCCGTAGAAGGTGCTGTCGGCATCCGTTTCCGCAAACTTGTACGTACTGCTCTTCCAGCTTAATTGGTGGTAAAAATTGAACACTCGCTTCGCAACGGGTGGTTTGACGATGACGGGCAGCGGCTGCTGCACCTGCCCGGAATCCCTGCCGGGGGCATTGGGCTGGTTTTGCACACCGGGCGGCTTTTGTTGCAGGGGGCGCCCCTGCTGCAGCGGTGGCCTTCCACTCTGGGGCCGGGCCGGGCGGTTTTGCTGCCGCAGGCTGTCGGGCTGCGGATTGCGGAGTTGTTCCTGCCGGAGGCGCTTTTCCTGTTCCTTTTGTTTTTTGATCAGCGCTTTCTGCTCCGGCGTCAGGCGGTTCAGGTAGAAATACTGTGTGTAAGCCAGCTCCGTATGTGCATGCCGGGTGAAGGGCGTCTGCCGGTTGATTTTGACCTTGAAAGGCTCTATGATGGTATCGGTGAGGCTTTCGGCGGCGCCGCCGTTTTCCTCCTGAAAATGGGAGTTGGTGGTCAGACTGAGAAAGCTGTCGTAGCGGCCGTAGGGTTCGTGGTACCACAGCCCGGCAGCCACCGAGGAGTTGGTAGCCCGCTGGTAATCGTAAGAGCCGCCGTTGTTGATGCGGCGGTGCTCGATGCTGAAGTTCATGGTGCGGGAAAAATTCCGGCTGAAGCGCACAAGCATCTGGGCATCCGTCTGAAGGGGGCCCTGGGAGTAGGCCGCCTGGGTATAAGCCTGGGTGATTCGGTAGTAGCGGATGTCGGCGGTATTCACTTCGTAAAGATCGAACTGGTGCAGCCCCACGTCGAAGCCCCGCCGCAGCGCCGGCCCGAAAAACAGTGGGCGGTGCGCCGAGCCCAGGTTGCCCAGGTGGGCATGGTGAAATTCCTGCTGCTGTGCGGGGTCGTACACCTCGAAATCATCCAGCAGGCTGTCGCTGAAGGGATAGATCAGGTTGGGATCGTTGGCGTAGAAATAGTGAATTTCGGAAGTGTCATAAGTGACCAGTCCCAGCCGGCTGCCACCGCCACTTCCACCGGAAAGCGCACTGCCGAAGTTGCTGCCAAAGCCCCCTCCCCTGCCCTGCGAAAAGGCAAGCAGGGTTTGCGACGCAAACAAAATCAGGAAAGAAAATTTCAGAATGGTGCGGAGGCTCATGTGGTGCAATCAGAAGATTTTTCGTCTGAACGAATCGAAGTTTGTCATGGCCTTTCATTTACCCGAAGGTAACACAGCAAGGCAGGGCCGGCAAAGGTAACCACACTGAGGCTTTGTTCCGGTGGTTTTTGTTGCTGCGCAGCAGCTACCTTTGCAAACATCAAAACCATTACCATGCAAATCAACTTCACCACCCCGGCACTGTTGTTCCCGGCCATCTCCCTGCTCATACTGGCCTACACCAATAAATTCCTGGCCATCGCCAGCCTGATCCGTAACCTGCACTCACAGTACCAAAAACAGCACGAAGAGGTGCTGCTGCAACAAATTGCCACACTCCAGCGCCGGGTGTTTTACATCCGCATGATGCAGCTTTTTGCCATCCTCAGTTTTTTGATGTGTTTTGTTTGTATGTTCATGCTCTATTTTGAGTTGCAGCATTTAGCAACCACCACCTTTGCCCTGAGCCTGCTGATGATGATCATCTCCCTTGGCATTTCCCTGGTCGAAATTGCCGTATCATCAGGTGCGCTCAACCTTTTGCTCAAAGGAATCGAAGAAGACCTCAAAGCCAAAGCCAACAAATAAAGATTCATCTCAATCATTCCACCATGAAGCTCAGCATCACTTACATCTCACTCGTTTTGTTTGTCTTCGCAAATTGCAATTCTGTCAACTTCCCCGACAAGAAAGAGGCAAAGGAAATAGCCGCCAATCCGGAAGCACTGCAGGAACATCTGAAAGACATCGAGCTGCCCGATGGCTTCAAAATAGACATCTACGCAGCCAATGTGCCCAATGCACGGGCCATGTCTTTGTCTCCCTCCGGCACCCTTTTCGTCGGAAGCATGGGCGAAGGAAAAGTCTATGCCGTTCGGGATGAAGACGGCGACAAAAAAGCCGATAAGGTTTACACCATTGCCGAAGGGCTGAACATGCCGGTGGGTGTGGCCTTCCACGACGGCGACCTATATGTTTCCGCCCTCAGCAAAATCGTCAAGCTGGAAGACATAGAGAACCACCTGGCCGATCCGCCGGAGCCGGTGGTGGTTTACGACAAGTTTCCCGACAAAAGCCACCACGGCTGGAAGTTCATCGCCTTCGGACCCGACGGCAAGCTGTATGTGCCCGTCGGTGCCCCCTGCAACATTTGCGAAGAAGAAGACCCCATCTTTGCCAGCATCACCCGGATGAACCCTGATGGCAGCGGTTTTGAGATCGTCCAGCACGGCATCCGCAACACGGTGGGCTTCACCTGGCACCCCGACACCAAAGAGCTGTGGTTTACCGACAACGGCCGCGACTGGATGGGCGACGACCTGCCCGCCTGCGAACTCAACCACGCCGAAAAGGACGGCCTGCACTTCGGCTACCCCTACTGCCACCAGGGCGACCTGCCAGACCCCCGCTTCGGCGGCAAACGCAGTTGTGATGAGTTCGTGCCTCCGGCACAAAAGCTGGGTGCCCATGTGGCTCCGCTGGGACTGGAGTTCTACACCGGCAGCATGTTTCCCGATGAATACAAAAAGCAAATTTTCATCGCCGAGCACGGCAGCTGGAACCGCAGCAAGAAGTCCGGTTACCGGGTGAGCCTCGTCCGCCTGGACGGCAACAGGGCCGTCAGCTACGAGCCTTTTGCCTCCGGCTGGCTCAATGAAGAAACCGATGAAATCTGGGGCCGCCCCGTGGATGTGGAGCTGCTCCCCGATGGTTCCATGCTGGTGTCTGATGATTACGCAGGGGCTATTTATAGGATTTATTACGAGCGGAGTTGAGAGGAAAAAAAACGTCGGCGAGGTTTAAAACCATCGCCGAAGTATCCTCAAATCCTCGATTCTTCGATTCCTCATCCTCCCAGCGGAATCACAAAACCCGCATTCAATCCAATGTTGTAGTGCTGTACACGCTCATGGGCCAGCGGGATGTCGTAAGGCTGGGTAAAGCCGTGGCTATAGCGGGCATCCATGAAGAAGCGGCCGAAACCGGTGTCCACGTTGAAGCCGATTCCTGCCATGCCTCCCACTTCGAAGCGCTCGTAGTTGACGGCATCCAGGTTGATGTCGGTGTTGGAGACATCCAATTCGATGATGAAGCGTGCCCTGGTTTTCAGGTTGCCGGACAGGGCATAGCCAAAGGTGGGGCCTGCCAGCAGGTAGAGCTGGGTGTTGCCGGTTCCGAATTTTGCTTTTGCCAGCAGCGGCATTTCGAGGTAGTGGAACTTGCTGATGGCCGTAGCGCCCACCGGAAGCGGAACGTTGAAGAGGCTGAGGTCGAAATCCTCGTTCACCTGAAAGCCCTTTTGGGTGTAATTCAGTTCCGTTTGCACGGCGAAGTTTTTACCGAAGGAAAGCTCACCAACCGCACCAACATTGTAGGTGGCCACGCTTTTGAAATCAGGCAGAAAAGAGGCGTCTTGTATGAATCCCGGTACTTTAACGTTGGCCGACTGAACGCCCGTTTTCAACCCGACGGAGAACTCCTGCGCCTGGCTGTGTTGCAGCATTGCGAAGAAAAAAAGAAAGGCAAGGACGATGGTTTTCTGAAATGTTTTCATGATCGGAAGTTTTTTAAAAGTGATGGCACCGGAGTGCCGGATGAAGACCACAGACTCCCGAACGAAGGTGAAATGTTAAGGCTACAGCCGAAGGCGTTAGCGATGTGGTAAAAGAAGGTGAAGGTTGTTAATGAGTCCTTTGCAAAAGGCCTTTTTACTTTGGAGAGGGCTGGGATGCTAATTGTTGAGAGGGGTTGATCCCGACATTCGCCGGGAGGTTTAGAGAGGTTTAGAGGATAACATCAGCCATCTTGTAACCCGCTGTTTCAACGGCGGGAATTTTGCCAGGTCCCCTATCCACATCAAACTTCTATTCAGAACATCACATCAGGATTGACCAATCACCATGTAGCTGGAAATGTTGATGCTGATGCTTTGTAAAGATGTTTGATGCAGAGGGGGGTTGTCCGGCAACCCCTCGCTGAAGCAAGGGGTTTCAAGATGTTTGATGGAGTGAATTGACTTTTAGCCAACGGCAATTTCAAAATCAGTAGCTTACGCAGTACCCTCAAAATCAGAAAGGCGGAATTGAGGGTAATCGATAAGGTTTGGAGGGGTCGAGAGAAGTTCATCTTAGCATCAGGGATCGAAGCGGCGGAAAGCCTTTAAAAAGCGGTCGGGCAGTTCGCCTTTGCTGGCGCTGAGGTAGTCCTTGTAGTCGCAGGGGATGAGGCGGTGGCGCTTCTGGCCCTTGCCGATGTTGACGGGCACCTGGAGCCACCAGCGCCCGCTTTTGCTGCTCTTCCAGAAGGTGAGCTGGTAATCGTATTTCTTGATGGGAATGATGTACTCCATCAGTCCGTCCATGGACACCGGGAAGTCGTTCTTGCGGTCGGCAAAACCGCCGATGAAGTACCAGATCAGTTGAGCGATGACGGCGGCCGTGTGCCCCGCTGGGTCCGCTTCATTTCGATAGCCGTAAAAGCCGATGGATTGCAGCTTGTCACTCACCCCGGCGTAGCGGGCTATTTGGCAGGCCTCTTCGGAGAACAATCCGGCCGGTGAGGCTTGCAGCACACCCGGTGCCTCGATGCGCTTGAGGGCCGAAAGGTTGAAGGCCACCAGGTCGGCATCCCGGATGTAAGGTTCCGAAACGTGGATGTCCTCACGCAGGGGGCCGAGGTGCAGCCGGTCGAAGTGGCGCTCGTTGGCATAGCGCTCCACACTTTCATCCAGAAAATGCGCCTGAAGTCCGACGGCCGTGAAGTGAAACAGCTTTTTCTTGCTCATCAGCAACTCGTTCAGGTAGCTGCTGCTGTCGGCAGGATTTTGCGGGTTGAGGGCCAGCTTTTCATCCACCAGGGCCAGGCTGACGCTCTTTTGCCAGCCGTGGTGGGCGGCAAACTGCCCCTGCAGCAGTCGCTCCTCCCGGCCGATGATAAGGGGGCAGATGTTGCTCTGCAACAGCTCCATGATCAGCGGGGCAATGAAATCCGGTTCCTGTCGGCGTGCGTTGCCCAGATCGGCAACCTCCAGGTGTTTGTGCGGCCAGCTCAGGCGGTAAAGCCGCTCCCGCACGGCATCGGCTTCTTCGGCGCCAATTCCGAGTACGGCAAGTTTGACCTTTTTCAGATCGGGAATTCCATCGGCGTGGATGTGCAGATGGGCGCCCATCCGGGCCTCATTTTCTTCGGCAAGGGTGCAGAGTGCTTCACTTACAGGAGTCAACCAGTTTTCTAACATTGTCTTGCTTTTCTTCGCTTCGCAAAAACGGACATTCGTCGAACGGGCCCAAAAGTAATGACTCCCAAATTGCCCAACCCCCTGTTGCCGGCAGGCGAAGGAAAAAAATGCCTTTGCCGATCAAGCATGAAAAAATGCGGACACTTACATTTGCGGCCGCTTACCGGCCCACCGGCCCTAACCAAAACCAATCTCCATGGAAAGCCTCCTTCAGCAATACAAAGACAAAAGACCGGAAATCATTTTCGAATGGAACGATGACCAGACCCCGGCCCGCGGCTGGGTGGTCATCAACTCGCTGCGCAATGGCGCTGCCGGCGGTGGCACCCGCATGCGCAAAGGCCTCACAAAGGACGAAGTGGTGGCCCTGGCCAAAACCATGGAGATCAAATTTTCCGTTGCCGGCCCCGACATCGGCGGCGCCAAATCGGGCATCGACTTCGACCCCGCTGACCCCCGCCGCAACGAAGTGCTGCAACGCTGGTACAAAGCCGTTTTTCCATTGCTGAAGCACTACTACGGCACCGGCGGCGACCTCAACGTGGACGAGCTCAAGGACGTCATCCCCATCACCGAAAAACTGGGGCTCTGGCACCCGCAGGAGGGCATCGTCAACGGTCACTTCGGTCACAAAGCCAACTCCGGTGACAAAGTGCGCATCCTCGGCCAGCTGCGCTACGGCTGTTCCAAAATCGTGGAGGACTCACGCTACATTCCCGACGGCCCCATCAAATACGCCGTGGCGGATATGATCACAGGTTATGGCGTGGCAGAGTCGGTGCGGCACTATTACAAGCTGTTCAGAAACAGCGGCCTCGAGGGTAAAACCGCCATCATCCAGGGTTGGGGCAATGTGGCCTCCGCCGCCGCCGGTTACCTGGCCCTCGACGGTGCCAAAATCCTCGGCATCATCGACAGGGACGGCGGTATCATCGAGCCAGAGGGCCTGGACCTGGAAGCGGTCAAAAAACTCTTCCTCACCAAAAAGGGCAACAAACTCGATGCCCCGGACATGCTTTCCTTCGAAGAAACCAACCGCCGCATCTGGGAGCTGGGCGCAGATATTTTCATTCCCGGCGCCGCCTCCAAACTGGTGACCCGCCAGCAGGTGGACGCCCTCATAGCCGGGGGCATCGAGGTCATCGCCTGCGGCGCCAATGTGCCTTTCGTTGATGACGGTGTTTTCTTCGGCCCAACGGCCAAATACGCCGATTCCAAATTCAGCCTCATCCCGGATTTCATCGCCAACTGCGGCATGGCCCGGGTCTTCGCCTACCTCATGCAGCCCGATGCCGAGATGACCGACTGGGCCATCTTCCACGATGTATCCCGCACCATCGGCAATGCCCTGGAAGAAGTCCACAAAGTGAACCCCTCCGGGCTGAACATCTCCTCCACCGCCCTGGAAATAGCCCTGCGAAAATTGATGAAGTAGAGGGTTTTGGTGGAGGTTTTTAATTGGTTTTTTTAGAGGGTTTTTGATGTTTTTTTTGGGGCCCAACGCTGGCTGGGTTCCGAACGGCTGCCAGCGTCTTGCAACCGAGGCTGCAACTGGAACTTGCAAGCTCACCTCGTCTCCCCCTCTCAAAGTCTCCCCCTCTCAAAGTCACAAAGTCTCCCCCTCACCTCCCCACCACGAACCTCGCCGTCCTCACCGGCACACCGTCGTGGAGCAGTTGGAGGAAGTACACGCCCGGGGGCCAGTGCCACAGGGGTACGATGTAGGTAGTCTCGCCGGACTGCGCTTCGAAGCGTTGCAGCTCCCGGCCAGAGGCGTCGAAGATGCGGAAGCTGAGCTGACGGGAGTTTTGCCCCGGCGCCGGGCGGTAGAAGAAGTTGAGGTAGTCACGGGCGGGATTGGGATAGAGCAGCAGAGTGCCTTGCTCCTGGGCCTCTTCGGTGGCATCTATGAGCTGGCAGCCGGGCACCAGGCAGCCGAAGGAGTCCAACTTCATCAGCCAG
>PAAY01000057.1 GCA_002698985.1 Saprospirales bacterium | reverse complement strand
GGATTACCCGTATCCGCCTGCAAAATTTGCCTCGTTCAGAATAAAATTTGCTCACTTTCGCTCAAGCATGAAAATCTAAACAGGCTCTAAAACTGGTTATTTCTGCTCTTCACTAAAATGCTCCTCCTCTGTGAAATTCAGGGGGTTGGCGCTGTTGTTCACATCACCCACCTTCAGTCCTATGAAATTGTATTCCGTGATCATGGGGTCGTTGTTGAAGATGATGATCTCCGGGAAAGTCTGCTGCCAGGGGTTGGCAGGGTTCGGAAAGACATAATCCTCGGGAATGAACCGCCATGAAGTGTTGTTCGGGAATTCATCAGAGATATTCAGAATCACCTTTCTCATCAGCACCAGGTCGAAGGTAGTGATGGATCCTGAGTTGTTCACATCGGCGGCGATCATCTTGTAAGGACTTCCCAACTCCTGCGAGCCCAGGATGTGTTTGGTGATCAACACGGCATCGAAGGTGGTGACCCCATTGGCTATGTTGATGTTTTTGACAGGTGTGATGGTCATGCCTGGTGCGGGATCGGTGAAGAAATAAGTGCCGTCTGGACCGGTAGTGAAGGTCTGTCCCAGGTCGTTGGACACCATCACCTGTGCGATGGCTGCGCCCAATTCGGTTTTGATGGTGCCACCGATCTCAGTGGGTATGCAGGCACTGGCTCCCTGCACTTGCACGGTGGTCTCGCAGAAGGCCTGGTTGCCGGCTTCATCGGTCACCCAAAGTTGCACCGTCAGGTCTCCCACATCATCGCAGGTCAGTTGCAAGGTGTCGTCCTCGATGTCGGCGCTGAACGAGAAAGCCAGGTTGGTGCTGCAATTGTCAGAGCTGAGGCCATTCAATTCCGCAGCGGTGAGAATGCCGGAGGGTGGATCGCCATCTTCCACAACTGCGGTTACGTTGGTGAAACAGACCGGAGTGGGTGGCAGGCAGTCTACTACCGTGAGGGTGGTGTTGCAAGAGCTTTGATTGCCGCACTGGTCGGTGATGCTGAAAGTCACGCTGTAATCACCCGGAATGACACCGGGGAAAGGACCCTGCCCAACACCGAGGTCGCTCATGATGGTGAGTTCATAAGGGCTGCATTCGGTGAACTCCGGCATTGGAATCTCCACTTCACCGCTGCATCCCGTTCCGTAAATGCAGATTTCGGGCAGGTTGCAGGCATTGGTGAAAACAGGCGGTGTATTGTCAATGACGCTGATGGTCTGTGTAAACGTGATTACCCCATCTCCGCCATCTCCGAAATTACCCGAAGGAAGAAGTGGATCGGGAATGTTGTCAGGGGCATCCGGATCAGCAACGCAGAGGTTCCTGACCGTCCAGGTGCGCAGGATTTCATAGCAGGCGGCCGGTGGATTCTCCACAATGGAGTCCGCCATCGAAACCACGATGTTTTCGCAATCTTCATTGAGGATGAGCGGCTCACCGGCGTTCAGTGCTTCCGTTCCGCAAATCAGGCTGGTGTCACCCGGGAAGGACACTTCAAAATCCGAGATGTGATTGACATAGATGATCTGGTTGCAAGTGAGTGGAGTCCCCGGAGTTTCGATCTCGAAGGAACGGGTGATGGTTCCTTCTCCGCAGCCATTCACGCTGGTCACCACGCTTTGCTGCACATTGAAGTCGCAATTGATGAACAGCACCGGGTCGCCAAATTGCGACAAAACTGCATTGTTGCCGGAGGCGAGGGGAAGCAACAAATTGTCGTTGTAGAAATCACAGGTGATGGTCACATCATCCGGGCAGGAGGCAACTACACCTTCGGTAACGATCAGCTTTGCATTGCGGATCGAGTCGTTCAAGCATTCGTCCGTCACCTGATACTCGGCATCATAAGCACCTGGGATCATCGGAATGTTCAAGGGCCCTCCATTGGTGGTCAAGGTTCCGAATGGGGTAGTGATTTGCACCTCAAAATCAGAGCACTCATGTACCAGGTCAATGGGCGGCAACATGGAGGTCGGGCTGCAGATGGGATCTGTACTCACAAACAGGGAGTCGGGGATGTTGTATGCAGGCGGGTCTTCATCCACCACATAGATCACCTGGGTGTGGTTGAGTACCTCGCTTTCGCAATTGTCGAACACCTGCCATTTCCGCTCGATCTTGTAATAAGCTCCGCAAATCTGCGTCACGACATCCTGAAACTGGACAGCAAACGAACAGGAGGAACTGGCAGCAAAATGCCCGTCAACGGTGGGAACTCCTGTCATGCTCGTATCCGTCTGCATGAGGTAGGACGCATTGGGGTCGCATTGTATTCTCGGCTCATCAAAGCCGTCGTAATTGGGTGGAAACACCACCTCATTCAGTGTTATCCGTCTTCCGGTGATGACGTGCTGGCAATTGGTCACATTGCCAAAAGGATCCACGGCCTCCCATGTGCGGGTAAGGAAAAAGGCAATGGAGTCACCGTCGCAGATAGAGCTGACCAAAACATCGTTGTAGGTCAGGTCGAGTGCTGTTTCGTCAAAACAACCCGTAAGCAGTGGCCCTCCGAATTCCGAAGGATTGACAGGCGTGTTGCAGGTGATGACGGTATCCGGCGGGCAGGTGATGGCGGGCGGCAGTGGGGTGGTGTTGATGACCAGGGTGCCCGTGCAGGAAGTTGAGTTGGATGGATTCAGCACCCTGAAAATCCAGTTCTGTCCCAGGAAACTCCCATCGACGATGTTGCCTAGCGGAGCGCCGTTGTTGTCGAGCACATCGACAATGAAATCATCCGGGCAACCGTAAGCCTGCGGCTGGAGCAATTCCTCCCATGCAAGTTCATACTGGCAGTTTTCATCGAGGGTTACCGTGAAGCTGGGCTGGCAGTGCATTTCCGGGTACTCCACCACCATGAAGTTGATGGAGCAAGAGCCGACGTCTCCATTCTCAGCAGTCACCATGATAATGACCGGATTGATGCCCAGCTCAAAGAAAAAACCAGGTGCAGGAATGTACTGGGTGTCAATCAGGGGCGCCGAAGCATTGAATGAAATGGTGCTGTAATCGAGAAAGGATCCGCAAAGGCCGGGTGGCACGTTGGCAACGATTTCTTCCGGGCAGTAAAGCGTAACCTGTGCTTTGGCTTCATGCCAATTGGCGAAGAAAAAAAGACCCAACAGCAGGGGAATGTTCCGGGATGTTAATTTGTACAAGTGTTTCATAAAATCGGTTTGAGAGCATTGAATGTTCAATGGTGTCAGTTAGCCGGGTTCTTCAACTGAAGAGGTTATGTTGTCCTTTAACGGGTACTGGTGATGGCAGGAAAAGTCGTCGTTCACCAAAGAGGATGGTTGTTTTTGGGGCAGTTTGGTCAATACAGTTGCCAGGTCAAAACACAAGCCCGAAAATATCCATTTTCATTGAGATATTGTAGGCCTGCGGCAAGAATTGCCCTCATTAGGGTATTTACTGGCTTCAGGTTGACAATTGCCTTTCCGTAAAAGCCCAAAAACTGCTTTCTTCGCGCCTCCGAAAAAGCACCATCATGAATGAATCCGGGGGTGCCTGTAAGCGCCCTGGAATACTGGAAAATCAACGGATATGAAGTACAATCCCAGAGACATCGAAAAGCAGTGGAAGAAGTGGTGGGATGACCATGAAGTTTACAAAGTCTCCAACAACTCTGAAAAGCCCAAATATTACGTGCTGGATATGTTCCCGTACCCGTCGGGAGCAGGATTGCACGTCGGTCACCCGCTCGGCTACATAGCCTCGGATATTCTTTCAAGGTATCGCCGCATGCAGGGCTTCAATGTACTGCACCCGATGGGCTACGATGCCTTTGGCCTGCCGGCCGAACAGTACGCCATTCAGACCGGGGTGCACCCGGCAGTATCAACCGAGCAGAACATCAACCGCTACCGGGCTCAGCTGGAAAATCTGGGATTTAGCTACGACTGGAGCCGGGAGGTGAGAACCTGTGATCCGGCTTATTACAAATGGACACAGTGGATTTTCCTCAAACTCTTTGAACACTGGTATTGCAACGATTCCGATAAGGCACGGCCCATTTCCGAGTTGGTCAGCATCTTCGAAAAAGAGGGCAATGCCGGTGTCAATGCCGCCACTTCCATCGACCGGACTTTTACAGCGGAAGCGTGGAAGAGCATGAGCAACAAAGAGAAGGATGATGTGCTCATGAACTACCGGTTGGCCTACCGTAAGACCACTTATGTGTGGTGGTGCGAAGACCTGGGGACGGTTTTGGCGAACGATGAAGTGAAAGATGGGGTGAGTGAACGCGGCGGCTTTCCGGTGGAACGCAAGCCCATGTTGCAGTGGAGCCTCAGGATTACGGCTTATGCCGAACGCCTGCTCAACGACCTGCAGGAACTGGACTTTACGGAGTCCATGAAAAAGACCCAGGCCAATTGGATTGGCCGCTCTGAGGGTGCCCGGTTGTTCTTTGACCTCGAAGGCCATGAGGATAAGATCGAGATTTTTACCACCCGACCTGATACCATTTTCGGGGCTACCTTCATGGTGCTGGCACCGGAACATCCGCTGGTTGAGAAGATCACCACGCAGGAACAAAAAGCTGAAATCGAGAAATACCTGGCTTATGTCAATACCCGCTCCGAAAGAGACCGGATGTCAGAGACAAAAGAGGTGTCGGGTGCTTTCACAGGAGCCTATGCCATCAATCCATTCAACGGTGCCAAAATTCCCGTTTGGATTGCGGAATACGTGTTGATGGATTACGGAACGGGCGCCATCATGGCGGTGCCGGCCGATGACGAGCGCGACCACCGTTTTGCCGAGAAGTTCAACCTGCCCATCGTTCAGATCATCGACAAGAGCATGCACCCCGGTGCCACCATCGAAGACAAGGTTGGGGTGATGATCAATTCCGACTTCCTCGATGGGATGGAGGTGTTGGATGCCATAGAGGCCATTCTGAAGAAAATAGAAGAGATGGGCATTGGAAAGCGCCAGGTGAATTACAAACTCCGCGATGCCATCTTCAGCCGTCAGCGCTATTGGGGGGAGCCTTTCCCCATTGTTTACGACGAAGAAGGTGTGGCGCACGCACTGCCTGAGGAGGAACTGCCGCTGGAGCTGCCACCACTCAACGATTTCAAACCTTCAAAGGGTGCCGTGTCGCCCCTTGCCAGGGCCAAAGAGTGGGTGAACCTGCCCAATGGCTGGACGCGGGAAACGGACACCATGCCGGGCTTTGCAGGCAGTTCATGGTACTTCCTGCGTTACATGGACCCGAAGAATGATAAAGAATTTGCAAGTCAGGAGGCCCTGAATTA
The DNA here is from genome assembly GCA_002698985.1 of Saprospirales bacterium. GTDB lineage: Bacteria > Bacteroidota > Bacteroidia > Chitinophagales > Saprospiraceae > UBA6168. Next base: position 50,150 of record PAAY01000057.1, on the reverse strand, counting down.
CTGGCGCGATGTGGATGTGTACATCGGAGGCACGGAACACGCTGTTGGGCACCTGATGTACAGCCGTTTCTGGCACAAATTCCTGTATGACCTCGGTCTGGTTCCGACAAAAGAACCGTATAAAAAACTGGTTAACCAGGGCATGATCCAGGGTGTGATCGAAAACCTGTTCATGCTGAAGGAAAAGGTGAATGGCCGGAGCAAATTCGTTTGTGCCAAACTTGCATCCCGGTTTGACGAAGGCGAACTGGTGAAAATTCCCGTCCTCATCGATTATGTCTCGGAATACGGCAGCGACGATTCCTACCTCAACCTGGAGGGCGTCAAGAAATTCATCGCCTGGAGACCGGAATACGCCGATGCCATTTTTGAATCGGAAAGCGGAGTGGTGTCAGCCGGCAAGCTGGAAAAGGGCAGCGAAGCTGATTATCGCATTTACACCTTTTCCGAAGTCGGAAAAATGTCAAAGAGCAAGTACAACGTCATCAACCCCGATGATGTGGTGGAGCAATACGGTGCAGACTGTTTCCGGATGTACGAGATGTTCCTCGGTCCGCTGGATCAGGACAAACCCTGGAACACCAACGGCATCGACGGTGTGTTCAAGTTCCTGCGTCGTTTCTGGACCATGTTCTTTGACGATGCCGGCAATTTTGTGGTCTCGGATGAGGAACCGAACAAGAAGGAGCTGCGCATTTTGCACAGCTGCATCAAAAAAGTCAACGAGGATCTGGAACGTCTCTCCTTCAATACCTGCGTGAGTGCATTCATGATCTGTGTGAATGACCTGAAAGCTGAAAACTGTAACAAACGGGCCATTCTGGAACCCATGGTCAGACTGCTGGCGCCTTTTGCACCGCACATTGCTGAGGACCTCTGGCACAGGTTGGGCAATGAATCCACCGTTTGCGAGGCTCCTTTCCCTGAGTTCAATGAAGCCAACCTGGTGGAGGATACGGTTAAATACCCCGTCAGCATCAACGGTAAAAAACGGGACCTGGTAGAACTGCCTGCCGGTCTCAGCCAGGAAGAACTCCAAAAGATCGTTCCTGAACTGGAGGCCGTGAAAAAATGGTCGGAAGGAAAAACCATCCGGAAGATCATTGCCATTCCTGGCCGCATCATCAATGTGGTGGTGGGGTAGGCCTCCTTCGGTAAAATTTAAAAAGGCACGCTGGTCGGTCCAGTGTGCCTTTTTTTATGCCTCACTTGAAAGGCATTTCATTCACCTTTCGGCCAATGTCGAAACCCATTCTCAGCCCTTCGTCGGCGTCCATCTGGTAGTGGACACCCAGGTAAATTCTTGAAAGGGCATTTTCTTCGGCCATTTCGTAAAAAGAGGCAAAAGCCCTGGGCATTCCGAGGAATTCCTGGCGGCCTTTGTGGCTCTCGTCAGTCATGCCGTAGCTGTATCCGAAAATGTGCGATAGCACCTCAGCGGCTGCCGCTCCCATGGTGGCATGGCCGGAAGGATAGGCTGGAAACGCGGGTGTGCTGGCGGTGGCAGGTTGCCAGTCCGAGTCTATTACCCTGTTGATGTAGCTAACTGGCCGCTCTACATTGTAGGTGTATTTTGAATGGAAGGCAGCGATGGTGGCATCATTCAAGGCAATGGAAACTTTGGCGTAAGTATAGAGTGCTGTTTCGAGGTTGGCATTTTCTTTTTCCAGAACCTGCGATGTGATAGAAATCCAGCGGGTCGCAGGGCCAAAAGTCAGCCCCGGATAGTCATCGCTCCAGAATTGCGCAATCCACTCTTCGTTGAATTTCAGGTTGTCAACGGCATTCCTGACGGCCAGTGCCTGCGCATAAAAAGGAGAAGTCTGCAACTGGCTGAAGGTCAGTGGTTGGTTGGCCAGCTTATCGGCAGCTGTGATGGTAAAGGTGCGCACCTTGCCCCATGAGGGGAAAAGCGCCGGCGTGTAATCGGGTGGGGTAGGCTGCCACAACCCGGGGCCGGTGGGAGGAGTGTAGCTTGACGGATTGGGGTTGAGATAGGCATTGTGGCCGAAGCTGTCCTCCCCTGACCAATCCCAAACCGCATTGGCCACGGCAGTTCCGAGATCTTCCGAGCGTTGGTAGATGGTTCCGCCAACCTTTTCACGGTAGGTCTCGGAAAAAGTTTGTTGGAGTTCCACAATTCTGAACAGGTACTCATCGGCGTAGCCATCCAGGAATGCATCGCTGGGGAAGAATTTTTGAAAAAGGGTGGCGTAAACGGCGTTGAGGACGGATGGCCAATGGTAATCATCCTTTTGCACTGCTGCCGGCAAATTCAAATCCGGGTAGAGCTCCCTCAGCGATTTGAAACCGGGCATGCCTTTGATACAAGCTTCGTAGGCTGCAAAGTTGATGTAAGCAAGTGCCCGGGCAGAAGGCCCCGGCCGGTAGCCTTTGGAATAGCGGTCAATTTCGAGGAAAAGCCCTATCCATGCCTGAGTGACTTCAGCATCCTGGTCGGCTACCAAGTCATAAGGCGATGGCTCGGTATTGTTGTCGGGATTACAGGCGTTGAACAAAAATATTACAGCCGCAAAGACAACGAATACACTGAAATGTCGAATTGTTATTTTCATGGAGGTTGGATTGTTCTCAGCTAACCAGATAAGATTCCGGTGTTATCGAATAGCGGTATGTTCTCAGGGATGTGGGAAATAATACCGGGCTAAGCCCTCAGAAAATGCCCTGCAAATTAAGGGAAAATCGACAGGAATTCAGAATCGGATCTTTAAAATCGGCAGGTTTGTCAGCAGCGGAATTCTGTAGCAGATTCCTGCGCTGCCGTGGAAAATCGGTGAAACATTTCTTCCAGGTTGAAACTGATGCAATTAGGCAACAAAAGTGGCTTTAATGTTTTCAGCCTGCCCTATTTCAACTTGTTCCCCAAATTTTAAGCGCCCTCACAAATTTGATTATTTTTGCCCCGCTTCCAATTATAATCCCACCCCGAACAAGTTCTTGTTTGGTTGAATTGTACCTGACCCTTTAGTTGTTCAAACGACATGCACAGCATGTTCTTTGAAGCCGGATGATGGTCTTATCCGGCCAAAAGCTACATTTAACTCCACCAACCGAAAAACAGCTACTCCGGCTAATATGAAACAACACTACGCAGCACTCAAAATCTTTGTACTTGGTTTATGTTGGTTGATCGTGAACGATGCGTATTCCCAGTTTACCTTGACCAACCCTTCCGGCTGCAACGTACACCTCCCCATCTTCGACAACGGCTGCAACGTCAACCACCAATTCAGGATCAACGCCGATGTGGTGCCAGGCCACACAATGGGCGCTGATGTTTACCTGAAGGAAGTCCGCCTGATCATTTTCCACGAATGGGATGCAGACCTGGACATGCGGCTGATCTCTCCATCGGGCATTTCGGTGCTTTTGTCTTCCGACAATGGCGGTGGCAACGATCACTACGGCAACCCCCTGAATGGCCTTTGCGACGAGTACACCACTTTTCTTTCACCATCGTCGGAACTTTCCTGCACGGCCCTCAACATTCAGGATGCAACGGCGCCTTTCATCGGCAGTTTTTTGCCCGAAGGAGACCTGAGTGCTTTCAATGACGGCAGTGACCCTCAGGGGCAATGGATTCTGGAAATTTGTGACGACGGTCAGGAACACTACGGCTTTCTGGAGTACGCCGAATTGGTTTTCGAAGGTGGCACCTGCATCCGTCCAACGGAGATCCAGGTCCTCGATGTTGATTCCAACTCCGTGACCCTTACCTGGCAACCTGGCTCCAATTGTGGCAACACCATCCTGGAATACGGTTTTCCGGGCTTTGAGCCTGGAACAGGCGTCTCTCCAGGTGAGGGGAACACCATTGCAGTCAACTGCCCGCCATACACCATTTCCGGCCTGAGTCCCGGCACCCAGTTTGAAGTTTACCTTAGGGAAAATTGCGGTCCTGGTTTTTCAGCCAACAGTTGCGTTGCATCCTTCAGCACCCTTTGTGCACCGCCACCACCTACCATCGTCACAGATTTCGACAGCCTCCAAACCTGTGATCCGATTTGCGGAGCGAAGTGCGACATCAATGGATTCTGGTTCAACGCCTCCAACGATGATTTTGACTGGCTGGTGAACAGCGGCGCTACTTCGACACCGAACACAGGCCCACTCGACGATGTCTCCGGTGGTGGAAATTACATCTACCTCGAATCTTCCGGTTCCGCCTGCCGCAATGGCAATGAGGCGGTGCTGCAATCCAATTGCCTCACCGTAAAAAGCAGCGGCGACACCTGCGATCTTTCCTTCTACTATAATATGTATGGAGTTCACGTCAATGAACTCCGTCTGGAAATCAGTGTGGATGGCGGCCTCAGCTGGCACACGCTCTGGCAGGCCCTGGGCGATCAGGGTCAAGGCTGGAAAAGGGCTTTTGTCGGCTTGTCGGATTACGATGGGCAACTTGCACAGCTCCGTTTTGTAGGCAGGGGTGGTAATGGCTTCCGAGGGGACATTGCCCTGGATGAGATTATTTTCTACGGCAGCATTGACAATGGGCCGCCCACTTACACACTTTACGCCGATGCCGATGGCGACGGATATGGCAATTCCGATATTTTCATCAAGTCATGCCAGGCCATCAGCCTTCCGGGTTTTGTGGCGCAGGGTGGAGATTGCGACGATGAGGCACCCTGGTTCAATCCGGGTGTTGCCGAAACACCTTGCGACGGAATAGACTTCAACTGCAACGGCTTCATCGATGAAAACGACCTGCCACCACCTTCGGCAAGCGGCGATACCATTTGCAGTGGTGCCGTCGCAGTACTCACGGCCAGCCCGGCCTTTGGCGGCCAGATTTACTGGTATGATGCGGATACGGCTCAGGTAGCCATTCATCAAGGTAGCCAGCTGTCGCTGGCAACGTTGCCTCCCAACAACACACCTACGCCGGCAGAATACACCTATTATGCTGAAGAGCAGACCTTTTCCGGCTGCCAATCCGTGAGCAGGACGGCTGTCACTGTGGTGGTCTTGCCGAGTCCGGCAATTTCGCCCCTGGTGCCGCTGGCAGGCTGCAAGGGAGCCACCGTCAATCTGGAGGCAGCTGACCTGGTGGATGCCAATGCCACCAATCCGCAAGTGCTGTGGTTTGACGGACCTCCATTCACATCCGGAAATGAAATCGCTCCCCTGGTGACGGTGAATGGTTCACATGATTATTACGCCCTTGCAACAGCGCAGGGTGGTTGTATGGATACTGCCCTGGTGAACGTGGCTGAGTTGCCGACACCGGAGGCGAATATCTTTGGCGAGAGCCTGGTTTGCAGAGGAGACTCAGCCCTGCTGGTTGTTTCAGATACTGGAAATGGGCTTGCTCCTGTTCAGATCAGCTGGAACACCGGTTCTTTCAACGATTCCATCATCATCGAAGGCTTTGGCGATGCCGGACAAAGTGCCATTTATTCGGTCACGCTGACCGGAGCCAACGGATGCACCTCAGTTGACACGCTCGAGGCGCTGACCATTACCAGCGTTGACAGTGTGATGGTAAATGTGGGAGCGGTCAGCACCTGTGGCGGTAACGATGGCAGCATCATGCTGACTCCTCTGGATGGAACCCCTCCTTACAACTATTCCTGGCCAGGCGGGCAGGCCATCTCTTCAGCCGGACTCACCATCCCGGGGCTTTCCCAGGGTTCTTACGACGTGACGATTACGGATTCTTCTCCGGCAGCATGCCCATTTGTCATTCCTTTTATCGTCGTAAACGGACCGGCAGCAGTCGTCAACATCGATGGAATTGATCCGGTGAGTTGTGCAGGCGGCAACGATGGCTGCATTCAGCTCGAAGTTTTGGGAAACAACCCGACTGTTCTGTGGAGCAATGGGGTGACCACGGAAACCAACTGTGACCTTTCTGCCGGCACCTATACCGTGACAATTACCGAAGGAAGTTGTCAGAACATCCTGTCAATTGAAGTGCCTGAGCCTCCTGCGCTCATTGCCAAACCGAACGCACATGCGGTTAGCTGCAATGGCGAAAGCGACGGCGCCATTGACCTGACGGTTTTCGGTGGTACCCAGCCGTACCAGTTCGCCTGGAGCAATGGCAAGATCACGAAGGACATCTCCAATTTACCCGCCGGCCTTTACGATGTGACGGTAACTGACGCCCGTGGCTGCCAGTTTGTTCTGACGGATATTCTCGTTCCGGAGCCCGACCCCGTTGCGTTTGCCGTGCAGGCTGTTGCGGAACCTTCCTGCACTGGATTATCCGATGGAAGCATAGATATTCAGCCATTGGGTGGCAATGGTTTTTATTCGGTTACCTGGTCGAACGGAGCCTCTGGCAGCCAGGTCACCAATCTCATTGCCGGTAGCTATTCCTTTACCATCACTGATTACAAGGGCTGTACCGGCACCGGAAATGTAGCTCTTGGTGAGCCTGACCCTGTGCAGATTTTCCTCCAGGGTTCACAGAACCCCATCTGCAAGGGGCAGTCAAATGGTTACCTCGATATTGAAGTGAACGGAGGTACGGCGCCTTACACTTACAATTGGACCTCCGGCGCCCAGGTGCAGGATCTTGTCAACATACCCGAAGGTGCTTACCAGGTGACGGTGACTGATGCCAATGGGTGTTCTGCGGTGTCGCCAGTGTATGAAATCGTTGGACCTGAGCTTATGCAACTGAGTGCCAACGTCGTTGCCCCGCCCTGCGAAGGCATCGAAAACGGTTCGATAGAGGTGTCGGTGGCCAGCGGTGGCACTGCCCCCTTTGCCTATTCCTGGAGCACCGATGAATCGGTGGAGGCCTTGTATAACCTGCCATCCGGAGAATACGGGCTTACCATTACCGATGCCATGGGTTGTCAGGTGGACACAGTTTTCGTGCTACCTGAAAACCAACCCATCGTGGCCTCCTATACAGTAGTACAACCTGCCTGTCATGGTTCCAAAACCGGTCAGATCTGCCTGAACCTGTCGGGTGGATTGGCGCCTTATTCCATTTTGTGGAGTACCGGCGGACAAGGCGATTGCATTTCAAACCTCGGTGCTGCGAATTATACCGCAGTTGTTGCCGATGCACAGGGCTGTGTCCTCAACCTGCCGCTCATTCCGCTGGAGGAGCCAGAAGAAATTGCCATTGAACTGGTCACGGTAGAGGGTGTAGGTTGCCATGGTGAGGCTGAAGGCCGGATAGATGTCAATGTTTCCGGAGGGAATCCACCGTATCAGTATAATTGGTCAAATGGCAAAACCACGGAAGACATAGGCGGTCTGCCTGCGGGCACTTACCAGTTGTCCGTGACAGACGCTAACAACTGTGTCAGAGTGAGCGCACCATACGTCATCGCCTCTCCTGATCCCATCAATATCCACGCTGATTTGCCGGCTCCGCAACCTTGCGCTGCCACTCAGGTGGATTCGCTATGTCTGACTGTGACAGGTGGGGTGCCGGGTTATTCCTACCTATGGAATTCCGGCGATACTGCCGCCTGTCTGATGTTCCCAAATTCTGGCGACTATTCCGTGACCGTAACAGATCTGGCGGGTTGCACAGCCGAGCTGATGTCAATTAAAGTGCGGGAACCATACTTCCCTTTGTCGATGGAACTTGCCGGCAGCAAACAACTGTTGTGTGCTGGGGACAGTGATGGTTTTATCACCACGGCTATTGATGGAGGGAGCAAACCATACCAGTACATCTGGAGCAACGGCGTTTGGGGAACCACCGTTGACGACACCCTCACCATCAGCAACCTGCCAAAAGGCAACTACGGGCTGACGATTACAGATGCGACGGGCTGTACCAAAGCAATTACCAACATTCAGGTCGATGTTGCTCAGCCGCTCGTGCCGTACATTCCCGGAGAGCTGGTAAAGCATGTTTCCTGCCATGGCGGACACGATGGGCAGGCAACTGCGGTGGTCACTGGCGGAACCACACCTTATGAGTTCGTCTGGGTCGATGCACAAGGAGACACGGTCTCAACGTCGGCAAATCTCGATTCCGTCATGGCTTCCTTTTATACGGTTTACATCACGGATTCAATTGGCTGTGCGTCCAGTATCAGTATTGAAATTCTTGAGCCTGAAAACTATCCATCCTTGCTTGAAACTCCTCCGAGCGTCAAGCAAATTTCCTGCTATGGTGCCAATGATGGTTCAATTGACATCATCCCAATAGGAGGTGTGCCCCCATACACTTTTGTTTGGAGCAATGGGGATTCCACAGAGGATCTGAGCAACCTCGGGCCGGGCCTTTATACGATCGACATTTCCGATTCACACAACTGCTCATACATTTATTCCGGAATTGAAATTGTAGAACCCGACCCGGTCGTCCTCGCCAATTCCAGCGTGATGGACGTGAGTTGCTACGGGGAAAAGGACGGCAGCATCGACGTAGATTTTACGGGTGGCACGGAACCCTATTTCTACGATTGGAGCCTTCCTTCGGCAAACGAAGATTTGTTTGGATTGCCGGCAGGCGAGTACCACCTGACCATGATGGACACCAATGGTTGTGCCTTTGACACCAGCTTTGTTGTCAATGAACCTCCTGAGCTTGTGCTGGAAACAGGTTCAACAGGATCTCTTTCGGACACACCCACAGGTAAGGCCTGGGTGGTGCCGGCCGGCGGAACTCCTCCATACCTCTACAGCTGGAACAACGGCGCAACGACTGATACCATCACCGGCATTCCTCCAGGATGGTACGAGGTCATCGTGACCGATGCCAATTTCTGCATTTCTTCGGAATGGGTGGAGGTGCCGCTTTTCGTCGCAACGGGCGAAGTGGATGAGGAGCAAATTGAATTGCTGGTGTATCCTAACCCGGCTTCAAATACAGTCAGGATTCAGAATTTAAATAACCGGCAGGGTGAACTGGAACTTTTGCTTTTCGACATGGCTGGCCGTCAGGTAGGTCCGGAAAGATCCATCAGAATGGATGCCCGGAACGAGGTGGATGTATCCACTTTGGAACCTGGCATCTACATCATGATTTTCCTGAAAGAGGGTCTTCGGGTGGCTTACACCCGACTGTCAATCATCCGGTAGGGTACAACCATTTTTCATCGCAGGTGTACTTTCAGGGTATTTCAAAACTCCACTCCATGAATTTACTCCTGATTCTCGCTTTCCTGTTCCAGTTAAACGGATGGGTAGAAACCGTCAGTTACGACGGCAATTTCAAGGTGAAAGCACCGGGTGAAATGACCCATAAACAGATCAGCAAAAACACGCCCGTGGGTGAGCTCACCTACCATTCCATGTTTTACGGTGCGGAGGATGAGGATGACAATGCCCTGTACATGGTTTCATGGGTTGACTATCCCGAAGGCAGCCTGCATTCTGACTCCATAGAGCTCGTTCGGGACTTTCTGGATGCAACTGTTGAAACCGCTGTGCTCAACGTCGATGGGGAGCTGATGTATCAGTCTGACGAACGAATCGAAGGCTACCCGGGGCGTTATTGGCGGATCGACTACAACAAAGGTACGGCAGTCATCAAGACCAAAGCCTTCATTGCCGGCAGGCGATTCTATTCCCTCCAGGTGGCATCCAGGCACACCAGGAACATCAACCGGGCCGTAGATCAGTTTTTTGATTCCTTCCATTTGTTGTCGGCTCCGCAAAATTGAATGGGCAGTTAACGATTCCTTTGGTAGCTCACCTTCCGTTATTTTCTACATTTGCCGTCCAAAAATTTTCTGTATTTCACCTGATTCGCTGTGCAATTTTCCCTCATTCAGCAGAATCCAAAAGTTCAACTACCGATGAAAAGATTGATGTTAATTACGGCCTGCATAGGCTTTGCTTTGTCAGTAAATGCCCAGAATCTGAAAACAGCCAACGACTCTTTGAGTTATGCTGTCGGCGTGATCTGGGGCCAAAACATGATACAGCAGGGAATGAATGATGTCAACGTAGATCAGGTTGCCGCTGCAATCAAAGCCCTGATGGAAAAGAAAGAAACTGCCTTTGACATCAAGACTGCCAACGACATTGTGAAGAACTATATCACGGCAAAAAAGGAAGCTGCCAAGACCAAAAACCTGGAGGAAGGCCGTGAGTTTCTCGCTGAGAATGCCAAGCGTCCCGAGGTCAAGGTTACCGAGTCAGGACTTCAATACGAGGTGCTGAAACAAGGTGACGGCCCAATTCCTACGGCTTCTGACAAAGTAAAAGTTCACTACCATGGAACCCTGATTGACGGAACCGTATTTGACAGCTCTGTTGAGCGGGGTGAGCCCATCGTTTTCCCGGTTACTGGCGTAATCAAAGGCTGGGTGGAGGCCCTGCAAATGATGCCGGTTGGCTCCAAATGGAAATTGTACATCCCCTCCAACCTTGCCTACGGCGAAAGAGGAGCTGGAGGAACAATCGGCCCCAATGCCGTGCTCATTTTCGAAGTTGAGCTGCTGGGCATTGAATAATTTCCTTCGGTAAACACCAGACCTTATCCATGAGGATCGACATCATCACCGTACAACCGGAATTGTTGCGGAGCCCATTTGAGCACAGCATCATGCAAAGAGCTCAGCAAAAGGGGCTCCTGGAGGTCGTCGTTCACGACCTCAGGGAGTACGGCATCGGCAAACACCGGATGGTTGACGATTACCAGTTTGGTGGTGGTGCGGGAATGGTCATGATGCCGGAGCCGCTGGCCAACATCCTCGACGACTTGCAGGCGCAACGCAAATACGACGAAATAATCTACCTGACTCCGGACGGGGAGTTGCTGAAGCAAAAAAGGGTCAATCAGCTTTCGCTGAAAGAAAATCTGATACTGATCTGCGGCCACTACAAGGGCATTGACGAAAGGATTCGGGAGCATTATGTCACCCTCGAAATCTCCATAGGGGATTACGTACTCTCCGGTGGTGAACTTCCGGCCGCCGTTTTGGTCGATGCAATCGGCAGGTTGATTCCCGGGGGGTTGGGTGATGAGACTTCAGCCCTTTTCGATTCCTTCCAGGATCAGCTGCTGGCACCACCGGTGTACACCCGACCGGCAGTGTTCAGGGGTTGGGCCGTTCCGGAAATTTTGCGTTCCGGAAATTTCCCGGCCATCGAAGAGTGGAGGCACCAGCAGGCCATCGAAAGAACCAGGCAACGCCGGCCTGATTTACTGGACGAAAATGACCAATCATGAATATCGAAGAGTTCAGGGAGTATTGCCTGGCAAAAAAAGCTGTGGAAGAGTGTTTCCCATTCGATGAGGTGACGCTGGTCTTCAAGGTAGCTGGAAAGATGTTCGCTCTCACCGGTCTTGATAACGAGGAATTCAAAGTCAACCTGAAGTGCGATCCGGAAAGGGCTATTCAACTGCGTGAAGAATTCCCCCAAGACATCCTGCCCGGCTACCACATGTCAAAAAAGCATTGGAACACGGTTTCGTTTGAAGGTGATTTAGACGAAAAACAACTCTGTGAATTGATCGATCATTCCTATGACCTGGTTGTGGCCAGCTTGCTTAAAAAGGTGAAACTCGAATTTGGATTCGTGTGATTGCAACGAAAGGTTTCCATGGAAAAGCATGCTGAAAATTGGGACTACCTGATCGTTGGTCAGGGAATAGCAGGCACCCTGCTGGCCTATTTCATGCTGAAATCGGGACTTCGGATTTGTGTGATCGACAAGCCCCACCGGGCCGCTTCTTCCCTGAAAGCTGCTGGCATCATCAATCCCATAACCGGCCGTCGCTACGCAAAGAGCTGGCTGATTGAAACACTTATTCCCTTTGCTAAGAAAACTTACAAAGCGCTCGAGCATGACCTGGGGATTTTGATCTGGAACGAGCGGAACCTGCTGAGGGCCTTGCCAACCGTTCAGGATGAAAATGAATGGCTCCGCAGAAGCGCATTTCCCGATTTCGCACCCTGGTTTGCAAAAGAAGCAGACCTGAGCGGTTTTGAGAAGATACTGAATCCCGTGCGTGCCTGGGGTGAAACCGTTGGCTCCGCCCAGGTCAATTTTCCCGCTCTGATCGCCGCTTTCCGGGACAAGCTCAGACAGGAAAATGCGCTTCGTGAAGAAGAATTCCGATTCGACCGGCTGAAATGGCGGGATGAATTTCCGGTTTACGATGGTCGAAAGGTGAAAGGTGTCATTTTTTGTGAAGGAGCCCGTGCCGTCGCCAACCCCTATTTCAATTACCTGCCATTCGTACCCACCAAAGGCGAATACCTGGAAGTTAAAATTCCGGAGTCCAATTTCCCCAAAATGGTCAAGAACGGCGTTACCATCGTGCCGATGGGGGAGGGCAGCTATTGGGTTGGTGCAACCAGCAGGTTTGAATACGACGATGACCTGCCCACCGCCCGACAGAAGGAGTGGCTGTTGAGCAAGTTGCGAAAAGCCCTGGCCATTCCATTTGAAGTTATCAAACACGATGCGGCAATCAGGCCAACAGTGTTTGGCACCCGGCCTTTCCTTGGCCGCCATCCTGAGCACGCTGGCCTTTACATTTTCAATGGATTAGGTACAAAGGGGGCATCCCTTGCCCCATTTTTTGCGAGGCATTTTACCGCTCATCTTTTAGACGATGCCCCGCTGATGAAAGAGGTTGACATCGCCCGCTTTGCCGATAAATACACGGGTTCTACGCCACCGGCCCGCTAAAGCACATCTACCTTTGGCTACATTTTTGTTGCTTCCGGTATGACTTTGATCTTATCCCTGTCCATATCCAAAACTCCCCCCTTGGACAAATACCACCCTCCAACATAGCGAGCTTCCCATCTCGCATTAAATTTTCCATGACTGTAAATCCAAGACGGTAAGCCCAATGTGGGCAAATTAACATCATTGAAGACCGATTAATTCTAGCTATGAGAAAACTATGGATAGTCCTGATCTTCACGATCAGTTGTCTTGGATTGAAAGCCCAGGAATTATTTATTGGGGCATCGTATGGTGTCAGCGGTTATTCGGGCGATCTCGTTCCGGGATCAATTGATGTATTGGAACTGAATAAATCGTATGGGTTACAACTACGCCTGGACCTTGGCAAGTTGATCTCTATCCGAACTGGTGTTCAGCGGATGCGGCTTTCAGGAAACGACCTGAATTATTCGTCGCTGGTACCATACCTCGAGAGGGGCCTTTCTTTTCAGAATGATCTTTGGGAAGCCAATGCGATTCTGGAAGTCAATTTTTTACGCTTTGGTACCAAAAGGACGCTTTCTGCGGCATTCCTGTTTGGCGGCTTCAGTGCCTACCGCAACAGTTTTCAAATTCAAAAAGACGGAATACCTATCCAGGAACTCTCCAGGGTTTTGTTCAATGACCATATACTCCGGGTTGATCCCGGAACCGGAACCGGCAACGGTAGCGTGTCATACCCTGCAGGTATTGGCTTCAAGATTTTTCCTTCGGCAAAAAGTTGCCTGGAATTCAGAACAGGCCTGCGCTTGGGCGGCGGCGATGCGCTCGATGGAGTGACTTATGAGGGCCCAGTTTCAACTGCAGACCATGATTCAGCGCCCTTGCCCGGAGGATTTTTGAAAAAGAACGACCTGTACTTTTTCACCGGAGTGGCTGTTTCCATCAGGCCTTTTTGAAGAAAGAGGTTCTGCTTCATACCATAAATAGGGTAGATTCGGAAGGCGTCAATCCCGTTTCAGTGAAAAAATCATAGAAAATTATCATTTAATTTTTTTGGAATGATTTTGCGTATTACATTTGCCAAGCGAAAGATTTTTAGCTCCAACTAATCTATCTACATTTCCCAAGTTTGAAAGGCCTCATTCCCGGCCTCGGATTTCCCATCTGCATTAGAGTTCTCCCCCCTCAGGGTTGAACCATTCGTTTTTTGGTTCAACTCAACCGACTAAAAGTTTATTAAGATGAAACCGACACTGATTTTAGTTGTCGCTTTCCTGGTTTCAATGATCACCGTTCAGGCTCAGGTAATTTATGTCAAGCCGAACGCTCAGGGAGACGGAACCTCATGGGAAAATGCGACCGGCAATTTGCAAAAGGCTCTTCAGAGTGCCACTGAAGGCACCCAGGTATGGGTAGCTGCCGGCACTTACACGCCGACAATGGGTACAGATCGTACCGTTTCGTTCGAGCTGCCTTCTGGTGTTGCCATCTATGGCGGTTTTCAGGGCACTGAAACTTCATTGGATCAGCGCAACATCGAACAAAATCCCACCATTCTTTCCGGAGAGATAGGCCAACCCGGCCCGGTTGACAATTCCTACAATGTAGTTTTCATTTCGAATTCAGACGAGAATACTATCATCGATGGCTTTGTAATCACCGGCGGTAATGCAAATGCAGAAGCCATGGAAGGTGTAAGAACCAGAAGCGGCGGTGGAATGTACATTGCCGGTGGAAGTGCAAAACCACAGATTGTCAATTGCACTTTCACAAAGAACCAGGCCCGGGATGGCGCAGCCGTTTACCTCAATGGCAGAACCGGCGAGTGCAGCCCGAAATTCCTGAGTTGTGTTTTCAAGGAAAATGAAGCTGGTCTCGATGGAGGCGCTGTTTACAACGACGGCCGTAAGAATGGACTGAGCAACCCGGTTTTTGTTGCTTGTGAATTTTACAGGAACGTAGGTACTTATGGCGGTGCCATTTGCAATGCTTCCGATACAGGTGTTTGCAACCTGACCTTGGAAGGATGCACCTTCGTAGAAAATGTTGCCTTCCTCAGAGGCGGCGCTCTTTTCAGCCTGAACGGCGATGAGAAATGCTACCTCGAACTGGCTGATTGTAACTTCAACGGGAACTATCCCGATGATCAAAATATGGTGTTTGTCTCTGGATCTGCAAGAGCTGAAGCTTATGCAGTTGAAAAGAGCACTCCATAATTAGCGTTTTTTCTCACTAATTTTTTTTTAGCGACTCACTAGCAAGCTGTAATTCCACGAAACAAAATTTGCGAGGGTTGCCTGTCTCAGGCAACCCTTTGTTTGTAGGGTAATTCCAAATAGGCTGATAACTTAGAGCCTGAACCAGCAATTGCCTATGATCATCGAGGATCCCAGAGAGATTTTGAAGCAGGTCTGGGGGTTTGACGCATTCAGACCTCTGCAGGAGGATATTATCCGGGAGGTGCTGGCCGGACATGACGTACTTGCCTTGATGCCAACAGGTGGGGGTAAGTCCATTTGTTTTCAGGTACCTGCTTTGTGCAAACCCGGCGTATGCATCGTTGTATCTCCCTTGATTGCATTGATGAAGGACCAGGTTCAAAACCTCAGAAAGCGAGGGATCAATGCCGTGGCCATCTTTTCTGGAATGACACGGAAAGAGATAGACATTGCCTTCGACAACTGTGTCCATGGCGATGTGAAGCTCCTTTACGTTTCTCCTGAAAGGCTCAAAACCGAAATGGCGCAGATCAGGATTTCGCAAATGAAAGTGAATCTGATTGCCGTTGACGAGGCGCATTGCATTTCCCAATGGGGTTACGATTTTCGGCCGGCCTATCTTGAAATTGCTGCCTTGCGTGAGATACTGCCGGATGTCCCCGTCCTGGCGCTCACTGCCACAGCCACTCCTGACGTGGTGGAGGATATCCAAAAGCGATTGAATTTCAAGTCTTCCAATGTGTTGCAGAAGAGCTTCAGCAGGCCCAACCTTGCGTATGTGGTACTGGAGGAAGACGATAAAATGGCAAAACTTGAAAACATCCTCCGCAAAGTTGGTGGAAGTGCTGTGGTGTATGCCCGCACGAGAAGGCTGACGGTAGAAGTGGCCAGGTACCTGAAGTTGAAGGGCATCTCAGCTGATTACTACCATGCGGGGCTTTCGGCTGAGGTAAGGTCGCAAAAGCAGGATGCCTGGATAAAAGGCGCTTCCAGGGTCATCGTAGCAACCAATGCATTCGGGATGGGGATTGACAAGCCGGATGTTCGCTCTGTGGTTCACCTGCACCTGCCCGATAGTCTGGAAGCCTATTTTCAGGAAGCTGGCAGGGCCGGGAGGGACGGCAAGAAAGCTTATGCCGTTTTGCTGGTGAACAACGAGGATAAAGTAGCCCTTCGGAAAAACCTCGAACTCAATTTTCCGGACTTTAAGGAAATCCGGAAGGTCTATGCCGCACTTGGAAGCTATTTTCAATTGGCTGTGGGCAGTGGAGAAGGCGTTTCCTTTGATTTTGAAATCGGTGAATTCTGTAAAAATTTCCAACTCAACCCGCTTTTGGCCCATGCCTGTCTGAAAGTTCTGGAACAGGAAGGATGGCTTTATCTGTCGGATTCATTTTACATGCCTTCAACGTTCAGGGTGTCCGTCAGCCGGGAGCAACTTTATGATTTTCAATTGAAAAACCCGGCATTGGATCCTTTCATCAAAACCCTTTTGAGAACCAGCAGCGGTGCTTTTGGCCAGTTTGCAAAGCTGAATGAAAAGCACATTGCAACCTACCTGAAAACCACCGTTGACAAGGTTCAGAAGGTTCTTTTTCATCTTCACAAACTGCGTTTGATTGAGTACCGGCCGGTGAAAGAAAAGCCCCAGTTGACGTTCTTGCAACCCCGGGTTTCTGCTGACAGCCTCCGCATCGATCACGAAAAGTATGCGTTCAGAAAAGAGCGCTACAAGTTCAGAATTGAAGCCGCCATCAAGTACATTGAAGAAAAGGTTTGCAGGAGCATCCAATTGCTCGGCTATTTCGGTGAGCAGTCGGGGCCTTGCGGAGTTTGTGATGTTTGCCTCGAAAATGCAAAGGCAGGGTATAGTGCGGAGGATTATCAGCGATACACAAGAAAGATTCTTGCTCTTCTGGAAAAAGAACCATTGACTGAAAAGGAATTGCTGGAATCATTTGCTTCCAACAGAAAAGACAAAGTCATCAAAACGCTGGAGTACCTGCTGGATGAGGGCAAGGTGCTCAAGAAAGATGGTAAGGTGGTTGCCAATTCTGAAAAGCAGGTTTGAACAGTCCCCGATGAGAAAAAAAATCGTCTTTACCGTTACCAACGACCTGACTTATGATCAACGAATGCATCGGATCTGCACTTCGCTGGCCACTGAGGGGTACGATGTCTTGCTGGTTGGGAGGCAGTTGCCGGAATCAGTCCCACTGGAAGGCCGTAGTTACCAACAAGTAAGGTTGCAACCCTTCTTCAGGAAAGGAAAACTGTTCTATCTGGAATACAACATTCGTTTGCTCTTTTATTTACTTCGTATAAAATGGGATGGGGTGTGCGCCATTGACCTCGATACACTTGCACCTTGTTTCCTTGCTTCAAAAATCAGGAAAAGGCCATGCGTCTACGATGCACATGAGTACTTTTCTGAAGTGCCCGAAGTGCAGGATCGGCCACTGACAAAAACGGTTTGGGAGTTGTTGGCCAGGACGCTGATACCCAAGGTCAGATTTGCCTATACGGTTGGCCCCATGCTCGCCAGAATTTTGTCCGAAAGGTACAAAACGGAGTTTCAGGTAATACGAAACGTTCCATATGCCGTGGCAGAATTTCGGGAACCGGCAAGCCTGCCGTCAGAACCATTTACCATCCTGTACCAGGGTGTTCTGAATGAGGGGAGGGGGCTGGAAATAGCCATCGAGTCCGTGGCTAAATTGAGTGGCGTGAAGCTGGTGATATATGGAGAAGGTGATCTGTCGGAGGAACTGCGAGAATTGGCCGGCAGGCTGAAGCTTGGAGACAAGGTGGTTTTCAAAGGGAAATTGCCGCCGGAAAAATTGCGCAGCGAAACACCAAAAGCTCATGTGGGACTTAACCTGCTGGAGGCAAAAAGCCTGAATTACTATTACTCACTGGCCAACAAGGCTTTTGATTACATACAGGCTGGGGTGCCTTCCATTTGTATGGATTTTCCGGAATATCGGGAGCTGAACGAAAAATATGGGGTGTTTCACCTGCTGCCGGAACTCAGCGTGGAGCAGTTAACCGCAAGTATTTTGGAACTAAAAGAAAACAGGGAATACCTCGGCAAGCTCCGGATGAATTGCCGCAAGGCAGCCAAAGATTTAACCTGGGAGAAGGAAGAAAAAAAGTTGCTGACCTTCTGGCAAGCGGTTTTTACTGATGGCTGATCGAGTCCATAGCAGAAACGGATGTGCTGTCGGCAAGCTGCTTTTTTAGCGCCAAGCTGAATTTGTGCCCCCTGATTTCGGTTCTCATCCACAACAGTGAGTCGGACAGTGAATCGATCTGGAAAGCCATGAACTCGGATTCATCTTTCAGGTGGATGGTCTTGCCTTCAGACTCGAAATGAAAGGTACTTTCCTGGCCATCGGGGGTGAGGTTGGTGGTAACCTGGTCCTCGTTGAAAAGATAGTAAGTGCCGGTAAGGGTTTCTGTCGGGCGGTTGTTCCTGGTTGCGGAGGTCAATTCCCATCTACCTTGTAGTTTGCCTGTTTCCAGCTGAGGTGGGGATTCCTGCGGTTGGTCGTTGGTGCAGGAGATTACCAGAAAAGTGAGAGCAAAGAGCAAAGTGTTTTTCAAAGTATGCATTGTGTGATCCGGCTTTTGTAAGTGAATTTGACTCGAAACGTTCCAAAATCGAAATGTCCGGATGATTCTCATGAAATGAAGAACAAAAATAACAGAATTCCCAACTATTATAGTTCCGGTGATTGATGTTGGATAGAAAGCTGAGGGACTGAGGAACTGAAGAACTGAGGATTTGAGGATCTGAGTGCACTGCAAAAAGTCATTTTCTATTGAATTTGGCGCAAGTTCCGTTGGCCGTCAGAAGTTGACTCGCCCTAAAGTATTGGTTTAGAGAGGCGTGTGTGCGACCAGGCGCAACCCCTCTCAACTTCTCTAAACCTCTCTCAACCCCTCTAAACGAGTGAGGGCACTCAGGAACTGAGGGTAAGCTGGAAAAAGTCATTGTTTGAGGCTGCTTCAATTTGGAAGTTGCTTTTTCTACTTTTGCCCTCTTTAAAAATTGATGAGATCATGAAGCTGAACCTCGATGTGACGGTGCCTTCCAAAAAGGAATGGGTAGATGCGGTGATGGCCGATTTTGACTCGTTTCTTCAAGACCATGCCGATTGTGAGCGTAAGGCCAGCGCCATGGCCATGAGCTTTGTGGCCAAGTACCCCAATAGGGTTGAGATCATTCCGGAGCTGATTGACATTGGAATCGAGGAACTCGAGCATTTCAAACAGGTTTACGAATTGATGGCATCGAGGGGCATTCAATTGGCCCACCATATTTCACAGGATCCCTACGTCAGTGCACTTCTCAAAAAATGCCATGACGGCCGGGAAGAACGCTTCCTCGACAGACTGCTGATTGCTTCGGTGGTTGAAACCCGGGGTGCTGAGCGTTTCCGCCTGGTAAGTGAAGCGCAGGAAGACCCCGAGATGCACCGGTTTTACAAAGTGCTGTGGGCTTCTGAAGCAAAGCACGGCCATGTGTTTGTAAAGATGGCGCTGAATTATTTTGACGAGAACCAAGTGTATGACCGACTCCGATGGTGGATAGACATCGAGGGAGAGGTCATTGATGCGCTACCCATTCGGGCCGCACTGCACTAAAACACCTGAAATGAGCAGACAGCAGAAAATAGCATCATTTGACCCATCCGGTGTGGGGTTGAAAAACGGTCATTTCATCGGGCTGCCCTTTGGTGAGGAGGATGCCCAGATCGTGTTGCTGCCGGTGGGTTGGGATGTGACAGTCAGTTACATGGCCGGCACCTCCACAGGTCCCCTGAACATCCTCGACGCTTCTTCACAACTGGATTTGTACGATCCGGACCTGCCCGACGCATGGAAGGTGGGCATTTATATGCGTCATCACGATTTGTTCATTACAAACCGGAATGAGGAGTTGCGTCCGCTGGCTGAACGGTACATTGACTATCTGGAGGATGGTGGAAAACCGGAAAACAGCCTGGAAATGGCGGCCCGGCTAGAGGAGATCAACAATGCATGCCGGCTTGTGAAAGTGTGGGTCTATGAGCAAACCAAAAGTTTGCTAAAGGCAGGCAAATGCGTTGGGGTGGTGGGAGGTGACCACAGTTCACCCCTCGGATTCCTCGAAGCGCTTGGGGAATTCTATCCCGAAGGCTACGGTGTTCTGCAAATTGACGCCCATCAGGATCTTCGAAAAGCTTACGAAGGGTTTGAATATTCTCACGCTTCTATCTTTTACAACGCAATGCAACTGAGCCAGCTCAAAAAGCTGGTGCAGGTTGGCATAAGGGATACTTGTGAGGAAGAACTAAGATTTGCCGAAAAGCATTCAGATCGAATAGCTGTTTTCACAAATTCGGAAATAAACTCCCGAAAATTCAGCGGTGAGTCATTCAATAGCATTTGTGAATCAATAGTAGAGGCCCTTCCTAAAAAAGTTTACATAAGTTTTGACATCGACGGGTTGCTGCCTTACTTGTGTCCCAACACCGGAACTCCGGTGCCAGGAGGCTTTGAGTTTGACGAAGCAATACACCTGATCCGTGCCGTGGTAGATTCCGGCAGGGAAATCATCGGATTTGATTTGTGTGAAGTGGCAGGATTGGGCCATGAGTGGGATGGCAATGTCGGTGCCCGCATACTTTACAAGCTTTGCAATTTCATGGCAAAATCCAGGAATCTGGCAACGAGCTGATAAATTGGTTGAGCATGACCGAATTGATTCACTTTGACGAGCACTTGTTCCACCTTATCAATCAGGGCTTGCAAAATGCTTTTTTCGATTGGATGATGCCCTGGTTGCGGAACAAGCTCACCTGGGTCCCGCTCTATTTATTCCTGGGGGCATTCCTTGTCATCAATTTTCGCAGAACGGGTTTGTTCATCATCTTGCTGGCTGGCTTGACCGTCGGTGTTTCAGACTTTTCCAATAGTCAGCTTCTAAAAAAAGGTATCAAGCGGGTGCGGCCCTGCCACATCTACAAGGCCCCTGAGGAGATGAATTTGCTGGTGCCTTGCGGCGGAGGATATAGTTTCCCTTCTTCGCATGCCGCCAACCACTTTGCGCTGGCAACGGTGCTGACCCTCCTGTTGAGTCCGGTTTTCCGGTGGATCGGCTGGCCCTTGTTCTTATGGGCTTTTGCTGTCGCCTTTGCACAGGTTTATGTGGGGGTTCACTATCCGCTGGATGTTTTATGCGGGGCGCTGGTCGGTGTTGCCATTGGATTGAGCATTGGGATACCTGGCCGAAAGTATATTCGCACTGGATTGGCTCGAATCCTTGACCAACAAAACTTCAAATGAGTCTCTGGGAATACATCATCCTGTTTGGTTCTGTGGCGCTGGGAGGCAGCCTTGCATTGATTTTCCCAATTAAGACGAGGAAAACCCTGCAACTGGTGTTGTCTTTCAGCGGAGCCTACATTCTCGGCATTATCGTGTTGCACCTGATGCCATCTGTTTTTGGTGGCAGCCAGGCGCAGACAGCCGGTCTGTGGGTGTTGGGTGGCTTTTTGGCTCAGATCATCCTCGAGCAGTTGTCGGCAGGACTGGAACACGGTCATATCCATGCACCCCACAAGATCACTGTGGGCTTTGTGGTTTCGGTTTTGCTGGGCCTTAGCGTGCATGCTTTCATTGAAGGCATGCCATTGAGTTATTACCAGAGCTACCTCGATTCCCACACCCATATGCATCATTCCCATCACAGCCATTACCTGATTGGTATCATATTGCACCACATACCAGCTGCATTTGCCCTGGCCAACCTGTTGTTGCTCTCGAAGATGGCCAAAAAGTGGGTGTGGTGCTGCCTGTTGCTGTTTTCAGCGATGTCTCCCTTAGGGGCATTGCTTGCAGGCAGTCTGAGCATTTCGTCGGAATTTCAGACGGGAATCCTGGCCTTTGCCATGGGCTCATTGTTGCACATTGCCACGGTGATATTGTTTGAGATGGATGCTTCCAGCCACATGCACTTGTCCGTCAAGAGATTGGCAGCCATTCTCCTGGGAATAGGAGCCGCGCTGTTGACCATGCTTTGAAAATGTGACCAACTGGAAATTTTTCACTCCAAATCTTTGGATGCGGTGTAACTCAGCGATAATTCGCTATACTTGCCACTTCAAAGCAGTAAACCCCATAAAATTGAGTGAACTGTCTCACGGCTGCTGAATGCGAAGCGGTCAGGAAACTTAAATTTGGCTAAATTGGCATTGCTCTACGGTAGTTAGCCTCTCGCAAATTTTCACTCTATGAATCGCAAAAATTTACTGCTCCTTCTAGCCTTTACGCTGTTTTGTACGGTGAGTGCCTTTACCCAGCATTTACTGAAGGGGGAAATACTAGATGCTTCCAGCCGGGAGCCTCTCATAGGAGCCACCATCATCGTCAAAGGAACCTCTGAAGGTACTGTTACGGATTACGACGGTTCTTTTGAATTCAGAATAAAAGAAGACCTCCCCGTCACTGTAGTTATTAGCTATACGGGATATGATGAAAAGGAAATCGAGATCACCTCGGTTGATGAACCCCTCCGGGTGATGCTGGAATCATCTACCGTGACGCTGACCGATGTTGAAGTCGTCGGACAGCGCATTTCCGAAAAGCAAAAAGCTTCTCCGCTGACGGTTGAAAGCCTTGACCTCATTGCGATAAAAGAAACTCCTTCGGATAATTTCTATGATGGCCTGGGTTCCCTGAAAGGGGTTGACCTCACCGCAGCCAGCCTGGGTTTCAAAATCATCAACACCCGTGGTTTTAACAGCACCAGCCCTGTTCGTTCCTTGCAACTGATCGATGGGGTTGACAATCAGGCTCCGGGCCTCAACTTTTCGCTTGGCAACTTCCTTGGGGCTTCAGAACTGGATGTGTTGGGCGTTGAGTTGATTCAGGGGGCCAGCTCTGCATATTACGGTCCCAATGCCTTCAACGGTGTGATTAGCATGACCACCAAATCACCTTTTCATCAAAAGGGCTTATCTGCCATGGTAAAGGGTGGGGAACGCAACCTCCTGATGACCGCTGTGCGCTGGGCCGACGCCCTGAAAAACAAGGATGGCAACGAATTTTTTGGCTACAAGATCAACTTCCAGTATTTCGAAGCTGACGACTGGGTGGCCAACAATTACGATCCCGTTGACGGTAGTTTGGTGCCCAAAGACAACCCCGGCCGCTACGATGCCGTAAACATCTATGGTGATGAGTACTTCCCTGCCAATACTTCTGACACCTCTCTTTGGAATACCCCTGGCCTCGGCACCTGGTACCGCACCGGCTATAAAGAAGAAGACCTGGTGGACTATAACACCCGCAACTACAAAGCCGGCGTGGCCTTCCATTTCAGACTCAACCCCGAAAAGCAACATGAATCACCTGAACTGATTTTGAGCTCTAACTTCGGCAGTGGCACCACTGTCTATCAAGGGGATAACCGGTTCAGTCTGAAAAACATCCGTTTCTTCCAAAACCGGATTGAACTGCGCAAGAAAGACAAGTTCTTCATTCGCTTTTATTCCACATTCGACGACGCAGGTGATTCCTACGATCCCTACTTTACTGCCTTGCAATTGCAACAACTTTCTAAGAGTGATATCCAGTGGAGCGATGATTACCGCCGCTTTTGGAAGTCCAATATCTCCAAAAACAACAATGCCCGTCTGGTGGCTCTGGGTTATCCTGATTTCCAGTTTGAATTTGACCCCAACACAGGACAACTCACAGTAGTGGGTGGTCAGGAGACAATCAATCAGGCACTGCAATGGCTGGAAACGCACAAAGACACCCTGGCGGCATGGCACCAATTGGCGGCCGATTTTGCCAACCAGTTGAATCCGACCCTGGAAGGTACCCAGGACTTTTATGTGCCTGGTACCCAGCGTTTTCAGGATGAATTTAATCGTATAACAAGTTCCCTTGCCAATAGTGAGGAGGGTGGTACCCGGTTTTATGACAAGTCGGCATTGTACCACGGCCAGGCAGAATACCAGTTCAAACCTTCTTTCCTCGACAATGTGCGCTTTGGGGCAAGCGCCCGATTGTACACACCCAAGAGCAAAGGCACCATCTTTTATGATACGGCCGGTATAAAAATTACCAACTTCGAATTTGGTCTCTACGCAGGGGCCGACAAGAGTTACTTCGATGAAAAATTGCGCTTGAGCGGAACTTTCCGGGTGGACAAAAACGAAAACTTTGATTGGATAAGCTCTCCCGCAGCTTCCATCGTTATCAAACCCAGGCCCAACAACTTTCTCAGGTTCTCATTCTCTTCGGCCATCAGAAACCCCACGCTCACCGACCAGTATTTGTTCCTGAATGTAGGCCGTGCCATTCTGGCCGGAAACCTGAATGGCGCCACAGATTTGGTGACCCTCGAATCTTTTGATGCCTATCGTCGCAATTTTTTGAAAAAGAGCCTTTTAGAGTATTTCTCCATCGATCCGGTGCGACCCGAGAAAGTGAAAACTTTTGAGGTCGGTTACAGAACCACCCTGTTCAACAGTTTGTACCTGGATGCTGGATACTACTACAATGTGTACACTGATTTTCTCGGATTTCAGATTGGCCTCGACATTACATTTTCCGAAGGAACAAGTTTTGTCGAAGACATTACTGCCTACCGTTATGCCGCCAATTCGAAAGAGACAGTCAAGTCTCAGGGCTTTAACATAGGTGCTAATTACTATTTTGGGAAATACTTCCAACTGGCAGGCAACTACAGCTACAACGTGCTGGTAACAGAAGCCCAGGACGACATCGTGCCCGCATTTAACACCCCTAAGCACAAATACAATCTCGGGCTTTCAGGACGGGACATTCCCATCAACCTGGGTTCTTTCCGGATCAGGAAATTTGGCTTCAATGTGAATTACAAGTGGGTGCAGGGGTTCCTGTTTGAGGGGTCACCCCAGTTCACCGGTTACATCGATGATTACAACCTGCTGGATGCCCAGGTGAACGTCAAGGTGGACAGGTGGAATACAACTTTCAAAGTGGGTGCATCCAATGTGCTCAACAATCTGCATTATGAAACTTACGGCGGTCCGCTTGTTGGTCGCCTGGCTTATGTACAGTTGTTGTACGAATGGAACAAACGCTAAACCCTTTCCGCCTGGGAAAGGATAATTGACCTTACAATCATCGTAACAAAATTCAGATCGTATGAAAAAACTCAACACCCTCATTCTCATTGCGCTCCTGGCTATTTGCACCACTGCTATGGGCCAGCGTTATGTGTCGGAGGTATTTACCGATGTACAGGTTACTACCAATGTGCCTTACGGTTTTAATGCTTCCATCATCAACCTTTTGGACACAGACACGACCAACGATGCGCACCCACTGGCTCATCCACTTTTAATGGATGTTTATCAGCCGGCAGGTGATACCGAAACAGATCGTCCGGTTGTGCTGTATTTCCACACGGGTAGCTTTATTCCTTTCCCGGCAAATGGTATTACCGGGGGTCACAAAGGTGACTCGGTGTGTGTGGAAATCTGCACGCGGCTGGCCAAGATGGGCTATGTGGCAGCATCAGTGGATTACCGCCTCGGCTGGAACCCACTCGACCCGGAAGAGCTGATTCGTCGCTGGTTCCTCATCAACGCAGCTTATCGCGGTGTGCAGGACGCCAGAACCTGCATCCGCTATTTCAAAAAGACCGCTGCAGAAGATGGAAACCCCTGGGGCATTGATCCGAACAAAATCGTGCTCTTTGGTCAGGGAACGGGTGGCTACATCAGCCTCAATACTGCAGCGCTCGACGATTACAACAAAACCCTCATTCCGAAATTCCTACTGCCTGGTCCGGTACCCATGATTATTGAAGGTGTGAACGGTAACGTTTGGGGTACTTCAGTTGGCCAGGTGCCGCCGGGCTATCCGATCTTCACACCCGGTGATACCCTTTGCTATCCAAACTGGCCCGGTTATGATTCTGATTTCCAGCTTTCAGTGAACCTCGGCGGTGCATTGGGCGACACTTCCTGGATTGATCCGGGGCAGCCACCACTCATTTCATTCCACACGCCTGATGACCCCTTTGCACCCTATGTGGAGGGAACCGTATTGGTACCGGTAGTAAACTTCCCGGTAGTGGAAGTTCAGGGTAGTTACCTGGCTGTGAGGCTAGCCAATCTGTACGGCAACAACGATGTCTTTGCCAATGCTGATTTTACCGATCCTTATACAGCGGCTGCCAATGCCCACAACGATGGCTGGCAGGGCCTGTACCCATTCCTCACAGGAGATCCCAACGATTCCAGTCCCTGGGACATCTGGGCATGGGACAACCCGAATGCAACAGAACTTTGTGACTCCGTCAGGGCACGCATGTACATCGATACCATCATGAACTACTTTGCACCAAGGGCGTGCCTCGCTCTCGGCTTGGGTTGTGACTTGTCAATGTACTCTGCCGCAGAGGAAATCCTGGATGTCGGCACCGTGGGTTTGAAGGTTTCTCCAAATCCGGCCACGGCTTACATCCGCTTTGAAACAAATGCAGAATACCCCATTCAGCACATTTACGTGTACGACCTCAACGGACGTCTTGTGAAAGTGCATACGAATGTGAAGGCCAATGATTTTACCATGCAAAGGCACAGCCTTGCCAAGGGTACTTACGTGGCCAAAGTCATTTTTGAAGATGGAATAGTGACTGAAAAGATTTTATTCCATTGATGAAATGCTTTGCATGACCGAAGGCCTGGCTCTGTTCACGGAGTCAGGCCTTTGTTTTTCAGCGCAAGATTAACTTGTGAGCCCCTACCTGATAGTTTTTGGAATCGTACAGGAAAAGGAAATAAGGGCCAGTTGGTAGCTGCTTGTTTGTTACATCAATTGTGTGGTAGTAAACAGGATGGGGTGTCTCTTCTTCGTAAATCACTTTACCGGACTCATCAGCCAGAACAACTCTTTTGACATCTTTTGACCCTTCGGCAAAATAGAGGGTACACCTTCCTGCAAATGGATTGGGAAAAACAAGGCTGAAAGGCATTTTAGGGCCCGGATCTTCAATAACAGACACGGGCAAGGTCCATTCATCAATGTTCATTTTGAACAACTTTTGAGGTAACAGGGAAAATTTTTCCGATGCGATAAATGCCGTTCCCGAGTAGGAAAAAGCCAGGCCTTCCGGTTGGCTCATGGTGAGGGCTGTCCCCAATGAAATTTTGCGTTTGTTGCCGGAGAAGACCTGGTTGCCTTCAAAATCGAAAAGCAGCCACAGAAAGGCCTCGGAGGTGCTGACATTGTATCCGAGCAAAGCTATTCTTCCATCGGCTGTAACATCGGCTGCGGTGATTTGCCCCTGCACGTTCAGGCTGTCTCTTAGCTGCGCAATGTGGGTGCCGGGGGTAGCCGCCAACACGTAGTGCCGGGTTTTGAAGTCCAGCCAGTTTTTGGAGAACAGGTGCAGGCTGTCATTGAGCCAGAGGAATGCTTCACAATCGTAGTTGTTGGCGTTCTGTGCGGGGGTGAAATCCGTTTGGTCAGAGAAACTGAATTCAATTACTTCAGGAACTGCGGAGCCTGCCAACAGGTCATTCTTGTTCAGCCGGTAAATTTTCAGGTCGGTGCGGTTGCCTGCGTTGTTGCCAAAGTCACCGATGAACAGATAGTCAGGGCTCTCGGCCAGGTCCTCCCAGTCCACGTTGTCGGCCAGCGGGATGGTGAGTTCGGTCAGCACAGCACCGGTGGTAGTATCCAGTTGGTAGAGTTTTTCGTCGTTGCCGCCATCCTCATGCGTAATCAGTCTGCCGTCGAAAAAAGCAAGGCCGGAGGCCTCGTCAATTGCTGCGGGCAGTTGTGCAATCAAGGTGGGTGTGTAAAAAGTGGGGTCGTACACGCAAGAACCATCATTTTGCGTGGCGTTGGGGTTGTAGTTGCTGGCCTGGGGGTCGGTGCAGCCCGGCTGGCCTTTGGCAACGATTGGTAGCAGCAGGAGTGTCAACAAGTTCAGGCAGACAATCTTCATGGTGGGCAAGTTTTATTGGGTTGTTAGGCTAAGCTAAGGCATTTTCGTGGCTTCAATCTGTTGGGTTGGTGGTTTGGCCAGTAACCGCCCAAATGCCGTTCAAAATTTTTCTAATTTGGCGCTCTTCCTGACCGGATGCCCTGGCTGCAACCGAAAGCGACATTAACAAATCCTCTTGAAGCAATACTCCGGAATCATATTGCTGCTGCTATTGGCGGTCATTGTAATGACCCCTGTGCGCGTGCCCTACAACATCGAGAGTGTGGTAGTGGCAGTGCCCGGCAAGGAGTGGAAGGTGGCAAAGGATGCCAACGGCATCATCACAGCCAACTTGCTGGACATGCAAAACGGCCTCTTGCTGAACGCCGTCCAGTTGAACTTTGAGCGGGGCGATCAGGTGAACATTCGCTACCACCTCGATGAACAGCATCCGACTTACGTTGCCGAAGGGAAAAAAGTGATCACCGTGGCATCCATTGAACTGGAGCAGCGCCTGATTCAGGTTGAGTCACAACTCCTGGTGGAAGAACGCAACAAAGCGGCCCTGGCCACCGGGCAAAAACCCGAGCTGATTACCCAACTCGAAGCGGAACTGGAGCTGGCCCGTCAGACTTTGGACCTGCAGCAGAAAAATTTCCGAAGGGTAAAAGGATTGTTCGAAAAGGAGGCTGTATCGCAGGCGGAATTTGAACAAGCCGAAACGGCACTGAACGAAGCCTTGTCCAATGTGAAAATTGCCGAAGAAGCCATCCAGGTTGCCCGAACGGGCGAAAAACCGGAAACCATCGCTGCGGCCAATGCCCGCATCGGTGCATTGAAAGCCGAGCTCGATGTTCTCCGAAGGAAAAAAGCCGGGTATGAACTGGCCAGCCCGATTTCCGGCAAAGCATCTTTTGTAAGCACACCGGAAGGCGATGCATTTGTGATCCGGGATACTTCGGTGATGACCCTGCAGATTCCTGTCAAAATGAGGGATCAGAACTTTTTGACCCCAGGGCAGCAGGTCAAGGTCAAAATACGGGAGACGGGGCTGGTGATACCGGCCCGGCTGGAGTCCATAGATCCGACGCCACAGCTTCTGGGTGGTGAAACCTGTGTCATTGTGCATGCCGTTCCGGAAAAGGCTGGTGCACCAGGGTTGTGGAGCGTTCCGATGCGATGCGAACTACAGTTGGGCAAGGTGACGATACGCGAATATTTGAGAAGAGCCATCAGGTGGCAGTAACACATTCATCCATTGCTTAGGTTCGAATACAAGTACATCATTCCTTATGCCAGGCTCGAAGAGCTTCGGGTGCGGATTGCGGCATTTGCCCACAGGGATCCGCACGTGCGTTCCACGGGGGAGTACACGGTGCGCAGCATATATTTTGATTCTGCTGACCTGGAGTGCTACCAACTGAAGGTGGCCGGCGTAAAAAGGCGCAACAAAGTCAGGCTTCGCGGCTACAACCAGGGTGAGGGCCAGCGCAAGGTGTTTTTTGAAATCAAGAAGAAAGTGGATGAGCCACTGTACAAAAACAGAGCGGGTCTGCCTTATGAACTCGCCTTGCAATTGTTGCGTGGCCAACCCTTTCGGCCGGAACAGTACGGCGCTGTCATCAAAGCATCGGACCTGGAGGATGCGCAGAAATTCCTGTACCACATCTTCGCAAGGAAACTGCAACCGGTGGTCAATGTGATCTACGAGCGCGAACCCTACCAGTTCAAAATTGACCCTGAGAACGACTTGCGGATCACCTTCGACAAAAACCTGCGTGCAGTCCGGGCACCAGGAATCGATGAATTGTTTGTTGAAAAACAGCCCGTTATGGTTATGCGTGGGCATTTCATCATGGAGGTGAAATTCAACCGCTATTTGCCCGGGTGGGTGCGGCAACTGGTGGTTTCAATGGGCTTGAAAAAGGGCCCTGCATCCAAATACACCTTGTGCCTGGATGCCCTGCGGCGTGCTTCCGAACTCGATTACAAACTCTCCACCGGCAGGTGGCAAATGGGCAAAATGCGCTGACGACTGACCAATGTTCGAACAACTGCAACAAATAGACATCTTCCGCCCCGGCATCTTTGATTTTGCCGCCAACATGGTGGTTGCGCTGGTCTGCGGGCTCATCATTGCCCTGGTGTACCGGTTCACGTACCGGGGAGCCAGCTATTCTGCTTCGTTCGTCAGTTCACTGGTATTGCTCAGCCTCATCACGGCGGTGGTCATTCTCGTCATCGGCAACAACCTGGCCCGGGCATTTGGTCTTGTTGGCGCCATGAGCATCATCCGGTTCCGCACCGCTGTGCGGGATGTTCAGGACATTGTTTTTATCTTTTTTGCACTCACCATCGGAATGGCGGCGGGGGTGGGGCTGAACAGTGTGGCCCTCATCGGTACGCTGTTCATCAGCCTGATCATCATTTTACTTGACAACATCGGCTTTGGCCGGCCGGCACGGCTGAAGCACCTGCTGCAGGTCACCCATGCCGGCACGCCGGAGGCGGAGTCGGCCCTTAAGAAAGTTTTGCGAAGCTACTGCAAGCGCATCCAACTCATCAACATACGGCAACTCAACGGCAACCACGAGGTAGAGTCCTTTTACCACCTGAGTTTGAGGAACAAAAGCCAACAGGACGAATTCATCCGGGCGCTGCGGGAATTGCCGGAGGTGAGCCAGGTCAACCTCTTTTTTGAAGAAGAAGACAATGGATTTCCCATCGGATAGTGCCACCTTCCCCAACCCTTTTGGGCCACCTGCTGTCTGAGCCTGTGAACCAGGTTCAAATCACCTTCTTTCCTAAAACTATTGTCAATTATGAAACTCCAATCCGTCTTTTTCCTGGCTATCCTGGCCTTGGGCACAGCCGGTTGTCTGAAAGATTCCTGCGAGAGAACGGTTTCCTACATCCGCGTGGATCCCGTTTACAAGACCATCGACGAAATCCGGAACGGTACAGCTGTGGTGGAAGCACCGCGCCCGCTCCAGGACCCTGGCCAGATCTACTATTACGACGATAAAATTTTTATCAATGAACGGCGGGAGGGCATCCACGTCGTTGACAACTCCGACCCTGCCAACCCGCAAAACGTTTCCTTCATCGCCATCCCCGGCAACGAAGACCTGGCCATCCGCAACGGCATCCTGTACGCCAATACTTACATCGACCTGCTGGCCATCGACCTGAACAGCTACCAGGTGATGGGCAGGGCTGAAGCTGTTTTTCCGCCCTTGTGGGAAGACCTGGATAACAACCGCGTGGCAGTTTACTACAAAGAGACACCCGTGACAGAGGTGATGGACTGCGAAACCTTTGGCACCCTCTACAAAAGCGGGGGTGTATTCTGGGGTGCCGGCCCGGATGTGTTTGTTGACCTGGCCGATGTGGTGGAAGAATCCTCCGGAAGCGCTGGCGGCACCGGCGTTGGCGGCAGCATGGCCCGCTTCACCATCGTTGACCAGTACCTGTACATCGTTGACGATAGCCGTCTGCAGGTTTTTGGCCTGGGCAATCCCTACCTTCCGGAACAAGTGAACGAGGTGCAGCTCGGCTGGGGCATTGAAACCATCATCCCTTACGAAGACAAACTCTTCATCGGTTCCAATTCAGGCATGTTCATCTTCGACAACAGCAACCCTGCTCAGCCATCACTGTTATCCACCTTTGCCCACGCCCGTGCCTGCGATCCTGTGTACGTTCAGGGGAACCTGGCTTATGTAACCCTGCGAAGCGGCACACCCTGCGAGGGCTTCAACAACCAGTTGGACGTGGTGGACATTACCAACATCACTTCACCTCAATTGCTGATTACCCACCCCATGCAGAACCCCCACGGCCTCGGCATCAAAGGCAACGACCTGCTGCTCTGCGAGGGCGATTACGGTTTCAAGCGCTTCAATGCCGAAGATCCCATGCTCATTGGTCCGCGCCTGTTGGACCAGGACAAGAGCCTCCACGCCTTTGATGTGATTCCCCTTCCGGGAAATGAAAAGCTCGCCCTGGTAATCGGTGAAGACGGCTTCTATCAATACCGCTTCGACGATCCCCAAAAGCTGGAACTCATCAGCAAGATTCCGGTAGGCCAATAAGCAAGCACCCAAACGCTGCAGCCCGGTTTTGTGCGGGCTGCAGCATTCAAAATCATTGTCATGAAGTTTCGTCAGTGCCTGTTCCTTCCGTTGTTTTTTCTTGCCTTCGCTGCGCAATCTCAAAACACAGAAATGGGTGTTTACCTGAAGGCCGGTGGCTACCTCCGTGCCCTCCAACTGGACACCACCGCAGCCGAAAAACTGGCTGTGACCCTGCCCGGTGGCAGCCACGCATTGGTGGATTTGACAGCGGTTCACTTCGTAAAACCCTTGCGCAGCAACCGCCATTATTTTGCCGACGGCACCAACATCAAAAAGCGGGGCTTCTACACCAGCTTATCGCTTGGCTACATGATTGCCGAAAGGGGCGGTGCCTGGAATTCAGACAACCGGACGGGCTTTGGCCTGTATGCCACCCGGAGTTATCGTTGGTCACCGGCTTTCTCGGCCGGGTTGGGCATCGGCTACGAAGCCCACGAGTACGGCTTCATTCCCCTGCAGTTGGATTTCAGCGGGCTCATCAGCCGGGCCTTGTCCGGTAAGCCAACCCGGCGTGCCTACGCCGTACCCCTCAGTTGGCGGGTGCAGGCAGGCTACAACCTGCCGGGCAGAAACCTGGTTGCCGGAGGCGATGAGAACGAAAGGTTGCGAGGGTCGTGGCTTTTACATCCTTCCGTGGGGCTGGTGTTTCCCGCCCGGCGCGGACCCGTTGTGGAGTTGGATTTTGGCTACCGCATCCAGCGCTATTTCCGGACCTGGAGCTGGGAATGGAGTACCTACAGCTATGAAGACCGCATCATTTTGAAAAGCCTGACCTTGCGGCTATGGATATTCATCTGATAAGCGCTCGTGGCATTTTCCGGCCTCCACGATTGATAGTAAGAAAAAATGTTTTTTTTTGGGGGGGGTAAACCCTCGGGAATGAGGGGTGCTATCTGCAAGATTCACAGCAGAGTATCTTCAATGTACAATTACTGTCATGAGCCAACTATTAGAACAAAAACTTCTTTCCAGAAAGGTTAAACCAACGGCCGTGCGTATGCTGGTGTTGCAACAGCTTATGGACCGTGCCAGTGCTATCAGCCTCAGTGAATTGGAGAACAACTTTGAGCGAGCAGACAGGAGTACGTTGTATCGAACGCTCAAGACCTTTGAAAAAAGCAAGCTCATCCACCGAATTGACGACGGCACCGGCATGTCAAAGTACGCGTTATGTGAGGATGGTTGTGAATGCAAACTTAATGACTTGCACGTCCATTTTTACTGTACTACCTGCCAACAAACGATTTGTGTAACCGAAGCCAAGGTGCCCAAAGTGGAATTGCCCTCCGGTTTTGAACTTACTGAAATGAATATGGTACTGAAGGGCATCTGTGCCAATTGCAAGAAGTGACTTTGCAATTGTGTTGCAGCATCTTATCGGTTACTTTTGCGCTCTGATGAAAATTTCCAGAGGCATCATAGCGATTTTTTTGTTGCTAACCTATTCCGTTGGGTTTGCAAGTGGTGTTTTACCCAATTGCAAAGAACCGACCGTGGCAGGGGCATTGGGTTCGCATCATCACCATGAGCACTCCGGGCGCTCACCGATTGAACATACAAATGAATTGCCTCAATACCTGGTGCATGAAGGCCATTGCGACAATGGCTTTCTGGATCTGATCATTTGTTTGATCAGTGAGGTCAAAGCTTCATCATTCAGATGTGACCTCGACCAGTGTATGATTCCACTGAAAGCCAAAGTCAGCTTCAAACGCCTGGTCAAGGTTGTCCAAATAGCAGCAGGACATGGCGCTGCTCAGTTGGCCGGGCATGTAGCATTCCTGGCAGTTCCTTCCCATGTAATTGTTCTGCTGATCCGTGCTTTTTACGATGCTGATACCCCGCTCCGGGGGCCTCCTTCCATTTCTTTCTAAATCTATCTAGCCCACATCTCAAGTTGGGATCAGTAAACAGCTTTCCGGATGCTCCGGAGGGTTATTCCTGTCATTTATCAAGAAAGAATTTCATCTATGATTGATCAGATAATAACGTTCTCGATCAAGAACAAAATGATAATTGGTCTGCTAACCATAGCCCTGATTGTGGTAGGGATATGGAGCATGACCAAGGTGCCCATTGATGCCGTACCGGATATTACCAACAACCAGGTACAGGTCATTACGCAGGCACCCAACCTTGGCACAGAAGATATTGAGCAGTTTGTTACCTATCCGGTTGAGTTGGCCATGGCCAACTTGCCTGGTGTCGTAGAGTTGCGCTCCATTTCCCGTTTTGGGTTATCAGTGGTAACTGTTGTCTTTGAAGACGATATGGGGACTTACCTGCCCCGGCAACTGGTGGACGAAAAACTTACAGAGGTGAAAGAGGAAATACCTGCCGGCTTTGGAGAACCCTTCATGGGTCCCATCAGTACCGGATTGGGTGAAATTTACCAATACACCCTCAAAGTAGATTCGGCCCACCGGGACAAGTACTCGGCTACTGACCTTCGCACCATTCAGGACTGGATAGTGGCCCGGCAAATGGCCATGGTGCCCGGCGTGGTGGAGATCAATGCCATCGGTGGCAACATTAAACAATATGAAGTTGCCGTTGACCCCGATGAATTGAAAGCCATTGGGTTATCCATTTTGGACATTTACAATGCGCTTGCAGCCAATAACCAGAATGTTGGCGGTGCCTACATTGAAAAAAACCACCAGGCCAATTTCATCAGGGGAGAAGGGCTTGCCCGCAACCTGAAAGACATCGAAGACATGGTGGTGAAAAACATCAATGGGATTCCCATCACCATCAAAGACGTGGCGAAAGTGAAGTTCGGCACAGCGGTGCGATACGGGGCACTTACCCAGGATGGAGTAGGTGAAATAGTGGGCGGACAGGTGATGATGCTCAAAGGGGCTAACTCCAACGATGTGATTGTCAGGGTAAAAGAACGCATGGCTCAAATTCAGAAGTCATTGCCCGAAGGGATCATCATTGAGCCTTTCTTAGACCGCAGCAAGCTAATTGGCAGGACTACTTACACAGTCAGCAAGAACCTCATAGAAGGAGCCTTGATTGTCATATTTGTTTTGGTTTTTCTGCTTGGCAACTGGCGTGGAGGCATCGTTGTAGCCTCTACCATTCCACTGGCTTTGCTGTTTGCATTCATCATGATGAATGTTTTCAACGTGTGGGCAAACCTGATGAGCCTGGGGGCCATTGACTTTGGAATTATTGTAGATGGTGCGGTGATTATTGTTGAGAGTACTGTCTTCCTGCTGCATCAAAAACTGTTGAAAAAACAAAAAATAACTCCAGAGGTAAGAAACGAAGTGGCAGCCACTGCCTCCAGCCAAATGATGAGCGCTGCCTTTTTTGGTCAGCTCATTATTCTCATCGTGTTCATCCCTATTCTGGCTTTACAAGGTGTTGAAGGAAAGATGTTTAAGCCCATGGCCCTCACTTTTATGTTTGCCATGATGGGGGTGATGATTCTTTGCCTCACCTATGTGCCCATGATGTCAGCGTGGTTTATCCGTACGGTCAGTGACAACAAGCCGTCCTGGGGTGATCGTTTTGTAGCCTGGCTGGAAAAAATCTATGAACCTATACTGGCGGGTGCATTGAAGCGCTCAGGTTTGGTACTTACCCTGGCCGTTGTGCTTTTGTCAATAGCAGTGTTCACCTTTTCTCGAATGGGAGGTGAGTTCGTGCCCCAATTGGATGAAGGCGACATCGCTTTCCACGCCATTTTGAAGCCCGGTAGTTCATTGAGTGAAACCATAAAGACCACCACCAGAATTGAAAAAACGGTAAAAGATAATTTTCCTGAAGTTCAAAAAATTGTCAGCAGGATAGGAGTTGCTGAAGTACCCACAGACCCCATGCCGTTTGACTTTGCTGACATCTTCGTGATTCTGGCTCCCCGGGAAGAATGGACTTCAGCCGAAACAAAAGATGAACTGGTTGAAAAAATGAAAGCCAAACTGGAGAAAATTCCAGGGGTCAATTACGAATTTACTCAACCTATCGAAATGCGTTTTAACGAGCTGTTGGAAGGCGTAAGGGAAGACATCGCCATCAAGCTGTACGGTGAAGACATTGAAATATTGGCAGCCAAAGCACAGGAAGTGTCGAAGATCATTGCCGGCACACAGGGCATTGGAGATATGCGCGTGGAAGCTACCACCGGCTTGCCTCAAATGACGGTAATCTACAACCGACACAAGCTGGCCCAATACGGCCTCAATATCCGCGCCCTGAACAAGGTGATTCAATCGGCCTTTGCCGGAGGCATAGCAGGGGTCATTTTTGAGGGAGAGAAACGCTTCGACCTCGTGGTACGCCTGGATGAGAAGCACCGGCAAAGCATTGATAACCTGAAGAACCTTTACGTCAATCTGGCCAATGGCTCACAGGTGCCACTTAAGGAAGTAGCAGACATCAGCTTCCGCTCTGGCCCTATGCAAATCAGTCGTGACAATACCAACCGTCGGATTTACGTGGGGATTAATGTCAGGGGGCGCGATATAAAATCATTGGTTGATGAGATTCAGCAAAAGCTCGATGCGGAGCTTCAACTTCCTCCTGGTTATTTCATCAGGTATGGTGGAGCTTTTAAAAACCTCGAACGTGCCAGCAAGCGTTTGCGGCTGGTGGTACCCATCGCCCTGGGGCTGATTTTCCTACTCATTTTTCTTGCATTGAAATCCTTCAAACAAACCGCCATGATTTATGTGGCCATCCCATTAGCAGCCATTGGCGGTGTGTTTTCATTGTGGCTGCGAGGCATGCCTTTTAGTATATCTGCCGGAGTGGGTTTCATCGTGCTGTTTGGCGTTGCCGTGTTGAATGGCTTGGTGCTGATCAGCGGTTGGAATGAGCTGAAGGCCAGTGGTGTCACCGATTTGGGGCAGCGAATCCGGCAGGGAGCCCGCCGTCGTATCAGGCCCATTTTGCTCACAGCCCTGACCGATGTACTTGGCTTTTTGCCAATGGCTATATCCACCTCCGCAGGTGCTGAAGTACAGCGGCCATTGGCCACTGTGGTCATCGGTGGAATGATTACTGCCACCCTGCTCACCCTTTTTGTTTTGCCCGTATTGTATCAATGGGTAGAAAGAACAGGGATGAAAGTACCGGTTCCAAAATCTTTGTCTCTGTTACTTTTGGCTGGTGGGCTCTTTCTATTGCCTTACGGCAATCTAAAGGCCCAAACCCTGGATGCGCAGATCCCTGTTTCCTTGGAAGAGGCTGTTCTGCGAGCCAAAACGGTTTATCCAATAATTAAGGCGGCACGCCTGGAAGTGCAAAACCAGGAAGCCCTCAAAAAGACCGCATGGGATTTTGGCAATACGATCATCTCCACAGGGGGCGAGGAGTTGGGC
Source organism: Saprospirales bacterium (assembly GCA_002698985.1). Lineage (GTDB taxonomy): Bacteria > Bacteroidota > Bacteroidia > Chitinophagales > Saprospiraceae > UBA6168. The sequence continues at coordinate 12,901 of PAAY01000057.1, read as the reverse complement.
AATGGCCAGGGGGTTTATACCCTGCTGGGCATCCGCCAGCAATCTGTTGATTTGTTTGGTATCAAGCCCCGATTACAGTTGCAAGAAGCCCGTGTAGCCTTGGCTGAAGCAGCTCTGAACCTCTCTGAGTTGGAACTGGAGTTCCAGGTCAAAAACAGCTATGGGAAGCTTTATGCCGCACGGCAACAGTACCTGTTGTACCAGGAGCTTGACTCGGTTTTTAGCGCCTTTGAAAAAGCAGCCCGAATCAGATATGAAACAGAAGCAACCTCAAGGTTGGAGTACCTGGCGGCGGCCAATCAATCCAGGCAGGTGTCCATCCAAAAAGAACAGGTTTATCGCGATTATCTGCTTGCGCTTCAGCAGTTCAATCTCTGGATGGTGAGTGATTCAGTCTTCACCGTGAGTGATGATGCAACCCGACAATGGGCAAGCCCTTTGGACATTGCTAAAGATTCATTGCTTAGGCACCCGGTGCTTGACCTGGCCTGGCGAGAGTTAACCGTTGCCGACCGCAGAATTGAGACTGCTAAAGCCGCTTTCCTGCCAAAATTCAACCTGCAATTGGGCACCCAACGCATTGATGGGGTCGGGGGCCTGTTCCTGTATGAGGCTGGGGTTACCGTGCCATTGTTTAGGCGTAAAAACAAGGGCTTGCTGCAATCTGCCCGGATCGAACAACAGATTGCTCAGCAAAACCTTCGTCAAACGCAATTGGAACTACAAAACAGCTATTTGAATGCTCTTGAATCCTACTACAAATGGCAGAACTCCTGGCATTACTACGAATCTGTAGCCCTTGACCTGGCCAGAAAACAACGTAGCGCCGCGGCAACTGCCTACCACGAAGGCGCCATTGACTATGTGACCTTCCTGCAAAATGTGAAAGATGCCATGCAAATTGAAATCTCCGCATGGTTGACTTTTGAGCAATACCTGAATAGCAGGTTCCAAATTGAGTATTTCATCAATCAGTAACGCATTAAAAAAACTGGAAAAATGACAACGAATCTGAAATCATATTTTTTGCTTTTGGCAACAGGCATCTTCCTGGCTTCTTGTGGTTTTACAACAACCGACGACCACGCCCAAGGTGACGACGACCACGCCCATGGTGAGGCTGGAGAAGAAGGCAATGTTGGGGAAGAAATGGTGACTCTTACCCAACAACAATTTGATGCCCTTGGCATCAGGGTGGACACCCTCCCTTCACGCAAAATAAACAACTATGTCCTGGCCAATGGGCAGTTGAAAGTACCACCTCAGGCTGAAGCAGCTGTAACTGCTACCATTGGTGCCAACATTGCGCTTATCAAAGTCATTGAAGGTGATCGGGTGAGAAAAGGACAGATATTGGCCTATATGAAACACCCCAACCTCGTCACACTGCAAACCGACTACCTCAACAGTTGGAATCAGCTTAACTACCTCGAACAGGAGTACAAGCGCCAAAAGAAACTCTATGAAAAAGAGATAGGCGCTGGTAAAGAGTACCAAAAAGCAAAGGCTGAGTACCAGGTGATGAAAGGTACTGTTGAAGGCCTTGCAGCACAACTCAAATTACTCAACCTGAATACCCAGGACATCCTGGATGGCAAGATCGCTGTGCAAGTCCCGGTCGTTAGCCCTATCAATGGGCACATACAGAAGGTGAAGGTTAAAACCGGACAATATGTGGAGCCGCAAACAGAATTGTTTGACATCGTCAACATCGACGACATACACGCCGACCTCATGGTGTTTGAAAAAGACATACACAAAGTGAAAAAGGGCCAAAAAGTTCGCTTCACTTTTGAGTCATTGCCTTACGAAGAACTCGAAGCGGTCATCTTTGCCGTCGGTAAATCTTTTGAACAGGACCCAAAGGCCTTGCACCTGCATGCAGAAATCGATAACAAGAAGGGACTGTTGATCCCTGGCATGTATGTTCACGGACGCATCCTTACCGATGATACCAAAGCCACTGCCATACCCGAGAGCGCCTTGGTGCGCGATGGTGACAGGTTCTTCATCTTCAGTGCTGAAAAAGCAGATTCTGATTATTGGAGATTCAAGCCGGTGGAAGTAGTTGCAGGAAACGATGATGATGGTTGGGTGGAAATCAAACTACTGGAACCACTGCCTGCCAACTCCCGCATAGCCTGGAACAATGCCTATTACCTGCTGGCTGAGATGAAAAAAGAAGAAACTGAGCATTCTCATTAGAAGTGAATGCAGGGGGGCATGCTTTCCTGACAATAAACCTGGAAACATACCCCCCTTTTCTTTCTTAGAGGCTTTCGCCTCAATTCTCTTTCTGAATAGCGAAACGCCAATGTTAACTAAACAAGCAGTTCGTATTCAGGATGTTGTAACGGCTTAATAATTAACTGTAAATTTAATATATGAGTTCGGCTTGTTGTGAAATTGAGCCAGACAAGACTGGCAACTTCGAAAAATACCAACCCTATTTGCCGGCCTTCATCAGTTTTGTTTTGCTGGTCACTGGTGTGGTCTTAGAACAGGTAAAACCGGAAGTTCTCAATGCTGGATTGAAACTGTTGATTTACGGAGTGGCCTACTATGTTGTGGCCAAACCGGTAATCTGGAAAGCACTTCAAAAACTTTTCACTGTCGATCTTTTCAATGAATTCTTCCTCATGAGCCTGGCCACCATTGGGGCTTTCTTTATTGGTGAATATGCCGAAGGCGTGGCTGTCATGTTGTTTTATACCGTGGGCGAACTGTTTCAGGATGCGGCTGTCAACAGAGCCAAAAAATCCATTGAATCTTTGCTGAAGCTGCAGGTGGAAGCGGTTCACCTTGTTGCCGAAGGAAAAACCACAACCATACACCCAAAAGACGTTCAACCCGGGCAAATTATACTGGTGAAACCCGGTGAAAAAGTGGCCCTCGACGGAGAATTGCTCACAGAACATGCCAGCCTGAACACCGCTGCTCTGACTGGAGAATCGGCACCTGAAGACTTGAAAAAAGGCGATACGGTACTGGCTGGAATGGTCAACCTCAACACCCCGATTCAACTAAAAGTTACCCGTAAATACGAAGACACCAAGCTTTCTAAAATCCTTAAACTTGTTCAGAAAGCCGCCACCCGAAAAGCCAAGACTCAGCGCTTCATCACCCGATTTGCAAAAGTTTACACGCCTATTGTCGTTTTTCTTGCAGTGGCATTGGCGTTCCTGCCTTTCTTCCTGGTAGAGAATTATGTTTTTCAAGACTGGCTTTACAGGGCATTGATATTTTTGGTCATTTCCTGCCCCTGTGCATTAGTCATTTCCATCCCCCTCGGCTATTTCGGTGGCATCGGTGCTGCTTCTAAAAACGGCCTCTTGTTCAAAGGTTCCAATTACCTCGATCGTATCACCATGGTTGATAGTGTCGTGATGGACAAAACAGGCACATTGACCAAAGGCGTCTTTGAGGTGCAGCGGGTCGTTTCGGAATTGTTGGATGAACAAAAATTTGTTGGCTTGTTGGCAGCTCTTGAAGCCAGCTCTACTCACCCCATTGCCGAGGCCATTCTGCGCTATGCCGGTCAGGCCGCTCAGCAATACAAAATTGAGCAAGTCGAAGAAATACCGGGATATGGTCTTAAAGGCATCATCGGGCAAACAGAAATTTTGGCCGGCAATGCAAAGTTGCTCCATCTGTATGGCATCCCTTACGACCAAAGCCTCAATGACCTCGCCAACACCCTCGTTTTGGTTGCCATTAACGGGCAATATGCTGGTTATGTGGTCATTGCTGATACACTCAAGGAAGATGCCCAACAGGCTGTTCAGTCGCTGCGCAAACTCAATATCAAAGAGGTCATCATGCTTTCAGGTGACAAACAGGCGGTGGTGGATGACATTGCGAAGCAATTAAAGCTGGACAAAGCCTATGGTTCATTATTGCCCGAAGACAAGGTCAAAAAAGTAAAAAAACTGAAAAGTGAGGGCCGGGTGGTGGCTTTCGTTGGCGATGGTATCAATGACGCTCCGGTTATCACCGTGGCCGATGTGGGAATGGCCATGGGCGGACTGGGTAGCGATGCCGCCATTGAAACGGCTGACGTGGTCATACAAACCGATGCCCCCTCCAAAATTGCCATTGCTATTAAGATTGGCAAAGCCACAAAACGCATCGTTTGGCAAAACATCGGTTTGGCCTTAGGCGTCAAACTACTTGTGTTGGCTTTGGGCGCTGGTGGCCTGGCCACTATGTGGGAAGCTGTGTTTGCAGATGTGGGAGTTGCACTGTTGGCCATTTTCAATGCCATGCGAATCCAAAAGATGAAATTTTAATCCTCCCGGAAGAGCCATAATCCGCTTTGCCCTCAACTGTGTAGTCACTGCACGTCGCTACACGTTGTCGCTCATACACTTGGGTGATAACTTCAATATAACAAGCTTAAATTGCTACCCCTATGATGCTTTTCTTCGATAAACAACAGCCTTGCACCCAAGGCACTTTCTGGAACTTCTGGCAAGTGCAACCGTATCATTCATTACCCTGAATCCAGGTGAGTAGGGTTACACAGCAGCTATCCATTTGCTGTTCTCACCGGTCTGCTCCAACGATTGCTGCAGCGCTTGTGCCGTAGTCCAACGTATTTAATAGCTTTGGCACCACATTAAGGACCCCCAAATTGTTATTGTTCCATGAACCGCTTTACCGCCCTCATTCTGCTCTTTTCCTGCTGCTGTATTACATCACTGCATGCCCAATCCCCTTTTCAAAATCCCAACCAACCCCATTGCGCCAGCGACGAATGGCAACAACAAATGGCGGCGCAGCATCCGGATTTTGCCAAAGAACTGGAAAAGTATTTTGCCGAGGCGGTGCCCCAATTGGCGCAAGCCGAAAAGACCCTTGAACCCCTGCTGACCATTTCAGTGGTGGTGCACATCATCCACAACGGCGAGCCGGTGGGCCAGGGGCAGAACCTTTCTGATGAGCAGGTCATGGCTCAAATCGCCATCCTCAACGAAGACTATGCAGCGTTGAATCCGCAGTTTTACAACACACCTTCGCAATGGGCCGGTGCGGCTGCCGTGCCCAACATCCAGTTTTGCCTGGCAAGTGTGGACCCCGACGGAAATCCCACCAACGGCATCGACCGGCAAAACATGCAGGTGACCGGCAGCTCATGGAGCAACAACAACATCAATTCAGAGATAAAACCCGCCATCAACTGGGATCCCTCCCGGTACATGAACGTCTATGTGTTGCCCATACCGGGAACCACCGCAGCGGGTGGGGTAGTGGGATTTGCAAATTACCCCACGCCCTCACTGGTGGGTGCTGCAACCGATGGCATCGTGATAGACTACCGCTGGTTTGGGGCGCCGGGCTATTCCGCCTCCGGTTACCGGCCCCTGACGCATGAGGTTGGCCATTACCTTGGTGTGCCGCATCCCTTTCAGGGCAATAGTTGCAACAGCGACGACGGCATTTCCGACACGCCCAATATCGACAAGGCCACGCGGGAATATGTCACCCTCGATTGCGACAGTAGCTATCCGGCGGGGCCGGTATCCTGCGGCAATGAGCACATGTACGTCAACTACATGGACTATGTGAACGAAAACTGCTACACCTCTTTCACCCAGGGCCAGGTAAATGTGATGCGGGCCGTTTTACAGGGCAATGCAACGCCGGGTTTCAACTACGGCAGCCGCGAGAACCTGCTCCTCAATGCACCGAATCAGTGCAATCTCATCCAATACGACGCCGGCGTGATCCGCTTGCTGGAACCGGCAGCCACCACCTGCACCACCGACAGCCTGAGCCCGGTGGTCACCATCCGCAATTTTGGTGTGGAAGCCATTGATTCCGTTTACATTGTGACGCAAATCAACAACAACAGCCCTGACTCCTTCCTTTACCTTGACAACCTCTTCGCCGGCGAAAATGTGGACGTGATCCTGCCGGGCATCTTTCCGCCGGATGGACTTTACACCCTGACGATTTACACCGCTTTGCCGGGCGGCCAGCCGGATGAACGCACAGCAAATGATACCATCGCTGCGCAACGGATCACTTTCGTTTCCATTCCGCCGCCGCTCAACGAGACCTTCGAGGACGATGCCCAGTTGCCCACCAATACGGGCCTGTTTTCTTTCAACGTAACCGGCGATGACTTCGAATGGGAGATTACCAACCTGGCCTCCGCTTACGGTGAGGGGCAGCAGTCTGTTTTGTTCGACAACTTCGCCGGCAACCCGACCAACAACCCCTTCGGCACCATCGATGCGCTCATCACCCGGCATTACGACCTGCGCAACCAGACGGGAACGACCCTGAAATTCGACGTGGCTTATGCGCCATTTAGCGCGCAACTGACCGATACGCTTGTCATCCTGGTGGCGACGGATTGCTCCCAAATTTTCAATCAGCTCGTTTTCGTGAAGGGGGGTGAATCCCTGAGCACAGCCCCGCCGACGGAGAACCCCTTCATCCCGACGCCCAACCAATGGCGTGAGGAAACGGTCGACCTCTCCTTTTTCGACGGCATGGAAGATGTGACACTTGCATTTCTGAACCTCTCTGGCTGGGGCAACCGCCTCTACCTCGACAACATCCGGCTGGGACAGAGTTGTTCCACCTTGTCAGGCTCCCTGAGCACCACCGCTTCGGCCTGCGGCCAATGTACCGGCACGGCCGAGGTGCAGCTCGCCGGTGGCAATCCGGGCTTTGCTTATACCTGGTCTTCCGGTAGCCCTTCGGGCAATGGGAGTACCGGGCTCTGCCCCGGCGCTGTAGCCGTCACTGTCACCGACGCATTGGGTTGTGAGCTGCAACTGGAGGAATCAGTACCCCAGGAAGCTGCCCCTTCTGCCAGCCTGTCCGTTCAAAACGAGAGCGGCTACCAGGCTTCCGACGGAAGTGCGCAGGTGCAGAATGTGAGCGGGCAAGCTCCTTTCAGCTACTTGTGGAGCACGGGTGCCAGCGGCAACCAGGTTAGCAACCTTTCACCCGGTGCTTATTGGGTGGAAGTGACTGATGTAAATGGCTGTGACACCACCCTGAATTTCACCATCGAGGCCTACAACTGTGGGCAATTCAGCGCGTCCATCAGCGGGCAGGGCATCTCCTGCAACGGCGCCAATGATGGCGTTCTCTCGGCCTCCGGCCAACAGGGAAATCCACCCTATACCTACCTGTGGAGCACCGGCCAAACGGGTCAGAGCATCAGTCAGCTGGGGCCGGGAAGCTATTCGGTGACGGTAACCGCTGCTGACAATTGCCCGGCGGTGGCCAGTTACACCCTGACGGAGCCGGCAGCCATTGTGCCCAATCTGACAACGACCAATGAAACATCGAATGGCGCCTCCGATGGAACGGCAACTGCCAACCCCACGGGCGGTATGCCTCCTTACTCCTACCTGTGGAGCACCGGCGCCACCTCTCAGACGGTTTCCGGACTCGCCCCGGGCAATTATTCGGTCACCGTGTCCGACCAGAACGGCTGCCTCGTTACGGAGAATTTCAGCATTCAGCCATTCAGTTGTGCAGGTTTTGCGGTCACGGCCACTGTGCAGCCTGTGTCCTGTTTTGGCCTCAGCAATGGCGCTGCCACCCTCACCGCCACCGGCGGCAATGAACCTGTTACTTACCTTTGGAGTAATGGAGCCACCGGCGCCCAGTTGAACAATGTGCCCGCAGGCTTTTACAGCGCAACGGTTACCGATGCCAGCCAGTGCCAGACCATTTTGACGATTGAAATTCCTGAACCCGGTCTGCTGATTGCCAACGCCACCGCCACCAATGAAAGCTCCGCCGGTGCCAACGACGGCACCGCCCAGGCCAATCCTACCGGCGGCACGGCACCCTACAGTTTTCAGTGGAGCAATGGCAGCAACGCCCAGAGCCTGACGAACCTCTCACCAGGCACATACACCGTCACCGTTTCCGATCAGAACAATTGCGAAGCGATGCAAACGGTCGTGGTGCAGGAAGGTGTCGGTTGCAACATCCAGGCGGAATTCTTCACCATGGAGGCCTCCTGTCCCGATGTTGCCGATGGCTATGCAGAAGTCAGTTCTGTGAGTGGCGGCAGCGGACCCTACCAATACCTCTGGAGCAATGGCAGCACCCAGTTTTTCCTGTCAAACGTGCCGGCTGGCAGCTATACCGTCACCATCAGCGATGCCGGGGCATGCAGTATTGTGGATACGGTTGAAATCGGATCTGCCGACCAGACACCACCGACCCTCGTGCTCAAAGATGCTACTGTCTATATCGCCGGCCAGGGCATCATTGCCGTGAATCCGGAGGATGTAGATGAGGGTACTTTCGACAATTGCAGCATGGTGAACATCGAGTTGACCCCAGGGGAATTTTACTGTGGGGATGCCGGTGGTACTTACCCCGTAATAGTAAAGGCCACCGACAGCAGCGGAAACAGCAGCATTGATTCCGTGATGGTGACGGTGCTTGATACCGTTCCACCAGAGTATTTCTGCGAAAGCAACATGGTGGTTAGCTCCTGTGAAGGTGTGCCTTACGAAGTGACAGCCATTGACAATTGCAGTGATGTATTCAATGAGATCATTGAAGGACCACTTGCCAACGAGCCCCTCGACATCGGAGTGAACGATGTAGTCTGGCGGGCTACGGACGACTCCGGCAATGAATCATTTTGCCATTTCACCATTACGGTGGTGAGCGACCTGAGCCTGGAAGTGGCCAATGTGCAACACAGCACCGGTGCAGCCGATGGCAGCATCGAGTTGACGATCAGTGGTGGCCAGGCCCCTTATACCATCAACTGGTATGTGAATGGTAATCCGGCACCGGGCCTCGATCCGGCTGCACTTCTGCCGGGCGTTTACACCGCCGAGGTAGCGGATGCCAGTGGTTGCAGCATTGTTTCGGAAGAAATCGAAATCAAGTTGATGAATGCAGCCGGTGAAGTGGCCGAAGACAACCAGCTCCTGTTGTACCCCAATCCTGCCGGTGAAGTCTTGTACCTGGATTTTGCGAAGCCGGTTTTTGAAGAAAAAGAAGTGAGAATTTACAACAATTCCGGACAGCTCGTCCATCGGGAAATACTGACCAATGTGGCTGCTCCTCATGCGCTTTCGCTGCGTAATCTGCCCTCGGGCATTTACCAGATCCAGGTAGCCTCCGGGCAACGGTTATGGCTGCGTCGCTTCGCAAAAATGTAAGGGTTGAGGACCTTGCTGAATGACCTGAAGGTCGTTTTCTAGTAGCACAGCCTTTAGGCTGTGCCAGTCCGGCAACCTTCAGGTTGCCGAAGCAAAAACAACCAAACAAAGTTGGTGCTAATTATAGCGCTAATGCAGGTCGTTGTGTTTTGGTTCAGAGCTGAACGACCTGAAGGTCGTTTTACCGTGGCAGCATGAATGCTGCCCTACAGTAGCACAGCCTTCCCGCCGGTTGGCGGACAGGCAGGCTGTGCCAGTCCGGCAACCTTCGGTTGCTTCCTTCAAATCAGAAATTCAAGTCGTCCAAAGTGCAAAGTTTCGCTTAGTCGGGCTTTGCACTTTTTTGCTTGTTCCGGCTGCGTACATTTGGGCATCACAAACACAATGCAGCCACCTGTATGAAAAAAATAATCGTTTTTGCCTTCGCAATTCTTGCAATTGCCAACCTTTCATTCTCCCAATCCTACGATCACTTCCCCGGCGAACTGCTGGTTCAGATGCAAAAAGGACAGGATGTTGAACGCCTGGTTCAGCGCCTGGCCAAATTCGACGGCAGGCCCACCGGGCTGAGAGCCGTCAAGGAGGTTTCACCGCCGTTCAGAATTTGGCTCCTCGAATTTGATGCATCCGCTTTTGACGACGATGATATGCTGGGTCTTTTGCGCCGCCAGCACGATGTGGCCATTGCACAGTTCAACCACGTCATCAGCCGGCGGGACACCTTGCCGGATGATCCCATCTTCCCCAGCCAGTGGCAATGGCTCAACACCGGCCAAAATGGAGGCACGCCAGACAGCGACGTGGATGCCGACGAAGCCTGGGACATCACCACCGGCGGACAAACAGCCTCTGGCGATGAAATCGTCGTTTGTGTGTTGGAAGGCACCAACCGGAACCACCCCGACCTGCAGGGCAACCTCTGGTTCAACAACTCCGAAATTCCAGACAACGGCATCGATGATGATGGCAACGGCTATGTGGATGACTACGAAGGCTGGAATGTGCAGACCAATACCGACGACATCAACGCCGAAGGACACGGGACCACCGTTGCCGGCATGATCGGAGCCGTCGGTAACAACTACCTGCTTGCCACGGGCATCAACTGGAATGTGAAGATCATGAACGTGGATTTCAGCGGGGTTTCCGAAGCCAATGCGCTGGCCTCTTACACCTACCCCTATGTGATGCGAAAGCTGTACAACGAAACTGGAGGTGCCCGAGGTGCTTTTGTCGTGGCCACCAATGCCTCCTGGGGACTCGACAATGGGCAACCTGCCGATGCACCGCTTTGGTGTGCTTTTTACGATTCCCTGGGAACGGTCGGAATCCTCAATTGCGGAGCGACGGCCAACAACAACGTGAACATAGACCAGGTGGGTGACCTGCCCACCGCCTGCCCCAGTGAATACATGATTGCCGTTACGGCTACCAACAGCGATGACATCCGTACCTTCTCGGGCTACGGCGTGGAGCACATCGACGTCGGCGCTCCCGGACAGGCCATTGTCAGCATCAACCTGAACGGAGGACCGACCACCACCAGCGGCACCTCCTTTGCTTCGCCGCTGGTGGCGGGAATGATCGGTCTGATGTATTCGGCGCCCTGCCCCTACCTGGGGTCGATGGCTAAGTCATCGCCGGCAACCGCCGCACAGCTGGTCCGAGATGCCATTTTCAATTCGGTGGATACCGTACCGGCCCTGTTGGACGAAGTGAAATACGGCGGCCGGGTGAACGTAAAAAAGGCCATAGACCTGTTACTCGAAAACTGTGGCCCATGCCCTTCGCCTTTCGGGCCAATGGCTGCCGAAGTAGTGGATACTTCCGCCTACATCAGCTGGGTTTCTTACGATTCTGCACTGTACACCCAGCTGCGCTACCGCTTGATCGGTGACACCGTGTGGACGGTTATTGACACCGCCAACAGTCCTCAATTCCTGGATGATTTGCAAGCCTGTGCCGCCTATGAAGCGGAACTCATTGATTTCTGTGCGGACACCTCCAGTGTCGCTGCGCAATTGACATTCATGACCGACGGCTGCTGTGTGCCGCCCTCCGGCCTTGCCTACGACAACCTGACGGACAGCACCGTGACCATTTCCTGGAACAGTGTGCTCGCTGCGCAAGCCTATCAGGTGACCCTCATTGCCAATGGCGACACATCACTTTTGGACGATGTCCAGCAAACCAGCCTCGACCTTGCCGGACTGGAACCCTGTACTGAGTACCTGGTGCAGGTGCAGACCGTTTGCGACACCGGAACCACGGTGGATTTGGTGGAGATCATGTTCAAAACCAGCGGTTGTGGGCCTTGTACGGATTTGAATTATTGCCCTTCCGCTAGCGCCAATGCATCGGAAGAGTGGATCAGCAATGTGAGCATCGGAGACCTCGACAATAGCAGTGCTTCCAACGGTGGTTACAGTGACTTTACAGGCATCAGCACCACGCTGAGTACTTACCAGATCTACCCGATGGAAGTGACACCTGCCTATGCCGGCGGCACTTTTCCGGAATGGATCAAGGCATGGATCGATTTCAACCAGGATGGCCTCTTCGGCAATGACGAGGTGGTACTGAACTCCGGAGACCTGACCACTACAACGGTAAGCGGAAATGTCGCCATTCCTCCCACTGCACTGCCGGGCATCACCCGAATGCGGGTGTCCATGCGGTGGAATGCCGAGCCGGACGCCTGCCTCGAATCGTTCAATTTCGGCGAAGTGGAAGACTACTGTGTGGTGATCGAAGAAGGCACTCCACCGGATTGTGATCCGCCAACAGATCTGACCACCTCCGCCATCGATTACACCTCGGCAACTCCCCAATGGGGCAGCACGGCGAATGGCCTCGATTACAGTTTGGAATACCGCTCGATTGGCAGCGCCAACTGGACATCTTTGCAGGTGAATGGCACCAGCCAGGCGCTCAATAATCTGGAAGACTGCACGGATTACGAATTCCGGGTGAAAGCCGGTTGCGGATTTGTGGAAAGTGACTGGTCTGTAACCGACACTTTTACAACCCTCTGCTACCCGCCATGCGATGTGGTTCCCAATGGACTGGATACCAGCAGTGTCAGCATGAACGGGGCAACCCTTAGCTGGAATGCCGTTGCCGATGCTGAAAATTATGTGGTGTCCTACCAAATCGACGGCGACTCGGCCGTGACCTACCTAAATTCTTCTACCAACTCGATCATCATCAGCAACCTGGATTCCTGCACCACCTACCTGTTCGCCGTTCAGGCCCTTTGCCCCGGTGATGGCAGCAGTGCTTTCTCGATTCCATTTGCTTTTATGACCCAGTGCGCCAATGCTGCGTCGGAACAAATACCTGGCTTGACGGCTGTCTCAGTGTCCCCAAATCCTTTCGATGATTTCCTTCGGGTAAACCTGACGCTGGAGTCAGCCATGGACTTGGAAGCCAACCTGACCACACTCGATGGCAAGGTTCTTCACCAATTCAGCCGGTCTTTCAGCACCGGAACGGCCATTTGGCAACTGAATGGCTGGGATGAATTGCCTTCTGGCGTTTACGTTCTTCGCCTTCGGGCAAATGCCGGTGTGATGGGAGTGAGAGTGGTGAAGAGGTGAGGAGGTGAGGAGGTGAGGAATTGAAGAATTGAAGAACTGAGCCTACTGCATGTCTTGTCCTGAAATAGGTTGACAACAAAAACCTATTCAACAATGGCAAAACAAACAAAAAGTTCCAAGATGTACACAGAGCGCTTCAAGCGG
>PAAY01000056.1 GCA_002698985.1 Saprospirales bacterium | reverse complement strand
GATTATGGAGGATTATGGAGGATTATGGAGGATTATGTGGGTTATGGGGGTTTTGAAGGAATGCGCTGTTCAACTCTGTTTAAAACTCCGGAAACTCTGTGGTTAAAAGAACCAGTCTGCCGTACGACTCCCCATCTCAAATTCCCACCTGTTCTGGATTGGGCAGGACGAGGCCTTCGGGATGAAGCTATCGGCATAGGGGGAGGAATTGAGCCAGACTGGTGGCTGACTTCACGACAGGCGCTCAGGTTTGCCCAGGGTTAAGAGCAACAATGCCAACCAGTGCATGGGCGGTAAATTCGCAGTTGACTTCCTGTATTTGTCCGCTATTGCTATATTCGCCCACAACAGTTTTCAACGTACATATCCGAGAAAACTTCCTGCCCAATTCCGGGCATAAGCATAGCTGAAAAAAAATACCATGAGTCCTGAATGCCGGTAGAAATCGGAGCGGGCACTTACCTTTTTAGCCATTAACCGACAAACCATGGAAAACGGTCAACTCAACTGGATCACCAATTTCATCTGGGGCATCGCCGACGACGTGTTGCGCGATTTGTATGTGCGCGGCAAATATCGCGACGTCATTCTGCCCATGACTGTCCTGAGGCGACTCGACGCCGTATTGGAACCCACCAAAAAAGCAGTGCTCGAAATGAAGGCACGGCTCGATGAAAAAGGCGTCGTACACCAGGACATCCTCCTTCGCCAGGTCGCTGGTCAGGCATTTTACAATACCTCCCCGTTCACCTTGCGAGACCTTCGCTCCCGTGCCAGCCGTCAGCAATTGGAAGCAGACTTTCGAGCATATCTCGACGGCTTTTCTCCCAACGTGCAAGATATCATCGAAAACTTCGAGTTCCGGAATCAAATAGCGCGCCTGGCCAAAGCCGATGCGTTGGGCACCCTCATCGAGAAATTCCTCGATCCCTCCATCAACCTCGGCCCTGAACCGGTGCGTAACAGCGACGGCAGCGTGAGATTGCCCGGCCTGGACAACCACGCCATGGGCACCATCTTCGAAGAACTGGTGCGCCGTTTCAACGAGGAAAACAACGAGGAGGCCGGCGAACACTGGACGCCCCGTGACGCCGTAAAGCTCATGGCCCGGCTCATCTTCGAACCCATCGCCGAGCAGATTTCCGACGGCACCTACCTGCTCTATGATGGGGCTTGCGGCACGGGAGGCATGCTAACCCTGGCTGAAGATACATTGCTGGAGCTGGCAGCCGAGCGGAAAAAACAGGTCTCCGTGCACCTCTACGGACAAGAAATAAACTCGGAAACCTACGCCATCTGCAAAGCCGACCTGCTGCTCAAAGGCGAAGGCGACGCGGCAGACAACATCATCGGTGGCCCTGAGCACTCCACCCTCTCCAACGACGCATTCCCGGGGCGCACGTTCGACTTCATGCTCTCCAATCCTCCTTACGGCAAAAGCTGGAAAAGCGACCTGGAGCGCATGGGCGGCAAAAGCGGCATGAAAGACCCACGCTTCATGGTGCAACACAGCGGGGAGGAACTCTCCCTCCTCACCCGGTCGAGCGATGGGCAGATGCTTTTCCTGGCCAACATGCTGTCCAAAATGAAGCACGACACCCCCCTCGGAAGCCGCATCGCCGAGGTGCACAACGGCTCCTCCCTCTTCACCGGCGACGCCGGCCAGGGCGAAAGCAACATCCGCCGCTGGATCATCGAAAACGACTGGCTCGAAGCCATCGTGGCACTGCCGCTCAACATGTTCTACAACACCGGCATCGCCACCTACATCTGGGTGCTTTCCAACCGCAAACCCGCCCACCGCAAAGGCAGGGTTCAACTCATCGACGCCACCCAGTGGTACCAGCCCCTGCGCAAAAACCTCGGCAAGAAAAACTGCGAACTCTCGGAAGAGCACATCCGCCGCATCGTGGACACCTTCCTCGCTTTCGAAGAGACCGAGCAATCCAAAATCTTCCCCAATGCCGCCTTCGGATACTGGAAGGTGACCGTGGAGCGCCCCCTGCGCCTGAAAGGCATCGAGCCCACCCGGGCTTACAAGGCCGCCGAGATCAAAAAGCTGAAAGAAGAAGCCGAACGCAGCGAAGACGCTCCCCCCGTCATCCGGAAAATCCACAAGGCCGGCACGGCACCCGATCCCCTGCACGGCCTGTTCGAAATGGAAATCAATGGGAAAAAACGCGTGGTGGAATATGATTCCGATACCGAATTGCGCGACACCGAACAAATCCCCTTCCTCGAATGCCCTGCCTGCCAGCAGCCCGGTTACTTGCCGACCGCAGCAGACCAGCGCGCGGCCATCGAGGAATTCCTGCGCCGCGAGGTGCTGCCCTACGCCCCCGACGCCTGGTACGACCCCAACAGCGTAAAGGTGGGCTATGAAATCAACTTCAACCGCTATTTCTACAAACCCAAGGCCCTGCGCAGCCTCGACGATATCCGCGCCGATTTGCTGGCGGTAGAGAAGGAGGCGGAGGGGTTGTTGGGAGAGATCATTGGAAAATAAAGCTCATGGCCACACAACGTTATTCAGTTACACCCCATCCAATCGAAACGCTTCTGACCTGGGTGAAGTCAGGTGAAATCGCAATCCCTGAAATTCAGCGGCCTTTCGTTTGGAATGCAATCAAAGTCCGAAACCTTCTCGATTCGCTTTATCAGGGTTATCCGGTTGGTTACCTGATTGCCTGGAAAAACCCGACGGTGCGTTTGAAGGATGGTACACTCTCGACAGGAAAGCGCATCCTGATCGATGGTCAGCAGCGGGTTACCGCTCTTATGGCCGCGCTGCTGGGCCGGGAGGTTCTGACAAAGGACTATGAAACCATTCGCATCCGTATTGCTTTCAATCCACAGGTGGAACGTTTCGAAGTGACCAACCCTGCCATCAGTAAAGATCCGGCGTGGATCGAAGATGTGTCGGAGGTTTTTGCTCCCACTGTAAGTGTTTTTCAACTCGTTACCAATTATTGCCAGAAAAACCCCGGTTTTTCTCAGGATGCCATCTTTTCGGCTATCGAGCGGTTGCGTAAGATCATCAACAACCATGTAGGCGTCATCGAATTGGCAGAGGATCTCGATATAGAAACGGTTACCGAGATTTTCATCCGTGTAAACTCGGCGGGTGTTGAACTATCGCAGGCGGATTTTGCCATGTCAAAAATTGCCGTCAATGAGACCTATGGTGGTAATCTGCTACGCAAGGCAATCGATTATTTCTGCCACATGGCAGTAGCACCGGAATTCACTTCGACTATTGAAAAGAGAGATCCGCAATTCACAGAAACGGAATTCTGGCCTGCTATGCGCTGGCTGAAGGATGTCAACGATGATCTGTACGACCCTACCTACACTGATATGCTGCGTGTGGCATTTACCTTCAAATTTGGTCGGGGAAAGCTTCAGGATCTGGTTGCCCTCCTGTCGGGTCGGAATTTCGAGACAAAGCAATACGAAGAGGTCATCGCAGAGGAGTCTTTCCGCAAGCTCAAAGAAGGTGTTTTTGCCTTTATCAACGAGACACACTTCAAGCGCTTCACGATGATTCTCCGCTCGGCAGGTTTTGTAACACGTGAACTGATCGGTGGACAAAACGCTGTAAATTTTGCCTACATACTTTACCTGTACGGCCGTTCCGAAAATATGCCACCTGCCGAACTCGAATGTTTGGTGCGCCGGTGGTATGTGATGTCCATTCTTACGGGCCGTTATACAGGAAGCCCGGAAACTGCCTTTGACTCCGATATGCGCCAGATCAAGGCGCGTGGCATCGATAATTATTGCCAAGCTGTCATCGAGAACGAACTGCCCGATAGCTTTTGGACAGGCATGTTGCCGCAGCTCATGGACACCTCATCGGTCAAGAGCCCTTATTTTCTTGCATTCCAGGCAGCACAAGTAAAACTCGGAGACAAGGGATTTCTCTCGCGCGATATCACCGTTCGCGATTTGGTATTGAACCGAAGTGACAAGCATCATGTGTACCCCAAACAACACCTCAAAGACCAGGGGCTCTCCAGGGGGCGCTACAACCAAATAGCCAACTTCGTCATTGCTCAAAGTGAAATCAACATTGCCATCGGCAAAAAAACTCCGGAACAGTATTTCTCTGAATTGCGGGAACAAGTAAATGGCGGCAAACAGAAATACGGGGGCATCGTTGACGAAAAGGAATTGCGGGCAAACCTTCGAATGCATTGCATCCCGGAATCGATGCTCGATGGGGATATTCCAGCCTACGATGATTTTCTGGAAGAGCGCCGGAAAAAAATGGCGCTGAGAATCAAAACATGGTTTGACAAGCTTTAGCTGGACAGCCTTTTGGTATCCCTCCGTTCCGGTAAGGATCAAACAAATTCTTGCACTTTTCAAGAGTTGTTTCGGAGCGACCAACTTTTCAGTTGTCAACCAGGGTCATAATTCAACCGCAACCAATAGATTTACCAACTCCAAACTCACCAACCCCAAAATCCAATCTAAATTGATTCACTGTATTGACTATGGCGGCATGACATCCGCCGGGTAATCGAGGTCTCCTGAAAAATGCCAAATACACCATTTTTAAAACCGCGTTTCGTCGGACGAAGATTTGAAGGACATGCCATCCCGCTGGAAGTCCTCAGGGACCTTGCCGTACTCGAGGAAATGATCATCGAAGTGGCCAAAGCCAAATTCCTGCAGGAACACACTGACCGGAAACGATCCCCCAGAAAATTCGCTGAAGGATTTAGCCTCAGAATTGAAAACATTGAAGAAGGAAGCGCCGTGGCAATCCTTCAGTTATCCAGGTTCAATGGTTCACAAACGCTTTTCGAACAAGATTTGAATTATTTCGAAGATGCCCGTGACAGCATCATTTCGGCGATCAAAGCCGCTGAACGCAACGAGGACGTCACCCATTTCCTACCTCAAAAATGTTTGGGTTATTTCGACCGGTTGGGGCGCAGCCTGCGCGAGGATGAGCACATCGAACTCGCACCCCCAAACCGGCAGGAGGAGAGAGCACGCTTCACACCCGCCATTCGGCGCAAACTTGTCGAACTCTCACAAATCCGTGAATTTACCGAAGAGGTGGAACTGCGCGGGAGGATATCCGAAATGGACCAGGACAACATGACCTTCCAACTCCAATTGATCAAAGGTCAAAAAATAGCAGCGCCCATACCACCCCAACACTTCGATACCGTATTGGCCGCTTTCAACGCCTATCAGGACAATGCCCTGGTTTGGATCAAGGGCATCGGGCGTTACGACCGAAATAAAAAACTTACCCGCCTCGACAGCATGGAACACATCGAAATACTCGATCCACTCGATGTATCGGCCCGGCTGGAAGAGATTCAACAACTCCGAGACGGATGGCATGAAGGCAACGGAACGGCTCCACCTCTGGAAGGCCTGAAATGGCTGGACCGCCAGATGGCCGAGAAATATCCCGATGACATGCCCCTGCCCTATATCTATCCAACCCCGAATGGTGGTATACGCTTCGAGTGGACATTGGGAAACCTCGATATTTCGCTCGATATAGACCTCGTCAACAAAACGGCCTGGGCGCACCTGCTCGATCTCGATACAGATGAGGAAGAAGAAAAGAACCTGAACCTGGCCGATGACGAGGCATGGGAATGGCTTAAAAACCGATTGATGCAAATTGAAAACAGAGACAATGACTGAATCGACAGAACTCCTCAGGCAGGTCAATCCCAAATTCCTGCACCAAGGCCGGCCCTCCAGCCAAGTATTCAAGCCAACAGCCAAAGACGACAAGAAACTCTCCGTGTACGACGGTGACCTGATTGCTGCCGAAGCTGCCTGGCAGCATTTCACCAATGAACTGGGGCATTCTTCCGTAGGTGTTCTGGCGGTTACGGTCGGAGAGTGCCATTCGCAGGAACTCGATGTGCGACCCGATCCCACCCCTTTCCCCGAACACGCTATCATTTCTTTTGAAAATTGCTCCAACTCCCAGATCGAGAAAAAGGCCAAGCGGCTCCGCAATTTTGCCCTGAACAGAGGGTGGAAATACCAAATTACCCAATAGCCATGACCCAATACCTTCCCCCATACCCCGCCTACAAAGACACCGGCATCCCCTGGCTGGGACGTATTCCCACGCATTGGGAGGTTGTTCGATTGGGTGCTGTATTGGCAGAACGAGGAGAGACCAATACAGAATTGCAGACAACAAATGTGCTGTCCGTTTTGCGTAACCGCGGCGTGATTCCTTACTCGGAAAAGGGAAATATTGGCAACAAAAAGTCAGAGGACATTTCCCGCTACAAGGTAGTTCATCCTGACGATATTGTTGTCAATTCTATGAATGTGATTATCGGTTCGGTAGGGCTTTCACGATATCATGGGTGTCTAAGTCCGGTCTATTACGTTCTGACAAGGCGGAATGATAGATATGATCCTCGCTACCTGAATGCCTATTTCCAGAACAAGGCATTCCAACATAGTTTGGTTCGACTTGGCAATGGAATTCTCGCTCATCGCATGAGAATTCCCATGGAAAAACTTAAAGCTGAACCGTTCCCCCTCCCCCCCCTCGCCGAACAACGCCTCATCGCCCGCTACCTGGACTGGGCCGACGGGCGCATCCGCCGGCTGATCCGCGCCCGGCAGCGGCAGATCAAGCTCCTGGAAGAATACAAGCAGGCCCTCATCCACCAGGCCGTCACCGGGCAGGTGGACGTACGCACGGGCAAACCCTATCCGGCCTACAAGGACTCGGGCGTGGATTGGCTGGGGAAGGTGCCGGCGCATTGGGAGGTGCGGCCTTTGAAACGTGTTGCAAAATGCTACCAGAATGGATCGACCCCTCCTACAAGTGTAGAATATTATTACAAAAAAGGTGAAATTCCATGGTACGGTCCTGCTAGTTTCACAGATAGAGATTATGTGTCTGATCCTATTCGCTTTATTTCAAAAAAAGCCATTGAAGAAGGCGTTTCAAAATTAATACATGCCCCGGCATTATTAGTTGTCGTAATTGGGGCTACAGCAGGGAGGATGACGCTAATGAGAGAGGAAGGAAGTACCAATCAACAAATTACAGCTTTTGAATTTAAATGTGATTGGAGGAAGAGTCTGTTTATTTTGAGACAATTGAGGTTGTGTGAATCATGGCTTCGTAATACAGCTTCAACTGCAACAATACCCATTCTTGATACAAATATTGTTACTAATCTGCCATGTGTTTTGCCACCAGATGACGAGATTTTCGATATTGTCAAATACCTCGATACCCAAACCGCGAGGATCGACGCCGCCATCGCCTCCAGTCGCCGCTCCATCGATCTCCTGCGCGAGTACCGCACCCGCCTGATTGCCGACGTGGTCACGGGCAAGGTGGATGTGCGGGAGGTGGCGGCGCGGTTGCCGGAGGAGGTGGAAGAAATGGCGCCGGAAGAAACCGAGGAAGCAGGAGAGGAGGGAATCGATGTCGGGGATGAAGAGATTTGCGAAGAAAATTAACAGCCATGCGACACACCGACACCAGCGAAGCCGGGCTCGAAACCCTCATTTGCCGAGCACTTACGGGCACGGATTGCCGGCCTGCCGCCTTGCAGCCCGACGCGGCGCACGACGTGCATGAGGAACCTTATGGCGGTGTTGGCTGGTTGCCTGGCGATCCGGCTCACTACGACCGGGAGTACTGCGTGGATCTGGTGCAGCTCACTGCCTTCCTGCGCGCCACCCAACCCGAAATCGCCGAAACTCTCGACCTGGACAATGACAGCCCCACTCGCCGCAAGTTTCTTTCCCGCCTCCAGGGTGAAATCAGCAAACGCGGGGTGGTGGATGTGCTTCGCAACGGCATCCAGCACGGCCCGTGGCACCTGGAGCTTTTTTACGGCAGGCCCTCCGAGGGCAACGAGCAGGCCCGGCTCCTGTATGAGCAGAACCGCTTTTCCGTCACCCGCCAGCTTCGCTACAGCCGCGACGAAACCCAGCGCGCACTCGACCTGGCGCTCTTCATCAATGGCTTGCCGGTGTTCACCATCGAGCTCAAAAACAGCCTGACCAAACAAACCTTGCACGACGCCATCGAGCAGTACCGGCGCGACCGCAACCCGCGCGAAAAGCTCTTCGAACTTGGTCGCTGCATCGCCCATTTCGCCGTGGATGACAATGAGGTGTGGTTCTGCACCCACCTCAAAGGCAAGGCTTCCTGGTTCTTGCCCTTCAACAAAGGCTGGAACGACGGCGCGGGCAATCCTCCCAACCCTTCGGGCATCAAGACGGACTACCTCTGGAAGGAAGTGCTGACCCGCGAAAGCCTCACCGACCTGCTGGAAAACTTTACCCAACTCACGGAAGAAAAGGACCCGAAGACCGGCAAGAAATTGCGCAAGCAGATTTTTCCGCGCTACCACCAGCTCGACGTGGTGCGCAAACTGCTGGCCCATGCCAGCGCCCACGGTCCAGGGCAGCGCTACCTGATTCAGCACTCTGCCGGCAGTGGCAAGTCCAACTCCATTGCCTGGCTGGCCCATCAGTTGGTAGGGCTGGCCAAAGACAGCAGGCCGGTGTTCGATTCGATCATCGTGGTCACCGACCGAAGGATTCTCGACCAACAGATCAAGGAAACCGTACGGCAGTTTGCCCAGGTCAGAGCCACCCTTGGCCACGCCGAACACTCAGGCGACCTGCGGCGCTTTCTCGAAAGTGGCAAAAAGATCATCGTTACCACTTTGCAGAAGTTCCCTTTCATCCTGGATGAAATCGGCAACGAACAACGAGGCCGGAAATTTGCCATCATCATCGACGAGGCGCATTCCAGCCAGGGTGGTCGCACGGCCGGAAAGATGAGCATGGCCCTTTCGGAGCGGGGCACAGCGGACGAAGACGAGAGTTTCGAAGACCAGGTCAACCGCCTCATCGAAGCGCGCAAGTTGCTGCCCAACGCCAGCTATTTTGCTTTCACGGCTACGCCCAAGAACAAAACCCTGGAACTCTTCGGCAGCCCCGTGCCCCAGTCCGACGGAACGGTGAAACACCAACCTTTTCACAGCTACACCATGAAGCAGGCCATTCAGGAAGGGTTCATCCTCGACGTCCTCGCCAACTACACGCCGGTGAAAAGTTATTACCGCCTGGTCAAGACCATCGAGGACGATCCCGAGGTGGACGTCAAGAAAGCCCAAAAGAAGCTGCGCCGTTTCGTGGAAGGGCATGACCATGCCATCCGGCTCAAGGCCGAAATCATGGTGGATCATTTCCACGAGCAGGTGATTGCCAAAGGCAAGATTGGCGGCAAGGCCAGGGCAATGGTGGTGACCAGCGCCATCGAACGGGCCATTCAGTATTTCCATGCATTTCAGGCTTACCTGCAAGAGCGTCGCAGCCCCTATCGCGCCATCGTGGCCTTCTCCGGCGAGCACGAATACGGCGGCCTCAGAGTCACCGAATCCAGCCTCAACGGTTTCCCGTCCAACCAGATCGCGGATAAAATCCAGGAAGACCCTTACCGCTTCCTGATCTGTGCAGACAAGTTCCAAACCGGCTACGACGAACCGCTCATGCACACGATGTACGTGGACAAAGCGCTCTCCGGTGTGAGGGCCGTGCAGACGCTGTCGCGCCTCAACCGCGCACACCCCCAGAAGCACGACACCTTCGTACTCGATTTCGTCAATGACCCGGAGGACATCAAAAAGGCATTCGAACCTTACTACCGCACCACCATTCTCGCCGATGAAACCGACCCCAACAAGCTGCACGACCTGAAAGCCGACTTGGAGGCCCATCAGGTTTTTACCCCCTGGCAAGTGGATGATCTGGTGGAAAAATACCTTGGAGGAGCCGATCGGGACCAGCTCGACCCCATTCTGGATTCCTGTGTGCGCAACTACCTCGAAGACCTCGATGAGGACCAACAGGTGGAATTCAAAGGCAAGGCAAAAGCTTTCTTGCGCACCTACAATTTCCTGTCGGCCATCCTGCCTTATAGCAATCCCGCCTGGGAGAAACTATCCATTTTCCTGGAGTTCCTCGTGCCGAAATTGCCTTCGCCCAAAGAGGAGGATTTGTCGAAAGGGGTACTCGAGGCCATCGACATGGACAGCTACCGGGTGGAGAAACAGGCAACCCTGCGAATTGAACTTCAGGATGCGGATGCTGAAATCGATCCGGTGCCTACGGGAGCAATTGGCCATCGTCCAGAACCCGAACTCGATCGGCTTTCGAACATCATTCGGGAATTCAACGAGCGCTTCGGCAATGTCCCGTGGGAGGATCGCGACAGGATTTACCGCCTCATTACCAAAGAGATTCCAGATCGCGTGGCCGCTGACACCGCCTACCAGCATGCCCGCAAAAACTCCGACAAACAAAACGCCCGTATCGAGCACGACAAAGCCCTGGGCCGTGTCATCAGCGCATTGTTCAACGACGATGCGGAACTGTTCAAACAATTCATGGACAACGAAGGCTTCCGCCGCTGGATGACCGATACCGTTTTCGCACTTACTTATCAACAGCGCCCTGGAGTAGGGTGAGGAAGCGAAGAATTGAGCCCCGAATCCCGAAATCCTTCGGGATCGGGGGAGGAATTGAAGAATCCCTGTCTGCCGACAGGCAGGGATTATGGAGGATTATGGAGGATTATGGAGGATTATGGAGGATTATGGAGGATTATGTGGGTTATGGGGGTTT
>PAAY01000055.1 GCA_002698985.1 Saprospirales bacterium | reverse complement strand
TGATCAATCACCATTGTAGCTGGAAATGTTGATGCTGATGTTTTGTAAAGATGTTTGATGCAGTGAGGGGGGTGTCCGCCAACCCCTCGCTGCCTGCCTAGTCGGCAGCCCGTCTGGCCGCCGGACAGGACAGGAAGCAAGGGGTTTCAAGATGTTTGATGTAGTGAGGGTTGAGAGGCCTATCGATTGCCCACAAATCCAATCTCATCGAAAAGTGTCTCAGTAACTCGGCTTCATTGAATGTGAAAAAATCATTTTTAAATCCCGGTTCCTGGCTGATGTTACCAGGGCCTGTACACACTCTAAAAAGTGCGCTCAAGGCATGAGAAGGTATCAAGATAACCCATCCCCAAACTCTATAACCCTCCATAATCCCCATAACCCTCCATAATCCTCCATAATCCTCCATAATCCTCCCCCAACCACCCCAGTCGATAATTTTCAATCATTCGGGAATATTTTGAAAATCATCGAAAATACCGGCTGATTTCGATGATTTAAGACAGGGTTTATGGCGATGGCTTTTAAAATTTTATCTTTGCGCCGGCTCATCCGCTAAGAAATACAGCCAAAAGTAAAGTGGCTTATGACCTACAACAATATTCTCGAGACCATTGGCCGGACTCCGCTCATCCGCCTCAACAAAATCACCGCAGGTCTCGCTCCAACTGTTTACGCCAAGTGTGAAGGTTTCAATCCCGGGCAGTCTGCTAAAGACCGCATCGCCCTGCACATGATAGAGGAAGCAGAGGCCAGCGGCCAGTTGAAGCCTGGTGGAACCCTCATCGAGGCCACCAGCGGCAACACCGGTTTTGCCCTGGCCATGCTGGCCGCCGTGAAAGGCTACAAATGCGTGCTGACGGTTACCAGCAAAGTTTCCAAGGAGAAAATTGACGCACTGGAGGCCATGGGGGCCGAGGTGGTCGTTTGCCCGAAGGAGGCAAAACCGGAGGATCCCCGCTCTTACTACAAAATGGCCGAGCGCCTGGCCAAAGAGATTCCCAACGCCTTCTACGTCAATCAGAACTACAACACCCAAAACATGATGGCCCATTACAAAAGCACCGGGCCGGAAATTTGGGAACAGACAAAAGGCAAGATTACCCACCTGGTGGCAAGTGCCGGTACCGGAGGTACCCTTTCCGGAACCGCAGCTTACCTCAAGGAGCAAAATCCGGATATCCGGATCATCGCTGTGGATGCCTATGGTTCCGTGCTGAAGAAGTACCACGAGACGGGTATTTACGACGAAAAAGAAATCTATTCCTATCGCATCGAGGGTACCGGTAAGAACATCATTCCCGCCAATGTGAACTTTGAGCTCATCGATAAATTCGTGAAAGTGACGGACAAGGAAAGCGCCTTCCGCACCCGTGAACTGGCCAAATTGGAAGGAATCCTCGCCGGTTACTCCAGCGGAGCCGGTGTGCAGGCCCTGTTCGAAATTCAGGATGAATTCAAAGAAGATGATGTGGTGGTGCTGATCTTCCCCGACCACGGAAGCAAATACCTCGGCAAGGTCTTCAACGACGAGTGGATGCGTGAGCAGGGATTTATTCCCGATTACGATTCAGAGGAGGACCAGCCGCTCCCGGCTCCCTCATTCAGCCATCCAACTGTCTGATAATCAGCTAATCCTTATCTTGAAAATACAAACGCCAGCTCAGAGAAATGATCTCTGGGCTGGCGTTTTTTTGGGGCTAAACGGGAAAAAATCCGCCCTAAATAGGCTTCAACCCTTGACACGCGTTCCTTTTGCCCGTATTTTGCGCCCCGTTGTCACATAACGGGCATTTATCGCCCGTTCCCTGCTCCAAAAAACCACTTGATTCATTCCCATCCCGCGAACATTTCAAAATCGAATGAACTTCATTCGTCTTCATGTCCACATTCAGAAGACGCTCATCTGGTAACTTAAGCAACCGTTTATGCTAAAGCTTTCCTCTAACGTCAGAAGTGTTTCGAAAGTAGAGCCGTTTGTTGAAAAGTTGGTTTCCCGTTACAACCTCGACCCCAATCGCAAATGCGACATCCTGGTCAGCCTGACAGAGGCTGTGACCAATGCCATCGTACACGGCAATTGCGAAAGCGAGGATAAAATGGTGAAAGTGCGCAGCAAAAAAGAAAAGGACTGCATCTCCGTCCAGGTTTCTGACGAAGGACAGGGCTTTGACATGAACACATTGCCAGATCCTACCACTCCTGAAAGAATTCACGAATGCGGCGGGCGCGGGGTGTTTTTGATGAAGCAACTGTGCGACAACCTGCGTTTTTACAACAATGGCAGCACCGTGGAAATGAGCTTCAGGATCAAGTAATTCAAACCACAACACATCTTATTTCTGCTCATGTCTGAACAGGCCTTTCCCCTTCAGGAACCTGAAGAGCCTTCAATTTCCTACCATTACGAGGAAGTAGATTTTACCCTTTCCGACGAAAATGCTGAATCGGCCTGGCTGATGGACCTGATTGAGAAAGAAGGCTGCCGGCTGCAGCTACTCAACTACATTTTCTGTTCTGACGAATTCCTGCACCGCATCAATCTGGAATACCTGGAGCACGATACCTTCACCGACATCATTACCTTTCCCTATGCCGATCCGCCGGTGATCGAAGGAGATATTTTTATCAGTGTGGAACGGGTGGCGGAGAATGCAAAAGCCTTTGGTGTTGCCTTCGAGGTGGAGCTGGCCAGGGTGATGGCGCACGGCGTATTGCACCTGTGCGGCTACAAAGACAAAAGCCCGGAAGAGCAATCGATGATGCGGCAAAAAGAGGACGAAAGCCTTGAACTACGCTCGTTTCGCATGGGCTGACGGGCCTTTAACCATGTCACAATCGCCATGAATATTCATCCTGAAATCGGCAAATCATCCACGCTGCCCGCCAGCTTTTACCGGGAGCCTGCCATTTTTGAACAAGTCAAGGAAAAGGTCTTTGCCTCCAGCTGGCTGTATGTGGCCGACAGGACCGCCCTGGATGGGCTGAACAACGCCCATCCGTTCACCTTGCTGCCCGGTGTGCTGAACGAACCGTTGTTGCTGTCAGGAGACGATGCAGGCACCGTTCGTTGCCTGTCCAATGTCTGCACCCACCGGGGCATGCTGGTGGTGGAGAAGCCCGGAAAATACCCCTCCTTGCGCTGTACCTATCACGGCAGGTGCTTCCACATGGATGGACGATTCAAGCAAATGCCAGAATTTGAAGGCGTTGAGGACTTCCCTTCGGAAAACGACAACCTGACCCAGGTGCCGCTTCGCGAATGGCTCGGAATGTATTTCGTTTCCCTGAATCCTGCATTTTCATTTGAGGATGCCATTCAGCCAATTGTGGACCGGATCGGCTGGATGCCGCTGGACACACTGGTTTTCGAAGAAGAAGGCACAGCCGATTACCCGGTGGCGGCCAATTGGGCGCTCTATTGCGACAATTACCTGGAGGGTTTTCACATTCCTTTCGTCCATCCGGCGCTGAACAAGGCGCTTGATTTCAAACAATACAAGTATGAACTCTTTCCCTGGGGCAGCCTCCAGCTCGGCATTGCCGAAGAAGGCGAACCCTGTTTTGACATACCAGAGGGTGCGCCGGACCACGGAAAGGCCATCTATGCCTACTACTATTGGCTGTTCCCCAACCTGATGCTGAATTTTTACCCCTGGGGTTTGTCACTGAATGTGGTGCAGCCCCTCAGCCATGACAAAACCCTGGTGCGATTCAGAACCTACCGGTTCCGGGGTCGTCCTTTCGATCGGGAGTTAAACGTTTTGGAGAAGACGGAAATGGAAGATGAGGCCGTTGTGGAAGCCGTTCAAATGGGCGTGCAATCGCGGTTTTACAAGGCTGGCCGATACTCCGTAAAACAAGAGCAGGCGGTGCATCATTTCCACCGCCTGCTCAGTCAACAGTTGTCAATGTAGTATTGCCTTTTTATTCCGGCTTGTAAAACGGGATTTTGGTCACCGTTGCCGGCAGTTGTTTGCGGCCGAATTCGATGAGCACCTTGGTGCCGGGTTTGGCGTAGGCAGTCTGCACATAACCCATTCCGACGGGTTTGTCCAGCGATGGTGAATGGGTGCCGGAAGTGACTTTACCGATGGTTTCGCCGGCCTCGTTCAGGATGGGGTAGTCGTGCCTTGGCACGCGGCGCTCATCCATGACGAAGCCCACCAGGCGGCGTTTCAGGCCTTCTTCCTTTTGTTTTCTGAAAATCTCCGCTGAGTTGAACTCACCTTTGTTGAGCTTGGTGATCCAGCCCAGACCGGCCTCCAGCGGTGAGGTGGTATCGTCGATGTCATTTCCATAGAGGGCATAACCCATTTCCAGGCGCAGCGTGTCCCTGGCGCCCAGGCCGATGGGTTGAATGCCGTAATCCTTGCCGGCTTCGAAAATGGCATCCCAGATTTTTACGATGTCTTCGTTGCGGGCGTAGATCTCAAAACCACCGGACCCGGTGTAGCCCGTTGCCGAGATGAGCACATTGTCCACGCCGGCAAAAGTGCCTTTGCCGAAAGTGTAATACTTCATGTTTTTGAGGTCGATACCGGTGAGCGGTTGCAGGGCATCTGCGGCTTTGGGACCCTGAACGGCCAAGAGGCCTGTCTCTTCGGAAATGTCGATCAAACGGGCGTCAAAGGAATTCTCCTGGTTGATCCAGTTCCAGTCTTTTTCGATGTTGGCAGCGTTCACCACCAGCATGAAAGCCTTTTCTCCCTCAGCGCACATATCCTCGGGCAGCCGGTAAACCAGCAGGTCGTCAACGATGCCGCCATTGTGGTTGGGCAGGCAACTGTACTGTGCATCGCCGATGTCTAGTTTGGAAGCGTCGTTGGAAGTGACTTTCTGAATCAGATCGAGGGCTTCTTTGCCCCGAACGATGAATTCTCCCATGTGGGAAACGTCGAAAACCCCAACGCCGGTTCTCACGCATTGGTGTTCCTCGCGGATGCTGGTATAACTGATGGGCATGTTGTAGCCTGCAAACTCAGCCATTTTTGCGCCCAGCGCAATGTGCTTTTCTGTCAGTGGTGTGTTTTTCATTGCTGTTTACTTGTGGTTTTCCTTCGGTAAACGAGGCCGGAGGAGGTTAGTGGCAAAGGTTGTCATTTCGGTTCCTGAATGGTGATGTCTTCGATCACATCGCCAATCCGGATCGTATGCACTACATCCATCCCTTCCATTACCCTTGCGAAGATGGTGTAGTTTCCATCCAGGTGAGGGGTGGGAGAGTGGGTGATGAAAAATTGCTGACTTTCGGTGTGGTTGCCGGAGCTGGCCATGCCCACATATCCCTGCCGGTCGTAGTGCAGGTAGGGCAGTTCAGAGCGGATGGTGTAATCCAGGCTGCCATAGCCGTCGCCGCGGGTACAACCGCCCTGGATGACGAAATTGGGCACTACCCGGTGGAAATTCTTGCCCTTGTAAAAGCCCGAATCGATCAACTCCAGAAAGTTGGCCACGGTGCCGGGAGCCACCTCTGGCAAGAGTTCCAGAACGATGTTTCCTTTTGCGGTTTTCAAAGCAACGGTGCTTTCGGGCTTTAGTGAGTTGAGTAGTTTCCAGTCGATCCGGTGGCTGTAGTCAATTTGGCTGGCAAGCGTGCCGCTTTTTTCTCCCTTCAGGTATTGCAGCGTCTTGCTGAGCTCCAGGTAGCCTTCGATGTTGGCCCTGTTTTCTTTCAGTTGTTTCGCAACTTGTTCCAGAACATCCAGGCTGTCGATTACATTGCGGAACCCAAGTTCAGGCTCCCGTAAAACATTGGCGGCAACCGAAACCATGCCTACATCCCCGGTCTGGATGGCCTCGATGAAGAAGCCGCCCAGCTCTTTTTTTATCCGGTCGGCTGCGCCAAAAAATTGGTTGAAATCAGGCCTTCGGGCAATGTCGGCCAGGGCCTCCACGCTGGCGGTGCGCACAATCGGATTGTCAAAGAGAAACCCGACATCCCTGATGTAGCGGTAGTTCCAGCCGTTGGCGGCCAGGGCCTTCAGGGCGGCAGCTTTTTCGTAGGGATTTGCAGAAGTTTCCAGGATGCGTTTGAGCTCCCAGTTCAGGTATTTTCTGCTTTCGGTAAAGCTCAGCGGAACGTATTTGCTGGCAGCGGTATAGAGCTGCATTTTTACTTCCCAGGGGTGGTCTTCCTTGGCCCATTGCCAGTAGGCTGAGCCGTCTTCGGGTATGCCGTGCGTTGCAAAATAGGATGCTGCTGTTGTGGCAATGTGTATGTTGTCGTTTTTCAGCCTTTCCGACATGAATTGTTTAACGGCGGCATAATCGAAGTTGGCCAGCGCCCGCAGGATGTTTACCCTGACCCGGTAATCGGTCTCCAGGTTGAACTGGTACAACAGGGCATTGAGCGCCTTTTCGGTCTTCGTTTTGCCGAGGGCAATGGTCAGCGCCATGCGCACCCTGGGATCTTCCTCCCTGGCAATGGCCGGCGCCAGCTCGTTGTCGGCACCGCTGAGGTCGATGTTGCGGGCACGCATGAGGTAGTTGGCAGCCACAAACCTTACCTGTGCGGGGTATTGGTGGTTGGTAGCGTATTTCAGCATCAGGGCTGTACCCTCCGGCGAGGTGATTCCACGCAAGGCAAAGCGGTAGATGCCCCAGGCCTGCCCCGTCAGCAACACGGTGTCTTTGGGTGTGTAGGTGGAGATGCCAGCCAGGGAGCCAAGGCTGTTCTTTGATCCGCATTTACCGACAGCCTCCAGAATGGCGGCATTGAAATTCCGCGCAACTCCAGCCGTGTCGTAGCGCTGAAAGGCATTGATGAGGTGCCGCTCCGCAGAGGCGTGGCCAATCTGACCGAGGGCATAAGCTGCCGCTATCCGCACGTCCTCAACCCGGTCGTTGAGTAGCGGTACAATGCTGTCAACGGCCGCACTGTCTTTGATGGAAGCAAAGGCCGAAACGGCAAGGTAGCGAAGCGTGGGATCCTGGTTGTGAAAGTAGGCTATGAGGCTGTCCGTCTGCCCCTGGTCCTGGTAGTCATACACCTTTTGCTGCTGTTTCTTGGAGAAATCGATACGAACGTCAACAGGCACCTCATTGGACGGAGGTACACAGGCGAATGGGAGTAATATCAACAGCAAAAATGCCGGGAATAGCGGTTTGTTCAGCTTCATTGATTGCATGCTCTTTGGCCGGCAAATGTAACAAAGTAAGCAGACTTAGCCGGAGGATGTTTATCGGCAAGGGCAATGAGGCGGCGACTCGAAGTCACCACCGCATTTGAAAAAAAAACGCCGCAAGCGCGGCGTCACAAAAACTGTAATTCTCATGAAAATGTCGGAACCGGCTGGACGGTCTCAATAAGTCGGGACAGAGGCATCGATTTCTTTTGACCAGGCAAGAATTCCTCCTTTGAGATTGAACAGGTTTTCAAAGCCAAATTCATCTTCCAACTGCCGGATTGCATTGGCGGATCGGACCCCGCTGCGGCAGTGAACGATGACCTTTTTATCCCGGGAAATTTTACCCGCTGCCGCCGAGATGCTTCCCAGTGGGATCAGCTCGCCCCCGATGTTGGCGATGCCGTATTCGTGAGGCTCCCTGACATCAATTAACTGGAAGTCAGCACCTTCGGTAATCAATTTGTACAAATCCTGAACGCTTACTTCCTTGACCGGTCGATCCGCTGTTTTGGCAATGCCGCAGAATTCATCGTAGTCTATCAAACCGGTGATTTTGGTGTCGGAATTCTTGTGGACTTTCAGAATTCTCGTCGTAAAAGAAGCAGCGTCAAACAGGAACAACCTGCCCGCCAGTGGCTCACCGACCCCCGTCAGCACCTTGATGACTTCGGAGGCCTGCATGCTGCCAATGATGCCCGGCAATACCCCTAACACACCGCCTTCAGCGCAGTTGGGTACCAGACCGGGAGGTGGAGGCTCCGGAAACATGTCCCGGTAGTTGGGGCCGCGTGTGCCGTCTTCGTGCAGGTAATTGAACACCGATACCTGCCCTTCAAACTGAAAGATGCTGGCGTAAACATTCACCTTGCCGGCCAGCACACAGGCGTCGTTCACCAGGTACCTCGTCGGGAAATTGTCGGTGCCATCGGCCACCACGTCGTAATCTTTGATCAGGTCCAGTGCATTCTCCCTAGTGAAGCGGGTTTCGTGCACGTGGATTTCGATGTGTGGATTGAGTGCTTTCAGGCGCCTGCCAGCCGTTTGGGCTTTGGATTTTCCCACGTCTTCAACGGTAAAAAGCACCTGCCTTTGCAAGTTGCTGTCGTCCACCACATCAAAGTCAACGATGCCGATGGTGCCAACGCCGGCCGCAGCCAGGTACAACAGGACCGGACTGCCCAGACCACCGGAGCCGATGACCAGCACCTTGCCTTCTTTCAGCTTCTTCTGGCCTTCCAGGCCAAATTCCGGAATGGCAATGTGGCGGGCATACCTGGCCAGTTCCGGAGGAGATAGTTGATTATTTGTAGCCATTTTGTTGCTTTTTTTTTGAGGAATCCCCGTCTGCCGCCGGGCAGGCAGGCAGGGAAGAATCGAGGAATCGAGGAATCGATGTAACATGCTAATTATCAGTTCCTCCCCCGAAAGCTTTCGGGACTCAGATCCTCAGTTCCTGAGTGCACTGCAAAAAGTCTTTTTTTAAGGAATGATTGTTCATTTAAGAATTAACCTCCCCTGAATTCTTGAATCATCGATGGTTTCACTACTGTTCACCTTTGCTAGCCCTCCTCCCCCCTTGAGGGGGGACAGGGGGGTGAATACACTGATTACCAATGATTTCCCTCATTTGCAGCAGTTTTAGAATTGCAGGAGGGTTGATTTTACAGATACTTGCAAATTGTAAAAAATCACCCCCCTTATCCCCCCTCGAGGGGGGACAGAGTCTGCTAAATTGCAAAGATTTAC
>PAAY01000054.1 GCA_002698985.1 Saprospirales bacterium | reverse complement strand
TTTCCGGCCTACGGCCTCCAAGCGGAGCGAAGCGAGCGATGATTTTGAAATTAATTTTTTAACCTTAGACACACTTAATTGAACTATCCCACGCAGGATCACTCTGTTCAACTCTGTCTTTAACTCCTGGTCCTCTGTGGTTAATTGAGGATTTTTAGCAGAGCTTGCAGCGAGCCACAGCCTGCCCCGAGTACTCGGGGAGCCACGTGTTACGCGTCACGTGTTACGCGTCACGTTACCCAACCTTCAGATGCTCTTAAAGATCGTCCACAAAATCTTATGGCCGGCGAGGATGCTCCCTTTGATGGTTCCGGAAACTTTGGAGACGCCGATGCGGCAGCGGTAATCCACCGGCACTTCGGTGCAGCGGAGGCCTGCTTTGGCGGCTTTTACCTGCATTTCTACAGTCCAGCCATAGTTGCGGTCCTGCATGTTCAGGGCCAGCAGTTTGTCCCATTTGATGGCCCGGAAGGGGCCCAGGTCGGTAAAGCGGTATTTGAAAAAGAGGCGGATGAGGTTGGTTGCCAGCCAATTGCCGAAGATCTGCTGGGGTTGCATGGCGCCGGGCTCCATGTTGCCGAGAGCCCTGGAACCAATGACCATGTCGTAATCCTCTTCCAGGATGGGCTTTAGCACTTCCGGCATTTGCTCCGGGTGGTCGGAGTAGTCACCGTCGAGAAATACGATGATGTCTGGCTGCTTCTCTGCCGGTTTTGAACGGATGTATTCCATTCCTTTGAGGCAGGCGGCGCCGTAGCCCGGCTCGGGTTGAAAGACTACGGTGGCACCGGCGCGGTGGGCCTCCTCGGCGGTGTTGTCGGTGCTGTTGTTGTCGCAAACCACCACTTCTTCCACCAGTCCTTCGGGAATGTCGTTGAGGACCCTGGCGATGGACTCTTCCTCGTTGTAAGCTGGAATGATGACGAAAATACGTGGCTTTGGCATAGGTTTGATGTTGCCAGCGGCAGCCGGTGAAGCGGCTAAGATGAGAAAAAAGCCACAGTGGGCGTACATCCCTTTTTTGTAGCTTTGCGCCCCAAATTGGCCGGGTGGGTGTTTTGTCCGGTCGACAATGCTTTTACAATGGTTTACCTGACCCGAAGAGAACGATTCAATGCAGCCCACAAACTGTGGGTGGAGGAGTGGTCTTCCGAGAAAAACCGGGAGGTGTTCGGCAAGTGTGCCAACACCAACTGGCACGGCCACAATTACGAGCTGTTCGTGACGGTGAAAGGCCAACCCGATCCCGTCACCGGTTTTGTGATGGATGTGAAAAAGCTGAGCAGGATCATCCGGGAGACCATCGTTGACAAGGTGGATCACTGCAACCTCAACCTCGACGTGCCTTTCATCCCAAAGGGTATGCAGCCCACTACCGAGAACCTGGCCATCCTGTTCTGGAAAGAGCTGGAACCGCACATCGAAGGCTGCCGGCTCCACTGTATCAAGCTTTGCGAAACGGAAAATATTTTTGTTGAATACTTCGGTGAATGATCGCAGGGGTGTTCCGTGGCGAACGCTTACGGGGTTTTGTGGAACATGTACAAAACATAAACAGGCCATCGGTGTTTCCCCCCTGTTTTTCTAACCACAAAACCCTGAATCATGGATTCATCAGTTTTTACCGAAGTAAATCCAAACGATATGTCGTCAAAACTGACCAGGGATATCGCAGCACATTACCAGCAGATCATCGAGTCGATCGGGGAAGACCCCGGCCGTGACGGTTTGCAGAAGACACCGGAAAGAGCTGCCAAAGCCATTCAGTTTTTGACGAAGGGCTACGACCAAGACCCCGCAGCCATCCTTCGCTCCGCAATGTTCGACCAGGAATACAACGAGATGGTGCTGGTGAAGGACATCGAACTGTACTCGCTGTGTGAGCACCACATGCTGCCTTTTCTCGGAAAAGCCCATATCGCCTACATCCCCAATGGCAAGATCGTCGGATTGAGCAAGCTGCCGCGGGTGGTGGATGTGTTTGCACGCCGGCTGCAAGTGCAGGAACGACTTACCATCGACATCCTCAACTGCATTCAGGACACCCTGGAACCACTCGGTGTGGCAGTGGTCATAGAGGCCATGCACATGTGCATGATGATGCGGGGTGTGCAAAAGCAGAATTCCGTCACCACCACGAGTGCCTTTACCGGCGAGTTCCAAAAACAGCCGACCCGGACAGAATTCATGAACCTGATTGGCAAAAAACTACATTGACCGAAGGAGATTTGAATTGCTCTCCTTCAGCAAACACGAATAACCGACAACAACTATGAAAGCTTACGTTTTTCCCGGACAGGGATCCCAGTTTGAAGGAATGGGCAAAGACATGTACGAGCAAAGCGAACTTGCCCGCGAGCTCTTTGAAAAAGCCAACGAAGTACTTGGCTATCGCATCACGGATGTAATGTTCGAGGGCAGCGCCGAGGACTTGAAGCAGACCAAAATCACCCAGCCGGCAGTTTTTCTGCATGCCGTTATCCGTGCAAAGATGGCCGGTGATGATTTCAAGCCCGATGCCGTTGCCGGTCACTCACTTGGTGAGTTCTCTGCCCTGGTAGCTGCCGGCAGCATGAGTTTTGAAGATGGACTCAAACTGGTGCAGCAACGTGCCCTGGCCATGCAGGAAGCCTGCGAAGCCGTGGAAAGCACCATGGCCGCCATTCTTGGCCTGGAAGATGAAAAAGTGGAAGAGATTTGCGCTTCCATTGACGATGTGGTGGTGCCTGCCAACTACAACTGCCCCGGCCAGCTGGTGATTTCAGGATCAGTACCGGGAGTTGAAGCTGCTGTTGAAAAATGCCAGGAAGCCGGAGCCAGAAGGGCCATCATTCTTCAGGTAGGAGGAGCATTTCACTCGCCTCTGATGCAGCCGGCACAGGATGCCCTGAGTGCGGCCATCGAAGCGACGGAGATCAAAGCACCGGTGTGCCCGGTTTACCAAAACGTGAGCGCTCAGCCGGAAACCGATCCGGAAACGATCCGCAAGAACCTGGTGACACAACTGACCGCCCCGGTGCGCTGGACCCAGACGATGAAAAACATGATTGCCAACGGAATCACAGAAGTTGTTGAAGTGGGTGGTACTGGCAAGGTTTTGAGAGGGTTCTTCGCAAGAATAGACCGCCGCTTTCCCAGCTCGGCGATTTGACGCAAAACCGAATGGACTGTGAAGTGTTGAACCTATGATTACAGATTAACTCAACACTCCAAACACCATCCGGCCTTGAAAAAGCACATGGAAAAAATACAGGTACATTCCGGAAACCTATTGGTGGCCGAACCCTTCATGCTCGACCCCAATTTCAAACGCGCAGTAGTGCTCATGTGCGAGCACAGCGAGGAGGGCAGCCTGGGGTTCATCATCAACCGCAAGCTGGATGTCTATGTGGACGAACTGATCGATGAGTTTCCGGATTTTCCCGCCAAAGTCTATTTCGGCGGCCCTGTGCAAACCGATACCATTCACTACCTCCACAATGTTGGCGATCTTTTGGAAGACAGCCGGGAAGTGGCCCGCGGGGTTTTTTGGGGCGGTAATTTCGAGAAGCTCAAGTTTCTCATTTCCAACGAAGTCATCAAACCCGAAAACATCCGATTCTACCTGGGGTACTCCGGTTGGAGCGAAGGCCAGTTGGAAGAAGAACTGAAGATTGGCTCCTGGGTGGTTGCCGACATGGACCCGAATTACATTTTCAAATCCAAACCTTCAAAATTGTGGAACCAGGTGCTCAACCACAAAGGTGATCGTTACAGCGTGATCGCCACCATTCCGGATACGCCTAATTGGAATTGAGGAATCTCAATGGGTTGAGAGAGGTTGATCCCGACATTCGTCGGGAGGTTTTGAGAAGTTGAGAGGAGGTTCAACCTGCCACCGTTTCCAGATTCAGGTCGTGAGACAGTTCCCTGAAGTCCACTTGTGTTACAGCTGATACGCCTTGCTCCTGCATGAACACGCCGTAGATGGTGTCCACAGCGGCCATGGTCTGTTTGTTGTGCGTGACGATGATGAACTGGCTGTCCTTTGAGAAGTCCTTGATGATGTGGTTGAATTTCTCGATGTTGGCGTCGTCCAGCGGGGCGTCCACTTCGTCAAAAATGCAGAAGGGGGCCGGCTTGAGTAGGTACAGCGCAAAGAGCAAAGCGGTGGCGGTCAGTGTTTTTTCACCACCGGAAAGCTGGCTGATGGTTTGCGGCCTTTTGCCCTTCGGTTTGGCCACGATTTCGATTTTGCTCTCCAATGGATCTTCGGCATTTTCCAGAATCAGGTCCGCTGCGTCCTCTTTGGTAAAGAGGCTTCGGAACACATCGATGAAGTACAAACGCACTTTTCCGAAGGCATCCAGGAACTGTTTGGTGGCCGTGTCCTCGATTTCTTTGATGGTTTCCAGCAGGTCGTCTTTGGCCTTCAGAATGTCTTCCCTTTGTTCCGTAATGGTCTCGTAGCGCGCCTTCATCTCATCGTAGGCCTCCACAGCCATCGGGTTGATCTCGCCGTAGTTGTCCAGCCGGTTTTTCATGCGCTCCACTTTCATCTGGAGCTCGGTCTCATCCAGGGTGGCTTTCTCTTCTTCGGAAATGCTAAGGTTCTCGGCATCGTTGATGCTCATGTTGAACTCGATGCGGAGGCGCTCTGCCAGGCTGCTGAGCTGGAAGCGGGTATCGTTGAGTTTGTCTTTGAGCCGGTTGATGAGGATCTGTAAGTCATGTGACTTTTTGTTGGACTGCCGCAGCTTGTCCTCTATTTCGTTAACCCCACCCCTGGCTTTGAAGAATTCCTGTTCCGCTTCGCTCAATGAGCCTTCCTTGCTTTTGCGGAGGTCGTACATTTCCAGGAGGTCTTTCTGGAGCTGTTCTATCTGATCGTTCAGGCTGGCAATCTCATCGGTTGACTGTTGCAGTAGGCGCTGTGCGTTTGCCAGCGTTGCCCGGGCTTCGTCGAGGTTCTTTTCCCGGAATGACAATTCCCGCTGGATGGAGCTGACCTTGTTCTGTTGCCGGATGAAAGCGATGTTTTTTTCGTTGTAAGCAGCGCTGGCCTGGCTGAGTTCTTCGGCCACCTTGCGGAAGCTGCCGTCGGTGTTGGAGATCTGCTCCCGGGCCTTTTCCACCTCTTTGCTCATGCTGCCCAGGGCGCTTTCAATTTCTTTGTTTTTTGCACTCAGCTGTTCGATGCGCTCCTCGATTTCCTTGCGACGAAAAGAATTCTCCGCCAGGTAGTTTTCGAAGCTCTCCCGCTTTGCCCTGAGAGTGGCAATTTCCTGAATGGTTTGATTGAGGCGGGCCTGTGCCTGTTGGATGGAGCCGGCATCTTTGGCCATTTTCAGCTGGCTGAGTTGGTCGCGCAACTGGTGGAGCCGGGAGCTCAGCTTGTCCTCCTCCTGCTGGCTGCGCTGGATGGTTTTTTCCAGCACTTCCAGGTTCTTTTTCCGCCCGATTTTTTTCCCTTCGAACAAACCGACACTGCCGCCGCTGATGGTGTATTTGCGCTGAATGTAGCGGCCGCTCTTGGCCAGCACGGTCAGCTTTTCGTCGGAAATTTCTTTGGCCAGTTCGTCTGTTTCGGTCACCACCACATGGTGCAGCAGGAAGTTGATCAGGTTGCGGTGGGCCGGGTCGCACTGGATGAGATCAACGGCCGGTTTTGCTTCCGAGGGTGTCAGTGTGGCCGGCGGCTGAAAATCCTTGAAGGCATCGAGGATGAAGAAGTTGGCTTTGCCTTTTTGGGCCTTGTTCAGCAAGCCTATGGCGGCCTGTGCCTCATCGAGGTCTTTTACGACGTAGTAATTGAGGTAAGGTTCCAGGTAGTTCTCGATGGCCACCCGGTAATCGGCTTCCACATATATAATGTCAGAAAGCAGCTGGGCGCCTTTGTTCCATTCTTTGGCGCTGCTCAAAAAGCGGATACTCTCGGGAAAACCCTCGAGGCTTTCCACCATGCTTTTGGTGAGCTTGTATTCGTTGCGTTTGGCATCCAGCTCACGGTGGATGGCCTGTACCTTTTTGTTCAGTTCCTCGATTTCGGCTTCCACCCGGGCCACTTCCTCCTGCCGTTTTTCTTCGGCAATTTCCAGGGCCGAAACCGCCGCTTTCTCTTCTTTTTCCCGTTTTTCCAGTTCCGCAATGCGGACGTTGAGGTTTTCACCTTCGGCAATGCGGTTCTTTTCTTCCTCTGCAAGGCGCTGAAGGTCGTTTTTCAGCGAGTCGATCTGGTTGTTGTTGACGGCCTTGTCCTTTTCCAGTTCGAACAGCCGGCGCTCTGCCTTTTGCTGTTCCTGCATCACTTCGTCGAGGCCGGCCTTCAGTTGGCTGTGGCTTTCACGGATTTGCGACAGGTGTTTTTCGGCGGCCACCAGGGCGTCTTCCAGTTCCAGCTCTTGCCTTTTTTCTTCGGCAAGGGTTTCCCGGTACTCGGCAATTTCAGCTTCCAGGCTGTGGATGCGCTGTTCCGTGAAGCCTATTTGCTCAGTGGCTTTTTGTTTGTTCTGCTCCGCAAACAGCATCCGCTGTTCCAGCACTTTCCGCTCGCTCTCTTTGTCGCGAATCTGGCCTGCCAGTTCATTGACTTCCCGCTGTTTGGCGCTGAGGGCTTTTTCCTGGTCGAGATTGGCTTTGCGAAGGGCCTCCAGTTGGGCTTCCAGTTGGTGCTGTTCCACTTCCAGTTGCCGGTAGGCATCCTCTTCCCGTTCCAGTTGTGATTTGAGGTCTTTAAAGGTGGCTTTCAGCCCGTCGCTTTTCAAAGCTGCCAGCTTGAGGCTGAGGTCTTTGTATTTTTCTTTGAGGTCAAAAAACCGCTTGGCCCGGCGGGCCTGTTGCTCCAGCGACTTGAGGTTGTTGTTGATCTCGAAGAGCAGGTCTTCCACCCGTTCCAGGTCTTCTGTGGTGCTCTTGAGCTTGGAGAGGGTCTCCTTCTTGCGAACCTTGTATTTGCTGATGCCCGCTGCCTGCTCGAACATCTTCCGGCGGGCGTTGTCCTTATCAGAAAGGATGTCGTCAACCATGTTCAGGGCAATGATGGCGTAAGAGTTGGAGCCGATGCCCGTGTCCATGAAGAGGTTGGTGATGTCTTTCAAGCGGCAGGTCACCCCATTGAGACGATACTCCGAATCACCGCTGCGGTACAGCAGGCGGCTGATGGAAACGGTCTGGTATTCAGTGGGGAGCAGGTTTTTGGTGTTGGAGAAGGTGAGGGTCACCTGGGCCACGGTGCCCTGCTTGCGCTTTTTGGTGCCGTTGAAGATCACGCTGGACATCTGGTCGAGGCGCAGCTCTTTGCTGCTCTGCTCACCCAGCACCCAGCGGATGGCGTCCACCACATTGCTCTTTCCCGAGCCATTGGGGCCCACAATGCCGATGACATCCGCATCGAAGTTGATGACGGTATGGTCGGCAAACGACTTAAAACCCTTTATCTCGAGACTTTGTAAACGCATAAGGCCGGCAAAGATAAGGAACCACGACCTGCAAGTGCTAAGGAATTTTTCCACCGGTTTTCCCCATTCACCCTGTTGATAAAGTTCGCCGCCCTAAATGAAGCCGGCGCCAGAAATGATCTGTTTTAATGATGTGTAAATATACTGAAAACAAGGCCCTTTCAGATGTCAACAATTCACTGACGAAAGCCCTTCGGTGGCACAGAGTTTGCCAATTCTGAACTGTCTCCCTCAAGCATTCCCACAGTAGGAAATCCTCCCGGAAAAACTCCCCCCTCATTGTATAATCTTCTAACTCTCTGTGGATGTAAAGTTTACACCTGACACCCATTGGTAATTACAGCTTATTTGTCGGCAATGCCAAACTGGATGAAATACAAAAACCAGACAATTTGGGTTGCTGTGAACAAACATCACCTGTTTCCTGAAGCCTTTGCGAAGAAAGACAGGTGGCTGTTGGTTTCATTCATTTTAGCAAGTCACAAATGGCTGAAAAATGGTGGCTTTTCCGGCCGCCAAAATGAACTGATCACTGTAAGCCCTCAGCGCCTCACTCACTTAAAATAAAAACTATGAAGGAAGGATTACTCACCCTTGCCTTGTGTATCCTTTGCCTGTTATCCACATTGGAGGCGACCAATCCCGATGGTGATTTGAGGATAGAGATGCTCGACTATTACAACCTCGTAGTTGACCACAACATCCACTCACCAACGGGTGCCAGTCCACGGGCCGTTTACATCGGCGTCAGGTTTTGCAACGACGGAGCCAATCCGCTCGAAGACGTCTATGCCCACATCGGCGATTTTACCGCCGGTACGCCGGGCATCTATCCTGTTGAAACCGTCAGCTCCGGGCCTTACACCGGAAGCTTCTCTTTCACCCATGAAGGCGGCACTGCCGATGCCACCCGCTACATCGGCACCCTGGCACCGGGCGAATGCGTGGTGCAGTACTGGTTGCTGAGCTACCCGCTTTTGGATGCCAACAACAACCGGGTGACGGGTTCGAAACCCGACCCCTCTGACGACCTGCGCCTGCGCTACGATGTGTGGGCTACCGCCAAAGACAACGGCACCCCGCTGGCAGCCGACGACTCCAAAACCTTGCAACTGCGGGCAGTCATTGCCGCCAATGCCAACAAGATCTGGCCCAATACCACTTCAAAAGTTCCCAACGAACTGCTGGCCGCCTATCCTGACAAAGAACTCGGCTGGCGCCAAACCAGCAACACCACCCATCCGGGTGCTTCCGTCGTTCTGGAAGGCATCTGGTTTGACCTCGGCAACGTGGGGCAGGGTTTCGACAACGACGGGGATTTCGTTCCCGACAGAAATTTCCTGCTGCAACCCGTCGGCAATCCGGGCGTTTTCGATGCCAATTGCTTCAGGCTGGTGAAAGTCTGGGGTTTGGTGGCACTCAAACGCAACGACGGCGATCCCATCATCATCGAGTTTGAAGACCAGATGCACTTCGCCAACAACCCCGAGACCGTCAACGGCGGGGTGGGGATGATCTATTACGAGTTTGCCGTGCTCAACGGTCCTTGCTCCTCTCAACTGACACCCTACCAGGAGGTGGCCTCCGGAATGAACGAAAAGTACAACGGCGATTATGGACTTCCCGGCGGAACCATCAACTCCAACGGGCCGCAGGGGAATTTTACGAAGACAGCCCCGGCCACCGTTTCAAAAGGCAGCAACCTGACCTTCACCCTTTCCTTCGAAAACACCGACACACTGCCGTTGGGTCTTCCGCAATACGGCAGCCCGCTGGTCATCGAGGACGATGTGCCGGCCAACACCGTATATGTTGCAGGTTCGGCTACCGCCAACCTCAACCTGCCACCGGGTGTCAGTGTGGAAGTGCTGTACAGCACCGACAACGGTACCAGCTGGGATGCCACCGAGCCCAACCCGGCCTCCTCGGTGAACAAGCTGCAATGGGTTTTTACCAACCCCTTGCCCGGCAATCAGACTGCATCGGTGGACTACACCGTGACGGTTGCGCCCAATTATCTCGGTAACCTGCTGACCAATACCGCAGGCGTTTCCATCAGGGGGGGCGCTGCATTTCTGACGGCCAGCTCTAACACCGTGATCAATGGTTCTTTCAACCTCACCAGTACCGTTTTCAAAGACGATGGCGGCGGCTTGCAAGGCAACGGCGATTACTATGCAACGCAGGTGCTGGGCTCGTATGGTGTTAGCAACACCTGGCGGGCCTTGGGCGCACCTGACGGGCAATATGTCCAGCTATACGATTCCTATGATTACATCATCCTCGATCTGGGTCAGACCATCCCGGCCGGGCAGGTGTACCAACTCGTTTGGCGAAGGAAGCCGAGCTATTCCGACAATGGCTCAGCAGAGATCAGAATTTACGAGGGAGTGACCTGTGGCAATCACATCGAGAACCCATTCCGCCCCAGTACCACATCAAAAACCGATTTCGTCACCACCAATGTGGTGGCCAATACCGACACCCGCTTCATCATCCTCGAAGAACTGACCGGCTCCGGTGATGATTTCGAGCTGGATGCCGTGGTCATTCCAACCGGCGTTTTTGCCGACGGCATTCAGAATGGCAGCGAGGAGGGCATACCCGGGGTAAAGGTGGAAATCTTCCTGGATGTTGATTCCAACTCCGTCATCAGCGAGGCCGACGTGCTGGCCGATACCGTCCTGACGGATGCGAACGGGGAGTTCAGTTTCGCCAATTTACCCGACGGGAAATACATTATTACTGTTGACACCGAAGATCCGGACCTGCCGGAGCGTTGGACCAATACCACACCGCTCACTGTTCCTTTCACCAGCAATGGCGGCGGAACGCTCAACGCTGATTTCGGCTTTGCACCATTGCTGGAACTTACCAATACCCTGCAAGGCCCGGCTTCTGTCTTCGAAAACGAGCAGGTCAGCTTCACCGTGGACCTGAAGAACCGGAGTCAGGCCGAAGACAGCGACAACTCCAGCACCGTTATCGCCTGGGCAGGGGCGGTGGATCCTTCCACCACTTACAATGTGAACACCCAGAACATGACCGGCCCACCCGATGACCAACTGGGTTACCACACCGGTTCCTGGGACAAAAAGGCCGTCCTCAAAAACTTTGATTTTGGTCCGCAAAACGGAACCATCGAGAAGGTGGAGATCCTCTTCTCGCTTTGCACCGATTACCCCGTTAACAACGACCGCTTGCAGGCCAGTATCCAACTCGAAAACGGCCAGACGGTGGTTTTTCCGGATCCGGCCTGGGGCAAGAGCACTTCCCCAAGCCTGAACGACTACGTCGGGGTGCCTTACCTCGGGTTCATCGTAGTGGATATCACCCAGTACCAAAACTGGGACTGGAGCTTTTTTGATCCGGAATGGAAACTGACCATCGAGGGTATCAAAGTGGGAGGCAGTGACGGAGCCCACGTTTACATCGATGCTGTGGGTGTGCGGGTGACCACCGTTTGCTGCCCCGACCCCAACGGAACGGAAGGTGAACCTGCCAGCCGTGGCAAGGTGATCGAACGACTGCCCCTGGAATACGAATTCGACAATTCAAAACTCAAATTTGTCTCTGCTTCGCAACTGCCCGACAGCGTGGTGGCCAACAAGCTCTATTTCAACGACCTGGGGCCGCTTTACCCGGCACAAACCAAAAGCCTGACCATTGATTTTCAGACGGTGAAGGCAACCACTGCCACTTGCAACACCACCGCCCCGCAGTGCAACTCTGTGCCCAATGCCTA
The DNA here is from genome assembly GCA_002698985.1 of Saprospirales bacterium. Taxonomy (GTDB): domain Bacteria; phylum Bacteroidota; class Bacteroidia; order Chitinophagales; family Saprospiraceae; genus UBA6168. The sequence goes on along the minus strand of PAAY01000054.1, from coordinate 34,248 downwards.
CAACTACTGCGGCATTCCCAACAACGGTTATTACCGGGATGTCACCATCAACGGCGATGTCAATTGGGCAGATATCCTGCCCGATGTGGACCCCACCTATGTCAATAAATTCGTACGGATACGGGGTTCCGGAAAGGTCACTCTTCCTTCGGGCAACCTCCGGGTACTCAACTACAACTCCCTGCTGGTGGTGGATGGCCCGGAACTGGTAGTGCTCGATGGTGATTTCCTCATCGAGGAGGGCGGCTGCGCCATTTTCAGCGATGCCATTCTGCGCACCAAAGGCAACATCACCATGACCGGAAATACCCTGCTGTGTTTCCACGACTGCACCATCGAGTGCGGCGATGAGGCTGCCAACGGCTTTTTCAACCCAACGGGTGTCGCCACCCTCTCCAATTTCACCAACAACCAGGGCCAGCTCTACCTCAACAACGTCTGCATGAACGTGACCGGTGATTTCCGCCTGGAAAGCGGAAACAACGGGGAGAACATCCTCATCAATGTCTGTGCGGAAATCGGCGATATGGGCGAAAACCACCACATAACCGGAATCCTGGATGCCGGCGAAACGGGGGTTTTCCGTTGTGCCCGCAACATGGAGGTGTACAACAGCGAGATCGTCGCTTCTACAGGCGTCATCAACGACCCGACGGGCACCTTGCTGCTTTGCGGAACGGATATCAAAACGATGAACGGGGACTTCCAGAACAGCGGTTACCTGGACGGCTGCAACAACACCATCTGGGTGGACGATGCGCACCAGATTCAGCAATTGGCTGGAACCTGGACGGCCAACATCTTCAGCCGGAGAGGTGCCCTCTTTGGCGATATACCGAACATGCCACCCAACGAGCCGGAGAGCTCCATCCTCAACAACTTCAGCGATTGCCAGTGCGTGCCTTTGCAGGAGCAGATCTGTGTGGACGGCACCACCACCACCGCCCGCAGCGACCAGGCCCTCAACGGCGACGGGCTTCTCGTCAATGTTGACGAAGACCCTGAATGCGTGGAGATCCTGAACAAAGGCGCTGTCAGGGGCTACGTTTTTGCCGACAAGGACGGCGACGGCTGGCAAGGCGAATACGGTTATGAAAGCAACACGGACTACTTCCTGGAGGGAGTTGTCGTCGAAATTTACGGATGTAAAAAATCAAACGGCGACCTCATCACAAGCCCCGGCAACAGCAACAAACCCTGCACCCACAACCAGAATGGCGGTACCTGGGACCTCATGGCCACCGACACCACCGATGCCAACGGAGCCTATGAGCTGAGAGGATTGCCCGATGGCTACTACTATGCAAAAGTGCTCACCTCCACCGTTCCTGGCTTGAACGGTCAGACTGCGGACCCTGACCAGACCAACGGTCAGTGCTCCACTTGCGACAGCGAATGGAAATCTGACAATGATAAAATGAAAAACCTCGCCATCGTCGGCATTGGCAACGACCACTACGAGATCAACTTCGGCTACACCGTGGACGAAATCATTTCCGGTTTCATCTGGGAAGACCTGGACGGCGACGGCGTCTGGGACGAGGGCGAAGTGCCCCTGCCAGGCGTCACCGTCATTTGCCAGGACGGCACTTGCACACCGGGTGTGGATTGCCCGACGGCAGTTACCGGACCGGATGGACAGTACGAGTTCACTGGTGTGCCACCCGGCCAGCAATGCAACATTTCCGTTGATATGGGTTCATTGCCCGGAGGGCTAACCTGGACCATCCCATCAGAGAGCGATGGCAGCAACGACAACAACATCAGCCTCATCGTGGGCCCCGGTGAGCAGAGCAACAACAACAATTTTGCCCTTCACCCTGCGGGCAATGCCACCATCAGCGGCCTGGTTTATTACGACTGGCTCGGCAATGCCTTCCCCAACGCCGGTGATGAGGGAATCCCCAATGTCTATGTGCGCCTCTACTCCGACCTCAATGCCGACGGCATCGTGCAGCGGGGTGAGCCCCTGAACGAAATGATCCAGACCGACAGCAGCGGCCTATACCAGTTTTCGGGTGTGCGTGCAGGCAACTACGTCATCGTGGTGGATGAGGGCTCCCTGCCCATCTTCCCGGCACAGACCGAAGACCCCGACGAGTTTGCCATCTGCGTCATTTGCGACGGCAGAGCCACGGCAGCCTCCATAGACGGCAGCAGCAATTACCCGGGTTTTGATTTTGGGTACAAGGTGACCGGGGAAGGAACCGTGCGGGGCTATGTCTTTTTCGACGAAAATGCCAACGGCTACCCCGGAGCGGGCGAACCGCCATTGGCCGGCATCGAGGTGCAGATAGAGGCCAACCTCAACCTCGACACCGCCTATGTCCTCATTTTTAACGGCGTCTCCGGCGGCCTCGGCACTTTCACCTTCAGCGGCCTGCCCGATGGCACCTACCGCATCCGGGTGAACCAATACGACGAAGACCTGCCGCTGGACGGATTCGGTGAGCGGGCCATCCCCTCCACCTCAACGGAAGTGCTGGCCACCCTGGACAACGGCAAACTGACCGCCGTCAACGGCGTGAGCTGTGGCTCTTGTCCGCTCTCTTCCATTGCTTTTGGCTTCACAATGGCCGGCACAGTAGAGAGCTACATTTTCCGGGATGACAATGCCAACGGCACCATGGACCTCAACGAGACCGGCATTGCAGGCGTACAGGTTTGCCTGTGCGAGCAGAGCAACCAACCCTGCACCCTGGCCAATGCCATCGATACGGTCACCGTTGCCGACGGCACCGGAACCGATCCCATCGGCATGTTCCGCTTTACGGGGCTGCGTCCCGGCTATTACGACGTGGCCGTGGTCACCAGTACCTTGCCTTCGGGAATGGTACTGACAGCCGATCCCAGCACCGACGGCATTCCATGCTATTCTCCGCTGGACCCCAACGACCCGAACTACGACATATTGAACGCCGGTTGTGACAACCGGGCGGAGGATTTCTGGCTCGGCATGGGGGCCATGTACGCCGGGGTGAATTTCGGTTACCGGCCGCTGGGCGTCATCGGCGACCTCGTCTGGCTGGATGTCAATGGCAATGGTACCAAAGACCCCACGGAGAATGGCTATCCCAACATGAGTGTGGCTCTGACCAACCTCACTGGGGTTACCATCGGTGGGCAGAACTACGGCCCCAATACCTACCACGACACCACTTACACCGATGCCGACGGCTTTTACACCTTCGGCAATTTGCCCGACGGCACCTGGCAGGTAAAACTGCTGGCCCCTGCCAACCACGTATCCACCTATGAGCCGGACGGAAGCAACGACTTCAGCATGGATGTGGTCATATTCCAGGGCAGCACCACCAGCAACGGCAACGCATGGTGCCCCGCCGGCAACGATTGCGACCTGGATGTGGACTTCGGCCTGCGGCCAAACTACACCCACTCCATTTCCGGAACCATCTGTTTCGACCTCGATGAAGACGGCCGTTGCAACACCGGCGGCGAGAGTTTCCCCGAAGGAGTGTCTGTTTACCTCTACGACCAGCACGGTACCTTCTTCGGGCAGGTGACGCCCGTCAGCAACGGCTATTACGAATTCCTTTCGCTGCCGCCTGACACTTTCACGGTTTCCGTCGGCAAATCGGGGCCACCCTTGTCGCTCACGTCCATGACGACCTCATTGGGTGACACCCCGGCCTTCGAGGTGGGAGAGGCGGCCAGCAATGCTTACCAGAAGCTCAGTGTCGCTGCGCAAGTGACCGACGTTGATTTCGGCTTCAGCTTTAGCGAACCCTTCGACCTGGGCGACCTGCCGGCACCCTATCCTACGCAGATTGCAGGCTCGGCGAGCGGGCCGGTACACCGCATTCCGACACCACAGACCCTGTACCTCGGTGCAGGCGTGGATGCAGAGAATGTTCCGGTACTTCAGGCCGATGCGCTTGGTGACGACAGTGCGGGTGCCGATGAGGATGGCGTGGTCTTTTCCGATCCGGCCACCTGGACGGTGGGTTCCGTCGCCTCCGGCAATGGCGGCTCTGCCAACATCACCGTCACGGGCAGCGGCTGGCTGGTTGGCTTTGCCGATTTCAACAACGACGGCGATTTTGGCGACGCCGGAGAACTGGTGGCCAACCAGGCCGTGTCTTCCGGCACATTCACACTCAATTTCGACATACCTTTCGGAACCAGTCTGGAGGGCGGGGAGGATTACTACTTCCGCTTCCGCCTGCTGCCCGACCAGCCCATGGCGCCCACTTTTGCATTCAGAGGGGTTGCCGTGAACGGCGAGGTGGAAGACTACCGGGTTTCCGTTTGTAAGAACATCACTTCGGCCGGTGCCATCACCGGCAATGAGATTGGCTGCAACGGCTACGATCCAGGTCTCATCAGTGAATCGGCTCCGCCCTCAGGCGGGGGTGGCACACTGGAGTACCGCTGGGAGCAGAGTACCAACGGTGGCATCACCTGGAACATCATCCCGGGAGCCGAGCAAGCCACCTACGATCCGCCCGCCATCACCCAGACCACTCACTACCGCCGTTGCGTGCGGCGTTCAAGGTGTTCAGCTTTCACCAACTCCATGGCCGTCATCAAAGAGGTGGTTACCAATTACACCGATGCCGGCATCATCGTCGGCAATGAGGAGAACTGCGGCATTTACGACCCCGGCATCATAGCCAGTGCGCTGGAGCCCTCGGGTGGGGTAGGCGTCGGAACGGAGGAATACGTCTGGCAGAAGAGCACCGACGGCGGTGCCACCTGGACGAACATCCTGAACTCCAACAGCGATACCTACGACCCCGGCGTCATCAACCAGACGACCATGTACCGCAGGGGCGCCCGCAAGTCGCCTTGCCTGCCCTGGCTGTGGTCCAACACCGTGACGAAAATGGTGGTGGTCAACTTCACCGATGCCGGCAGCGTCGCCGGTGACGAGTCGGTTTGCGGCCCTTACGACCCGGGACTGATCAGCTCCGTGAGTGCGGCCAGCGGAGGCCTTGAGGGCTGGCCGCAATACCAGTGGGAACTGAGTACCGACGGCGGGCTCACCTGGACGGACATCCCTGGGGCCACCGGGCTGACCCACGATCCGGTGTTCATCATCCAGACCACCCAATACCGGCGGAAAGCCCGGCGCAGCCCCTGTGCAAGCTGGGTTAATTCCAACGTTGTGACGAAAACAGTGAAGACCATTCCGGCGGCAAGCATACAGACCTATCCTTCCGGCACCCTTTGCGAAGGCGAAGCCTACAGCTTTGAAGCTGCCGATGCAGGAGCGGGAGTGGCCTACACCTGGAGCTTTGACACCTACGCCACACCTTTGACGGCAGTGGGTGCCGGCCCGCACAGCGTGAGCTATGACGTGCCTGACAACGTACTCAACAACGGCCAGTCCGTCATCCTGAATGTAACCAAACTCGGCTGTGGCAGCAGCGATACGGTGCAGCTGACCATCCGGCCAGAGATTACTCTCGTGGGTGTGGACCAAACCGATCCTTCCGTTTGCGGAGCGACCGACGGCCAGCTCGTCATCCACGCCGATTTGCCACCCGGTGGCACGGCTGATTACAGCATCGACGGTGGCCTGACCTGGCAAACCGACAGTACCTTTACAGGATTGGGTGCCGGCATTTACGAAGTGGCTGTGCGCTACAGCGGTGCCCTTTGTTCGGAAAACCTGGGAGCCTTCCCGCTTTCCGATCCGCCGCCATCGGCCACCTTGAGTGTTTCCACTTCGGAAACCTGCACGGGTACGGTGGTGACCTTCCAGGCCACGCCGGGCAGCGGCTCGCCCAGCTTTTCCTGGACCTTCGGCAACGGGGCCACGCCCAACTCGGCCACCGGTGCCGGTCCGCATGACGTGACCTTTGCCAACGGCGGCCCGGCCACCATTGCGCTGACCATTACCGAGGGAGCCTGCACGGGCTTCCTGGACACGACCATTTACATCGTCTCAAACTTCACTTCCGGCGGAACCATTCTGGCCGATCAGGAGCTTTGCTCCGTTTACGATCCGGCGCCGCTGGTATCCGGCAGCAGCCCGTCTGGCGGGGTAGGAGGCACGATCACCTGGCAGTGGGAAAAACGGGAAAAAGACAACATGGGCGTCTGGTCTGCCTGGTCGGAAATTGCCGGAGCCACTTCGGAGACTTACGACCCGCCGGCCATTGCGACGATGACAGAATACCGCCGGAAAGTGCGGCGGGCGCCGTGCAGCAACTGGCTGTACTCCAACACGGTGCAGATGCGCCTCATCCAGAAGCCTGACCTGCAGGATGACTTCTACGATGCGGCCTGCCCGGGCTTCCCGTACACCGCCAACGTCGGTGCCAACGACCTGAACCTGGTGGATCCGGTGTTCAGCCTGCTGGTGCCGCCGGTGAACGGTACGCTGGACTTCGAGCCGGACGGAGAGTTCATCTATCAGCCAAACACCACCTATTGCGGAACCGATGAGTTTACCTATGTGGTTTGCAATGAACAGACCGGCTGCTGCGACACGGCCCAGGTGGTCATCGATCTTTCGGACAACGAGCTGCCGGTCATCCAGAACGTGCCGGCGGACATCACCATCAGTTGCGACGACCAGACCCCGCTGGCAGAGGCCGTGGAGGTCTTCGAAAACTGCCAGACCGTATCGCTGGGGCTTGAGGAAATCTCTACCCAGGGGCTGGATTCTTGTTCCTTGCATTCATATACCATGCTGAGGGTATGGAGTTCGAGTGACTATTGCAGCAACGCTGCGACCGACCAACAGGTCATCACCATCCAGGACAACACGGCGCCGGACCTGTTTCGGATCTACACCCTGCCCAATGGCAAAAAGATGGTGGCAGGGGTAATGGAAAACGTCTCGCAGCTCTGGAAGACGGTGAAGATGCCCATCCAGTTCAGCGTACAGCCCATACTGCTCACCCAACTGGTGAGCGCCAACGACACCATTGCCGCCAATGTCAAGGTCCGAAACGTTTCGACTACCCAGTTCCAGATGCGCATTGCAGAGGAGGAGGGGCAGGACGGTTTGCACGGCGTGGAATCGGTGGCCTGGGTGGCCATCGAACCGGGAGCGCTGAACGGGGCAGAGGGCTTCGAAGCCAGCAGTTGGTTGCTGACGAGCATTGTCTCCAACCAGTCATTCACTGTTCCCTTCGCTTCGCAACCGCTGTTCATCGCTGCTGTCTCCACCAGCAATGAACCGGACCCGATCACGGTGCGCTACAGCAACCTGACCGGCACGGATGCGGACATCTTCCTGCAGGAAGAGCTCTCTTACGATGTGGAAAATACCCACGACGAGGAGGTGCTGTCATACCTGGCCCTGGCACAGGCCGGTAATTTCGTCAACAACACCGGTGAGGTGATTGGCGAATCCGGCAGCCTGAGTCTGGGCACTGGAAAAGTCACCGTTACCCTGCAGCACACTTACCACAACCCCGTGGTGATCAGCGGCGGCATCAGCGAAAACAACGGCGAACCCGTCAACGTGCGGGTCAGCAACGTCACCGCCAACAGCTTCGACATCTGGCTGGAGGAATGGGAATACCAGGACGGCGCCCACCCGGCCGAGCAGGTGAACTGGCTGGTGGTGGAAGGCAGCCTGCCTTTCGATCAGACGCTGGAGTGCGACGCCGTGCCACCGGCGCTGAGCCAGGGCTACGAAATTGTGGCCGTGGACAACTGCGACCAGACCGTGGAACTGGTCATCGTGGATGACGCTCCGGATTTCAATTGCGCCAGCGACACGATTTATACCCGCACCTATTCCATCGTGGATGATTGCGGCAATACCACCAACCTGACACGGACTTTCATCCTGCGAGATACTACGCCGCCACAGTTCACCGTGCCGGCCGACAAGACCATCCTTTGCGACGCAAACATTGCCGACCTGACACTCATGGGCGATGTAACCGACGAAACGGACAACTGCGCCAGTGGTCTTGAAGCCACTTATTCCGACGACCTGTCAGCCTTCGTAAACTGCCAGGGCTTCATCGTCAGAACATGGACCCTGACCGACCTCTGTGGCAATACCACCACCAAAGTGCAGAACATCTTCGTGGCACCCACCGATGACTTCGACAACGATGGGGTGGTGGATTACTTCGACCACGACGACGACAACGACGGCATTCCGGATCTGGTGGAAGGCACTGGCGATACGGATGGCGACGGCGTGCCCGATTACCAGGATCGTGATTCCGACAACGACGGTATTCCGGACCTGATAGAAGCCGGTTACACCGACAAAGACGGGGACGGAGTGATTGACATCGTCGGAACGCCGGGCTGGGACCACGATGGCGACGGTATGGCCTACGGTTACGACGGCAACGACGGCGATCCTTCCGAACAGGCATCTGCTGCCCACGATCCCGGCTCCTTCATCAACGACCGGGATCAGGATGGCATCCCCAATTACCGTGACCTGGACAGCGACAACGATGGACTGCCCGACATCATCGAAGCCGGTGGCATCGATACCAATGGCGACGGTTTGATTGACTATCCCGTTCCGGGCAACCCTGCCTCCATGCCGGATTCCGACGGAGATGGTTTCGTGAACATCTACGATTCCGACGACGACCTACTCCCAGGGGCTGAGGACAATACCAATCCAATCGTCAAATACGATGGTTCGGAATACAGCGGTGGCAAGCCTTCGGACAAACCGGACTACGACGGTGATGCGGTGCCCAACTTCTTCGATACCGACAGCGACAACGACGGCATCGCCGACCTCATCGAATCGGGTGGGGTGGACACCGATGGCGACGGCAAAATAGATAACCCGGGTGAGTGGACCGATGCCAACGGCGACGGCATTCACGACGATTACAACAATTACCCGCTCATCGTCACAGAAGGAGACTTGCCACCATTAGATGGAAGACCCAACGACATAAACGGCGATGGCTCTGCCTACATCGGTGCCAATGCCGATGGCGATGCCCGGCCCAACTTCGTGGACCTGGACAGTGACGGCGATTTGCTGAAAGACATCATGGAAGCCGGACTGGGAGGCTACGACTCCAATGGCGACGGCAAAATCGACAACTGGACCGATGCCAACGGCGATGGCTGGCACGACCTGCCGGGCAGCTCCAGCTTCATCATTACCGAAGACGACGGAGCTATCAATGACGGCCGGCCGGAAGACGGCACGGATGCGGATTCTACGGCTTACCTCGGTTCCGCAACGGACGGCAGCTTTGCCATGCCCAACGGCAATCCGGACATCGACGACGACGGCGACGGCATCCCCAACTTCCTGGATACCGACAGCGACAATGACAACCTGCCGGACATCACCGAGGCCAAAGACCACAACCTGGTCACTTCCGGAACGGAGACCAACGTCTTCAATCCCGACACCGACGGCGACGGCATCCTGGACGGCATCGAAGACGCCAACCAGAACGGCATCGTCAACCCCGGTGAGACCGATCCGCTGAACCCCAACACCGACGGTGACCCGCTGGACGACGGGGAGGAAGACCCCAACCTGAACGGTCTGGTGGATCCGGGTGAATCCGACCCCCGGGATCCTTGCGATCCCTACATCAGCGACGCCTGCGTCGGGGTGACGCTCGACATCAAGGTGATGCTGCTGGGGGCGCTGGTGGAAGTAGATACCACCGGCTTCATGCACGATGAATTGCGGTTCCAGAACAGGCTGCCGGTCATAGAGCCTTATTCCAAGCTCACCTTCCTGCACCACATCGGCGATGTGCCAACCGGGCAGACACCGCCGCCCTCGCTGACGGATCAGGAACTGGTGGATCCGGGGCTGGCCTTTTTTACCGGCCAGGATGCGCCGGTTGACTGGGTGCTGATAGAACTGCGCCCGGCAGATGTGCCGGATTCCATCGTCGCAACCAAAGCCGCCCTGCTCCAGCGCGACGGCGACGTGCGGGATCTGGATGGCATCAGCTATGTGAAGTTCCGAAAAGTAAGGGGTGGAAACTACTACGTGGCCGTACGCCACCGCAACCACCTCGGCGTGATGACCGCCAATCCCTACTTGCTGACGCCGGACGTGACGAGCATCGACTTTACCGACCCGAACACGCCGACGACTGGTAGCCATTCGCAATCACTGTACAAAGGAAAAACCGTGATGTGGCCCGGCGACCTCAACGGCGACACGAAGGTGATTTTCCAGGGACCTGACAACGATGTGAATGCGCTGTTCCAAAAAGTATTGCTCGCCCCATCCAATGTTCAGTTCCTGGCCAATTTCATTTTGCCCGGCTACCTGGCTCAAGACTTCAACCTGGATGGCAAGTGCATCTACCAGGGCCCCGGTAACGATCGCTCCAGAATCCTGGTCTATGCCATTCTGGCCAATCCTGAAAATGCCCAGCACCTGGCCAATTACGTGCTTTACCACGGACTGCCCTGATGCTGATACCCTGAATGAAATGAACCGGGCCGATGTAAGTTGGTCCGGTTTATTTTTTGGGGTTTTATTGTTTCGTGGCACATATTTCGTTCCTTCGCTTGCGCAAAATCTTTGAAACATGCGAATGCTATTCATCGGTATCTGCCTGATCCTCTCGCTGGCGCAATGCCAGGCACAGCAAGAACAGAAGCAAGCCAAATCCATGGAATACCTGAGAGAGCTCCAGTGGCAACTCAGGGACGTTTTGCGGATGCAACTTCCACTCACCATTACGGAGGACAGAAATGGCAAACCCACCGGCAAATCCTATTCTTTCGACTTCGCCAAAGCCGACTCACTGGTCTGGGAAATTCCGGAGAAATACCACGATCTGGAAACCATGGAAATCTATGGCGGAGGCAAATACTTCATTCCATTCAGCAACCTGGATCCAAGCTCCATCAGCCTGGAAAAAGATTCCGAAAGCGGCAATTTGTCAATCGTTCTGAAAGCCAAGAAGGGGGCATCGTTCACCTTCCATCCCTATTCAAACGACCCGGACCAGCCGATCACCGAAATCCGCCTGGGCTGGTGGGAACCGCTCCAGGAATACACGCTCAAGCGGGCACTGAAGTGGTTTGAGGCGTTGGTTGAATAGGGAGTAGAGAGTAGGGATTAGGGAGGGCTAGCTCTTTCATCCCTGAGTTCCTGAGTCCCCCGATAGCCAACGGGGCAAAAAGTCATTTTCTATTGAATTTGGCGCTAGTTCCGTAAGTCAACAGAAGATGAGTTTGTCCTAAAGTCTTGGTTTAGAGGGGTATATAGGCGACCAGGCGCAACCCCTCTCAACTTCTCTAAACCTCTCTTAACCCCTCTAAACGAATGAGCGCACTTTTTGCAGTGCGCTCATTCCTCGATTCCTCACCAAAAAATAATTCCTGCCACCCGAATTTGATTTTTCATCAAACCTTTTACCTTTGCGCCCGCTTAACGAAGCGAGAACTTTTGGTGGCAGTTGAAAAACTGTTTTCCGAAGGTAAAGACAAAGAGGAGGGGTGGCAGAGCCTGGTTTATTGCACCGGTCTTGAAAACCGGCGTACCGCAAGGTACCGGGGGTTCGAATCCCTCCCCCTCCGCCCATGGCCATCCCAAGCAGGGGTGGCCTTTGTTTTTTCCAGGACATTGATGAAACTTATCACTGCTACAGTGAACTTTCAGCAGCGTTGGGCATTTTTTAACCGTTTGAAGCCTGGGGCGTTAACAAAACGGTAACCGACAACCACAACCAGCATGAACGCAGCTACACAGATAACAACTTCTCAGCGTTTTTCTCCTGTCCGCAATGCGGTGATCCTGGCCGCCGGCAAAAGCCAGCGATTCCGTGAAAACGGTGAGCAATTGCCGAAGGTCCTCATGAAAGTTGGTGGGCTGCGCCTGTTGGAAAGAGCCATTCTTACCCTGAACAAGGCCGGCGTTGAACATTTTCGCATCAGTGTGGGTGCGTACCGGGATCAGATCGTTCCGAAAATGGAGGCGCTGCCCCGGCTGAAAGGGCTGGACATCGAATACGTCGTTTGCGAAGATTACGAGAAAGGCAATGGCGTTTCTTTTGGCGCTGCGGCCGCTGGTTTCGAGGGGCCATTCCTGCTGGCCATGTCCGATCACATCTTTTCCGTTGATACCATAGAGAATTTCGTCAGCAAGGCATTGCAGACGCCTGAGCTCCCGGCACTGGCCTGCGATCCCAACCTGAACGATGTTTTCGACATGGATGACGCCACCAAGGTGAAATCCCAAAAGGGTTTCATCGGCAACATCGGGAAAGAGATCGACGACTACGACCTGGTGGATATTGGTCTGTTTTATTTCCCCGAAGGCTATGGCAAGCGTGTGGCTGATAAAGTTGCCGAAGGTGCCACCTCCGTTTCGCACATCGTACAGCATTTCATCGATGACAGTGGCGTCAGGGCCATCCGGCTTCAGAAGCCCTTTTGGCAAGACGTTGACAATCCGGACATGAAAGCCGAGGCCGAGCGCCGCTTGATGCAAACCCTCTGCCGTCCGGGCGATGGCTGGGTTAGCCGCAATTTCAACCGTTTTTTCTCCACCCGCCTGAGCATGTTGCTGGCCAACTGGGGCCTTCACCCCAACTGGCTGACTACCATTACCCTGATCTTGTCGTTGGTAGGAGCCTGGTTTGCAGGCACTGCGAATTATCCGCTCATCGTGCTGGGTGCCTTTTTGTTTCAGGTTGCCAGCATCCTGGATGGCAGCGACGGCGAGCTGGCAAGGCTTACCCTGCGCACTTCCCGCTTTGGCGAGTGGTATGCAGAGCTGGCGGGGCATTTCCGTTATTTCTTCTTTTTCGGGGCCCTGGGCGTGAGCGCCTGGAAAGCCACGGGTTCAAAAGTTTACCTTTTTGCTTTGATCATACTTGCTGCGCTGGGTATTTACATGCTGGGTCAGATGATGGCCTTCGGCATGGCCAGGGAGCGCACGGCCAATGACCTGACTTCCCGTCGGAAAATGCCTTTGCGCAACAGGGTGCCGCGCTGGGCTTTCGGTTTGGTGCAGCAGCTGAGCAAGCGGGATGTGCTGGCCTTTGTGGCTTTCATACTTACGGCGGCATTCCTGAGTGAAGCCATGTTTTGGGTAGCGTTGATCGGCATCACGTTCAACGCCATTTGGGTTTCCCGTTCCATCCGTGCAGCCACCCTTGCAGAGAAAGGAGCAAGCCTTTTTGCCAGAATCGACCCCATCGTTTTTTACTTGCTGGGGGTGGTCATCCTGACCCTCCTCATCATGAAGATGGATGTTGGGGTGGTGACACAGTCGCTGTCTGCGGTGGGCAATCAGGTATTCCTCGTATTCAGCATTGCCATTCTGTGGATTTTGGCCAACACCATGTGCATCCGCACTTTGGTGCGGGGCAAAGTGCCTTTCCACGACCTCTTGTACAACCAGATGGTCGGTGATGCTTATGGCAATATCATTCCTGCTGCCGGTCTGGGTGGTGAGCCCTTCAAAATCAAACACCTGACCAATTGGCTGGACTGGCAAACGGCCAGCCGGGCAGTAGTGACCGACCGCTTCATCCACGCCATCACCGGTATGTTGTTTTCTTCGGTAATGGTGAGCCTGACCCTCATTTTTGTTCCGGTGGATGCGGTTTACCGTGTGCCATTGACCGTGCTTGCCATCGTGTTTGGTGTGGCAGCCATTGGCATCATCGCGCTGGCGCTCACATCTGCACCATCGAAAATTGCAGGCTTTTTCCTGAAGAAGCTCCAAATAGTTGAGGACTTCCGGAATGAGCCCACCCCTCCGGGCAGGTTTTTCCTCGCTTTTTTGTTCAAGTTTACCGGCAGGGTGTTCAACCTGCTGGAGATCTACGCCATTTTCTACCTGCTTGGCTTTGAACCGTCGGTCATCGAGCTGGTAGCTGTGGCGGGTCTGATTGCTGCCAGTGCCACCTTGTTCGTCATCATCCCGCAGGGAATAGGTGTCAATGAGGCAGGTATTTCCACCGCATTGGATTTTCTCGGTTACAGCACTTCACTCGGACTCACCTTTGGCCTCATCCGCCGTGCCCGGATGATCTTCTGGGCGCTGTTCGGCATCGGCATGCACCTGGCAGTGACCATGGTCCGCCGCTTTGCTTTCAGTCGAACGTCGTCGTAAAGAGGTTTTTGCTAGTTGTTTTTAAAGTTTTTTTTACAGCTGACAGCACTCCGAGTGCTGTCAGCTGTTTGCGTTTTTGAAGGGTTTTTCCGTTGCGTTGAGCCGACAAAACTTCGATCGACAATCGGGAATCATTCTTGCATGATTACCTTTGTGACTCAAATGAAAAAGCACCGGAAAAATATCCTGGCCATTGGCCTCCTGCTGCTCTTCACCATCGGTGGAGTGGGGGTGCCCATTCACCAGGTTTACTGCCATTGCAAGGATCAGCTCGTTGCCTCACTGGCTTGTCCTGACGATCCATGTCAAAGCGGTGGTTGCCTGGATGCCTCCGGGGCAACTGATTGTGCGGATTGCAAAATCATTTACCTCAAGGCAGATTTGAGCCTTGTTTTGACGAAGGAAAAGAGCCTGATAACAACCAAGGCACTGATTCCGATCCTTTCTTTTCCTCCATTACCAAAGGTCGAATCCACTTCTTCTCAAACCCTTCCGGATAATTTTCTTTCTCTCCATCGCCCTTCGGGCAACGATCTCCTGTCGGTCATCCAGGTCTTCCTTTGTTAGAGATTGGTTTCGCAAGCTGAAAAATTTTTGAGCCTGACCACCGGTTTGGCGCTTTTCTGCATTTAGACGATAACCAATCAATATACCTTATGAAAAAGGCACTTCTAATAATGGCCGGACTTGTATCGGCTATCAGTTTGATGGGGCAAAACCAGCTCCTTTATGGAAATATCTTTAACCAAAACGGCGAGAACCTGATCGGTGCCACCGTGCAATGGGAAGATAGCGGCGAGGGCACCGTTTCCGACGAAAACGGCGAATTCTGGCTGGCCAGGCGCCCGGACACTGCCTGGCTGCTGGTCCAGTATGTGGGCATCGAGCCGTCTCTCGTAGAGGTCTGGCCGGAAGAAGACTCACTGTTCATCCTGGTGGAGGAAGTGGTGGAGTTGAACACCGTGGAGGTGACTGCCGGAGCCAAAGATCAATACACTTCCACCCTGAAGACCGGCAACCTGGAGTATGTTTCGAGCAAGGAATTGCGGAAGGCACCCTGTTGCAGCCTGGCCGAAAGTTTTGAAACCACGGGTGCCGTTGATGTTGCCATCCAGGATGCCGTAACCAGCGCCAAAGAGGTGCAGATGCTCGGCCTTCGGGGCGTTTACACCCAGATGCTGCTCGAAAAACGGCCTACGCTCTACGGGCTGGCCACCCCGCTTGGGCTGGATTTCATTCCTGGCACCTGGATTCAGGGCATTCAGATTTCCAAGGGTTCCAGCACGGTGCAGAGCGGCTATGGAGGTGCTGCCGGCCAGATCAATGTTGAGCTGGCCAAGCCCTGGCAGGACAAGCCGCTGTTCATCAATGCCTTTGGTTCCACAACGGAGCGGGGAGAGCTCAACGTCCACCTGAACCACAAATGGAACGATGAGTGGTCCAGCGGGGTGCTGTTGCACGGCAGCACAGTTCGTGGTGAATTCGATAAAAACGGCGATACCTTTACCGATCTTCCGAAGAAAACCTCTCTGATTGGTTTGTTCCGCACTTTTTACCGTGGAGAGTTCCTGCGTTCGCAACTCAACCTGCATGTCGTTTCCGACGAAAGGAGCAGCGGGCAGATAGCAGCACTGTTACCCGACGGCACACTGCCTTACACCATTCAGCAACAGAATGACAGGGCCGAGCTCTTCGGCAAGATTGGCTACCTGGGCCTGGCGAATGATCATAGTTCCATCGGGTTCATTTACAGCCTGTCCCGTCACAAAACCGCCAACCGATTCGGACTCTCTGAGTACACCGGCACGCAGAATTCGGCCTATGCCAACCTTGTCTTTTCTTCGGCTTTCGCCAATGAGGACCACAAATGGAACCTCGGGGCCAGTTACCAGTACGACGATTACAAAGAAATGCTCGATGAAGAGGACCTGAGCCGTAGGGAGAAATTGCCCGGCGTTTTTGCCGAGTATTTGTATCAACCGCACGTTGGCGAAGGGTTTTGGAACAAAATCGGTGTCATCGCCGGAGCCCGCCTCGATCACCACAACCGGTACGGGCTGCTGTTCACCCCGAGATTGAACATCAAGTACAACTTTGATGAAGAAACAATCCTGCGTTTCAGTGCAGGCAAGGCCTGGCGCACGGCGCAGGTGCTGTCAGAAAACCTGAGTGTGCTGGCCAGTTCCCGCCACCTCATCTTCGAAACAGAGCTGGATATCGAAGAGGCCACCAATGTGGGCCTGAATTTCACGAAGAACTTTGACATTGGCCACAAACACCTCCAACTGGTCATTGACGCCTACCACACCCGCTTTGAGCAGCAGGTAGTGATGGACATGGAATACGAGCATGGCGCCGTGCTGTTCTACAACCTCGACGGTCGCAGCCGTTCCAACAGCCTTTTGGTATCCCTGAATTACGAACTGCTGGAAGGCCTGGATGTAAAGGCCATCTGGAAGTACAACGACGTGAGAATCGACTACAAAGATGGCTTCCGGCAGAAACCCCTGCATGCTCCGCACCGGGCATTGCTTACCGTTGACTACGAGACCCCGTCAGAAAACTGGATGTTCAATCTGAACGCTCAGATCGTTGGCAGCCAGCGCTTTGCCGACGACCATCAGGTGCCCGCTGAATTCAAAGACCAATTCAGCGGAAACACACCCGTTTACACCATTTTCAATGCACAGGTGACCCGTCGCTTCAAAAACCTGGAATTGTACGCGGGCGGGGAGAATCTGACCGATTACCGGCAGGAGCACGCCATCATCGATTTCGACAACCCCTTCGGCGAACACTTCGATGCCATGCAGGTTTGGGCGCCGCTGGTGGGCGCCAGAGCCTATGTCGGGCTGCGCTGGTGGATCGAATGATCGAAGTAATTTGCAGGGTGCTGCCGGCTGAATCAATGGCTGGCAGCACTCGCTTTTCATGAGGGTTTTGCCGTATGTTTGTGCATCTGTAAACCAAATAGCAAGATTCATGAAGAAACTCACCCTTACACTCTCTGCACTGTTGTTTGTACTTGTACTGAACGCCCAGGAAATCTGGCTTGAAACGGCGCTCAAAGGCGGCGGAGGAATGTCTTTTCTGATGAACAAAAACATTCTGAACGACAACACTTACCGCAATACCCTTTCGCCCATGTATGGTTTTGGGGCCAAAGTAGCCGTCAATTTCGGAGCCTGGCACGGCATTGCCCTGGAAGGGCTATTCAATTCTTCTTCGCAAAAATGGGATTACAGCCTGCCCAATGTCACCGGTGATCTGCAGAATGAAGTGAAGTGGAACAGCCTGGAACTGTACCTGTTGTACCGGTACATACGCAATCGCACCTACATCGAAGTGGGACCCATGTACAGCCTGATCCGCTCAGTGGAGCAGACCGACAACGAAGTGCAATTGCAGGATCCCGATCCGTTTTACGAAGACAACTACCTCGCCGGGGTCTTTGGATTTGGTGGCTACTTGGGAGGTAGCGAAACTTTTTCAGTTGGTTTGGGCCTGCGTGTGCATTATGGATTCACTGACCTGGTGAGTGATGAAGGTCACGCAGAGGGCTATCCCAATCCCATCAGGGAAAATGTATATGATTCCCAGGCCTCCAACAATCCTCTGGTGGCGCAATTACTGCTGGAATTCAACTTCGGCATCGGTCACTGGGCCAAAACTTCCTGCCACGAGCGCATGAAATTCTTCAGAAATTGATGGGCTGTAAGCGCTTGAAAAGTACCTTTGCGCGCTTTTCAATCCATTGAAAAATGAAAATAATCATCGCAGGGGCAGGTGATCTTGGTTTTCACCTTGCCGAACTTTTGAGCTACAACAACCAGGACATCACCCTGATTGACAACAATCCGGACATTCTGGAGCATGCAGCTCAGCATTTGGACGTTCTCACCATTCTGGGTGACGCATCTTCCATTTCCATTCTGAAAGAAGCCGAAGTCAGCAAAGCACGCCTGCTGCTGGCGGTCACTGCAAACGAAACCACCAACCTCGTAACGGCCGTGCTGGGCCGGAAGATGGGGGCAAAGAATACCCTTGCCCGTGTCAGCAACACTGAATTTGTCTCGGAATACAGCCGAGAAATTTTCAGCGAATTGGGCATCGAAAACATCTTTAGCCCCAATCTGCTGGCAGCCAAAGAGATACACCGGCTTGTCCGACGCTGCTCCTTTACCGATTTGTTTGAATTTGAAGGCGGTAAGATCATCTTGACGGGCGTGACGATTGGTGACGATTCTCCCCTGGCCTTTCACAAACTGAAAGAACTCGGTGGTGAGACTTATCAGAACCTCCGTGTGATAGCGGTTCAGCGGGGCAGCCAAACGCTTATCCCTCACGGTGATTTGCTCTTGCGTCCAAATGATCACGTGTACATCGTTTCCCTCCCCGGTCATGTAAGCAGGGTGGAGCAGGTGACGGGTGCCAAAAAGCGGGACATCAAGAGGGTGATGATCATCGGTGGCTCCATACTTGCACTGGAGACAGCTCGCTTGCTCGAAGAGGACTACCATGTAACCGTTGTAGAGCAGAACAAAGACCGGTGCAAGGAACTGGCTGCAGAGTTGAGCAATTCTTTGATCATTCACGGAAAGCCGGACAACATTGACCTGCTCCAGCAGGAAGGGCTCAGCCAAATGGACGCCTTCATCGCCCTGACTCCCAACTCCGAGACGAATATCATTGCCAGCCTCACCGCCAAACACAACGGCGTGTTCAAAACCATTGCCCAAGTTGAGAACAAGGAATACATCCGCATTTCACAGGACATTGGTGTGGACACCCTGATCAACAAAAAGCTCGTTGCGGCCAACAACATTTTCCGCTACGTCAGAAAAGGAAAAGTGGAAGCCATCACAGCCATGCATGGGGTGGATGCCGAGGTCATCGAATTCGTTGTGACGAAAGAAAACAGGCTGACCAAAAAAGCACTCAAAAACCTGCATTTCCCGAAAACCGCCACTGTGGCGGCTGTGGTTAGAGGAGAGCAGGGCATCATTCCGAACGGGGATTTCATTTTTCAACTGAATGACAAGGCCATCGTTTTTGCCTTGCCGGATGCCATCGAGAAGGTGGAGCAGCTTTTTAATTAAGCGCCTGCTTATTATTGAGACGAAAGAATGATCAACACCAAACAAATTCTGCGCATACACGGAGTCCTGCTGGCACTGCTTGGCGGCATGATGCTGCTCCCTTTGCCATTCTCTTTTTATTTCGGTTCCGGAGATCATTGGCCCATACTGGGATCCGCTTTGATTTGCATTGCATTGGGGGCGCTTATCTTTTTTTCCGTCAGAAATGCAGAGAAAAAAATTGCCCGCCGGGATGGCTTTCTAATCGTAGCAAGCGGTTGGCTGGCCATGGTGTCATTCGGCACCCTGCCTTATCTGCTCAGTGGTGCCATCCCTTCCTTCACGGATGCCTTTTTTGAAACCATGTCGGGAATGACCACCACCGGCGCTTCCATTCTGACCGACATCGAGGCGCAACCAGAGGGAATCTTGTTTTGGCGCAGCCTGACGCAATGGATCGGTGGAATGGGCATCATCGTGCTTACCGTGGCCATCTTCCCATTGTTGGGCATAGGTGGTGTGGAGTTGTTCACCGCCGAAGCACCTGGGCCAACCTCAGATAAAATTCACCCGAGAATCCAGGAGACGGCCAAACGGCTCTGGTTGATTTATGTGGGTTTGACAGCTTTGCAGGCATTGCTGCTCAAGCTGGCCGGCATGAGCTTTTATGAAGCCATCAACCATGCCCTGACTACCATGGCCACCGGCGGTTTTTCAACACGCAACGCCAGCATTGCCGCTTTTGAATCTCCGGTAATCCAATACATCATCATCGTTTTTATGTTCCTGGCCGGGGTGAACTACAGCATCACCTACATGGCTTTGAAAAGAAAGTTCCGGAAGGTGTGGCACAATGACGAATTCAGGGCTTATGCCGCCACGGTGCTCGGTTTTATCGCCATCTTCACCGTGTCGGTCTTTTACATACAGCAGGGGCAGGAAGGCGCAAGTTTCGAGCAGGCATTCCGTGACAGTGCCTTCCAGATCATATCGCTGATCACCACTACAGGCTATGTGTCGGCTGATTACACGGCCTGGTCACCGGCACTGACCATGTTGTGTTTTATCTTGCTGTTTTTGGGTGCCAGTGCAGGTTCAACGGCCGGTGGCATCAAATTCATCAGGCACCTGGTTTTCTTCAAAAACTCCATTCTGGAATTCAAGCGCCTCGTACACCCTCGTGCCATCGTTCCGCTCAAGATCAACGGCGAGATGGTGGCCGGCAAAATCATTACCCACGTAATCATCTTTTTGCTGCTGTACATGATGATCTTTTTGGCCGGTTCCGTTTTCATGAGCCTGTTGGGCTACGATTTTGAAACATCGGTGGGGGCTGTAGCCACTTCTCTGGGCAACGTGGGGCCGGGCATCGGTAAGGTAGGCCCGGTTGACAACTTTGCCTGGCTCTCTCCTTCGGCAAAATGGGGCCTTTCGTTCCTGATGTTGCTCGGCCGATTGGAATTGTTTACCATCCTGGTGCTCCTAACACCGTACTTTTGGCGGTCCAATTGATCTGGGCTGAATATTCTTTAATCCAAACCTGCAACATGAATCTGGCCATTGACATCGGAAACACAAGGGCCAAAGCAGGCCTTTTTGACGGACGGGAATTGAAAGAAGTGTATACCTGGAATGAAGACTATTCCGGTAACATTCAGGCTGTGCTATACAACCAAAATGTCCGAAACCTCATCCTTTCCAGTGTTTCTGAAGAAGAGGAGTCTTTGGTAGGGCCTTCGGCCCAATTGGAGAACCTCCTGATTTTGTCAAGTTCAACTCCATTGCCTTTTAAGTTGGAATACAAAACACCGCAAACCCTGGGCAAAGACCGCATTGCTGCTGCTGCAGGAGCACAGGAACTTTTTCCCGAAACCAACCTCCTGGTGGTTGATGCAGGCACCTGCATTACCACAGATGTAGTGATGGAATCGGGGGTGTACCTGGGCGGGAGCATTGCCCCCGGCCTGCGCATGCGCCTCAAGGCGATGAATCAGTTCACCGCCCGCTTGCCTGACCTCATGCCGGCATTGGAACTGGTTCCCGGCCTGCCGGGTGACAGCACTGCCAATGCCATGCAGCAGGGCGCACTTTGGGGTGCCTTGCTGGAACTGGAGGGTATGATTGCTCACTTTTCCGGCCTGTACCAAAACTTAAAAGTGGTAATAACAGGAGGGGACGCCTCTTTTTTTGTCAAAAACACTAAAACCAAGATATTTGCGCACCCAAATTTGGTCCTGTTCGGGCTGAATAAAATTTTGAATTACAATGTCCAAAGAAAAAGTGCTTAGCAAGGGAATGAAATACGAGGCGGTTTGGAGCAAAACATTGCTGACGCTTGCAATGTGTGTCGTGGTGGTTGCAACAGCCCTTGCCCAGCCAAAAGACAACGCCCCATACTCCAGGATCGGTTTGGGAGAACCTGTCAACCACAGCCTGAGTACCATGGGCTACGGAGGCTTGACAGCAGCTTTCGTTGATCCACTGCACATCAATTACCTGAACCCTGCCAGCCATTCCTGGCTCAGCGCCACAGCCTTTGAAGCAGGGGCCTACTACGACCGTTCAAAACTGGAGTTCGACGGCCAGACCACCAAGGTTTTATCTGGCAACCTCACCCACCTGGCGCTGGCTTTCCCCATGTGCAACCCCTTGAACGATGTGCTCGAAAAGAAAGAGCGCAAATGGTTCTGGGGCATGGGCGTGGCACTGATCCCCAACACCTCCGTGGGTTACGATATCCGGACTGAGAATGTGTTGCCGGAAGTTGATACCGTGCTGAACATCTTTCAGGGAACGGGGGGCACCAATAAATTCATCTGGGGCAATAGTTGGCGCTATAAAAACTTTTCATTTGGCGTAAACCTGATGTACCTCTTCGGAACGCTCGATAGTGAGCGCCGTGTTCAGTTCAACAGCCTGGAGGCTTCCTACGATGATGTTTTTTACGACAACATATCCGTGAGAGCCTTTCAATGGTCCCTGGGTGCACAATACCGCCATACGCTTTGGCAAAATCCGGAAAATGCGAGGGATGTAAAGACCCTTGTAATTGGCCTTTATGGCAATCCTTCCTCCGGCTTTACCACCAAGAATGAAATTCTCCGCCTTCGGGAAAACTTTACGTATTCACCGCCACAAACCGACACCTTGCTGGCCGCCGATGGTGTGAAACAAAAAGGCAACCTTCCGGCGGAATTCACCCTCGGTGTGATGTATGAAGATGCCCAGAAGCTGAAGCTTGGGCTAGAATACAGTTACGGCAATTGGAGCCAGTATGAAAACGAAGCCAAACCGGAAACGCTTTACAATTCCTACCGGGTGGCGGTAGGTGCGCAGTATTCACCTAATGCATCCTCTTACAACAACTACTGGCAAAGGGTTCGTTACCGTGCCGGTTTCTATTTTGGTAAGGATCCCAGACTGGAAGACCTCAAAAGATCTGCTCTGACGCTGGGCCTCGGTTTGCCCGTGATTTTGCCTCGCCAGCAGACCTCATTTGTGAACATCGGTGTAGAAATAGGCCGTCTGAATACGGACAATGGGATAAAGGAGAACTTTGTGAAAATAGCTCTTGGGTTTACTCTCAATGACACTTCGTGGTTCTTCAAACGCAAATTTGGATGATCAAGATGGCAACTACCCCGGTCGGGTCTTAACAAACCCGTAAGTGACCAGGCCTGTTGCCATAGCGTCTTCAACTCAAACACAAAGATTAACGCAATGATGAAAAGGATTTTTGCAGTTTCCGCATTCCTTCTGGTAGTTTCAGCATCGGCTTTCAGCCAATGTGAAACCTGGATCAACTCACCCGACAAAGATGCCATCGAGGAAGCCCACGTACTCTACCGGCAGTTCATGAAAACCCAGGAGTACGACCAGGCTTTTCCTTATTGGGAGAAGGCTTACAAGGGTGCCCCCGCTGCCGATGGTCAGCGCCCATACCACTACACGGATGGCATCAAGTTGTACATGGAGAAGTTCAAGAAAGAAACCGATCCTGAGAAAAAGAAGGAATACTCGGATATCATCCTCAAACTTTACAATCAGTACATAGAGTGCTACCCCAAGGACAAAGCACTGGCCTATGGCCTGATGGTTTACGATATGTTCTATTTCCTGAATAGTCCGTATTCCCTGACGGGAGAGGCCTGTAAGAATGCCGTGGAAGCAGGTGGCAACAACACCAGCTACACCGTGTTCCAGCCTTATGCAACCATCGTGGTTTACAACTACCAGAATGGTTTGATGACCGCTGAAGAGGCCCGCAATGTTTACCTCAAACTCAATGAGATTGCAGATTACAACATTGCCAACAACAAAAATTACGGCGCTTATTACCAGCAGGGCAAAGATGCAATGAACATCATCTTCGCCCAGATCGAGAACGATATCTTCGATTGTGAGTATTTCAAAAACAAGTTTGAACCCGAATTCAGGGCCAACACTGACAGCATCGACCTGCTGAAATACATTTTCAACAAGCTGGTTGCCCAGGGCTGTGACGAGTCAGATCCCTTTGTTGCAGAGGTGAAAGCGAAATACGAAGAGGTTGTTGCTGCTGAAAATGCCGCAAGGCTGGCTGCTTACTATGCCGAAAACCCCGGCGATCATGGTATCGCTTTGTTCAAGGAAGGCAAATACACCGAAGCACTCGCCAAGTTTGACGAAGCCATCGAGCAGCTGAAAGAAGAAGGAAATCAGGACAAACTCGCAGATTTTTATTTCTACAAGGCTTCCATTGAATTCCGCCAACTCAACAGGTATTCTTCTGCCCGTGACCATGCACTTAAAGCTGCAAGGCTGCGTCCAGGGTGGGGACAGCCTTACATGCTCATTGGAGATATGTACGCATCCTCCAGCAACTCATGTGGTTCTAACGCCTTTGAAAAAGGGTTGGCTGTTATCGCTGCTATAGACAAATACGCTTATGCAAAGTCCATTGACAGCAGTGTGGCGGCAGAGGCCAATAAAAAAATTGGACGATACCTCAGTTTCCTCCCGGATAAAGACGAAGCCTTCATGATGGGAATCAGTGAGGGTGATTCGAAAAAAGTTCCATGTTGGATTGGTGAAACCGTTAAGGTTCGATTTGCGAACTGATCAGATTTTCATTTAGAGCCAAAGGCGCCGGTGTTGATGACAATGCCGGCGCCTTTTGATTTTTAACCGGCATCATAATGGCAAGTGGCTGACAATCAGAAATCAGCATTAGCAGGTTATTGCGCAGCGAGTTATTTATTAAGAAAAAATTTATGTTTGGCATTATATCTGCCTTCCTTTTCCTATCCGGAACAAACATATCCCTTTGACGAACATGGCTGATTAGCCTGAAACCCAAACCGGAAAAACTACCGTTACCCATGAACATTACCCCTCTGGCCGGCCAACAGCTGGCAGTAGAGCATTTCAGGAACTTGCTGTTCCACATCCAGTTAGACGGAGGCTCATTCAACGAAATGCTGGCATTCATCAAGTCCAATCAGAACCTTAAGTATTACAAAGCGCTGAGAGAGAAGGAGCCCGGTTTGCTTCGGCAACTGATGGCCAGAGAACACGTGCTGGAAGCCAAGAAGCAAAAAGGCCAACAGGAAGAAGCCATCAGGATGTTGAACCAGGCGCTGGAGCTGGATCCCACTTGCCCCGAGGCCTGTCTGGAAATGGGCAACCTGAGTGAGCTGCCTGAAAAAGCCATGATGTGGTATCAGCGTGCCATGAAATACACTGAAGCCCATATCGGCAGTGAAAGGCTGCAGGAACTGCTGGTGGAATTCCGCAAAACCCCCTGGAAACAAGTGGAATTGTACACCTACCTCAAAGCAAAGGCCTGTCTGGCTGAGCGGCTTTTCCTCTCAGGCTATTTTGACGTTGCCATTCTCCATTTCCGCGAGTTGTTGCAATGGAACCCCGGCGACGACATGGAGGTGAGACAGATGTTGCTGGCTGCCTATCTTACACAGAACCGTTTGAAAGATTCCGCCAATCTGTTGCGGGAGTTCAAAGGTGACTGGTCAGCAGCATGGTACTTCTGCAAAGCCTTCCACCGGTACAAGCTGATGGGCGACAACACAGCCTCCCGGAAATCACTGATCCGGGCCTTTCAGCGCAATCTTTGGGTGCCCATCTTTCTGTTTGGATTGATGGACACCAGAAAGTTGGAAGAACAAGACTCTGCCGCCGCACCGGAAATGGTGTTCAAGGTAGGCAGCAAGGCCGAAGCGCTGGCCTGCATCCGTGTAATTGCCCCCGTCTTTTACGACGATGCGGAAATGGTCGAGTGGGCGTGGAAAATTTTGAAGGCTTCTGTGTAGTGAGAGTTACAGCATGCCTTCTCTGGCTTTGAACAGGTATTCCGCTATCTGAAAATCTATTTCTTCATCGATGTCCTGGGCTTCTTCCCGGGGTATTTCCAGCATGAGCGGCCGGTCGCCGATGCGGTTGTGTTTCCGTTCCAGAATTTCCTTAGAGAAAATATACAGGCAGGAGTTTTCTTCGTAAACCGGAGGCAGATCCTGGGTCCTTAACAGGATGTTTGGGTTGTGATTGATGGCACGGGCCAGTTGATCCCACAACCTGGTTTGCAGTCTGGTGACGCTGAAAAGCGAGTCGTGGATGGGATAGTTTTCCAGGAACATTTCCACCCCTTTCTTCACTGAGGCAGCTGAGAGCAGCGGATTGGTGCTGTGGGTCTGCAGGTAAAAGTCGGCATCCACCTGGCTGATGGTATTCAGCAGCACGTCGTTCATCGGTATTTCTCCTGCACGAAGATGCTCCGGGCGTTCCAGCAATTTTACCGAAGGAAAAGCTTTGGCTGCATCTTCGAGAATGACGGGACTGTCGGTGTCAATGACAACCTGGCTGATCTTGTCACAGGCCAACAGTGCTTCCACAACCCTGTGGTACAAAGGCTTCCCTGCAAAATCACGGTAATTTTTTCCGGGTACCCGCTCGCTGCTGTGGCGCATGGGAACGATGGCTGCTATCTTCATTGTCGGAATCGTTTTATTAGCTCGGGCAAATAAAAATAGCCTCGAAGACCAAAAGGCGCTTCGAAGCTATTTTGCGGACCATAAAATGGTTGCTCGCCAAATTATTGTGATTGCAACTGCACGCCTTCTCCGCCGGCTCCAACCATGAATGTGGCTACGATGCAAAGCACGAAGAGCGCAATGGCCAGTCCCCAGGTGATTTTCTCGATGAGGTCGGCTGAGCGGGCTGCTCCGAACATCTGATTGGCAGCAGATCCACCAAAAGTTGAGTCAATTCCTCCACCTTTCGGGTTTTGGATAAGTACCGCTGCAATCAGGAGGAAGGCTACGGCTGCAATGAGGATAGTTATGAAAACCATGGTATCAAAATGTATGGTGATTATTTAGATTTGAGTTCTTTGATTTTGGCCGCAAAGAAAGTGCTTTTTTCGGGATATTTCAACATGAGCCGCTCATACATTGCAATGGCCTTCTGATAGTGGCCCTGCGATTCCAGAACGGCGGCCAGCGTTTCCGTTGCTATGTCCAGGTTTTCAACCACGCTTCTGGCGGCAAGTTCTTTTGCTTCGTCAACAACAGTCCTTTCCTCTTCTTCCTCTTCTTCTTCGTCCGCTTTCTCGGCCTGGTCCTGATTGACAATAATGGGAGGCTCATGGCTTACCTGCGGCGGTTGAAGCTGCTGCAGCCAACTGCTGAATTTGGTGGTCGGGATAGGAGAGAGCGGTTCCTCCTCTTCCGGGGCTTCATCAGATGGTGGAGTGGCTTCTGCTGGAAACTCCCCATCGGTTTCAGTTGCTTCTGCCAAACCGGCACCTGCCTCCGCAGCTTCGGAAGGATTTTCAGCGGCTTCCTCAACAGGCGATTCCGCTGCTGTAATTTCCTCGTTTTGCACTGGCTGCTCTTTCTGCAAGTTGATTTGGCCCACTATTCCGGCAAGTGCGGCAGCGTCGTCAATTGTCCGAAGGAAAGCACCCTTTTCAATGAGCTTTTCTTTGGCATTTTGAACGGCCTCCTCAACGATCTGGTCAATTTCGTCTTTCAGCTCTTCATCCACTTCATCATTTCCGAAGAAGGCATCTTCATCCTCTTCCTCTTCATGCCCCTCTTCCTCCTCCGTATTTTCTTCCTCTTCTTCTTCCTCCATAAAATCATCGGCCATCAAGTCCTCCAGGCTCATGAGGGGAGGCGGCTCGGGCGTATCTCTCTTTAAGCCCAAATCCACATTGGGGATGTCTTCGAGAAAATCGGCTTCGTCTTCCAGGTCTCTGAGGTCTGCTTTGTGGGGAGCGGGCTCCTCCGGTATGAACATTTCCTCGATGTCAAGTGCATGTTCCAGGGGTTTTTGCAGTCCGGCATCGGTGGTTTCAGGCAGGTCTTCGATCACGGAAAGATCTTTCAGTTCCAGGTATTCTTCGTTCATGACCACATTTTCAGTGGCCGCAGTGGTTTGCTCATACCTGCTTACCTGCTCAAACAGCTTGGCCCTGTCGATGCCGTACATGGAAGCCAGCACGAGGTTGCGGTCAAAATCCTTGTGGTTGTCGATAAGACTTTTCAGCAACAGCAGCAGGCGAAGATTGGAAGAGTAGGGGTATTGCACCACGAGACTTTTCAGCTCCTGGTAGTTGGCCTGGTACAGGAGTGAAGGGTTTTTTAAATACTCGTGGAAGTTTTCAGCATTCATTTCTTCGAAAATTGGCGGGTAAAAGTAGGGCTTTAGCCTTTTAGTGGCAACACTAAAACAATGAAAATAAGCTATTTACCCAATTTGATTTTTCAGAAATGAAATCAGTTTCCGGATGGCTTTGCCCCTGTGGCTGATGGCGTTTTTCTCTTCGGAATCCATCTGGGCAAAAGTTTTTGAGGCGCCCTTCGGTAAAAAGACCGGATCGTAGCCAAAGCCTCCTTCACCCTGTCGTTCCAAAAGAATTTCTCCTTCGGCAATGCCTTCAAACAGGTGTTCCTGTCCATCCAGGATCAATGCAACCACCGTCCTGAATCTGGCTGTGCGGTTGCGCTCGTCTTTCAGTTTTTCGAGGAGCAGGTCAATGTTGTCTTCCGAGGATTTTGAAGGACCGGCGTACCTGGCGGAATTGACACCTGGTTCACCATTCAGGGCATCCACTTCGAGGCCCGTATCCTCTGAAAAACAGTCAACGCCCAAAGCCTGGTGCAGGGTACGGGCCTTTTGCAGGGCATTGCCTTGGATGGTTGCTTGCGTTTCGGGAAGCTCATCCTTAAAGCCAATGTCTTTCAGGCTGACCACTTCGAAGCTGTCATCGAGCATTTCGCTCACCTCTTTCACTTTGTTGGGATTGCCTGTGGCAAATACGAGTCGTTTCATCGGTTGTTTTTTACCGGTCTTTGGTCGGGAAAATCTGTTGCAATGCTGACCAGAGATGGCGTTTTAGTTGCTGGTTTTGGGCAATTTCACCGAGTTGGTTGCACAGGAGATACTTTGTGCCATTGTGCAAAACCGGTTGGTACAGTTTCATGTTGATATTTAGCCCACACGACAAAGGCTTGACACCAAAGATGAGCACTACTTCGGCCCCCGTAACCCCTACCAGTTCTACCAGGTTGAAATTGTGGGCTTTTTCCGCAGTTGCCAGAGCGATGTCATCATCAATATCGACCTGAACTGCCGAGAGAACTTTCCCAAGAAACTGATGATCGCTTTGGTCCGGCGCTGGGATGGTAAGCACGAGTATATTGCGTTTGTTCCCGCCGGTGATTTTCCCCGTAAACTCATCATCGAGAGGGAAAATTTCAAAGTCAAAAAATTGACTTGTCGGAATATCATTTTCTGTTTTTGGCAATTGACAAGTTTTTGTTTGGAGTGTGTGTGTAGATTTCTGGTTCAGGCAAATTTATGCTATCTTCGGCTCCCTGAAATGGATAACTTTGGGCAAAATTAAACGAAATGGATATGGACATCAGAATAACGAAGACCAATTCTTCAAGAATCGACGGGGTTGACTTTGACAACCTCCCTTTTGGACGCCTTTTCTCTGACCACATGTTTATGGCCGAGTACAAAGATGGGCAATGGCAAAATTTCAGAATTGAACCCTTCAAGAGTTTTAGCCTGCACCCTGCCACCATGGCACTCCACTACGGTCAGGAGATCTTCGAAGGGATGAAAGCCACCAAAACGCTGGATGGCAAACCCTACCTCTTCAGGCCAGAGATGCACGCCAAGCGACTCAACAAATCAGCAGCTCGAATGTGCATGCCGGAATTCCCTGAAGACATGTTCCTCAAAGCCCTGCACACCTTGATCGATTTGGATCAGGGCTGGATTCCGCCACGTGAAGGCAGTGCCCTTTACATCCGGCCAACTATGATCGCCACTGATGAGTTCATTGGGGTTAAGCCTTCTGACTCCTACCTGTTTTTCATCTTCACCTGCCCGGTAGGGCCTTATTATCCCAAGCCGGTCAAACTGCTGGCTGAGACCAAATACGTCCGTGCCGTTTTGGGCGGAACCGGTGAGGCCAAAGCTGCCGGCAATTATGCAGGAGCCCTGCTGCCAGCCAAGCTGGCCCAGGAAAAAGGCTATGACCAGGTGCTCTGGCTGGATGCCCGTGAGTTCAAATACATCCAGGAAAGCGGCACAATGAATATCTTTTTCGTCATCGACAACAAGGTCATCACCCCGCCACTTTACGGAACCATTCTCAAAGGGGTGACCCGGGATTCCATCATTCGCCTGCTCAGAGATGCCGGACACGAAGTGGAGGAGTATCCCATCACCATCGATGAGCTGGTGGAAGCTTACAAAGCCGGTAAACTACAGGAATCTTTCGGAGCCGGAACAGCGGCCGTCGTATCGCATGTTAGCGAGATTACCTACAAGGATTTCCACATGGTACTGCCTCCCGTTGAGGAACGCAAGATTGGCCCCTTTGCCAAAGCAACCATCGACGGAATGCGTGCCGGAAAAATTGAAGATCCTTATGACTGGATGGTGCCGGTAAAAAGTCCGTCACCTGCCACCGTGGCTTGATACCATCACGATTTCTGCGATTTGAAAAAAGCCGCTCTTATTCAGGGTGGCTTTTTTCGTCTTAGCTTCGCAAAATGCCAGACAAGCCAAACATGCTCCTGATCGGGCACCTCTGCCACGATGTGATTCCTGGAGGCTACAAGGCCGGAGGGGCTGCCGCTTACGGTGCCATGGTTGCCCACCAACTTGGTTGCAGGGTGCACATCCTGACGAGCCACGGGCCCGACTTCCGCTTCTCCGGATTATTTTCTTTTGCCAAAGTGCAGGTCGTTCCTGCGCCGGCAACCACCTGCTTCGAGAACATTTACACCGAAGAGGGCCGTGTCCAGTTTTTGCGAAGCAGAGCAGCAGCGCTGAAAGCTGAGGCCTTGCCCCGCCACTGGCCCATGCCCGATATCGTAGTGATTGGCCCCATTGCCGACGAAGTTGATTTCAAATTCGTGGATTGCTTTCAGGAGACATTGCTTTGTGTTTGCCCCCAGGGTTGGTTCAGGCAATGGGATGAGCAGGGCAGGGTGTCGCCAAAATCGATCAGCCTGAAAAATTGGCCTGAAAAGGCCGAAGTGCTGTCTGTCAGTGATGAAGACCTTGCCGGCAAAGAAGCTGTTGAATCGGAATTGCGCCAGCGAGCCAAACGACTGCTCATCACGCATGGTGCTGACGGGGCAGAACTCATCATGAACGGAAACACCAGGCACTTTGCGGCAAAACCTGCCCGCCTGGTTGAAAGCACCGGCGCCGGAGATGTCTTTGCCACGGCCTTTGCCATTCGCCTTTGGCAATGCGGCGACGAAGCGGAAGCCATGGATTTTGCCCTGACAATTGCTGCAAAGAGCGTTGAATTCGCCAGCCTTGAAGAATTAAAGGTGGTTTGAGTGGCTCAGTGCTGAACCACAAATAGGCGGCTCGATTGTATAGAATTGTTACCCGTCGATTTGACCGAAAGCAGATAAACCCTCGCCGGCCATTCATCCACCCTGAGGCTGAGCGGAAGAGTTGTTTCCTCCCGGTGGATCAGCTTCCCGTCCACGTTAAAGATTTTTACTTCCCAGTCCGGAACGCCGGATTCGGACACGCTGATTACTGCTTCGGTGTTGGCGGGGTTTGGGTTCACATAAATGCTGACAGCTGGTTTGTCAGATTCGCCAACTCCGGAAAACGGGCACTCAGGCATATCAGGAAACAAACAGGGTTGTTGTGAAAAGTTGATGATTTCTTCATTGTGGCGAAAGCAGGAGAGGTAAGTGCCATAATCCGGTCCCTGGCCCGTGCCCCTGTTCAAGAGGCCCCGGTTGCTACCGATGCCTTCCATCCAAAATTCATCTTCATAGGCCCATGGGATGGGTTCAAAGTGAATCACCTTTCGCAGCTTTCCGCCAATGAGCAATTCTTCTGTGAAATCGACGACTATTTTGTCCACCCAGGTTGACCATGGCTGCACCAATTCAAAGGTGTCTCCTGCCTCCAATGTGAAATCGTAGAGCAAAATGGTATCGGTGGTTTCAGCGGGGATGAACCATGCTTTTGTATCATCGCTGCGCAAGGCACCCTGGTAAATGGACCATACCACTTGCAGGTTGGTATCGGTACTCACAAGATGGACCTTGCTCCAGGTTTGCTGACCGATGAGGGTGTCGCCACAGATAACGGTAAACCTGGTTTGCGGGCCTGCAATTGTGATGTGCAGCTCTTTCCACTGTGCATTTTCGACGGGGATAACCGGGGCATTCTGACCCGCTAATGTCGTTGCGCCGAAGGCGGCGAAGAGCAAAAAGAAGAGGAATTTCTTCATAGTCGAAGCAAACTTTTGGTTTCACCATTTCAGACGGTCAAAAGTTAATGATTCGTTTGGTTTCCTAAAAAGGAAAGCCCCTCTGCAAGTATTTGCAAAGGGGCTTCAGTTCTTCAGTTCCTCAAACCCATCAAAGTCCAAACGCCTTCTTCACCTCATCCACCATGTCCAGTTTTTCCCAGGTGAAAG
Source organism: Saprospirales bacterium (assembly GCA_002698985.1). Lineage (GTDB taxonomy): Bacteria > Bacteroidota > Bacteroidia > Chitinophagales > Saprospiraceae > UBA6168. The sequence goes on along the minus strand of PAAY01000054.1, from coordinate 2,171 downwards.
TTTCCACCTCTTTGACCACTTTCTTACCGGATCCGTCGGTGAACTCAAGGGTTTTCACCTCCGGCGTTCTTCCCATGTGGCCATAGGCGGCGGTGTCGAAATAGATGGGATTGCGCAGCTTGAGGCGTTTTTCGATGGCGTAGGGGCGCATGTCAAACAGTTGCATGACCACTTTGGCAATCTCACTGTCTTTCAGGTCCACCCTGGCAGAACCAAAAGTATTGATGTAGATGTTGGTGGGCTTGGCCACACCGATTGCGTAAGAAACCTGCACCAATACCTCGTTGCAAACACCCGCAGCCACCAGGTTTTTGGCAATGTGACGGGTTGCATAGGCTGCTGAACGGTCCACTTTTGAAGGATCCTTGCCGGAGAAAGCACCACCGCCGTGGGCACCTTTGCCACCGTAAGTGTCAACGATGATTTTACGGCCGGTCAGGCCGGTATCTCCGTGCGGGCCACCGATCACGAACTTGCCGGTGGGGTTGACATAGTAGGTAATGTTCTCATCGAAAAGTGCCTGTACTTTCGGGTTGTATTTTACCTTGACCCGGGGGATGACGATGTTGATCACATCTTCCCGGATTTTCTTTTGCATTTCTTCATCGCTGCCGAATTCGTCGTGCTGTGTGGACACCACAATGGCATCGATGCGGAGCGGAGTGTTGTCGTCATCGTATTCAATGGTGACCTGTGATTTGCTGTCGGGTCTGAGGTAGGGCATGAGTTCAGGGGAGTTCTTGCGGATATCGGCAAGTTCCTGAAGGATCTTGTGTGACAGATCGAGGGCGAGCGGCATGTAGTTTTCGGTTTCGGCTGTTGCGTAGCCGAACATCATGCCCTGGTCGCCGGCGCCCTGGTCTTCGGGGGCACTCCGTTCAACACCCCGGTTGATGTCGGGCGATTGTTCGTGAATGGCAGAGAATACACCACAAGAATGGGCTTCGAACATGTACTCACTGCGGGTGTAGCCTATCTTGCCAATTACATCACGGGCAATTTGCTGAACATCGAGGTAAGTTTTTGTTTTGACCTCGCCGGCAAGAACTACCTGGCCGGTTGTCACCAGGGTTTCACAGGCTACTTTGGAGTCTGGGTCAAATGCGAGGAAATGATCTACCAGCGCATCGGAAATTTGGTCGGCGACTTTATCCGGGTGTCCTTCTGACACACTTTCTGAAGTGAAAAGGTAAGGCATCTTGGTGCGTAATGGTTTACTGTAAGGGTTGAAATTGACGGGCAAAGATAGAAAAATGGCCTCTACAGGTAGTGAGAATTATTACGTCCATCGGGTGGCCAAAATCACCTTCGCTTCGCAATGATTTTTTTCGCTTGCATTTGAATTATGAATAGCACTTGGCTAACATTGCGCCTTGATTTTTCACTGGAAAAGTCACCTTGCACCAAACATAATTCGGAAAATTGATTTGGTGTTGTTTCTAACCTACAGCCCGCTTCAGGGGAATGGCTGCCACAACCTGGTTTGACATCAGGACACCTGATAAGGGTATCAAAACTGAAAAGCCATGTACATAGCAATGATCGTCGCTTTTGTAATCGGGTATTTCTTCATCGCCATGGAGCACCCTTTCAAAATCGACAAAGCTGCCTCTGCTGTTTTGACAGGCGTAATTTGTTGGGTACTACTGGTAATTGGAAAAGATACCATCCTCGCTGGTATGGACATGGAGCAGATCGATGCTGCTCTATTGGAACATGTAGGTGAGATTGCAGAAATTCTTTTCTTCCTGTTGGGAGCCATGACCATAGTAGAATTAGTGGATGCCCACAAGGGATTTGAGGTCGTCACCAACAGGATCAATACCACCAACAGGGTCAAGCTGCTCTGGATCATCAGCATCATTTCTTTCTTTTTTTCAGCCGTGTTGGACAACCTGACCACATCCATTGTGATGGCTGCCCTGATCCGGAAATTGATGAGGGATAAAGAGGATATCTGGATTTTTGGTGGAGTTGTGGTTGTGGCAGCCAATGCCGGCGGCGCCTGGAGCCCGATTGGTGATGTCACCACAATCATGCTATGGATAGGCGGTCAGGTGACGGCCTTGAACATCATTATTAGGCGGTGCATCAAATGTAAGGCTGTTGCGCTAAATTAAATTGCCAAAAATAATATCGTATAGCAGCGACATGGTTCTTCCAATTTTTTG
>PAAY01000053.1 GCA_002698985.1 Saprospirales bacterium | reverse complement strand
TTCGCCGGATTACCCGTATCCGCCTGCAAAATTTGCCTCGTTCAGAATAAAATTTGCTCACTTTCGCTCAAGCATGAAAATCTAAACAGGCTCTAAATTAAAACGGATACCCGAGGCCGAGATTGAAGATGACATCTTTGAAGCCGAGTTTTGAGAACTCATTCCAATAAGTGTTTGAACGGCTGGAATCCGGGTAGTTGTTGCGCAAGGGAACCCCGAGGTCAAGTCTCAGAATGAAGTAGGTGAAGTCCCACCTTGTGCCGAAGCCGCTTCCTACGGCCATTTCCCGAAGGAAATTGTCCTGAACGATGGCGCCATCCTGAAACCGTCTGGTAAATGCAAATTGTGATCCCGGTCTGCCCTCGTCTTCCTTCCTGGTCCACACATTGCCTGCATCTATGAACAAAGCACCGTACAGGTTGAACAGGTTGGCCGGGCGCATCAGCAGAAAGCGGTACTCCAGGTTGAACTCGATCTTGATATCCCCTGACTGGTAAAACAGGTTCCTCTGGGTCCGGTCATCGGTCAGCGGGTCTTTGTACAGCCCCGGGCCCAAGGACCTGGCATACCAGCCCCGCAGACTGTATGGGCCACCTACGTAAAACTGTTTTACGTAGGGTACGGTGGAGGATTGATAGTATGGGGTGGCGAAGCCGACATTCGCACGGGCCACCAGTTGGCGGTTCGGGCTGAAAACCCAATTGTGGCGGAGGTCCGTTTCCAGTTTCAGGTAATGGGAAAAGTCTATTCCGAAAAACTGAAGGTCATTGTTGGTATTGGCTACCAGTTTGACGAGCGAATTGCCGGCCATTGCTTCCAGACCTGACAGGTCCACGGTGCCACGGAAATACCAGTAATTGGCATTGGAACTGGTGGAAGAGGTGTGGATCCAGGTGAGGTCACGAAACAAAATCCCGGAAATGAACTGGCGGCTGAAACTGTTACGGAGCAGGGGCTGTCCCTGCAACAGGGTGTCGAACCTGGAGTTGGGGGTAACTTCAGGTACCAGCAGGTCGAAGCCAATGTGGTTGATGAGGTACCTGTTGTTGAGGGATTTCTGAAAGTCGAATCCGTAAGTGATGTTGGCAAATTGGAGCCGGTAATTGTCCAGCAAAATGAGCAGGTTGTAACTGCTGGAGAATCGGCTGGTCGCTTTTTGGCGCATCTCCTGGTAGGCATGTTCCGAAAGGATTCCACTTTTCCAGAGGCCTTTCCAGATGCCAAAATAGTTGGTGAAACGGGGCAGGTAAAGGTCGGCTTGCAGCCTGAAATCAACGGTGTTGATCAGGGACCTGAAGCCGCTGGGGAAAGCCAGTTCGATACCGAGGTCGGTGTTGAAGGCAAAGAGCTCGGCCCCCCGGAGAAAATTCCTGTTGCGCAGCGAAGGGCTGAAAGAAAGCCCCAGCAGGTCAGAGCTACCCAGGTTTTTCCGTTCCGTCGTGCTGATGTCGAAATCAGCACCGATTTCCCATTTTTTGTTGGGTGTGAGGAGTATGGTGAAGTTGAGTTTGCCGGTTTCGATGCTGTCTTCTTCAAACCTGAAGGATGGCGGCCTGAAAACCCCCAGACCACTCAGCTGGCGCACGGAGTTGTCAATTTCGCTCTGGCGGTACAAAGAGCCGGGTTCGAAAAACAGGGAATTGAGGATGGTTTTGGGTTTCACCTTGAACCGCTCATTTTTTCCCAAAAGGAAGTGGATGCCGTTGATGACGGTGTCCTGTTTGTAGGCGTTACCCGTGTAAGGGTCAAAATCGGGGTCGATGTAAATTTCCCCGATGTGGTAAACCTGGTGTTTTTCTTTGCCGGGAGGCAGCAATATCTCCAGTTCGATGTCAGCAGTCAGCAAGGTATTGCTGCTGTCGCGGCCCTGAAGGTTGGAAATGTATTGCGGATAGAAATAAGCATAGCCGTTGTCTCTCAGAAAGGTGGTGATGCGGGAAACCTCCTGTTGGTACAGGTTTTTGTCGATGGGGCTTCCGGGCTGTAGAAAAGACAAGTGTTTTACGGAATCCAGTAATTCTTTAATGGCGGTGTCTTTGCTGACATACCACACGGAGTCAATGGTAAATCTGCCATCGGGCTGCACATGGTATTTGACGGTGGCTTTGGTCTTCTTCCTGTTCACCGAAATCTCACTCCAGACTTTTGCGAAGAAGTAGCCTTTGTTTTGAAGGTGGGCCCGCATGATGTCAACCGATTGCTGCACCAGAGCGGTGTCCAGAATGGCCGGTTCTTCAGCGAGGAGGCGTTTTTTCACCCTTTCACCGCTGAGACCAAATGGGGTCTTGTCGAGCGTATCAGTGGCCGTGTAATAAAAATATTGGCGCGGAACACCGAAGAACTTTTTATTGGGCTTTTGCAGGGCAATTTGGAGCAGTTCGTATTCGAGGTTTGATTTGTTCTTTACTTTGCCATCCGCCTTTTCGAAAACTATTTCGTTGGCGACCAGAAACATTTCACCACGCTCTTTGTCGAGAAACCTGGTGGTGTTGCAGCCGGTTCCAATTGCCAGCAGCAGGCATAATGTGAGCAACGTTGTGCCGGAATTGACTGGAAGGAATTTGGAAAAATAGTGTTTCATTATTGCGAAGCGACTGTAGTTCAGCGCATTAACTGTTTATCCAGGATGGAATTGTCTCAAAGCAAATCAAAATACATCAAATCACTTCACCGGGGAAGATACCGCCAAAAGTATCAGAATTTCATTGCCGAGGGCACGAAGATCGCTGATGAAGTGCTGCAATCCTGTGATGTGTCCATCGAGCTGATTGTTGCATTGCCTGAGTGGATTGAGAAGAATACAACACTTCTTGGCCCATTTGTTAACAAGTTGTACGAAGCAAATGAGAAAAGTTTGCGGGAAATCAGCCTGCTGAGCACCCCGAACCAGGTGTTGATAGTGGCCAATCAGCCGGCTCAAAAGCTTGACATTCCTTCGGCAAAATCAGGCCTGACCCTGTTTCTTGACCGCATCCAGGACCCCGGCAACCTTGGAACCATTTTGAGGATTGCCGATTGGTTTGGCGTGAAGAATGTGGTTCGGAGCCCCGGCACCGTGGAGCTCTTCAATCCAAAGGTCGTGCAGTCGAGCATGGGGGCTGTGTTGAGGATCAACAGCCCACAACTTGAATTGGAAGCCTTGAAGTCGAGCCTGGAGGAGGTGCCCCTGCTTGCAGCAGCACTTGAAGGTGAAAACCTGTTCCAGCTGGACTTCCCGGAGGCCGCTGTAATGGTGCTGGGCAATGAAAGCAATGGCATTTCCAGTGGGGTGGCAGCCATGGTCGATAAACTCGTTACCATTCCCAAAGGCAAGGGCGGGAAAGCCGAATCGCTGAACGCTTCTGTTGCTGCGGGAATTGTGGTGGCAGAATGGGCCAAACGCTGGAATGCGTAGATTTGCCTTCGCCTCCGGCAATAAGGCGGGACATACTGCCTTGGAGACTTTGATATGTGCAATGGTGCCACTATCTTTGCGGCCTAGTCAAGTTTGGAAAATTCTAATACAAGAACCTGGAAGAGCTTAAGTGCTCTTCCAGGTTCTTTTCAAATTACACAGAATCATGATGGAATTAAACAAAGAATATCTCGAGGAACTCGATGCCCTGGCAAAAGAAATTCAGGAATCGGAAGAGTTGGCTACCTACCTCGAAGAGGAAGATGAAGCGTATTACGAGCAACTGAAAGCCAACTACGAGCCCCGCATCGAAACAATACACGAGCGCGTCGCTGCTGAAAACCCATTGCAATTGATTGCCCTGGAGAAGCGCATCATGCAAAATGACTTCGAAGGTTTATTCCTGCCCCGCCTGCTGGGATACAGTGTCTTGAGAGGGGAGTTGGATCAGAACTACAAATACGTTCGTCCGCAAACCCACTTCCGCGACATTCTGCTGGCCATTTGCAACTCACCCAATTTTGAGATTCTCAAAAAACGGATTGGGCAGAGTATCCAGATGGGTTTTGCTTTCAGCAGTGATATCTGGATCACCAACCTCATCAATGCCATAGACAACAAGCGCATCCGGTATTTCCTGCAATCACAAAAGCTGGACAAGTACCGCACCCCGGAAGGACGGAAAAAGGGCTATGAAATTTATACCCGGCAGTTTCGGTCATTCAACTACATGACTGCTGATTTTCCGCAAAATCTTGGGGAGCTGAAGGTGTACTTTGCTTCGCTGAAAGAATTCCTCATTTACCGCCTGGAAAGGAACCTCGACAACAGCAGCTTGCTGCCTTTCCTGAAGGACTTTGTCGGCAATGAAGAATTTCAGGGGCACGATGAGCACCTTCAGATCATGGGCATTTATGCCTGTTTCTTTGACCTCGACGAAGAATACACGGCCCATCTGGCCAAGCATTTCAACGCTACCCGTGAAAAGCACAAAAACTTCATTGATTCCTGGCTCCATTTCCTGCTGGAAATGCACCACAGCGACAGGGTAAACATGGATGCCTATGCTGATGCACGGATCTACAACATCCTGGATCACAGCAAGCAGGACGATCTGACCAAGTATTATGAGCTGATGGCTACTGTCCATTCCTCAGGCTACCACACCGAGGAAGCCATGGAAGCGGTAAAGGCATTTTACAACCAGCACCAGGGGCGTTCAACGGTCAATGAATGTGTCCGGATGACTATCCTGCACTACCTGAGAACCTTCATCAGCAACCTGGAAGAAACCGACTACCCTGAGCTGTTCGAGATTGCCAAGGTCTTCACGGTTTATATCAATATCTTCGGTCATGAGCAGTTCAACCTCGGCATCAAACACACCTGCATGGCTTATGTGAAGCGCCTGTTGAAGCATTTTACAGACAAGCGGGGCAAGGACTATCAGGATATCAAGAAGTTCGTTTCCACCACCTTCGTGGATCTCAACTTCCTGACAGAGAAAGAGGTTGTGGAGCTATTCAAGACCCGCCGGAAGCGGAAAACTCCTGCGAGTTAATGAAAATGACACCCTCAGGTCGAATCAAAAGGGCTCCCAGTAGATTTTGGGGGCCCTTTTGTTTTTGATTTGGAATTTTAGCCCACACAAATCCAACCGCTATGCTAAAAGATTTCATTTCCGGCTTTACTTCTTATGTCAAGGCAGTGGAGCACGTTTCCAGGTTCCGGATGTGGGGATACGTATTGCTGCCTGGTTTTATCAGCATATTGATTGGCATTGCCATTTTCGCAACTGCTTACGGCCTGTCTGATGACATTGGCCAAATCATCATTGGATTTTGGAAGAGGGACTTTGCCAAAGGCATTGTCAGCAGCATCGCCAATATCTTTGGCGGCTTACTGCTTGCCGCGCTCGGTCTGCTGGTTTTCAAACAACTGGTGATGGTGGTAACCGCTCCTTTTCTGAGCATTCTGTCAGAGAAGGTAGAAAGACAGTTGACCGGTTATGAAGACACAGTGGGCTGGTCCTTGCCGAAGATTTTGAAAGATATTTCCCGTGGCCTGGCCATTGCCGTCAGGAACCTCATCAGGGAGCTGACTCTGACAATTCTCCTGCTCATTATAGGTTTGATACCCGTTTTTACACCGTTCACCAGTGCCCTGATCTTTATCCTTCAATCCTTCTATGCGGGCTTCGGCAACCTGGATTTTGCCCTTGAGCGACATTTCGGCTACCGTGATAGCATCCGGTTTGTGAAAGCCCACAAGGGCCTGGCCATCGGCAATGGAATGGTGTTTTTGTTGCTCCTTTTCACCTTTGTGGGCTTCCTGGTGGCCATGCCCCTGGGAACCGTTGCAGCTACGATTGAAACGGTGAAGCGACTGGATGAAATTGAAAAATGAGTTCACTCGAAAAGTGAACTCATTTGTTTAGAGAGGTTTAGAGAGGTTTAGAGAAGTTTAGAGAAGTTGAGAGGGGGGGGGGGACGCTCAATTTCTCAGCCACGCGAAAGGCACAGGCCTGCAATGCAGAAAGGCTTCTCAAAAGAGATCGATGACAGAACCTGCTTTCAAGGGCTTACCAACCAGTTGGTGTCCTTGATGAAGGGGTCATTCGGATATTCCTTGTTGTATTCGTAAAGCAGAATATCGTGGGTGGTTACGATGCCAACGAGTTTGCCCTCATCATCTACGATGGGCAGTCCGTGGAAAAGGTTCTTCAGAAAAACCATGGCTGCTGCGCCAATCAGTTCATTGGGCCGCATGGCCGCAACGTTTTTGGTCATCAATTCTTCCACCTTGATTTTTCCGTATTCACTAAAGGGCTTCTGAGATTTGATCAGATCCCAGGAAGTGATGATTCCGACAAGTTTATTCTCATCATCAACAACCGGAATGTGGTGAATTCTTTTGTCAAAGAGCAATTTCTTCACGGATTCAATGGGTTCGTCCTTGCGAACGGAAACCACATTCCTGGTCATGATAGCGGAAAGTCTTTCATTCATCATAGGTGAAAAGTTTTTCGTGAGCATGTTTGATGGTTGGCACTAAGTTGCACAAAAAAAGTGTAGCATTAAAGTCGTGGAAGTTTTTTTTCTGAGGCATCTTTTGCCCTCCTATTTTTGCGCCTCAAACCAGAAAATTAATGCCAATCAGAAGCGAGTTTCCGAAAGCCGGAGAGGAGTACCAGGGAGTCGTTTGCGACGGAATAGTTTACAGAACTGCCTTCAAAGGCTCCAGCCTCGAGCATGCCTATGAAATGGTCAGGCAGTTTTTGAAAGAAGAAGGTTATGGTGACATTCCTTTGCCGGAAGATATAGAAACGCTCAAAAGATTCAGGCTGAAAACCCGGAACCGGCAGATCCTGCTTTTTGAAGACAACGGCTATGTCCACAATCCGGTGAAAATTCTGTTCCCTTCGGATAACCGGAGTAAAAAAGTGCTGATCCTGGAACTGTACAATGAGAAGGCACCCGATCACCTGTTGCGCTTCCACCGGAAACTGGAGGAATGAGCGTTGAGTTTTATTGGCCAATGCTGACCTTCGTCTCTCCTTCCAATGAAATCTGGAAATTGATTGCATCGACCGATACGTAGAGTTTCGAGAGCTCGACTTCTCCCAGGCTCCCTGTGAGCACAATTCCCGGAGCAAGTTCATACCCTTTTAGCGTCTCTTCCAGTTCTGTATAAAGATCGGTGAGGTATTCTTCCAGGTAAGCGTTCAGCGAGTTCTCAATTTCTTTTTTCAGCTTCCCTTTGAAAAGCCACGCGGCGGTCTTGAGTAGTTTCTTTTTCGATGAAAAATCCACCTTGAGTTTTTCAATGCGGATTTTGTTCTTTCTGAGATTGTACTCAGGTTTTCCAACAAAAACGATGTCGCCATTGTAACTACCGGAAAGCGTAGTCCTGACAGCCAGCTGATTGCCCTTGCCGGAGATATGGATGTCTTCCACCTTCACTTTCCGCCGGCCGAAGTCGAAGGGCTCGCCTGCCAGGTTCATTCTCGTAATCCGGGTGGCTTCTTCAAAATCCACGGAGGTTTTTATGCTCAACGCAAAACCGTTTGCTTCGGGTTCGGAATTTTCGAAAGCAGGCAATGGCATCAGCTCGCCGGCGGGTGGTTGGGGGCCAACGAAGATTCTGGGTTTTGCGGTAGCAAATGCTTTGATGACCAGGCTGTCTTCAGCATTACGGATGGGGCTGATTTTGAGGCCTGTTGGATTGAGCAGCAACCAGGTATTGTACTCTTCGGAAAGAAAGATGGGTTGTTGCATCTCAAGCCAGGTTTCTTCCATTGTTTGACGAAGGTTGAACTGCTCTTTGATCAATGTGTCGATGCTGGTTGCAATCTGGTTTTTTGATTTTTCCAGAATGTAATCCACAATCGGAGTCACCGGGATGGAAGCGAATCCAATGTTGATCGCAGGCTTTTCAATCCAGCGATAGGCGGAAATTTGGGTTTCGGTATTCAGGTTCCACAAACTGTCAATGACAAAACGGGTCCGGAAACTCACTTCAAGGGCACCTTGTCCCGTCACCGAGGTGATGGCCAGGCTTTTTCTGAACCAAATATTGAGGGGTACATTGTAAAGGACTGTGTCATTGGAAAAGTCAACGGTGATAGAGTCTCTTTTGGAGGCCCTGAATGCCAGTCCTTCTGAAGCGGAATCACCTTCATAAAGAACAGGAGGTAAATTGTCGTTGATGTTTTTCTCCAGTTCACTTTTCACAATGGTTACGGGAATTACGATGACCGAAGTGTCCTGAGTGCTTGTCTCCATGCTTGAATACTGCTGGGCTTTTCTCCCTCCAAAACATCCCACCAACACAAAACTCAACACCAAAAGGATGGAAGCAAGATCAGCGCAGGATAAGCGATTCATGGTCTAAAATTTTGGAGGAAAGCTTCTGTTTGAATCCGGGCAATCTACCTTGTAGCATTTAGCCTTGATTGCCAAAAATCAATGCAACTTTCGTTAATTAAGAGTTGTCTATCAACTGGATTTCGGGAAACGATCCTATAACGAAGTGGTTTGGTCAGCGTTCCGTTCCGGAACAGGCCCGGTTCAAATCCAATTTCCTTTTATTGCGAAGGATTTGGAAGACCCCATACCATGTCGCTATAGGAATAAGTACCCGGAGTTGAATCATTCCAAAAATGAATTGGATCAAAAGTTCAAATGAGTCATGAAAAAATTGTGTTTGTTGTTATTGGTTCTTTCCACCCTCGTCAGTAGGGTGGGTGCCCAGATTGAAATCAACGAGAATTTCGAGGAGGAGGTTGAAAGATTTGCCGACAAGGTTGAGCTACTGGCAGAAAGAATTGCCTCACGTGCAGAGGATCTGGCAGAACGCTTTGAAGACGGGGATACCAGGTTGCAGGTAAATCTACGCTCGCCAATCCAAAAAGCCCGGCTGGGTGTGCAACTGAAGGACATCCCTTTGGAAAAAGCTCGCCGGCTAGGATTCGAGAATGTTTACGGGAGCATGATCGTGAGGGTTTACCCGCAGACTCCAGCGGAAGAAGCCGGCCTGGAAGCATTTGATTACCTGATAGGGATCAATGGAGAATATGTAAGCGAGCGGCGTTCTTTCTCCGACTTGATGGAAGAATATGAACCCGGAGACCGGATTCAGGTACACTTTATCAGAGGAGGCAAAGAGCAGCGCGTGGAAGTTCAATTGGATGATGCCGGCCGGATTGGTTACGTCTTCAGCAACCAACAGTTTGTTTGGCTTGGCGTCAGTCCTGCCATTCAGGAACAGGCCGAAGATTACGACGGAGTTTCTGTCCGGGTAAACAGGCACTCACCAGCAGCCAGGATGGGCTTGCAGGATGGCGATGTCATAAAGGAGATCGATGGAAAGCCGATACTGGAATGGGATGATTTGCGAATAGCCTTGAATACAATTGAAGCGGATAGGGAAGTAACCATCGTTTACGAAAGAGGAGGCGAACTTCACACCACCTCGGGAAAGCTCGGTTCCAGGTTTGGCAATATGAGAATCGAGGTGCCAGAAGTGATCATTGAACCAGAGGATTTCAGGATTGAAATACCGGAAGAGATTGAAATAGAAGATGTTGAAGAACTCGACGATGATCTTTACTGGCAGGAGACGGATAAACCATTCATTGGTGTTTATGTGGAGGAGATTTCCAAAGAAAAAGCTTCCAGGCTCGGTATTGACAATCCTTACGGAATCTATGTTACCGGCATCGTGCCCGGGTCCGCGGCAGAGAAGGCGGGCTTGAAGCCATTCGATTACATCTATGGTGTGGATCAATTCCGGGTTGGCGAAGAACAAAGCCTCGCCGCCATTTTGAAACGTTACAAGCCTGGTGATTCAGCGGTCTTGCACATTTACAGACAGGGCAAAAAGAAGGAAGTGAAAATTACCTTCGGAAAACCTGAAATGAAAAAGGAAGAGGCAAAACCCTCCAACGACTGTGAGGATCCGTTCTTCGGAATCATTCAGGAGTACAAAGGAGAAGTTACTGAGGGAATTCCCGTTTCGGTGGTCAAAGGCTCCACCGCTGAGGAGTCTGGTCTGAAAAAGGGTGATGTTCTGCTGGCCATCAACGGCAACAAGATGGTGGACTGGGATGATGTGAAGATTGCCATCAACTCTATAAGGCCCGGTGAGAAAATCCAGGTTGAATATTCGCGAAACGGAGAGAAAAGAACCGGCACGGCCGTCATGAAGTCGCTCGCAGAGACAAAGAATTGTGAAAATTGTGATTGTGGTGACGAGGCTGACATTGTGGTGAAGGTTGGTGAAGCACCCAACATTAAACTGAAGTTCAAAGACGTAATTGTCGATGAAAAACAACCAGAACGCAGGCCGTCCCTCGACAACATCAACATGAAGGTGGAAGATGCCGCTGAGTCAATCGACAGGCTGAAAGCCGCCGGTCTCATAGCCGGCAACGTCACTGCCGGACTCAATCTTTCAGGATTTCAGCTAAAGGCTGATGCCAGCTCCGGTAAGTTTGAATTCGGCTTTGACCTGCCCTCTTCCGGCGATTTGGAGATCAAGGTAGCCGATCAGAACAACAAGGTCATTTACGAAGCTGAGCTGATAGACTACAGCGGCAGGTTCGATGATTCGCTGGATCTGGCACAGAAAGTACCGGCTGTCTATACCATCATCGTTGTTCAAAACGGCAAGGCTGCAATCAAACGGGTAAGCCTCGATTGAGGCAGCGTACCAAAGCGGGCTAGTAAAAACGGAGGCAGGCTTTTGTGGCCTGCCGCCATTTTTTTGACTTTGGAAAAGATTTCATGAGAAGTGCATTTGAGTTTTGAACAAATGCCAAGTATTTCTACTTTTGCCCCGCTTTAAAAAGCAGCTATGGAAAAAAACTTCCATCACCATTGAAATCCCGTTGTAGCTCAGTTGGTTAGAGCGCCTGACTGTGGATCAGGAGGTCACCGGTTCGAATCTGGTCAACGGGACAAAAGCATTATTCAGTCGCTTGAATAATGCTTTTTTTATTTTACGCCCTGCATGATCTTCACCTGTTGAAACTTTATTGAAATGACCAAGGAAAGAGGAATTATTCCGAGAAAGATCAAAGGATTCAGAGACATCGATGCCAACCTCAATGCCCTGCGGCAGCACATCGTGGAAACGGCCAGCAAGGTTTACAAATCTTATGGATTTGAGCATTGGGATACGCCGGTGCTGGAATATGCAGAAGTATTGGGCAAATACATGCCCGATGCCGACACGGTGGAGCAGGGAGTGTATGCCTTCCGCAACCCGGAAGAGGAACCAGTACTACTGGAAGACGGCAACGAGATGCGTGATGCAGAAGGCAGGGTCATCATGGAAAACCACATGCTGGCGCTGCGCTATGACCTGACGGCGCCACTGGCCCGTGTTTACGCCGAAAGCCTTTGGCTTGATTTCAAACGGAAGCAGGTGCAGGAAGGGCGCAGCCCTTTGTTCAGGCGTTTTCAGTACGGACCGGTGTTCCGTTACGAAGTGAAGCTGATGCCGGGCAGGTACCGTGAATTCTGGCAACTTGATTTCGATACGGTCGGATCTGACGATGTGGCCACGGACGCCGAAGCCTGCATGATCCTCTCTGATGCCCTAGAAGCCATTGGCCTGAAACCGGAAACTTACCTGGTGAAAGTGAACAACCGCAAGGTGCTCAAAGGCTTTCTGGCAGGTATCGGTATCGAAGATGAAGAAACAGAGCAGGGGATTCTGAGAATCATCGACAAGCTGGACAAGGTAGGCTGGGAGAGTGTGGTGCTGGAGCTCGGCCCCGGCCGCACGGATTCCAGTGGTGCAGAGGTTCCAGGCATGGGCCTTGCCGAAGAGACTGTCAGCCGGATTGTTGAGTTCCTCAAGTCAACCGGTGATGTTAATTCCCGGCGAGATGCGCTGGCAAAGCTGGAAAGTGCTGTTGGCGATCATCCGGTTGCCGTTGAAGGCTTGGCTGAGCTCCGTAAGATGAATGAGATCTGGGAAAGCCTGGGATATGATGAAACCAGGATCGTTTTTGACCCTACCTTGATGCGGGGCATGGCTTACTACACCGGGCCCGTTTTCGAAGCGGAGTCTTTGCTTACCTATAAAGACGAGAAGGGCAAAAAGCGCAAGGTTGGTTCCATTTGCGGCGGTGGCCGCTACGATGACCTCGTGAATCGCCTGCTCGGAATGAAAGTGCCCGCCACCGGCGCCTCCATCGGTGTTGACAGATTGGCGGAAGTGCTGAGGATGTCCATGCCCGAGCTTGCCCAAGCCACCGGCCCTGTATTGATTGCCTATTTTGACGATGAGCTTCAGACAACCTATTATCAGATTGCGAGTGAGTTGCGGAAGGCGGGTATCGAGGCCGAGGTTTACAGTGGCTTTTTCAAGGGCTTCCGGAAAATAAAGAAACAGATGTCGTATGCCGACAAAAAGAACTGCCCGGCCGTGATCTTGTTGGGCGGAGATGAAGCGGCAAAAGGTGTGGTGACCGTCAAGAACCTGCGATTGGGTAAGGAGCTTTCTTCGCAAATTATTGATAAGCAGGAGTGGAACAAGTTGGTACAGAAGGAAGTAAGTCGAACGGACCTGGTGGCCCACTTGAAGGAAATTCTTTGATGAAAGAGAGAGCAAAAAATATCATCTCGGAAAGCCTGTCTGTCAAGCAGGAGTTGCTGAACTCCGCTGACTTACTCGATGTGCTCCAATCTTGCGTTGAGCTATTGGTGGCCACTTTCCGGAATGGCGGCAAAGTGCTGTTTTGCGGCAACGGAGGAAGTGCGGCTGATGCCCAGCACCTGGCCGCCGAGTTGTCCGGCAGGTTTTACAAAGAGCGGAAACCGCTGTTTGCCGAGGTGCTGCATGGCAACAGCTCATTTGTGACAGCCGTTGCCAATGATTACGGCTACGAGGAGGTGTTTGCGAGAGGGGTGGAAGCACAAGGCCGCGCCGGTGATGTACTCATCGTTCTTTCCACCTCTGGTAAATCACCCAATATCCTGAGGGCTGCAGCAAAAGCCAGAGAGCTTGGATTACGGGTGATAGGGATGAGCGGTCAATCGGCCGGCGAACTGCCGGACTGCTGCGATTACCTGCTTAAATGCCCTTCGGAAAACACACCCCGAATCCAGGAATGCCACATACTGCTTGGACACATCATGTGTCAGTTGATAGAGGAGGAACTTTTCAGTTGAAATACTTTACATATCCCACCTGAGCAGGCATGCCGAAGTTTTGCCCCCAGATGAGGCCGGCATGATCCACCATGTAATAAATGTTGGTCGCAGAGACGTAATATGTCCAGGCAAAATTGAAATTGTTGGACGGCATCTTCATTCCGACGATGAGCGACTGGTTGGTCAGGGGATTGACGGCCAGAATCTGATCGTTTTCCGTGATGTAATACTGCATGATGTCGCCCGTGAAGAAGCACTGGGCTTTGTACCTGGGCTGCTGTTGGGCCTGAGGCTGCTGTTGTTGTACCGGAGGAGTTTGCGGTTGGTTGTAGGAGGCCTGGTTCGAAAAATCTTTTTGAGCCGGCGTAGAGGGCTGGCTGGCCCGGTTCGGGTTTTCCAGGTCATGTTGATCCACCTGGCTTGCAAGCGACAGAATGGCCATTGAGATTTTGTTCTTCTCCTCGGCGTTGTTGGCCAGGCCCAGCATCCGGTCTTTCATGTAAGATTTGAACAGTCCTCGTTGGTGAACTGCCTGGTCGTATAATTCACCTCCTATGGGACGCAGGAACTGTACCAGGGTGTCGATGGCCTTTTCCAACTCACCCTCTCCGATGTGTGCCCTGATTTTGTCGGTAACTTGTCCCATTTAGTCAAACAGTTGTGGCTTTGCCAAAGCTTGTGATTGAAAGGTGTTAAACTTGCGATTTGCTCGCATGAAGGGCAGGATAATCTACTTTACCTTTCACTTGTACACATCGCTATTGTGTGCGCAATTTATCTAAAATGAGAAAATTCGGCTATATTCTTTTGCTTTTCTTCTTCGGCAACCTGGCCAATGCTCAGACAGGTATCACCTTTGAAGTACAAGATGTTCTCAACAAGGAGGAGCTGTCAGAACACCTCCGGTACCTGGCATCCGATGAGTTGCAGGGCCGCAGGACCGCTTCGCCCGGTGGCCAAAAAGCAGCCGAATACATCGCTGCGCAATTCAAGGCAATTGGCTTGCTCCCTGCCCCCGGCATGGATGGTTATTTTCAGCACATACCTTTTGTTAGGGTCAAGCCCGCTCAGTCTGGTGAAATCGAACTCGAAGAAACCCGTTACCTCGTAGGTGACAACTTTGTACAAATCCGGGGTGGACAGGCAGGCATACAAGCCGAGGCGGTTTTCGTCGGCCAGGGTTGGGTTGACGAGGAGCAGGGCTATAATGATTACGAAGGTCTCGATGTCGAGGGAAAAGTTGTCATCGCCTTGCCGGGCACGCCTGATGACACGCAACCCTTCCAGGCCTTCAGGGCCACTAAGCAAAAGCGTGAAATTGCCAGGGAAAAAGGCGCACTCGCCATCGTTGAGCTTTACAGGCTCAGGATGCCCTGGCGTTTTGTCAAACGCTTCCTGAACTCCGACCGGCTTGAAGTCGGCAAAGCGTCTGAGTACACCGATGACTTGATTCATATTTGGCTGAAAGAAAATGAAGATGCACAGTTGGAATTGAAACGAGGAGATGTATTGCCGATATCTCTTTCCACTGATGGCCTCAAGGTGGACAGCACAGAAGCGGTGAACGTGGTTGGGTTCATCCCGGGCGCAGACGACAGTTTGAAAAACGAAATACTGTTGTTGACAGCCCATTACGATCACGTTGGCGTCGGCAAACAGGGTGGGGGAGCATATACCGAAGCTGACAGTATTTTCAATGGCGCACGTGACAATGCGATTGGGGTCGTATCGCTCATTGCGGCAGCGAAAGAACTGATGGCCAGACCGCCGGCAAGGACAGTCGCATTCGTTGCTTTCACCGGTGAGGAGATGGGATTGCTGGGCTCGAAGTACTATGCGGATAATCCTGTATTTCCGCTGGAACAGACCGTTTACAACTTGAACAACGACGGGGCAGGGTACAACTCGACGGCCCATTATTCCATGATTGGCTGGGGAAGGACCAATGCCGACACCTTGTTTGTGGAAGCTGCCAAAGCAACCGGATTGGAGATTTCAAAAAATCCCGCTGAGAATCAGAACCTGTTTGAACGTTCCGACAACATTTCTTTTGCGCAAAAGGGTATCCCCGCCGTGACCTTTTCTCCCGGCTTTCTGGAAATGGACCAGGAAATCATGAAATACTACCACCAGGTAACCGATAATCCGGACACCCTCGATTACGATTACCTGTTCAAATTTTGGAAAGCCTATGCCCGCGCCGCCGAGCTGCTGGCAAATACTCCAATGAAACTCTGGTGGACACCCGGTGACAAGTTTGAGCCGGGGAACGATGAGTGAATAATTACGTTCACCGAAAATGCAACTGGTTTGGAAGGAGTTAGGTATAGGCCCTAACTCCTCTCAACCAACGGCGTACCCGTTTTCATTTTGCCCTGGCAGCTTTTTCCCACAGGACACTTTGCTGTCCTTTAAGCAAGCGAATTGCGCCAGCGAACATGGCATAATTCATTACCAGAAAATAGTAGGGAATGAACAGGATTTTGATTCTGACCTTTCGCTTTTCCAGCAACCAGCCCGCAAGTGCCAGCAGGTAGAATGCCACCTGAAGGCCAAGGAGTACCTGGTAAAGGGGCTGCCCAGACCCGGCAAGAACGATGTTGCTTATCAATATAACCGGCAAGGCCAGGGGCGCCAGTGTCCAGCGGAGCATCCTGTGAGAGATGTATTGAAATGAAAGCCTGCCGTATTTGAAGGGGTTGAGCAGCGCTCTAAGCCGGTAAATGGCCTGAAGGGCTCCGGCTGCTATTCTGACCTTTCGCTTCAGCTCTTCTTTTACCGAGGCGCTGCCGTTTTCGACGGCATAGGCTGCGGGCTCATAAGCGATTTTGTAACCACCCATTGCAATGCGCATGGTCATCACGAAATCTTCGATGAGGGTGTCCGGCTCAACCGGCCTGTACAATTCAGTTCGGATGGAGAACAGCTCACCGGCTGCGCCAATGGTTGAATAGAACTCGTTGTCGAGCTGCTTGAGAAAAGATTCATACTTCCAGTAAATGCCCTCGCCGGCAGCTGAGGCTTCTTCCGCTGCATCCATGTGAATCCGTTTTTCACCGGCCACGGCGCCCACCTTTTCATCACGGTAGTGCCTGACGATGTTGTGGATGGCTTCGGGATTGACCTTGGTGTTTGCGTCGGAAAAGACTGTGACGGGTGTTCTTACCTGCTCCATGACCCTTTCGACCGCCGCTATTTTGCCTCTCCTTTCAGGCTGATGAAACAGTTGGATCCTGTCAGGCATTTTACTGGCATATTCCGCAACAATGGCGGGAGTATTGTCATTGCTGCCATCTGTCACGAACCACAAAAGCAGTTTTTCCGAAGGGTATTGTAAACGGAGTGAATTCTCAATTTTTTCACTGATCCAGGCCTCTTCGTTGTAAGCGGCCACGATGTAGGTCACGGCAGGTAGCTCGTCTGCAGGCAGGATAGCAGGGACAGCATTTTTGACGAAGAGCTTTTTGATCCGGGTGAGCACCCAGATCAGCAGGCCATACCCGATGTGGGTGTAGAACACGAGACCCAGGCTTACCCAGAAAATGACTTCAACCCAAAACATTGAAAATGACTGATTAAAAAAGCTAAAGCTTCAATACATTTGTGACGCTGATTTCAAAAGGAAGACTTTTTGCATTGTCAAATCTTGAATTTCCTTTTGTTAAGTTGCGGCAATAATAGCCAAATTGAAGCCACTTTTACGGGAGGATTACCCCGAAGCTGTGCAGCTTGAAAAACCAGTTACATGAGCATTGAGAAAGACATCAAGCAAGAAACATTCGCAAACATCTACCACAAAACCCACATAAACATCCTTTACACTGCTGCCTGGCTCAACCTCCAGGTGGTGCAATGGCTAAAACCTTTCAAGCTGACTCCTCAGCAATTCAACGTGTTGAGGATCTTGCGTGGCAGCAGGCCCCTTCCGCTGAGCATCAAGGAAATCACTGCCAGGATGATTGATAAAACCTCCAATGCTTCGCGGCTCGTGGATAAATTGTTGAGCAAAGGGCTTGTGAAAAAGTGCACTTCCTCTGATGATGCCCGGCAGTTGGATGTTTACATTACCGAACTGGGACTCAATGTTCTTGAAGCGGCCTCTGAAGTGGTTGAGAAAAATATTGACGAGTGTTTCCAAGCACTATCAACCGATGAGGCATCTGAAGTCAACAAGCTCCTCGATAGATTGCGCGAAAACGAAGAGGGCTGATCTCTTTCACAAATTTTTAACAGTACTTTCTCTGTAATTTTTTTCTGCCAACTCAACCCTATCATTCTGGCGGCGTTTAGGTGCCTGTTGTATGTAGCTACAACTATTAAATTCCATAACCTCTAAATTTTAATCTCCTATGATGAAAGTAAGCACTATTTTTCAAGCTTTGATGCTGACGGTAGCCTTTGTGGGCATGTCATTCACTGTCGCAAATGTCGAAACTTACCGGGTGGACACCGCTCAAAGCCAATTGACCTGGAAGGCCTATAAAGTGACTGGCGAACACGAGGGAACAATCAACCTCAAATCCGGCAATCTTCAATTTCAAGATGGCAAGTTGACCGGGGGATCATTCATTATCGACATGACCTCTATCAACAACACGGATATGGAAGGAAAAATGAAAGCCAAGCTGGAAGGTCACCTCAAGTCAGCGGATTTCTTTGATGTTGAGAACCATCCAACGGCATCTTTTGTCATTACCAAGGCGATTTCCCGCGGCACCCCTGGCGATTACAAGATCGTAGGAAACCTGACCATCAAGAACCACACGAAGGAGATCAAGTTCCTCGCTAAAGTCAACGAAGAAGGTGGAAAACTGGTGGCTGAAGCCGACATCACCGTTGACCGTGCAGATTTCGATGTTCGCTACGGTTCAGGCAGTTTCTTCGACGATCTTGGTGACCGCACCATTTACGATGAATTTGATGTTCATGTGAAATTGGTAGCTACCAAGTAATAAAGTCTTTGGACTGAACACAAAGAGGGGCATGTCTCAATTGAGTCATGCCCCTCTTCGATTTTCGCATGTTCCTGATTAATTCACAAGGACTTTGAGCGCAGTGGTTGCGTCATCGGCGCTCAGCCGCAGGATGTACATTCCGGCCGGCAATTCTTCGTCGAAGCTGACCACGGTCGTTCCTGCGGTGGTGTTGAAGTCTTTCTCTACCAATGCAGTTCCCCTTACGTCGAGCAGGGTCGCCTTCAGCTTTTCGGATTGCTCGGCCATGATGGTCAGGCTGAATTCACCTCCGCTGGGGTTGGGCGTAACGATCGCCGTTAACCGTTGCGTCAAGTCTGTGGTGGCAGTGGGCATGATGGTGATGTCCTCTGTGTAAGTAGTGGTTCCACAATCATTGGTGGCTGTCAAGGTAATCGTGTAGGTACCGAGTGCGGGGAAAGTGTGGCTGGGGTTTTGAGTCAGGGCAAAAACGCCGTCACCAAAATTCCAGATGTAGCTGTCGCCATACAAGGTGGTGTTTTCGAAGAAAACTGTTTCATCGTTGTTGGTGAAGTCAAAAGAAATGTCGGGCAGCGGTTGCACAAAGACTTTGGCACTTTCAGAGCTGGAACCGGCAATGTTGTCCACCGTTAGTATGACTGTGTGTTCGCCAATCTCATTGTAAGTCACAACCACCGAATCCTTGCTGTTGGAAGTGCTGGGGGTTGCCCCTGAGCCGAACACCCAGGTGACGTCATAGTCAGGCCCGGTAGAATTGTTGTAAAAGGTGATGGTCTGTCCCTGGCAAATGGTATCAATAGAAACGGAGAACGCTGCCGTTGGCGGGGTGATCTCTTTGACATTGATGTTGTCAAGGTACAGTGAATTGCCCCGGCCGTTGATGTTGATGAACCTGACCACCAGGGTGTTTCCGATGTAATCCGTCAAGTCAATTTTTTCCTTCCGCCAATGGTCCGGTTGTGAGGGAGCGAAGAAACCGTTTTGCGAAGGCACAGTTGCCAGTTGAGCTCCTTTTTTGTCGTAAATGGTTTCAAATGTTTCCCCACAGTCGGTTGACAACTCCACCCGCAAACCGTCCGTGAAGCTGTTGCGGTAGGTGTAGGCAAGGTCGAAGCTCAGTTGCGGTTTGTTGCCTGAAGAAAGGTCAATGGGGACAACCTGGAAGATGTCCTCTTCACCTGGAGCATTGTAAAAACGGTTGTTCATAAACATCACCTGGCTGGTGTCACCGGTTACCCCCGTGATGACAGTTCGCTCCCAGCCGATGAATTCGTCCGGATTGGTGATGAAGTAAAAGGGCGGGGGAAAGTCTGTTCCTTCAAAGCCTTCATGGTACTCAACGGGTTCACCTGAGCCTTGATAAATGATGGCATTGATTTCCATTTCTACAAGGTTGTTAAAAGCAGCCTGGTCGTCGGGGGCCACCACCGCCAGCGACAAGGCATGCGTACCATCATTGGAAATGGTCAAAGGCGTGTTGAAGGTATAGCTGACCGACTCCCCGGGTTCCAGGGTTCCGGGCAAAGGCTCTACAACAGGTGCCTGCCCGTCAAGTTGAAAGGCTACGGACAAGCCACTTTGAGCCTGCAATCCTTCGTTGGCAACCTCTATGGAAACAGCGGTTTGCACCTGCCCACAACCAAATAGGGTGGTGCCATCGGGATTCTCTACGTCAGACAGGGCCAGGTCAATTTGCTGGGTGCAATTGAGCAAACCGTCATTGTGAAGAACAGCAATGCTTCTTTCGCTGCGCAAACCGTTGTCTCCCAGGGTTCGCACTGCAAGCCAGTGGTCTTTGAGTGGGTTTTGGTCAGTGGCTGGAAGGTCGTACATGGTGCCTGTTACCGTATCAATTGCCTCCATATACCTGTCTCCGAGGGTCAGAATTTCATACGAAACATCAGCACTGGCACTTCCCAAATCCACAGCTTCCCATTCGTAGCGGATGTAATCCGGACAAGCCTGGGTAACTTCGAGATTTTGAGGTCGTGGAATGATTTGAAATGGCACTTCGGTGACGTCTTCCTGGCCGGCCCGTGAGATTTTCATTCTGGCTTTGGAGGTGATTACCGTGTCTGGAACAGTCCATTCCACCAGTCGTTGGTCACCTTCAATGGAGTTGATCGGATTGTAGGTTGCTCCATCGTCCGTTGACAACCACAGGATGAAAAAGCCATCGTCTCCCTGTGCATCCCAGTGCAGTCGAACGGTTTCACCCGGCTCAAAGGATTCACCACCTGCGGGATAGGTAAGTTTGATTTCGGGGGTTCTGAAGTCCCAGGTCACATAGTATTCCCGGCTGCCAAAAGGCAGTTCTTTACCGTTGATGACCAAAGTATAATCACCTGCGGCCGGATTGTCGATGGCCACCTGTTCCATGTTGTTCAGGGAGTCCACGCCTTTTCCGGCGGGGGTGTCCAGGATTTGCGGATCCGGAGTCGGATCGAGTTTCCAGGGGAGGTATTCAGTTCCATTAGGTCCGATCACCTTGATGTCGATGTCGTTGATGAGTGCTTTCGCCGTCATGGGTGTAGCTTCAGGGTCCATCCAGTACACCATGAAACGGGCTTCTTTTACTCCCTGCGGAATGCTCAGGATATGTTGGGCATTGCTGCCGGGGGATACTGATGATTTCAGGTAGCGGTGCTCTTCCAGTGCCAAAACGGCCCGGTAAGCATTGACCAGTCCCCAGCCAAATTTGAAATCAGGACCGCGGTTGCCCATGTCGTTGGCATTGTTTAGCAGGATGGTTTTCAGCAGTGCAGCTTCTGCAACTTCACCAGCATTCAGCTCCCGGTAGGCTTGGTGGAGTTGGGCCATTACACCGGCAATGCAGGGCGCTGCGGCAGAGGTTCCACCAAATTCCATGTAAAGGTTGTTCTCGTCAGTTGACCACTGACCCTGGCCGTGCGCAGCAATGTCGGGCTTGGTTCTGCCATCAAATGCGGGGCCCCGGCTACTGGATGGCACCAGCTCAGCATCGGCATAGACATTGGCGGTGGTGAGACAGTTTTTGGCCATCTTGTGACCTCCGGTAATGTTTCCCCATTGGTTGCCTGCACCGTAGTCGCAGTCGTTGTTGTTTGAATTGCCCGCAGAGAACACGTGCATCAATGTCGGGTTGTTGTAAAGCTGTTGATCAACGGTCTCGGTAATGGCTGTGTAACCGGCGTTGCAGCCGTTGGAGTAGGAAGAGTTTGTGACGATGACATCGTGGTCGTAAAACAGGTCCATGGTTTCATCCAGAAAATCCGCTTCGTAATTGACCACATAAACAAAAGCGCCGGCGGCCATGCCTTTCATGCTGGGATCAATGTTTCCTGCACCGGCCATAACTCCGGCAACACCGTCGCCGTGCGTTCCCGTTTGTGGCTCCACATAGGAGTTGTCAATTCTTCCGTGGAAGTCGATATGCGGCCCAACGAAACCATCGTCCCTTACCAGCACATTTACTCCTTCACCATTGTAATGCCGGCCTCCGGCATAATCCACGTCGATGATGTTTGACCGGTGGAGGGTACGGCCTCCCGTGTCGTCAGGAACATCCGGGCCAGGCACCAGATCCAGGTATGCCACCCACGGCAAAGCGGCTATTTCTTCAATTCTCTGAATGGGGTATTGCACCCGTATGAAATTGTTGTACTTGTTGTGCTTAAGCACTGTGATGCCGTTGTCTCTGCACCACTTGAGTGCGTGCTCCATCGGAATGTTCTTGTGGAACTTCAGGATGGACTCCACTTTGTTGCCAGCAAGCGCCCATCCGGGAATGGCCCGGGTTCTGAGGGCTTCATCCATTTTGTTCTCAACCGGAATGTCGAAAACTCCCACGACATTGAATGGCTGGAGCTTCTCTGGTTCCAAATTGACGGGGATGGAAGCCACATAAGTGTTGTGAGGGATGTACTCGAGCAGGTTGACGCCGAAATCTTTCAATGCTCGCAATTGACCGTCGTCAGGAATTTTCTCGAAATGAACCAGTGCATAACCGGTTGTTCCCAAACGGGCATCGATGCCCAGGTCTCCGGCTTTGATGAGTTCATCTAGATTGGATTCGAAATGGACAACTCCTGTTTTGAAAAGCACCGGAATGCGATCCTGGGCATGGGTTGCCATCGAGAATAGACATAAAAACAGCAGGGTGAAGTAGTGTGTTTTGTTCATAAAATTTGAATTGAGTGAAATTCCTGAATGGAAAATTGGCAGATTGGGTTAAATCTGGAAATTTGATGGGGGGTAAATCTACATTCCAAGATATTCTTTGCCAAGTAAGCACTCCTTTATTTAATGTCTCCTGTCAGCTAAATCGCATTCCAGGCGGATTGCATGCTAAAAGTCAGGAAATTCTCTTCTTTGCAAAGCCATATAAAACCCGGTCAATTTGAAGATGTTAGCTGATACATTTTAAAAACAATGGAGAAAATCAACATTACGGACCTGCTAAGGCAAAGAATCCTCTTACTAGATGGTGCAATGGGCACCATGATTCAGCGGTACAAACTTTCTGAAGATGATTACAGGGGAGAAAGGTTCAGGAACTGGGAGAGCGATCTGAAAGGTAACAACGATCTTTTATGCCTCACCCGGCCGGATATCATTTTTGCCATCCACAAGGAATACCTGGATGCCGGTGCTGATATCATCGAAACCAACACCTTCAATGCCCAGGCCATCTCATTGGCTGATTATCAAATGGAAGAGTTAGCCTATGAGATCAATCTCGCTGCCGCAAAAATTGCGAAGCAAGCCGCTGAGGAGTTTACAGCCGCCAATCCGCAGAAACCGAGGTTTGTGGCAGGAGCAATGGGCCCGATGAACAAGACCCTTTCGCTCTCTCCAGACGTTAACGATCCGGGGTTCAGGGCTGTCACTTTTGATGAGGTTGCGGAAGCCTATTACGAGCAGGTGAAAGGATTGGTTGAGGGTGGGGTGGACCTACTCTTGATTGAAACCATTTTTGACACGCTCAATGCAAAGGCGGCCATATTCAGCATCGAGCGATATTTTGAAGAAACCGGAAAGCGTCTTCCAGTCATCATTTCAGGAACGATCACAGATGCCAGCGGCCGGACCCTTTCCGGACAGACAGTAGAGGCTTTCTGGATATCGGTAAAACATGCGAAGCCACTTTGTGTCGGTTTGAACTGTGCACTTGGCGCTGCTGAGATGCGTCCACACCTTGAAGCACTTTCGGAAATAGCTGATTGCTTTGTGCATGCCTATCCGAATGCCGGACTCCCCAATGAATTTGGAGAATACGACCAGGGCCCCCATGAGATGTGCGACTTCATGGATGATTTCATTGACAGTGGCTTCGTCAACATCATTGGCGGTTGTTGTGGAACCACACCAGACCACATCCGACACATGGCCGGCCACCTGGAAGGCAAGAAACCCCGTGTGCCGGCAGCTTCTGCCACTTACACCATGTTGAGTGGTCTTGAACCGCTCATCATCCGGCCGGATTCCAACTTCGTGAACATCGGGGAGCGAACCAATGTAACGGGCAGTCGAAAATTTGCCCGCCTCATCCGTGAAGACAAATACCAGGAGGCCGTGGAAGTGGCCAGACAGCAAGTGGAGGCCGGCGCCCAGATCATTGACGTGAACATGGATGAAGGATTGCTGGATAGCGAGGCAGCCATGACGAGGTTCCTCAACCTTGTCATGGCTGAGCCGGATGTAGCCCGGGTTCCTGTAATGATTGACAGCTCCCGGTTCGAGGTCATCGAGGCTGGATTGAAATGTGTCCAGGGGAAATGCATCGTCAATTCCATTTCGCTGAAAGAAGGTGAGGCGGCATTCCTGGAGCATGCCCGGACGGTGCGGAAATACGGAGCTGCCGTGGTGGTAATGGCTTTTGACGAAGAAGGGCAGGCTGATACCACCGAGCGAAAAGTGGCGATCTGTAAAAGGGCCTATGACCTGTTGACAAAGGAAGTAGGGTTTGCAGCTGAGGACATCATTTTCGACCCGAATATCTTCGCTGTCGCAACGGGCATCGAGGAGCACAACCGGTACGCCATCAACTTCATTGAAGCCACCCGTCAGATCAAACAGCTTTGCCCTGGAGCCAAAGTGAGCGGGGGAGTCAGCAACCTTTCTTTTAGTTTTCGTGGCAATGAGGTAGTGCGCAAAGCCATGCACTCGGCTTTCCTGTATCATGCTATCCAGGCGGGCATGGACATGGGAATCGTCAACGCCGGGATGATTGACATTTATGAAGACATTGACAAGGAATTGCTCGTGCTTGTTGAAGACGTGCTTTTTGACCGAAGGAAAGATGCCACGGAGCGACTGACGACATTTGCCGAAGGGGTGAAAGGCGATTCTGCCATTCAGGAGAAAAAGCAACAAGCCTGGCGAAATGGCAGCATCCAGGAGCGACTGACCTATTCTTTGGTGAAGGGAATTACGGAGTTCATCGAGCAGGATGCGGAGGAGGCCAGGCTGGAATATGGCTCTCCGCTGGCGGTCATAGAAGGTCCTTTGATGGACGGGATGAATGTGGTCGGCGATTTGTTTGGTTCCGGAAAGATGTTTTTGCCCCAGGTGGTGAAAAGTGCCCGTGTGATGAAGCGGGCAGTGGCCTATCTGCAACCATACCTGGAAAAGGAAAAGGAGCAAAGCGGGGCCGATCAGTCCAAAGGGAAGGTGCTGCTGGCTACTGTCAAAGGCGATGTGCACGACATCGGAAAAAACATCGTGGGAGTAGTATTGGCCTGCAACAATTACGACATCATTGACCTCGGGGTGATGGTCCCTGCTGATAAAATTATCAAGACCGCCGTGGAGGAAAATGTGGATGTGATTGGATTGAGCGGCCTCATCACTCCTTCATTGGATGAAATGGTTCATGTTGCGAAGGAGATGGAGCGGCAGGGGTTGAAAATCCCCTTGCTGATCGGTGGTGCTACCACTTCAAAGACGCACACGGCGGTTAAGATCAGCCCGGTATGCAGCATGCCGGTTGTGCATGTCCTGGATGCCTCCCGGAGCGTTGGTGTAGTTTCCGCTTTGATCGGTTCTGATGATGATGTGCGTGAAAACTTTATTCAAGCTACAAAGGATGATTACGCAAGGATAAGAACTGCCCGGCAGCGGAGCCAGTCGGAGAAGCAATTGCTTCCAATTGAAGAAGCGAGGAGCAACCACATGAAGCTTGATTGGGAGAATTACACACCACCCAAACCAACCTTACTCGGTGAAAGGGTATTTGACCATTGGGACCTGAATGAGCTGGTCAGCTACATTGATTGGACGCCCTTCTTTCAGGCCTGGGAACTAAAAGGGAAGTACCCGGATATTTTAAAGGATGCCATTGTGGGAGCGGAGGCCGGCAAATTGTACAGTGAAGCAAATGCACTGTTGGAACGGATCGTTTCCGGCAACTTATTGACAGCAAAAGCCGTGGTTGGGTTTTACGAGTGTAAAGCTGACGGGGCTGATTCTGCCACTTTGTTGAATCCGGCAGATGGCTCAGCGCTCGACAAGCTTCATTTTCTTCGTCAACAAAGTAAGAAAGCATCCGGGCTGCCCAATCTTTCACTTTCGGATTTCATTGCACCTGCGGCCTCTGGCAAATCGGATTACATAGGCCTATTTGCTGTTTCAGCAGGTTTTGGAGCGGATGAACTGGCTGCAGAATACAGGGCGAAACATGATGATTACCACGCTATTATGGTGAAAGTCCTTGCCGATCGCCTGGCTGAAGCGCTGGCTGAAAGGCTGCACGAAAAAGTGAGAAAGGAACTCTGGGCTTATAGTCCGGATGAGGCGCTTCGCAATGAGGATTTGATACGAGAGTCATATAAGGGCATTCGACCGGCTCCTGGGTACCCTGCATGCCCTGATCATACCGAGAAACGAACCATCTGGAATTTGTTGAAAGTGGAAGAAAGGACCGGAATCAGGTTGGAGGAGAGTTGTGTGATGTGGCCTGCTGCCTCAGTCAGTGGCTACTATTTTTCACACCCAGAGAGCAAGTATTTTACCGTTGGTAAAATTGCCAAAGATCAGGTTGTTGAGTATGCTGAAAGGAAAAAGATGAGTGTTGAAGAGGTTGAACGCTGGCTGGCACCGATACTGGGTTACAATGCCTAACTCCAGATAATGTCTCGCCCTTTCCGGATGTAGTTCTTCAAATTGAGCCAGAATGCCATGAACAGGTAAATCAACACCGGCGATCCAAGCGTGACAAATGAAACATAGATAAAATAGAGTCGCACCCTGTTGGATGCTATTCCAAGCTTGTCAGCCAGGTAATTGCACACACCGAAAAGGCTTCGATCCAGTATGGGTTTGATTCTTATCATTGGGCAAATGTAAAAATGAAGAAAGGCAAATACAAGCTGCTGCCAATATTTGCCTTTCACTAAGTGTGCCAAAACTTTAAGGGTTTACTGCAATTGTACCTGCTTGGCCTCGATCATTTTACGGATGTTGATCAATGCGTAACGCATTCTGCCAAGTGCAGTATTGATGCTCACCCGGGTGAGCGCAGCGATTTCTTTGAAGCTCATATCGGCGTAGTGTCTCAAAATGACCACTTCGCGTTGCTCAGGCGGAAGCATATCTACGAGCTTTCTTATGCGCTCGTGGGTTTGGCTTTTCATAATGAGCTGTTCAGCGTCCGGTTCTTTTGAGCTGATGACGTCGAATATGTCAAAGTTCTCATTGGGATAGATGGTCGGGCGGCGCTTTCCTCTTCTGAAGTAGTCAACGCAGAGGTTGTATGCAATTCGCATGGCCCACTGACCGAATTTGCCTTCGTGGTTGTATTTGCCACTCCGCAAGGTGTTGATGATCTTGATGAATACCTCCTGGAAGATGTCCTGCGCCAGGGCATCGTCTTTCACGAAAAGATAAATGGAAGTGTAGATTTTTTGCTCGTAGCGGTTGAGCAGTTCCTGAAAAGCCTTTTCGTTGCCTTCGAGGTAAGATGAGATGAGCTGTTGGTCATTGAGCATGGATACTTGCATGACTAAATCATTTAGTTGAGAAATGTTTTCCAGACTGATTTAGTAGAAGTATCTCGCTATAGACCGAACAGTTTTGAAGAGTTAAGAAAGAAAGTTGAATTGATGAATGAAGAGCAAAGACAGCGCCAAGTTAGAAATTCCTTGAAACAAATCAACCTCAACCTGTGTGTCTCTAAAATTAAATCTTGTCAATCACCATTTTTGCCAACTAAATGACAAAGAACGGGGGCAAAGTAAAGTCAAATTTGAATTCAACGCAACCTTTAGAGCGCAAAAAGTGCCGAATGGCACAAATAAGGTGCTGAATTATAGCATTTTGTAAATTGAAAGAAATTTTAGCACCGGGCTTAGGGTAGAGAGCTTCACCTTTGCGGGCTTTTGTGAAACAGAGTTATTCTGATTACTTTTGCGCACCTCTGAAAAATAAAACTTTGGGAGACATTCTCTTCACAAAATTTGTATGAAGCGTTTACAAATCGTTGCGGGAAACTGGAAGATGAACAAGACATTTGATGAGGGGCGTGAGCTGGCAACAGCAATCATCAACGGACTTGGTTCATCGGAAAATCTGGTCATCATTTGCCCGCCTTTCATTCATCTGAATCATCTGGCTACCGTCTCAAAAGGTATCTCCAATTTTTACATTGGTGCCCAGAATTGCCATTTTGAAAAGTCTGGTGCCTATACCGGTGAAGTTTCAGTTCCCATGCTCAAATCCTGCGGAGTGGGCTTTGTGATAACAGGTCACTCAGAACGCCGCACGCTGTTCGGGGAGACTGATGAAGTTGTGAAGAAAAAAGTGGATGCTATTCTCGAAGAAGGCCTCAGGCCGATCTTTTGCTGTGGTGAACCACTGGAAGTCCGGGAAGCCGGCAAGCATTTCAACTATGTTGAAGACCAGATTAAAGCTGCGCTGTTCCACCTTGACAAGGAAGCTTTTGGTAGGGTAGTGATTGCCTATGAGCCGATATGGGCCATTGGTACCGGCAAGACAGCCAGCCCTGATCAAGCCCAGGAAATGCACGCCAGAATCCGGAAGTTGATTTCCGGTAAGTATGACATCGAAACAGCTGAAAGAACGACCATACTCTACGGCGGGAGTTGCAAACCCTCAAATGCCAAAGAATTGTTCAGCCAGGCTGACATCGACGGTGGATTGATCGGAGGAGCCTCATTGAAAGCAGAGGACTTCCTTTCCATCATCAAAAGTTTACCCTGATAAAACCTGCCCGCTTTCTATTTCCCAGGCCAAAAAAAATCAGCATACATTGTATGCGTCTCTTGTTGTCAACATAAGTCATTCATTTTGAGGACTTGGTGCTGACAATTGTGTTAAAATTTCAAGGAAATTCAAGGATGCTTCTGCATCTTTTTGAAATTTTATCATCATTGTGATCGAATCACCTGGCTGAAGGCCTTGTTAGCGTCTTTAGCGTGAAACAATTAGTTGCGGAAACAGAAACAACATGAAGAAACTCTTACTTTTTGGTTTATCCCTTTTCTTTGGAAACCTACTAATTGGGCAATGCCCTCCACCTGGTTTCCCTCCAACCGGAGACACTTGTCCACAGGCTCCTGCATTGTGTACTTCCCTGAATGGTTATTGCGACACCTTGGGCTTGAACAACGTAACCCAGACTTTTCCTGGTTGCCCCAGCAGTGTGTTGAACAATGACGAGTGGTTTGCTTTTGTAGCCGGATCTACGAGTATCACCCTCCAGATCACCCCATCCGCCTGCCAGGGATTGAACGGTCAGTTTGGAATGCAGGGTGCCATCTATGAAGGAAGTTGTACCGGAACTGCAATTGCCACCCAGTGTAACTGTACAACAACACCTTTTCAAATGACCGCAAACAATTTCCAGATTGGGCAAACTTATTACGTCGTTTTTGACGGTTGTGCCGGTGATGTTTGCGCCTTTACGGTGGACGTAATCTCAGGATCAACCATTCCTTCACCTCCTCCAACTCCCTCAAATATCATTGGCCCGACGCAGGTGTGTCCTGGGGCTGTAACCAGTTATACCGTTCCAAACCCCAGCGGTGCAACTTATACCTGGACCCTAGCCGGCGCACCGGCAAACGTGGGTACCATCGTTGGCTTGAATGAAGGACCTTCTGTCCAGGTAGCCTGGAATACCCAGGGTAATGCCACACTTTGTGTGACGGCATCAAACGCCTGCTTTGCCAATCCGGTACCGTATTGCATCAACATCACTTCACAAAACCTGCCACAACAACACGAGTACTATGATTTGTGCGTGGGTGATTGCGTCACTTGTGCAGGTCAGCAATTCTGTGCACCTGCACCCGGTGGTATTCCTGTAACCCTGCAATCCTGGCTCGGTTGTGATAGTGTTATCGTTTGCCACATCAATGGAATTCCGCCTATACAAACCCAGCTGGGACAGGTGAATATGTGTGCTCCGGCAACTTATGAAGTTTGTGGAAACACTTACACCCAGTCTGGCATTTATACGGCTGTTTGTACCTCTTATCAGGGCTGTGATTCCACGGTGATTGTTGACCTGGCTATTATGGATCCGCAAATCACGATTTTGCCACCAGCTGAATTAGGTTGCGATCCAGGTGCCACTGTGACTATCAATGCAGCTGGTTCAACTTTCAACCTCGTGCCGGACGGCCAGACCATTTTTGAATGGACGGGGCCCGGTATCGTTGGTCCCAACAATGACGTTTTGGTTGATGTCAATCAGCCTGGCGAATATTGTCTGACACTTACCCACTCCCGTGGCATTGTGACTTGTACAGATCAACAATGTGTGACTGTGACCCAAAATGCCGACCCTCCACAGCCGCCAACTGTAACCGGTGATGACCAGCCCTGTGAAGGCGATACTGTTGTTTACACGGTCGCACCGGTAGGGACGCCATTGCCAACGGGCTACATTGTGACGACTCCCAATGGGGAGCCGGTAACGCAACTTACGGCTACTACCTATGAAGTAATATGGAATGATACTACTGGCGGAGACCTGTGTGTCCTCGCTTACAATGAATGTGATACCTCAACAGCTACCTGTCTGACAATTGTGGTAGATCCGTTGCCCCTTCAACCTGTTGCTTCAGGGGCTGACTCTGTCTGTACCGTCAACACTCCTGTGCCCTACATCGTCACAAATCCGCAACCGGGAATTACTTATACCTGGACAGTTCCCACAGGGGCATCATTCTCAGGCTCCGGAGACTCTATTTCCGTGAACTTCAACGGTGCTACACCGGGCACTGGGCAAGTATGTGTAACTGCTGACAACGCCTGTGGTTCTCAGCAGGACTGCATAGATATTGTTATCACAGAAACGCCGGTAACGCCCATGATGTCCGGGCCCTCCCCGGTGTGCTCCAGTGCAACGGAAGACTATACAGTCAGCAATCCGCAAGCTGGAGTTACCTATACCTGGACAGCGCCTCCGGGTGCCACCATCAATGGTAGTGGTTCAACTGTATCAATCGACTTCTTTGGTGCCAGCAACGGACAGGTATGTGTGACCGCCAGCAATCCATGCGGCACCAGTTCACAAACATGCCAGAGCGTCACCGTAATTCCGGCACCTTCCGCAACCATCAGTGGAGGCGGTTCATTCTGTGTTGGTTCAGGTGACAGTGTTGAGATAACCATTGATCTGACCGGGGTTGGACCCTGGGACGTTGAATATTCTGTGGATGGTGGAGCGCCGGTAGCCCTTTCCATTTCGAGCACGCCATATACTTTCTGGGCTTCAGTGCCGGGTACTTACGAACTTGTTTCCCTTGCTACTTCCTCCAGTAGTTGCCCGGGGGCTGTGAATGGCAGCGCTGTTGTTTCTGAAGACCCACTGCCAACGGCCACTTTGAGTGGTTCCGGGGCTATTTGCCAGGGTTCGGGACAGACAGCTTCACTGAACATTGACCTGACGGGAGCAGCTCCCTGGGTGGTTGAATGGGCCGTAGATGGCAATGCCCAGGCTCCGCTTAACATCAATGCTACACCTTATACCCTGACAGTAGGACAGGCTCAGGCCGGAAATATCACGCTGACCAGTGTTTCCGACGACAATGGATGTGTTGGAACAGCCAGTGGCTCTGCCACTGTGGTCATCAATACGACGCCCACAGTTTCAGGCATTCAAACCGGTTGTGACCCGACCAACACCATGTACCAGGTCACTTTCACCATCAACGGTGGCGACCCGGGTTCGTACATGGTAGAACCTGCGAATGGAACACTTACCGGCAATACATTTACCAGCAATTTCATTCCTTCGGGAACGGGCTATTCGTTCAATGTTTTCGACGGAAACCATTGTGACACAGTGTTGGTTTCTCAGAATGCTGTTATTTGTAACTGTACATCCTCTGCCGGTGAAACGGATCAAACAGCTGTTAACGAGTGTGGTGATGGTCCTGTAACAGTTGCTTACGACGATACCAATGAGAATTTTGACGGAAACGATACCCTCAACTTCGTTCTCCATTCCGGAACGGGGGTAACCATCGTGCCTCCTATCATCTATCAGGGCTCAGATCCCACCGTGTCATTTGATCCCGCCACCATGACTTACGGAACGACCTATTATTTGTCGGCTGTGGTGGGTGACAACAACGGAGGCCTTGTTGACCTGAACGATCCTTGTCTGGATGTTTCCCAGGGTACTCCTATTACTTTCTTCGAAATTCCAACGGCTACACTTTCCGGAACGACAGCCATCTGTGTTGGCGATCAGGCGGCTTTGACGATTGATTTCACAGGAGTAGGCCCCTGGAGCATCACCTATGACAACGGAGATACCACCATTACCCTCAATGGTATAACAAGTAATCCTTTCATACTCAATGTCAGTCCGGATACCACTACCACCTATTGCCTTACAGGGGTGAACGATGTGAACTGTCCTGGTACTTTCAGTGGTTGTGCGGATGTAACCGTCCACACAGGTGTTACAGTCTCCAATCTGCAATGGCAATGTAACCCGACAGCAACTCATTACACGGTGACCTTCACGATCAGTGGAGGAGATCCTGCTTCCTACTTTGTGACCGGATTGACCGGTACGATTTCTCCCACACCGCCTTATGTGTTCACCAGTGATCCCATTCCCACAGGAACTGGCTTTAGCGCCACCATTGACGATGCGAATGGATGCACACCCAGAACCGTATCGCAGGCTGAAGTGATTTGCCCCTGCGTTTCCGATGCGGGCAGTATGAACACTACATTGATAGAAGAGTGTGGCGACGGACCGGTAAATGTAGGAGATGCAACTGGTGTTTCAACCGACCCGGATGACCTGCACCTTTACTACCTGCACACCAACAGCGGTTCTTCCATCGGAACGATCGTGGCAATTTCCACCATGCCGGAATTCAGCTTTGATCCGGCAACCATGACTTACGGTACAACTTACTATGTGTCCTCCGTCGTCGGAGATGATGATGGAAATGGAGCGATAGATCTTACCGATCCCTGCCTGAGTGTAACTGCCGGAACACCATTGGTGTTCTATGAGATTCCTACCGCTTCCATGAGCGGCACCACCGAAGTTTGTCCCGGTGAGGCAACCGACCTTGTCATCACCCTCACAGGCGACTCGCCCTGGGAGGTGGTCATCAATGGTCAAACGGTTTCTGGTATCAACAACACGCCGTTTAATTATTCAGTGTCACCGCTTGCTACTACGGTGTATGAGTTGACTTCTGTTTCAGACGAGCACTGTTCTGCTGTGGTAAGTGATTTTGACACCGTTTCGGTGCATGATGCGCCTGTGCCCTCAAACCTGATGGTAGCTTGCAACAGTACCAACGATGGTTTTACGGTCTCGTTTGACATTACCGGAGGTGACAGCACTTGTTACCAGGTTATGCCAGCCAATGGAACCATAACCAATGGTCAGTTCGTCAGCAATGTAATCCCTGACCTCCAGGGTTACAGTTTTGCAGTCAGCGATTGCCACGGCTGTCCTGCCATTGTAGTCTCAGATACGCTTGTTGATTGTGCCTGTACCTCTTTTGCCGGCGATATGGAAACCACCCAACTGGACATTTGCGGCAGCGATGTGGCGGCACCAAACTATTTGGGAGGTGAGGTGCTGGATGGCAACGACGTGCTTTGTTTCATGCTGCATGCCGGCGATAATGTGCCCATAGCAACCAACAGCACCGGCCAGTTTGTTTTCAATCCGGTGACAATGGTGCACGAGCAGACTTACTACATCAGTGCCATGGTCGGAAATGACGACGGTTCCGGATGTGTGGATATGACGGACGATTGCCTGAGTATAGGTGCTGGCGCACCGGTTGTTTTCCATGCAATTCCAACAGCCCTGCTGACAGGGGATGCCACAATTTGCGCCGGTGGCGGGACAGACATCAGTATTGAACTTACAGGTGTAGGTCCCTGGGACATTGTTTATACCAATGCCGCAGGAACGAATATCAGCGTAACTGCCAACAGCTCACCGCACTTGATAAATGTAACTCCTACCAACTCCAATGTTTACAGCCTGGTGAGTGTTTCTGACGCTCACTGTGATGGAACAGTTAGTGGCAACGCAACGGTGACGGTGAACAATCCGCCACAGGTTGTCAACGTAAGTGAAGCTTGCGATCAGGCAACCCTTATGTATTCTGTCAGCTTTGATATCGTTGGTGGTGATGCCACATCTTATTCTGTCACACCTGCCAATGGAACGCTTTTGAACGGAACTTTCACCAGCGATCCCATCGCCAGCAACACGCCGTACACTTTCTTTGTGGACGATGCCAATGGCTGTGGCCCTGTTGAGGTTTCCGGTGTTGAGGAATGTTCATGCGTTACCGACGCCGGCACCATGGGAGGAACGGTTATTCTGCTTTGCGAAGGGGAAACTGCCAATGCCCAGCCTGCCAACGGCGTCTCACTGGATGGCGACGACATTCTGGTGTACGTGCTCCATGACAACAGCGGAGCAACACTGGGCAATGTGCTTGCAACCAATACTTCACAAAGCTTCCCCTACATGCCGGGTGTTACCATCCCCGGTGTCACTTATTACATCAGTGCCGTAGCCGGCAATGATGACGGAACCGGAAATGTTGACCCCAATGACATCTGTTTTGACATGTCTCCGGGTACGCCGGTGGTCTTCAATCCATTGCCAACGGTAAGCCTGACCGGCAATACCACCATTTGCGAAGGAGAAAATGCACAGGTAGGCTTCAGCATGACAGGCACCGGGCCGTTTACGGTTACGTTTACCATCAACGGCACCCCGACAACCTTGCCCGACCTTCCGGCAAGCTTTGCCATCGAGCAGGCATTTACCGCCTCCACAACCGTCTCAATTGTGTCCGTGACTGATCAGGCCACTGGTTGTTTCAGCCTCTCCAGTGAGAGTGTCACTATCAATGTGAGTCCGAGCGTGGATGCAGGTGAACCCACGGGTTCTGTCACCATTTGCGAAGCCTCTGGCGAAGTCATCGATCTCAACGATTTGCTCACCGGAGCAGATCCCGGAGGAACCTGGACCGGACCTGGAGGCGCTGCTGTTCCGAACGGTATTTTGAATACAAACCCATTGCCTGCCGGAACCCATACCTATACCTATACGCTGACGGCTCAGGCACCTTGCCCTGACGACGCTGCTTCGGTTCAGGTGATCATCTCACCCAAGCCAGTAGCCGATGCCGGACCTCCGACCATCCAACTGGATTGCGACATCAAAGAGATTACCCTCGGCGGTCCGAATACCACGCCGGGTATGACTTACCTGTGGACAGGAGGACCGGTAAGCGATTCGACCATAGCCAATCCGACGACGGATGTGCCCGGCAACTATGTGCTGACGGTGACCTCGCCCGACGGCTGTGTGGATACCGATGAAACGGTCGTTACGGAAAATGTAACCTCTCCTGAGCCACATATCTCGATTTCAGATGTGAGTTGCTTCGGAATGAATGACGGCTTCATCGTGATCGACAGCATTACGAATGGCAAGTCTCCGTACCTGTGCTCTTTTGACGGGTCGGCATTTACTGACAACAAGCAGTTTACCAACCTCTCACCCGGACAGCACACCCTGGTCATCATGGATGCTGCCGGTTGTGAAACCGAAGTGAGCTTCAACATTGGCGAGCCACAGGAAGTTACCGTTGAAATTCAAGGTGATTTCGAAGGCAACGAGCCTCTGGTTGACATTGGTGAAGAAGTGACCTTGACAGTGGTGACAACACCACCTTTTGGAACTTTGGACACGGTGATCTGGAGTCCGGATTCACTCATCAATTGTCCGACCTGTCCGCAGAATGATGTGGTGCTCTTCGAGCAAACTACCTTCTCCGTGACGGTTGTAAAGAATGGCTGTTCTGACTCCGATCAGTTGACCATCTTCGTCAAAAAAGACCATCCGGTTTATGTGCCGAATGCCTTCTCTCCCAACGATGACGGACACAACGATGTGTTCATGATCTATGGCGGGCCGCAAATTGCGAAAGTGAAGTCCTTCCTCGTTTTCAACCGCTGGGGTGAAACCGTATGGGAGTACTACAACTTCCTCCCGAATGATCCTGCAACCGGCTGGAACGGCGAGCACCGTGGTCAGTTGATGGATCCCGGAACCTTCACCTGGTTCGCAGAAGTGGAATTTGTGGACGGTCTGGTGGAGATCTTTGAAGGATCTGTCGTTCTGATGAACTAAATACAGCTGAACATTTACCTCGTGAAATAAAAATGGCCCGGCTTCGGTCGGGCCATTTTTTTGTGTACCGAACAATGGGTGGTTTTATCAAATAATTACCTTAGCGTTCGACCTTTGGGGTTTTCATGGAACGCTTCAACTCCACCACCAAAATCAACAATGAAAATGAAACAGTACCTATCCCTCTGTGGGCTTTTGCTGGCCCTCGCTGCGCAATTATCCACCCTTCCGCTCAACGCTCAGAACAACTGGCTGATCCTCCAAAAAGGCAACAGAACCAAAATTCTCAAGCCGGAGCACATGGTTTCCATTGGCTTGATCTATGACATTGCTGGTGACAGCCTCGATTGTGCCAGGCAGAAGGTGGAAGGAAAAGTCGTGGAAGTTGCGAATGACTCGGCTGAAATAGAAGTTGTAATGGAAGAAATCAATTACACAAAGGCCAATGAGGTCAGAGAAAATATTGTATCTCAATATCCATCTGGCAAGGTAAAGATGAAGTTGCCCCTCGATGAAGTGGATTACATTCAATACCAATCCGAAACAGCACGATCCCTTCAAACTTTTGGGGCCTTTGTGACAATGGCGGGTGTTGCATTGCTTGTTGCATCGCCGGTCATGGGCCTGGAATCCAATGGTGGAGAATTTGGCTTCAACAATGACCGGTTCGCTGGTTGGGCCAAGGCCGGGCTCATGGGTGTTGGAATAGGAACACCCATGATTTTACTGGGGCGGAAACGTACCCTCCACCTGACCCCCTCGAAAAAGAAAAAGAAAGTCTGGGCTTTCAAGCTCCGATAGATCAAGTCTGGCGGCTATTTGCAGGAATCCGGCTTTATTTGCAGGGCATTCCTGAATTAGATTTTATGAAATGGACTGAGGTATTTCAGCGATTTGAATCACTCCGTGTACTGGTCATCGGCGATCTGATGCTGGATGCTTACCTGTATGGCAAGGTGACGCGCATCTCGCCGGAGGCGCCGGTTCCGGTGGTGGAGTGGGAACGGGAGGAAGCACGCCCGGGTGGCGCTGCCAACGTGGCTTTGAACATTGCAGCGCTGGGTGCCACACCGCTTGTGTGTGGCTTTGCCGGTGCCGACCGTGAAGGTGAGCAATTGCAACAATTACTGGATGAGCAACAGCTTGCTACAGCCGGAATTTGCATTTCCCCTCACCGGCAGACTACCCTCAAACAACGCATCATCGCCGGTGGTCAGCAACTGGCCAGGATCGACAAGGAAAATACTGAGGATCTAAATTCTGATGAGCTGACCTCGCTCATTCAGCGGGTGCGGGAGTTGATTGCCAATTACAAGCCGGATGTTGCCATTCTTCAGGACTACAACAAAGGTGTGCTGTCAGAAGCTGTGATCGGGGAGTTGTTGCCGATCCTTCGGAAAAATGGCGTACCCGTCTGCGTGGATCCAAAGCTGAAAAATTTCTGGGCATACAGGGAAGTGGATTTATTCAAACCCAATCTTCGTGAAATTTCGGAGGCTGTCGGTAAAAAGGTGGCTGCCACACCCGATGACCTGGAGGCAGTGACCCTTGAACTGATGAACCGCCTGCAGTGCCAATCCTGCCTCGTTACCCTTTCCGACAAAGGTGCTTTCTTCAGAAACAATAAACTCCACGGCCTTTTTCCGACGGCAAAGAGAAATGTGGCAGACGTGAGTGGTGCCGGTGACACGGTAATTGCAGCAGCAGCGCTCGGCTTGGCCGCCGGATTGCCTGAAGAATTGCTGGTAAGGCTGGCCAATCTGGCAGGCAGCCAGGTGGTGGAACAGGTGGGGGTGGTACCGGTCTGTAGAGAACAACTCCTTTCAGAACTCACCGGTTCCGATGCTAAGCATGCAATTTAAGTCGCAGAGAAACAGCCACTTAAGGCTGCTAACAAAATTTTAATTACCGAAGATTAGGAATTCTGGAAGGCGCAACCCTACTTTTGCGCCAGTTCTTTGAAGCCACATTGCTTATCAAGAAAGGCAGAGGGAAATGGCCCTGTGAAGCCTTGACAACCTGTCCCGATTTATCGGGATAAGGTGCCAAATCCATCTCCGGAATTCCGGAGGAAGATAAGTCGTCTGTGTGTGCTTTTTTCATTGTACCCATGCGCGCAGGTGTACAGTTGCAAAAGCTCATCCGATGACTTGTCGGGTGAGCTTTTGTCGTTTTGGGGGTGCCTCAAAACAGACGCTCAGCCGGCAGTTTCGGGCACAGGCTCTGGTGTAAGCGGTGGCTTGTTTTTAACCATTTTCGTTAACACAAAACAAGCCTCATCATGAGTCAAATCACTGAAACCATCCACAGCCTGCCTGTGGATCCACAAACCGGCGCAATCGCCGTTCCGATCTACCAGACTTCCACCTTCGTGCAGGAAGCCCCGGGCATTCACAAAGGATTCGATTATGCCCGCACCAACAATCCCACCCGCAAAGTGCTGGAGGACGTCATCGCCAAACTGGAAGGTGGCCAGCAAGGCATTGCCTTCAGCAGTGGCCTGGCTGCCATCGATGCAGTACTGAAATTGCTGAAAGCAGGTGACGAGATCATCGCCGTAGATGACATTTACGGCGGGGCTTTCAGGCTCTTCACCCACGTTTATGAAAAGTTCGGGATCAGGGTGAAGTATGTTGACACCACGGACCCTGCCAACATCGAAAAGGCCTTGAGTCCCAACACTGCGCTCATCTGGATTGAGACGCCCACCAATCCAACCCTGAAAATTACAGATATCGAAGAGGTGGCCATCATTGCAAGGGCTTACGATTGCCTGCTTTGCATTGACAACACCTTTGCTTCCCCCGTGTTGCAGCGACCGTTGGCACTAGGGGCCGACATCGTCGTGCACAGCGCAACCAAGTACCTGGGGGGTCACAGTGACCTGATCGCAGGTCTGGTTGTAGCCCGGAATCAAGAATTAGGGGAACGCATCAAATTCATCCAAAACGCTTCCGGTGCTGTATTGTCACCTTTTGATTCCTGGCTGGTGCTGCGCGGAATTGAAACGCTTCACCTTCGGGTAAAACAACATTGCGAAAATGCCCGCCGCATTGCGGAATGGCTGGAGGCCCATCCGGCTGTTGAGAAAGTACATTATCCCGGCCTGCCATCTCATCCCGGCCACCAGGTTGCCAGGCGACAATGTTCCGGATTTGGCGGCGTGGTATCCTTCGTCTTGAAAGACAACTCTGCCACCGCCGCTACCCGGTTTGCAAGTTCAACTTCCTATTTCAAACTGGCGGAAAGCCTGGGCGGCGTGAAAAGCCTGCTGTGCCATCCGGCCAGCATGACCCACAAGTCCATCCCTGCAGAGAAGCGCCGCCAATCCGGTGTTGAAGATGGACTCATCCGGCTGTCAGTAGGGCTGGAGGACGTCCGGGATCTCATCCAGGACCTGGAGTCAGCATTTGCAGCTGTAGGTTCCAAAGTAGCAACCCCTGTTTGAATTTCTTTTCCATCGGTAAACGAGTGTGGTGCCTGGTGTTGAGCCAGGCATCGGCTCTCTTTTGTCCAGCTAACCCAGATTTCATTTAGTCATGAATACCAATACCATCAATATAGGCCTGGCGGGCTTCGGCACCGTCGGCAAAGCATTCTTTGAACTATTGCAGTCACAGCCACGCTACCGGCCTGTTAGCGTTCTGATTAAAGACACCCGGAAGCACCGTTGCCTGTTGCCATCGCTGCTCACAGATGATGTGAACGACTTTTTCAGCGCAAAACCACAGGTAGTGGTGGAGGCATTGTCGGATACTCCAACCGCCCTTAAGTTGGCAGTGCGGTGTTTGCGAGCGGGCAAAACATTCATCACGGCCAACAAAGACCTGGTTGCAAGGCATGGCCGGGGACTCAGGGCCCTGGAGCAGGAACATGGAGGCACTTTGCTCTACGAAGCAGCCTGTGGAGCGGCGGTACCGATAGTGCGCACCATTGACACTTTTTTCAACTACGAGCCAAGACCGGTTTTTCAGGGCATTTTGAACAGTACCACCAATTTCATTCTGGACAAGCAGCAGCGGGTAGGCCTCAGTTTTGAAGATGCTCTTTCGCTGGCGCAACAAAGCGGCCTTGCCGAAGCCAATCCTGCTCGTGACCTCTCCGGAGTGGATGCCGCTTGTAAGCTTTGCATTTTGTTGAAGCACCTTTACGGAACGGAAGCAAAGCCTGAACAGTTGGTGTATTGCGGTATTGACAACTGGGGGCTGCCCCGGTGGTTGTTGAATAAGGTCCGATTGCTTGGAACCATTCTTCCAAAAAACAGTGCCGAGGTGGTGGCGTATGTGCTGCCAACTCTGGTCCAGGATCAGAGCCAGTGGCTGGATGTGCCCAATGAGCAAAACGCCTTTGAAATAGCGGGTGCCGCTGGAGAAAGGCATTTTCTCAAGGGCAATGGTGCCGGCGGGAAAGCCACGGCAACTGCCCTGCTGAACGACCTCAATGCCGCTGCCTCGGGATACAGGTATGGCCATTCCGGAGGGGAGTTGAATTGGGAACTATCCAGCAGTTGTGAGTTGGACGGGATTCTCGTTTACGACGATTGGGAAAAGGTGCCTGATGACTTCTTCCTGCAGATCGAAAGCAGGTACTCGGGCAGATACCTTCATTTCATCGAAGGCCGCTTCAATCTGAATAGCCTGAAAAACGCTGATTGGTGGAAACAGCCCGGTGTGTTTCTTGCCGCAAAGGAACCCCTTTGCATTATGAACGATGAACAAAGCGAGACCCTAACGGGCGAGGCCGTACAGGAGTTGACACCCGAACTTATCAACGCCTTCTGAAACCGGGCTTCATTTTAGGCACGGCTCCACCGCCACCGAAACCGGGTGTTTTGGTCAGCTTGTGCATCATCTTGCGCATCTGATCAAATTGCTTGATGAACATGTTGACCTGATCCAGACTGACACCGGCACCGCGGGCAATGCGCTTCTTGCGGCTCATGTTGAGCACCTCCGGATTTTCGCGTTCCTTCGGCGTCATCGAATAGATCATAGCTTCGATGTGGGCCAGGCGACGCTCGTCGATTTCCACGTCTTTCAGGGCCTTGCTCATGCCAGGAATCATGGAGATGAGGCTTTTCATATCGCCCATCTTCTTGATCTGGCGCATCTGGCTGAGGAAGTCGTTGAAGTCGAACTTGTTTTTGCGAATCTTCTTTTCCAGC
The DNA here is from genome assembly GCA_002698985.1 of Saprospirales bacterium. Classification (GTDB taxonomy): domain Bacteria; phylum Bacteroidota; class Bacteroidia; order Chitinophagales; family Saprospiraceae; genus UBA6168. Next base: position 1,127 of record PAAY01000053.1, on the reverse strand, counting down.
CGTTTGGCCTCCTCTTCGTCAAACTGCTCCTGGGCTTTTTCAACCAGTGAGACAATGTCACCCATTCCGAGGATCCGCTGAGCCATCCGCTCGGGGTGGAAAACATCGAGCGTGTCCAGCTTTTCGCCCATGCTGACAAACTTGATGGGCTTGCCAACGGTGTATTTGATGGAGAGGGCAGCACCACCGCGGGTGTCACCATCGAGTTTGGTGAGTACAACCCCGTCGAAATTGAGACGGTCGTTGAAGGCCTTGGCGGTGTTCACCGCATCCTGACCGGTCATAGAATCCACCACGAAAAGGGTTTCATCCGGCTGCAGGGCTTCTTTGAGCGAAGAGATTTCATTCATCATCTCTTCGTCGATGGCCAGACGACCGGCGGTATCCACGATGACCACATCGTGCTTGTTTTGCTGTGCGTAGGCAATGGCCTTTGCAGCAATTTCAACCGGGTTTTTATTGCCTTCTTCTTTGTAAACCGGAACGCCAATCTGCTCACCAAGCACCGTAATCTGGTCAATGGCCGCTGGACGGTAAACGTCGCAGGCCACCAGCAAGGGCTTCTTTTTCTTTTTGTTCTTCAGGAAATTGGCAAGCTTACCGGAAAACGTGGTTTTACCTGAACCCTGCAAACCAGCAATCAGAACGACCGAAGGGCTGCCTTTCAGGTTGATGCCGGCGGCCTGTCCCCCCATCAGTTCGGTCAGCTCGTCCTGAACGATTTTGACCATCAACTGGCCGGGCTTCACAGCCTTGAGTACGTTTTCGGTGCCCAGTGCCTTTTCTTTTACCCTTTCGGTGAATTGCTTCGCAATGGCGTAGTTAACGTCCGCACTAACCAGGGCACGGCGTATTTCTTTAATGCTTTCAGCAACGTTCAATTCGGTGAGCTTGCGCTCGCCAGTAAAGGATTTAAACGCTAATTCAAGTCTGTCTGAAAGGCTGTCGAACATGGTATATGGTCTTGTGTGTTTGGAGGGGGTTAGAGGGGTTTAGAGGGGTTTAGAGAGGTTTAGAGGGGTTTGGTTAGGATTGCAACTTCTCTCAACTTCTCTCAACTTCTCTCAACTTCTCTCAACTTCTCTCAACTTCTCTCAACTTCTCTCAACTTCTCTCAACTTCTCTCA